>JBBRPL010000022.1:0-83606 GCA_038228205.1 Chthoniobacterales bacterium
CCACGAATCCCGAACTGGCCGGCCCAGCGCATCGCCGAGTTGACTCCGACGGCTTGGGCCGCCGCACAGGCTTCACGCTAAAAGCGTGCCGCCATCCCGCCTTTTGCCGGACGGCGCGGGTGGGTTAGTATGGCGGATACGGTTGTCCTTACTTGCGCCCCGCCTGGACAACGGGGCACCTGTCATATTAACTTGCGACCGAAACAGGAGTGGATTTCCCTGTTTTGTGAACGGGACCTTCATTATATGGACGACGAAACGGCCGTGACCGTGAAACAATGGGAGAACCTTGGCGCTCCTCCTTACATCTTGCGCAACCTGATGATTTTTCGAAAGAATCCAGTCGCCAAAATCCCCGGTGCGGCACTTCGCGACGAATGCGCTGGACGCGAACCATGAAATAATGCGGAGTTCATGGGTTTCGTGCAATGAACCCGATCAAAGGAGACGTCGCTGAGGGTGGAAACATCAGGCCAGGCCTGCTACTCCACCCATCGCAGGGGCCACAGGCACCGATGCGTGGGAAGGTATTTGGAATTGGCCTCGGAAAAACGGGCACAACCAGCCTGGCGATCGCCATGTCGCTGCTCGGTTTCCGTGCAAAGCACGCACCTCGGAACTTGGACGAAATAGCCGGGTGTGATTTTGCAAACGATATTTCCGTCGCCTGGCGATTTCGGTTTCTGGATTTTGTATACCCGGATGCAAAGTTCGTCCTGACGGTCCGGGATGTTCCCTCATGGCTTTCGTCGTGTAGCTCGTACGCCAGGAGACGGGAGCAAGCGGGTCCATTACGGCGTCTCGAACATCGGTTCATGTGTTACGGAAGGACCGACTTCGATGAGGGAGCTTTCACGGCGGCCTTCCAACGCCATACAGAGGCAGTGACTGAGCATTTCCGAGGTCGTCGAGACAAACTATTGGTAATGAACATCTGCTCTGGTGATGGCTGGGAAACACTCTGTCCATTTCTCGGCCTTACGGTATTGCAAAGCGCATTCCCTCATGAAAATAAGAAATAACCCTCCCACGTCATGAAAAGACTCTTTTTGTATCTCTCCAAGGACATTCGGATGGACGAGGAGTCAAGAAGGCTGTGTTACGTACAGGTCGATCATTGCCTTTCTTTAGGTTATCGCCCGGACGAGATTATCATGGTCACCAACATTCCGTTTTCCTACAACGGAGTCCGAGCAATCGAATATCGGCCGAACAGTTTTCCTTTCAAGCGCAATTGCGTTAAGGCGTGGTATATTGCCGAGCTTTTCAAAAACGGAATTTTGGCCGGGCCCTATTGGTTGACCGATCTAGATTTGTTCCAGATGGCCGAGCCGGACCGTGCTGAACCTGTAGGGGGGGTGGACATCGGTATTTACGGCGCGCTGACAACAGGGCGGGTGCTACATCCGCCTTCGCACATCAATTCCTGTAGCGTCATACTTTCCGATTGTTCTATCCACACTTTCGAGAGATTAAGGCAACTGTCAGAGATTTCTTGGAAAAGAGGTTTTTTAAGCGAGGAAAAGGCCGCAAATTACCTGCATAAGTTGGAGCCGGATCTTTTTTGTTTTCTCAATAAGCGCTACAACATATTCGCGTGGAACAATTTTAAAGGAACAATACGCCGTGGCTTCACAGCCGATCGTAGGAATTCATTTTCACCCATCATCGGTCTGGCAGGCGGAAATGATGTGCACGTGCAAAAATACCCTGGGATTTCCGCTCGCCTCGGAGAATCTCCAGCAGATACTGAAGTCGCATGGTTTTACAGTTGACTCCAAAAATTAGAGGCGCTCCCCAGAGGCCCGTGGTCCTTTGAGGAGGCAGTCTTGCCGCACCGGGGAATAGAAAGAGCAAGCGGGCGCGTCTGTGATCCAGGAGATGAAAACCCCGTTTGTGAACATGTGGTTCAGAACAAAATTCATTGGGATCGTTTCGGCACGGCCAGCCCGGGCTTCCGTGAATACAAGCATTCCATGCGAGCAAGCTGGCGACGCCATAGACTGACCCTCACCTGACTGCTTCGCACGTCGCGGCCAGGCTGCGATATATGCCGGCTGGAAGATGCCCACTCAATTAGGATTTAGAGATGTGAAAAGAAGTGCCCACTTGAGTTAGCGAACCCCCTGAGAATACGCTATCATGCACCGCCTTTCGGACTGAACGCTTGACGTAGTCATGCCCCGCAAGCGCACCGCCACGTTTAACCAAAGGCCACCATACGCGGATATCGGCCATAACAGCCTCGTAACTGTGTTCGCCGTCAATCCAGACAAAATCTAGCGTTTCTCTCTCGAAGATCCGAGCCGCCTGTAAACTGGTCAGTTGCAGGAGTTCCACATAGTCCAGCATCCCTTGCTTGTGAAGATTTCCGGCAGCGATATGCATCCAGGAATGGTTGCGTACAGTTTCGCGCAATTCTGTTGGATAATTTCTGTCAACGGCGACGAAATTGCGAAAAGGATCGACTCCATAAATTTGCAGGTGTTTCCCCATTGCCACACCGATCTCCGCGAGGTAGCATAGGGAACGTCCTTGCCACACCCCAACTTCGACGAGTTTTCCGCACTCGTGAACGGCGGCAACCGCTCGCCAATAGATATCCTCGTAGTTCATCCATCCATGGATGCGATGGCTTCTTGGTGTCAACCAACGCTCGGCACGGATGCGCCCAAATTTTCTTAGTTCGTCGAGGATGTGCTGACTTTCCAGCATTCGAGACGAGTGCGATCCAGGACGAATACAAATGTCTCGCTGAAGCCTCGTTTCCAGTCCCGTTCGCCATCGAAAGCGTTCCACTATTAGAGTCTTCGAACATTTGGGGGCTCCCATGCGTAGGGTATCGATTTCTTTTACCTTCGCCCAGCGAAGCAGGCTCGGCGGATTGACGCAGCCTCGAGCAAGGCGCTTTGTCACCGCCGCAGAGACGGGAAAGCGAACACACAATTCTTCGTAAGAGCTCACTCCATCAGTTGTGGCCAAACGACCACCAAAGGCTAATCGATCGATTATCGTGGCGGTCGCAAAATCAGCCCCTTCAGTCTCCATAACGGATACAATGCCTCGGATTTCTGAATTCTCGGGTAAGAAGTCATCTACTTCCACATCGAGAACCCATGAACATGTGATCTCTGTGACGAGTACACCTAGGACGGATTTTGCGTGTTCCCAAGAAAAGTCTTGTTGCCGATCAATTGTATAATGAATGCCCGCCTTTTGACAGAGGCTTTCCAGATCCTCGGGGTCATCGTCCTTTTCGATCACAATCACCACGGCAATCGCGTCAACTCGCTGCGTATAGAATGGGAGCCACAGTCTAAACACATCTATTTCTTGCGAGCTTACGCAGCAGCATGCAACGATCGTGGGCGAAGCTCCTTTCCATGTTGAGGTCGCAGTTTCAGAACAAGCCATGTCTGGATTGAGCCTCTATCGCTGAAGGAGAGCAATGTCAACTGGCTTCATACACGCCGGCATGGGCAAGTTCAGGGCTTGCACGGTTTCGGACGAGATCGGACGCGCGACTCGGTCGGTGATGTTGCTGGAAATTTTCCGCCGGTATTTGAAGGTGGACAGGATCGTATTAATTGCCTTGCGCCGGAGATACACAATCGTGGAAATGGCTCAACCATGGATCAGCGCTCCGCTCCGGTCATATTGAATGTCGTTCCATCGTGGAGCGGAGAGAATCTGGCGAGCCTGGATTTGCATCCTCACCGGGTTTTTTGCAGGTCGGTCCATGTCCTCCTCTGGCCGAAGGAATCATGGTTTAATATTCAGTACCTGAAATTCTTCCGCGATTGCGACCGTCAGGATATTGAGGTCGTCGTGCACTGCTGCCGCAATTTTCTGCCCATTGCATCTCTGGTTGGGCATCGCGTCATCATGCAGGAGACGAGGAATATGGCTTCGTCGGTATTTCGTCCCCACAGTCGAATCAGCACCTACGGATTCGATGTGGCGCGACAGCAGCGGGAACTGAACATCGAAAAGTGGGATATGGGATTTCACGCCGACCGCCGCAATTTCAAGCTGCTCCCGCTCGACGAAGAGGAAACATTGGCCATCGCCGCCCATTTCAGCAGCAAACCGATAACCATCGAGCGGGACGCTTTGGCCTGGTATCGCGCCAATCGATCCCTTCTTCCAGAAGGCGCCACCAATGTGGAACTCAAATGCCGGGTCAGCGGCCGACTGATCGAGAAATTGAACGGCTTGAACGATCCGACGCTGGTGGGAATGGACAAAGCGTTCCAACAAAACCTGCTCAGAGAGCACGGTTGTGAACAGTTTTTTCTGACCGTTCAACTCCTGGCCGGCCTCTTTAGTCGCTGGTCCTTTATCGGACTGCATGGCGCGGCCTCCGTCTTGAGTCTATTGACCCCCGTCAACGTCCTCCTCGCGATGGATCTGAACAATCTCAGCCGGGAAATGCAACTCGTCCGGTGTGTCACGAACATGAAGATCCACGGCATTCCGACGATCGGAAGACTCGTTCTGCAGCCCGATTTTGCCGATCACCTCGCGATGGAACCCCGGCTCTTCGAAGAAACAATCCTCGCCGCATTGGAAAACCGAAAGAACGCGCGCGCTCCGTCAGTGGCGGTCCAGGAGATAGAGCACTTCGTTTGTGAAAACGCGACCCGGGACAAAGGCGATTTGTGATCCTTTCCGGAGATGGACAGCGGGACCCTTTCTGGATACAAATATTGCATGCGGACAAGCAGGAGATACGATGCGCGGTCGTCGCCAGCGGACAACCCGGCGACTTGGCCAGCGAGCGCGGCCGCAGGCCGCAGGCCGCCGCGCAGCGGGGCGGCGACGAACCGCAAACCCGCCTGACCCATGATGGATTCACCGTCGCCCCCGATAAAACACTTTCTCTATTGTGGCGCGCACTTTGGCGAGACGCTGGGCGGGATGGCAGCCCTATATCACTTTGATCAGAGCTGGGTCGTTCATTTTTTTGAACCTAATCCTTATTTGGACGATCGTCCGGCTTTGTCTTCTGCCGAAAAGTTCGGAGCGGTGGGGATATTTCATCGCCAGGCGGTGTGGATCGAAGACGGCGAGCTGGAATTCCAATTGCAAAACGGCCACCGCAACGTCGGCTGCGGATCCACGATGGCCGCGCTCCAGTCGTCCAATCGTCGATTGTTAGGCGGCAAGACGGTGACCGTCCCGGCGATCGACTTTTCTCGCTTCGTCCTCGAACTGGAATCCGAGCGAATCATCGTTCGAATGGATATCGAGGGAGCAGAATTTCCCGTCCTGAGAAAGATGCTGCAGGATCAGTCGCTGAGCAAAGTTCAAGATTTGCACATTGAATGGCATCATCGGCATTTGCCGACCGAGAGTGGAAAAAGCGCCAGGGATCTCCGGAAGGCCATTCAGCACGCCCAGGTCAACGTCCTTGAACTCAGATAATCGTAAGCCGGGGTCAAGTCTGTCAGACTGACCCCCGGCTCCATACGGCGAAAAATGGGAGCTGGCGGGCGCACGTCTTTGGCAATGCAGAGGTTTCAGAAGGTTCCGTCAGCCCGCGCCTGCTCGATTTATTCGTGCGGCGTTTTCACGGCGGCGTCCCGCCGGCAGGACGTTCACTGACCTGAAGTTTTTAATTGCGTCGATTTGCAGAATCTGCCTTTCTTCGCCGAGTGGTATGAAAAAAAGCGAGATGAAAGCGACAGCGTGCGGCGCACGTCCGCTGGCGGGCGTTCTCTCAGGAAGGTTGTACCCGTAACAGACTCGAATATGGCGATCCGGTCCCCCCAGAAGCAGGTTGTGCGCGGCTCAAAAAAGGAAACGGTTCAGGCCTCGACAAAGCGGGTCGTTCCGGCGCCGAAAAAGAAGGCGGTTGCGCCTTCGAAAAGGAACGCGGGCGGGGTGAAAAAAAAGGCGGCGGTCCAGACTCCCAAAACCAAGGGGGCGGGCGCGCCCAAGGCGGTCCCAGCAAAAAAGCCGGCGCAGGCCAAGGCGGTTCGGAAGGTCCGGAAGGATCGAGTGCCGGCGCGTTTGACCGCTCTGTCCTTGGATGAACCCGGCTCCAGTTCGAGTTCGTCTCATTCGAGCTCCTCCCATTCCAGTTCCTCTCACTCCAGCTCTTCCCATTCCAGTTCCTCTCATTCCAGTTCCTCACACTCCAGTTCGTCGCACTCCAGCTCCTCGCACTCCAGCTCATCGCACTCCAGCTCCTCGCACTCCAGCTCATCGCACTCCAGCTCATCGCACTCCAGCTCATCGCACTCCAGCTCATCGCACTCCAGCTCTTCCCACTCGAGTTCGTCGCATTCCAGTTCCTCCCACTCCAGTTCCTCGCACTCCTCGAGTTCGTCCCATTCCAGTTCTTCGCATTCGAGTTCCTCCGACTCTAGTTCGTCTCATTCAAGCTCGTCGCATTCCAGCTCGTACCATTCGAGTTCTTCTCACTCCAGTTCTTCGCATTCCTCGAGTTCGTCCCATTCCAGTTCTTCGCATTCGAGTTCCTCCCACTCTAGTTCGTCTCATTCCAGCTCTTCGCATTCCAGCTCGTCCCATTCGAGTTCCTCACACTCCAGTTCCTCGCATTCCTCGAGTTCTTCCGATTCCTCAGCTTCCAGCGGCTCGTCAGCTTCCAGCGGCTCGTCGGGGTCCAGTGCCTCATCGGGCTCCAGTGACTCGTCGGGCTCCAGTGACTCGTCGGGCTCCAGTGACTCGTCGGGCTCCAGTGATTCGTCCGCCTCCAGCGATGGGTCCGCCTCCAGCGGTTCGAGCAATTCTCCGGACCCGATCCCGCCCGACAACGATCCGGATTGCGACGAGGATGAAGGAGTTGGGAACGATGGCTGCGCGGAGTCCCCGGATGGTTCCTGCTGCGAGCCGGATCCGGAGAACGACCCGGCGCCGCCGCCGCCGGGCGGTGCGCAGTGCGTGAGCGCGAATACGCGGAGGCCGGTGCGCTACTCTTCGGGGCAAATCCAATTTCACGAGGACGACCTGGGGGCGAAGGCTTTTGGCATTCCGTGGGGGCACACCCGCAGCTACGCCAACGTGCTCACGAACAACGCGGTAGGGGTGAACGGCAACAGTTGGCTCGTCAAGCAGTTCAAGACCCTCGCCTTCATCGATCCGCAGACCGGCCCGAACGACCCGAAGAAGATCGTCATGATCGACAGCGGAACCAAGAGCCGCTGGTTTGGGCAGCCCGTCTCGGGCACCGCATTGTCGGCGTTTAGCGGGCGGGACAAGCTCGTGCACAACGCGACCGATGGCGAGTTTGCCTGGGTCACGCCGCATGGCGGTGGGGCGGTGTTCCACGACAACTCCGGGAGTCACGCCCCTGGGATGGCGGGGAACCTCAAGTTGATGGTCGATCGGTTCGGCGCCCAGGCCGCGCCCACCTACGACAGCGCGGGCCGCATGACAAGCTTTTCCCAGGAGGCGAATGGGAAATCGAGCGCCTTTTCCTATGAGCACCACCCCGCCGGCGGTGGGGGCACTGGAAAACTGGCGACAGCCACTTTGCAAGTCGATGGGCAAGCGGTGCGCCGGGCGCAGTATGGGTATTTTACGGCGGAGCCTGGTGGCAACGCGGGCGATCTGCGCAGTGTGTCGGTGGAACATTTCGACGGCGCGACTGGCCGGTTCGGCGTCGTGGCGAACAAGCACTACCGGTACTACTCGCAAGGCGACACCGGGGGCTTTGCCCATGGGATGAAGTTCGTCGTGTACAATGCCAGCTATCAGCGAATGACCGCGGCTGGTCTGAAGCCCGAGGACGCGACCGAGGAGCAAATTGCGGCCTACGCGGATCACTTTTTTGAATACGACAATGAGCAGCGAGTCGTGAAGGAAAGGGTCAACGGCGGGCGCGAGGAATATCTCATGGGGTATTTTGCCAATCCCACGGTCGAGGAAGCAAGGAGCGGGAGCACGGACGTCAACCAGTGGACGAACCAGACGGTGGAAACATTGCCGGATGGCAACGAGAACCGCGTCTATACGAACTTCGCGGGCCAATTGCTGTTGAAGATCTTCCGGGAAACCAGCACGGGGCGGCAGTGGTACACCTACGTGCAATACAACGATCAGTTCCGAGTGGTGCTGAAGGCCAATTCGGCGGCGGTGGACTCGGTCGTGGAACCTGCCAGCGGCAATGGATACACGCTGACGGTCAACCTCAAGACGACAGACGGGCTGATTCGGGAGAACGTGTATTACCCGAGCACCGATCTCGGCGCGGGAGCGGTGGCGGGTTACCTGGAAAAGATGACGGTGCGCCAGGGGACGGACGGCACGCCGGTGACGATCAAGTCCTACACCTACACCTCGCAGGAGGCCTTTGGGCAAACCATCTACCCGGTAAGTACGGAGACGGACTATCCTGACCCGAGCACCCCGGCCACGACATCGAACGATTACACGTGGCACACCGACGCGAGCAGCAATCCGACCTTTCAGATCAAGCAGAAGACCACGACGCTGCCTGCCGTGAGCACGACCCAGAACGGTTCTGGTGTGGCAGGAGTAGAGAAACGGGTCTTCGACACCAATGGCCGGGTGAACTGGTTCATGAACGCGCGCGGGGCGATCACCTACACCGCCTTTGATGAGGCGACTGGCGCCCCGATGCAACGGATCGACGATGTCGATACGGCACGAATGGAAAACGTGCCGGAGGGATGGGCCACGCAATCGGGCTGGGGATCACACCTGATCATCGACTATGTGAATGACGGGCTTGGCCGGATCGTGCAAAGCCGCGGCCCCTGGCACGACGTGCAATTGCTCGAGTGCGACACGGAAGTGACCAAAATCCGGCGCGTCGGCTTTATTGCCTACCTCGATGCAGACCACGAGAACCGCTACGCCGTGGGGTACATGACCGGCGATGGCCCAACCGCCGACTTCCGTGTTGTGGGAGCGGTGCGATTGATCCGGCGCGATGCCAGCGGCAATGTCACCGACGACATTCAGTCAGCAGGTTGCTGCAATTGTGGTCCGCTGAGCACGGGAGAATCGTTCCCGCAGGAGAAGTGGAGCCGCTGGAAGAAGTTCATTTACGATCCGTGGGGGCGGATTGCCGCGAGCCGGGTGTATCGCCGGATCCCTGGCAATGGCGAAGGCGCGGACGGGGTGAACTTCCTGGAGACGGCCTACGAGTATGACGTGATGAGCCGGATCAACCGCATCATCGATCCGACGGGGACGATCCGGTGGCAGATTTACGAGGCCCGTGGGCTGGTTATATCAAATTGGACGGGCACCGAGGATCGCCATGCCACCGCGAGCGACCCGACCGGGGGCGGCGCGCCGGGCAACAACATGCGGCTGATCAACGCGCAGGAATACGACGATGGCGCCGCTGGGGGCGACGGCAACCTGACACAACTCACACAACCGGTCGACGCCACGAGCGGACATGACCGGATCACGAACTATGGCTACGACTATCGTGACCGCCGGGACACGCTGACGCAAAACGACGGGACAACGACGTGGATCACCAAGACGACCTATGACGATCTGGATCGACCGTGGCAAAACACCACCTACGTCGGATCGGTGGCTGACAGCAATCGGATCGCACAAGACCACACGTTCTACGATGTGGTTGGACGGGTCTACCGGCAGGAGACTGACGGGATCGATCTCAGCACCGGTTCGGTGACCAACACCCTCTCCGCACAAAATTGGTATGACCTTGCGGACAATGTGATCAAGAACTCCCAAATGGGGGTAACCGCATTTGCAAAAACGGTTTATGATGCGCTCAACCGGCCAACTGTCAGCTACACCGCGAGCCGGGTTGGAACGTCCGGCGTGCCAACCGGAGACGACAACAACATATCGTCCGACACGGTGCAGGAAGAGAACGAAAACGTTTACGATGCGGGCGGGAACGTCATCCAGACGCTGCGGCGCCAGCGTTTTGACGACGCCACCGGCACGGGCGCGCTGAAGGACGTGAACACCCAGCCCAAGGCGCGGGTGAGCTATGGCGCCATGTGGCCCGACGGGATCGGCCGGCCGTGCATGACCTGCGATTTCGGGACCAATGGCGGTGCCGCTTTGGTCCGGCCCGAAACGTGCCCGGAACGTTCGGACACAACCTTGGTCACGACCAACCGCTACAAGAGCGATGGCGAGGCCAACGCCGTCATCGATCCCATGGGGCTTGAGACCCGGTGGGAGAACGACCATGCAGGCCGGCGGATCAAACTCGTCGAGAACTATGTCGCCAATTGCCCGGAAAAGAGCCGGATCAGCGAATACACCTGGCACGCCAGTAGCCAGTTGGAGCGGCTCATCCTGCACAACAGCGAGACTGGCGAACAGGTGACCCGATGGGTCTACGGCACGACGATCTACGACTCGGAAATCGCCAACGACAACTTGCTGCGCGCCAAGATCTATCCGGAATCGGACGACAGGCCGGCGCCGCTCGATGCTGGCCCCGATGGAGTCTATGCCCGGCTGGAATACACCTGCAACAGGCAGGGGGAGGTGACCCAGTTTACCGATGCCGACGGCACCGTGCATGCCTATGCCTACGATAAGCTCGGAAGAATGACGAGCGACGCCGTGCCGACCCTTGGTCCCGATCTGGACAGCGCCGTGTTGCGCATCGGACGGACCTACGAAGTGCGCGGGATGCTGGCCTCCGTAACTAGCTACAACTCGGTGAGCGGCGGCAGTGTCGTCAACGAAGTGGCGTTGACCTACGATGCGTTCCGCAACTTGATCAAGGATCGGCAAAGCCACAACGGGGTCGTCACCACCGGCACGCCGGAAGTCGGCTACAGCTATGACGATGGCAGCGCCAATACGGTGCGGCGGACGGCCATCACCTATCCCAACGGCAAAGTGCTGGGTGTCCAGTATGGAACCACGAACTCCGTGGACGACCACTTCAACCGGGTCACCGCCCTGCAACTTGCCGGCGAAAGCACGACCTTGGTTGATTACAGCTACGTCGGTCAGGCGTGGCAGGTGCGGGTGGGCTATGCTGGCCCTGCCTTGGAACTGACCTACAAAAAGCAGGCCGGTGAGCCGGTAGGCGACGCCGGCGATCCCTACAACGGTTATGACCGTTTTGGGCGGACCGCGGATTTGCGTTGGCAGAAGACAACATTCAGCAACACACAACTCGATCGTATCCAATATGGGTTTGATCGGGACTCCCGCCGCAGTTGGCGCAGCCGCGCGCTGACGACCGGAGAAGACAACGCTTACGGCTACGATGGATTGAGCCAAGTGACGCAAGCGGCGGTGGGCAACCTCAATCTGAACCGCACCGCCATCAGCGCCGTCCCGGCACAGGGAGAATCCTGGAACTACGACCCGACCGGCAACTGGCGCGCTTACTTGACCAAGGCGAACGGAACGAACACTTTAGATCAATACCGGGTCCACGACAAAGGTAATCGATTGACTCAAATCGAGGATGATCCCAACCCCATCCTGCTCGACCGCTCGGGCCGTATGCGCCAGGTGCCACCGGTCGTCAACGGCGACTGGAATCAGTCCCTGGAATTAGTGTGGGACGCCTGGGGTCGGCTCGTGCGGGTCAGCCAGAACGGCACTGAACTCTGTGCCTACGCCTACGACGGCCTGACCCGGCGGATGACTCGCGCTGCGAGTGGCATCACCTGGCATACCTACTACTCCGACGCCTGGAGGACCTTGGAGGAAAGGCGAGACAATCAGACCACCGCCGCACGGCAATACTGCTGGGGTGCCCGGCATCGGGACGATTTGGTGCGACGCGAGCGGGCGACGACCAGCGGTGGATCGCTTAATGAAATTCGCTACGTCTTGATGGATTATTTTAGTCCAGCCTCGATTACAGACGAGACGGGAGCGCTCACCGAGCGTTACGCGTTCAGCGCCTTCGGGGTCCGGCGCATCCTTAGTCCGGACTGGTCGCCCCGTTCCACCAGCGAGTGTCTCCTCGATTTTTCGTTCCAGGGGCAGTTCCTGGATACGGACAATGGATTTCTTGACTACGGCTATCGGAACTTTTCGCCAGCACTCGGCAGATGGCTATCCAAAGATCCGATAGCGGAGAGTGGCGGCCTAAACTTATATGCGTACGCAGGAGATGATCCTGTAAATCATCGGGATAACCTTGGCCTACATCCGGATGTCGACGATTTGACGAAGATGCTAATGGGACCTTATGGGAACAGGATTCAGTGCGACCTTGTCTCCCCCTCGCAATCGGATCCGCCGCCGCCGCCGCCGCCACCGCAGCCACCACCACCGCAGCCGCCACCGCCGCAGCCGCCACCGCCGCAGCCGCCACCGCCGCCAAGACGCCCTCCGGCCAGTCTCAAGGGCAGGCTAAACTACAAACCACCGGCAGGTCCGGGAGTACCGTCAGGACGAGTTGATATCGGCAGTAGGTAATCATCGCATATGAGATTTTCGCATTCGGAGGTACAACTATGAATGAAAATCCACCCACGATGATGCGCCTATTGCAAACTATCTTACTTTTTCAGATTCTCCTTTTTACGACGCTTGGCGCCTTTATAGTATACGTATGCTCTACTGACAGCAAGGTTGAGAAGGAATATCAGGGAGACCGAGCTCACTATCGGGAAATGATGGAGGCAACCGAGGGGGCATACCGACATACCATTTTAGAATATCAAAGACTGATGGACAAATATCAAGATGACCACGGAGGATCGAAACGCCCTTAGCCCGGATATTCCACGTTTGGAGCAAAACGTTCGTGAAGTCTCGCTGCGGGATGACCGAACACGGTTTCGGACGGGATCAGACGCGCGCCTCGAATGGATCTAAATGCAACGCGGGACCGAGGGGATTTGTGATGGCTCTCTTCATGGACAGCCAGACCATTTTTGGATACAGTTTAGGCAGACGACACTGTGGATCGTGCCATTGTCGTCGCTCGCGAACGACCCGGTCACCGGCCCAAAGCAACCCAAGGCGGCCACTGCCGCGCGGAACCGATGCACACCCGAAATCCACTTGACCGATGATCGATTCCCAGTCTCCTCTGATGAAACACTTTCTCTATTGCGGCGCGCGACATGGTGAAACGCTTGGTGCGTTGGTGACGCGATATCACTTTGACCAGAGCTGGGTCTTACATTTTTTCGAGCCCAATCCCTATGTGGACGATCGCCGCGCCCTGTCTTCGGCGGAGAATTACGGCGCGGTCGGGATATTTCATCGCCAGGCGGTGTGGATTGAGGACGGCGCGACTGAATTCCAACTGCAACACAAGCGTCGCAAGGTTGGCAAAGGGTCCACTATTTCCGCTCTCCAATCGACAAATCACCGCTTGTTTGGCGGCAAGAAGGTGACCGTGCCGACGATTGATTTTTCGCGGTTCGTCCTTGAGTTGCAGGCCGATCAGATCATCATTCGAATGGATATCGAGGGTGCGGAGTTCCCTGTCCTGAGAAAAATGCTGCGGGATCACTCGCTGAGCAAAGTTCGGGAGTTGCACATTGAATGGCATCATCGGCATTTGCCGGCGGAAAGCGACCAAGACGTGGAGAATCTCCGGAAAGCTATTCAGGATGCCATGGTTAACGTCGTAGAACTCAAGTGACATTGACCGTGCAAAGTTCCGACTTCCAATCGTTGAGACGCGGCTTGGGCCTCCGATCCGCCAACGAACCAGGATCCCCAACACCTGGCTTGACCGGGAACTGTACCTCGGTGAGGTCAGCCGGTGAGCCGCTGCTGTCAAACAACAGTCTGAGGGAGGTCAATTGCGAAGTGGAAAAACTGGTATGGTGCGCCAGCACTCAACTCACGCGTCTAGTGGCGCATGCGCAAATCATCCAATACTCGCTAATGGTTAGCCCGATGTGATTTTCTCATCGTCTTGGGGATTGGACGTCAAGGACCGTGTATCTGTCGTCCTTGAAATGATGCTGGAGCGTGAGTTGTGGAACCGGGCTTCGCGCGGAGAACTCTGAGGTGGCAAGAAGTTCGAAGGCGAGTTGCAAGCCACGACGAATCCGCTCTGGCTGTAGCGAAACGAACGAGTGGTCGTGATCGGAGATGAAAATGAGCCGCGTCGTGCTTCCGTCGGCGTGCGTTAAAGGCTGGTGATAATGATACGCAATAGCCTCCCCTTCGATGTGATTCACAAGACGCGCCAACATTGGGCGGATACGGCCGTCGTAGATGCGAGTCCAGTGTCGCCCGATGGGGATGGCTATGACGCATAGGATGGAGCCTACCGCCTCGGGGCCTGGATGCTTTTCATCGCGACATCCAAAGGCTAGTGGCACGTCGATCCGGCAGAGGCGATCTACCAACTTCGTGTCACGATAGTGTGGAAAGGGAAGATAAACCCGGAATTCCTCTTCGCCCGTGTTCCGGGCGAAGGACCCTGTAAATGAGGTGCTTGTTTCCTCAGGGAGCCCACCTGTGTCAGGGAGGGAATGGATGAAGTGCTCGCCGACACGCGATGGAGGAGGCATGCGACAATTGTTTCACAAGGTCAGGGCCGCGATATCGGGGTGTGCCCTGATTGCACTACCCGGTCTTGGGAGCGGGAACTGTCGTCAAGTTCGCGCCGACCGAAGCGCGGCGAGATTCTGCACGACGGCGATCAGTTCCCGGGAGTCCACGGGCTTGGCCACGTGCATCTGAAATCCGGCGCGAAGGGCGCGGGTGCGGTCTTCGCTGCGGGCGAGAGCGGTGAGGGCGACGGCCGGGACGGAATGGCCGCCCGGCAGCGCGCGCAGACGCGTGATGAGTTCGTAGCCGTCGTTGTCCGGCATGCCGATGTCGCTCAGGACGACATCGGCCCAGGATCCGGCGAAGGCGGTGAGCGCCTCTTCCATCGACTTGGCCGTGCGCACCTCGGCGCCGGCGTGGCGGAGGATCCGGGCCACGATGTCCAGGGAATCCGGTTCGTCGTCCACGGCGAGGACCCGGACACCCGCCAGGTCACCTTGCGCCATGGCCTCGTCCACCGCCGCGTTGCGCTCCGCGGATGCGGACGATCCTGGATGGACGTGGATGGGCGAGAGGGGGAGCTGGATCGTAAAGGTCGCGCCCTGGTCGAGGCCCGGGCTGGAAACCCGCAACACTCCGCCGTGAAGCTCCGTGAGCTGCTTGGCGATGCTCAAGCCGATGCCGAGGCCGCCGAACTTCCGGGTGGTGGAAGCGTCGGCCTGCCGAAAGCGGTCGAAGACCTGGTTGAGGAATTCGGGGGCGATGCCTCTGCCGCTGTCGGTGACGGAGATTTGCACGTGGGAATCGACGCGCTCGATGAGGACATGAATGCGCCCGCCGCGCGGGGTGAACTTGGCCGCGTTGGTGAGGAGATTCCAGATCACTTGCTGCAGGCGATTCTTGTCGCCCATCACGACCCCGGAGATGCTGGAAAAGGCGGAGGTCATCCGCAATCCCTTGGAATCCGCGGTCGGTCGCACGGTCTCCATGGCGGCGGTGACGACGGCCGCGAGATCGATCTTTTGAACGTCCAGGCTCACCTTGCCGGCCTCGATGCGGCTCATATCCAGGAGGTCTTCGATGAGTTGGGCCTGCAGGCGCACGTTGCGCTCGATGACCGGGATGGCATCCTGGACTTCCGCCGGGTCTTCCTTGAGGATCTGGACCCACCCGAGAATGGCATTGAGCGGGGTGCGGAGCTCGTGGGAAAGGGTGGCGAGAAACTCCACCTTGAGCTGGTCGGCGCGCTTTAGTTGTTCGTGGGCCTCGGCGAGTTTGCGCAGGGAGTTCTTTTGTTCACCGATGTCGCGAGCGATTTTGGATGCTCCCACGATGGCGCCGCCTTTGTCCCGGACCGGGGAAATGGTGAGGGAGACTTCGAGCGGCGTCCCGTCTTTGCGGAGGCGCACCGTCTCGAAGTGATCCACGCGCTCGCCGCGGACGATGCGCTCCAGAATGGCGGCCTCTTCGCTGAGACGGTCGGTCGGAAAAAGGCGGGCGATCGACTGGCCGACCATTTCCTCGGCTGTGTACCCGAAGATGCGCTGCGCGCCGATGTTCCAACTGGTGACGATGGAATGAAGGTCTTTGCTAACGATCGCGTCGTCGGAGGAATCGATGATGGCCGAGAGGAGCTGCTCGGCATTCAGGAAAATGGGATCGGCAGACACACGAGAGGATTCGGGGCTCACCACTCCGGTGTGCGTCTCTTTGTTGAGAATAGCAAGTGCCACAGGCGATCGGAGATCCGCCTGCGGGTCACGTGATGCGAGGCTCCGCCCCCATTTTCCGTGGAAATCGAGGTACGGAAGGGATTGCCAGTGAACTGTTCTTGGGCTCAGACGTGCCCCACCCGGACGGGTATTACGCGGCCGATCTCAGCATCTGCGCCGTATGGTTCTGGCCCGTCGCGGCCATGAATTCGTGATACTCCGTATCGAACCGCTGGCAAAGCCGGTCGAGTTCCGTGCGAATCTGCGCACGCAGAAATGGGATGGGGGTCCTCTCCATCCGGTCCTCCAGGAGATCGATGAGGAGGGCAAGGTGCGTGAGCGTGTGCGGCAACGAGGGCATAAACGATGTTTAGCAAAGAACGTGCCCGGCCCTGTATTCGATCAGAAACAAACTCATTGGCGCAGCAATTCGATTTGGCCACTCTTCGAGCAACTCAGGAAGCCAGAGACGCCACCATGTGGCTCGCGTCGCGTTTCCACGAGCCGGTTTCCCTCCAAAATCCGCCCTCCACGGCCAGTCCCCCTGTCAACGCTCCCCATGATATACCGCGCCTTTTCTGCCTGTCTCTTGTCGCTCATCGCTGCTTTCGCCGGGGGTGCGGACATCGACGCCATGACTGATGCGCAGGTACAGGCGGCCTTGCGGCAGGCGCGGCCGGGCGACCACATCCGGCTCGGGCCTGGGCCGTACAAGGGGGGATATTACGTCGAGGGATTGAGCGGGACGAAGGAGCGGCCCATCCGCATCTCCGGCCCGTCGACCGAAAAACCCGCGGTTATTGCCACGGAGACGAGCGGGGCTCTGCAAGTGGTGGGGGGCTCCTATATCGAGGTTGAGAATCTGAACATCACCAGGGCCAAAGGAAATGCCCTCGCCTTCGACGATGGCGGGAAGCTCGATTTTTCCTGTCATCACATCACGGTCCGTCACGTGCGGATCGAGGATGTCGGCCCGGCCGGGACGGCCAATGCGATCAAACTGGCCGGCGTGGCCGACTTTGAGATCTCGGACTCGACCTTTCAGAAGTGGGGAGAGGGAGGTGGCTGTGCCATCGATGGGGTCGGTTGCAAGAATGGCTCGGTGGAGCGCTGCACATTTCTGCCGGGTCGAGGATCCGTGGGCGTCCAGTTCAAAGGCGGCTCGGAGTCCATCGCCATCCGTGGCTGCGTCTTCAACGACCCAGCCCCCATCGGGATCAATGTCGGCGGCGCCACGGGGCTGCAATTCTTCCGCCCGAAGCCCATGGGGTTCGAAGCACGCAATATCGTCGTCGAGGGCAATATCTTCATCGGTTGCGATGCGCCCGTCTGCTTCCCGACCACGGATGGCGCGGTTGTTCGATTCAACACGATCTACATGCCGCGGAAATGGGCCTTTCGAATCTTGCAGGAAACCGCCCTCCCCGAGTTCACACCGTCGCGCAACGGGCGCATCGAGGATAACATCGTCGTCTTCGACTCGCGTCAATGGTTTGAGGGCGGGATCAACATCGGCCCGAACACCGCGCCGCAGACTTTCAGCTTCGCCCGCAACGTCTGGTATTGCCCGGACAATCCGGCCAAGTCCACGCCGCGGCTTCCCACCCCCGAGAAGAATGGCACGGTCGGCCAGGACCCGTTGTTTGCCGATCCAGCCCGCCATGATTTTTCACCACGGCCGGCGAGCCCGGCGAAAGGCCGGGGACATACGGGGTATCAGCCGCCGGCACGGTAAGCCTAAAAACGGAACACGATCACCGGCCAAATCGGATCGCGACAAACTCCCGGGTCTCGATCACGTGGAAGCCTGATTTTTGGATGCCTCGCGCGATCTCCGGCATGTGTGCGGCTCCCCATGGCACGATGATATGGCCCGGATTTGCCAGGTGCTCCTCGATCACTTTCAGCAAGTGGCGATTGCGTTTGGCGAGGAGGTCCTTGATGAGCTGCTCCACCGCATCCGGCGGCGTGGGTTTCATGAGGAGCGGCAACGTCTCGGGGGTCACCCCTTTCGAATGGACGATCATGGCGGTCTTCAAGATTTCGAGCGTGCTCGCGGAAAAGGAACTCAGATCCACGTCCGCCGGCACGATCTCGCCGGGCGGTTTGAAGGCGGTGACCTGCTGGACGCCGCCGGTGGCCGCGGCCATGCGGGCGTAGCTCAAATGGGTCGGGAGCAGTTTATTCTTGTCGCTCACCCCCTCCATGAGGACCACGGAATCGGCCGGAAAGGATGCGGCCAGATCGCGATAAAACTCCGACTGCCCGATGTGCGACATCGGCACGAGCGTGATGTTGCGGCCATCCACGTCGCGGACGTATTTCCGCACCTGCATGGAGATGCCCGAGGGGCGAAGCGCCACGAAGCCATCCGTGAAGTGATGCACCGCGAGCTGGGCCGAGAAGCCGGTGTAGAGCAGGATCGCCGGCAGTAGCACGAGAACCGTGGCCAGCACGACGGCGGCCAGGTTCCCCCAGCGAAAGTCGCGATCATAGAGCTGCGACGCCGGGAAGAGCGGCCACCCGATCCTCGTTCCCCGGTGCGCGCGGCGGAGGACGAAGAGCCCCAGCAGCACCTGGCCGAGCGCGACCCCCCACGCGATCCAATCGCTCGGCCGGTGGTAATAGACGAACAACGGCAGGACGGCGATGTACGCGATCGGGAGGAACAAACTGACCGGGAGAAAGTAGCGCTTGGGGATGGCGGGGCTCAGCGCCATCGCGCCGTAGCACAGGATTCCCGCGAGGATCATGAGCAGCGCCAGCAGGCCGCTCACGATCGATGCATCCTGACGATGCAGCAGCAGGATCAGGGAGCTATCCAAAAGCGCCGCCCCGCCGCTGACCAGGAACAGGAGCAGGATGAAACTGAGGAAAAAGGCCGTCCCGGATCGCGCCGGCATTGTTTCGGCGCCCGGCAGCGGCGGAGGGAGGTCTGGAGATGACATGGCGGGCACGTTCGATGCGGCGCCTGTTGCTGTCCAGTGGGGACCGTGGGTGGGAAAAGGCGGGCGGGCGGTGATTTGAGATTTGCGACCTGGGGGATGCATCGGCACGATGGTGGCTGCAAGGTTGCCGCGAGGCAGCCGTCTCCCCATGAAAGTCCCATACGCCCTCACGGCTATCGCCGCTATTTTGTTTGTTGCGTTGGGCGTCGCCTCGTTGCTGCTCGATCTCTCCATTCGCAGTCTGCGGATCGGCATTGGATCGCAGGAGCAGCAGGTACTCTCGGTCGAGGCGCGGAATGTGGAGCTGGCGGCGGCGCTGCAAACTCAGGAGGAGAGGAAGGAGCGGCAGGAACTCGTGAACCAGATGTTGCGCAAGGAAATCGTCCAAAAGCAAACGGCCGTGCAGATGCAGCAGGAGCAGATCAATCAAGCCACGACGATCGCCCAGCAGGTCGCGCCGAACTTGCTGCACGACATGGCGGAATCCTCGGTGAAGAACGAAAAGATGAGGCAATTGCTCACCAAACATGGCTACACGGTTCAGCCGAAATAGCGGGTCAATGACGGGCGCCTCCATCGATCAGCCATGAAGCCCAAAGAGACCTATGACGAGAGGATGCCGGACCGCGGGGCGACGGGGTTGGCCTGGCTCATGGCGCTGGTCGCCAGCGGCCTGGTGTTCGCGACGGCGGCCCTGGCTTTCGATTTGCACAATCAAAAGCGGCGGCTGGAGACATTCGGCGGGCATCTCAATCGCGTGCAAGCGACCCGCGAGGCGGAAAGCAAGAGCCTCGAGGCGAGATCGAAGACAGGAGAGGCGGCGCTTTCCCGGCTCAATGCTGTGCAAACGGACGTGGAGTCCGATCTGAAAAGGCTCGGAGAGGCCTATGCCCAGCGGGAGCCCGTGGTGAAGCAATCCAATGAGCTACAGGCGAAAATCCAGGCCGTTGCCAACGATCTGCTGGATCTCGCGAAGACCGATCCGGATGCCCGGGCGATCACTCGCAAGTATAACATCCAGCAGCCGGCCGCACCGTCCGGCGGGGCGCCCAAGCCGTGAGGCGGTTCCGGGGAATCGCGCCGTTTCAAGTTCTCGCATCTGTGACCTGTGCGACCCACGTTTCCTTTCCCTCGCGGTGTTTGGGGCTATTTGGTCGCGGCGGCGATGGTGTTCCCGGCGAGGTCGCGGGGATGTGGGTCCATGGCGCGCGCGGGGAGTGACGTGAGCACGATGCAGATGGTGTGGGTGAACGGGTCGGCCCAGGCGACGGTGCCGGTCGATCCCGTATGGCCGAAGGCCTTGTCGGAGCAGCCCACGCTGCCGGCCGCCGGGCCGACGCCGAGCCCGAGGCCGCGGGGTGTCAGTCCGGGCGGATTGTGGTTGGCCACCATCAGGCGGGCGGTCTCCGGTTTCACGGCAATGCCGGACTCGTTCAAGAAATCACCGAGGAATCTCACGAGATCCGGGGCCGAGGAGTGCACGCCTCCCCACGGCGCGCCGAGCTTCCGCCAGTAGGGGCTGTTCCAATCCCAATCCTTCGCGGTGGGATCGCCGCCACCGGCTTCCGGAGCGGCGTGGTCGGTCTGGATTGGGATCATTTCCTCGAGCTTGAACCGGCCGAGCCCCTGCGCCGAGTGTTTCATGCCGAGCGGTTGAAAGACCGCGCGATCGACGAGTGTGAGGATATCGGCGCCGCCCAGGAGTTCCGCCACGTGGGCGGCCAGCAGGATCGCCATGCTGGAGTAGTGATACTGCGAGCCCGGGGTGAATTGCAGCGGTGTGCGGATGGCGTGTTCGACAAATTCCGACAGCGGTGCGTGCTTCCGACGCAGCGCATCGTTGTCCGCGAGCTGGTCCGGGAGTCCTGAGACGTGGGTGAGCAAATGCTGCATCGTCACCCGGTCGCGGTCGCCGCCGGTGTACTGCGGGATGAACTTCTTGAGGGGATCGTCCAGTTTGAACAGGCCGCGTTCGAAGAAGGTCATCAGCGCGGTCATGGCGATGGGCTTGGAGATCGAGCCGAGTAGGAACATCGCGTCCTCGGATGGCGCCTTGCCAAAGGTGCGCGTGAAGGCAGTCTCCCGCTGGACGACGTGCAGCACGGCGGCGGCGATCTGGCCCTCACTCGTGGCCTTCGCCAGGAAGCCGGCGGCTTCGTCCAGGCGTTCCTGTCGCAGCGCGGCCAGCACGGGGGTCGCCACGCAGGCCGCGAGGCCGCTTTGAATGAACGTACGTCGTTTCATGAGAGCAGCTTAGCGAGGGGAATGAGCCGCGACAAGAAGTGCTGGCGAAGCACGCCAAACACTCCCTAGCCCGGACGCCGCAGCGAAGGCTCGCGGTCCCAGATACGGCCTTTCTTCGCCCGCGCGACGAATGTTCCGACGCTCTTGCGATTGGCGAGGGGAATCAGACCGTCGTCCGCTCTGGCGCCGGCACGATCGAGCAGGACCCGAGCGGAGGCGGTGTGGCCAATTACTTTGAGATGCGCGAAGGCGTTGGCGATCCAGTCGATTGCTCCGGCCTGCATGACGAGATCCTCGGCGCCGGCTTCGCTGGCGAGGATGGCGACGGCATCGAAGAAGATGGACGGTGACGCGCTGAGCGCGCCGTCGGCTTCCACCAGGGTTCCGTCGGCGTCTTTGGCGCCACCGACTTTGGGCGCGATGACAAAGAGCGTGGCCCTCTCGCCTTTCGCGCCGGTACGGAGCGCGGCGAGGAGCGCGGGATCGAAACCATCCGTGAGCAACACGCCGATTTTGCGGCCCTTCAAAGTGGACGGAGCTTTGCCGATAATGCTGAGCGCAGGCGACGGCGGGAGATCGCGCGGGGCGACGGCGGGGGCGATCTTGTCCGCCTGGCCTTTCATGCCGAGCGCTTCGGCGACCTGCAGGTGGAGATCGCGGTCGATGTTCGCGAGATGGCCGAGCATACGGGTGCGGATGGCTTTGGTCTCGACCTTGCCGAGTTCGAAGGCAAATGCGCTGACGATGTGCATCTGCTCGGGCGGGGTCATCGAGCGGAAGAAGAGGCGGGCCTGCGAGTAATGGTCGGCAAAGGTTTCCGAACGCTTGCGCAGCTTGGCGCCATCGAGCTCCTCGGGATGGCTGACAAAGCCGCGCGTGGGATTTTCCCGCGGGGCGCCGCCATCGATCGAGTTGGGTTCATAGTTCGCGCGCCCTTTTGGCACCTGCATCTGGCGCAGGCCGTCGCGCTGAAAGTTATGAAATGGGCAGCGTGGGGCGTTGACCGGTATCTGATGGAAATTCGGTCCGCCCAGCCGCGAGAGTTGGGTATCCTGGTAGGAGAACAGCCGGCCCTGGAGGAGGGGATCGTTGGTGAAATCGATTCCCGGCGGCACGTTCGAAGGCAAAAATGCTACTTGTTCGGTCTCGGCGAAGAAATTGTCGGCGTTGCGATTCAGCACCAGCTTGCCGACCATGCGCAGCGGGATGATTTCCTCGGGGATGAGCTTCGTGGGGTCGAGGACATCGAAATCGAGCCTGGCGGCTTGTGCTTCATCAAAGACCTGGAGGCCCAGCTCCCATTCGGGAAAATCCCCGTTCTCGATCGCCTCCCACAGGTCGCGGCGATGGAAGTCGGGATCGGCGCCATTGATCTTCACCGCTTCGTCCCACAGAACGGATTGCGCGCCGAGCTTGGGCCGCCAGTGGAACTTCACGAAATGCGAATCTCCCTTCTCGTTGATGAAGCGGAAGGTGTGGACTCCGAAACCCTCGATCATGCGTAGGGAGCGGGGAATGGCGCGATCGGACATGGTCCACATCAGCATGTGCATGCTCTCCGGAGTGAGCGACGCGAAGTCCCAAAAGGTGTCGTGGGCCGAGGCGGCTTGCGGAAACCCGCGATCTGCCTCCATTTTCACGGAATGGACGAGATCGGGGAACTTCATCGCGTCCTGAATGAAGAAGACCGGGATATTGTTCCCGACGAGGTCGTAGTTGCCCTCGCTGGTGTAGAACTTCGTCGCGAAACCGCGGACATCGCGCGGCATATCGCCCGAGCCCGCCCCACCAGCGACGGTGGAGAAGCGCACGAAGACTTCCGTCTTGATCTTGGGATCCTGGAGAAACGCGGCCTTGGTGATATCGCGCAACGATTCATAGACCTGAAAGTAGCCATGCGCGCCGGAACCCCTCGCGTGAACGATCCGTTCCGGGATGCGCTCATGATCGAAATGCGTGATCTTCTCCCGCAGGACAAAATCTTCGATGAGCGTAGGCCCGCGCGGGCCGGCCTTGAGCGAGTTCTGATTGTCAGAAATCGGGATGCCGTGGTTCGTGGTCAGCGCGTCGGCGGATTTCTCGACGGTCTGATGGGTTTCCGCTGGCTTGGTGAGTTTCGTGGAGGGCTTGCGCGGCACGGGAGCGTTGGATTTGTTAGGCATGTGAGAGTGAGGTTTGTTGACCGGCGGGTGATTCCGGCCCGTATTCGCGAGAGCGGGTGAGGGTGGCTGCAAGTAATCGACTCAACCCATGGACGGTCTATCAGGACGGACGATGAGGCGCGGATAGGGGCGGGTGCTGTTCACCGCCATACGCCTGCGGGATCCTCGGAACCACTTTGGGTATCTGGCATGTTCGAAGTTCCTGCGCGCAGACAGGCGCCGGCGGACGATTCCGTGCCTGCCATGGACAAACCGACCGCCCTGCAGCCGATCACCGAAAACCTTTGGATGCTGGCTTATCCGTTGAAGATGTTAGGCGCGGATTTGCGGCGGAACGTGACCGTGATTCGGCTGCGATCGGGGAGACTGGTCATCCATTCGTCCGCGCCTTTTTCGCCTGAGGATGTGGCCGCAATCCGGGCCCTGGGCGAGCCGGCGTGGATTCTCGACGGCATCCTGCGCCACGATACTTTCGCAAAGGAGGGCCGTGAAGCATTCCCGGGGATTCCCTACCTGGCGCCTTTCGGTTTCTCCGATATCGTGGGATTCCTCGCGGTGCCGATCGTCCCCGCGCCCATCGAATGGGATGGCGAACTGCTCGCGCTGGAAATCCAGGGAGCGCCCGAAGCACGGGATACGGCCCTCTTGCACGTCCCGTCGCGCACCCTCATCCTGACGGAATTGATCTTTAACTTTGGAGACGACGAGCCGCTTTGGACCGAGTTGCTGCTGCGCGTCGCCGTCGGCGGCCAACATCATCCGGGCATGTCGCGCCCATTCAAGATGGGGGTGAAGGACGAGAAGGCGTTCCGCGATTCGATGGCGACCATTCTGGGATGGGACTTTGACCGGGTGATTGTCGGTCACGGAGATGTGATCCCGAGTGACGGAAAGGCCATGTTGCGCAAGGGTCTGGACGCCGCTGGATTTCAAATGGCTCGGTGATGCGGGCGCAGGTCGAGCGCGCACCGGAAGGGCCGTGGATGCGGCCAGCCGCGAATCTTGGTGGAAAGCATTCACCTTCCGAATTCCACTTTATCGATTTCCTCAAATGACCAGCAACCAGTTCACCGTCGGTCTCGTGGCCTTGAAGAGTCCGGTCTCTGAAAATATTCCATTGGCAGCGGCGACCGCGTTTGTGCAGTTCGAAGAGGAACTGCCCGCCTATGCGCCGGCGACCAATTCGCGTGTGTTCACCGCCGCCGAGAAGATCTTTCGAGAGGTGCGCCACCTTGCGCCGGTTGAAGTAAAGGTTCGGGAATCGTTCCTGAGTCAGCCGACTTCTGGTGGGTCGGATTTTGGCCGGGGACAGCCTGACGGCGTGTGGGACGGTGCTCGGGTCTGGCTCTCCAGTCTGTAGTGACATCAGCGCCTGATGGCACGCGTCGTAGCGGCGAATTCATTCGCCGAACCTCGGGAGCGAGGAGTGCAAATCCCCGCTCTTCCGTGAAGACCTCGAATCGCGCCAGCATGTGCTGCGCTGGTGGGGCACTGCGAAGACCAGACTGCGCGAATGTGTGACGACACACGCGCGGGATGAGCAGCAGGCGAATAGCTCTGAGCAGACACCCACCTTCCCGGGTCATGAAAGCTCTTCGCGAACACTCCCTCAGCGGATGTCGCCCTCCACAGGTGGCCGAACTCGTATTGTTCCTCGCGTCCGATGCTTCCGATCACATCGCCGGCGCTGAGATTTTCATCGATGGAGCCCAATCGCTCCTCCAGGGTTGATGGGCGGCGTTCCCGGAGGCCCCTGTGATCGGCTTCGTGATCTTCGATGTAGACGGGACGCTCGTCGATTCAGTGGATCTGCATGCCCGCGCGTGGCAGGAGACATTGGCAGAGTTTGGGCACAAAGTTTCGTTCGCCGAGGTCCGGTCGCAGATCGACAAGGGAGGCGATCAACTTCTGCCGGCGGATGGGCAGAGCTTTGAAGGGGAAACGGGACCAGATAGTCTTGATGACCAAGGTGTGCACGCATGGCCGAGGCAAGGAGGTCGCGATGAGTATGCTCGAGGATTCGCTGCGGCGTCTGCAAACGGATCATCTCGATATCTGGCAGATTCACGAGGTCGTCTATCACAACGATCCCGACCTGATTTTCGCACCGGGTGGGGTCGTGGAGGCATTGGCCCTCGCCAAACAGCAGGGGAAGGTGCGCTTCGTCGGGTTCACCGGGCACAAGGATCCGTCCATTCATCTCGCGGTGCTGGCGCACGACTTTCCCTTCGACACGGTGCAGATGCCCTGAATTGTTTCGACGCCAGCTATCACAGCTTCGAAGCGCAGGTCCTCCCGGAAGCGCTGCGGCGCGGCATCGGCGTGTTAGGCATGAAAAGCCTCGGCGGGAACGGGGAAATGGTCACGAGCGGCGCGATCACGCCCGCAGAGGGGCTGCGCTATGCAATGAGTCTGCCCGCTTCGACCACGATCAGCGGAATCGACACACTCGAAGTGCTGGAGCAGAATCTCGAGATCGCAACCAATTTTCAGCCGATGAGCGCCGGGGAAATGGATGCCCTGCGCGCGCGATACAGGGGCCTCGCCGCCGACGGCCGGCTCGAAAAATTCAAGTCCACGAAATTCTACGATGGCGACCTGGGTCGGGAACAGCATGGCTTTCCGCCGGCCAGGGACTTGCCCCTGTGATCGTCCTTGGTGTCAGAGCGGGGCCGCCGACCCAGCGGCAGGATTTGCAACTGCGGGTGTAGAGAGAGATACCGAGAACGGTGGCGGCTGCCTCGGGCGAATGATTGAGCTGTTTCACGGATCGAGCTTCGCGGCGAGGCCTAATGATGCATCTCCAGCCACTCCTGCCGATCTCCCATGGCGACGATGGCGACACGGACCTTGCGAACTCCGAGTTCGAGGCGGGTCTTGATCGTTCCCAAGGGGATCCCTGTCTTCGCGGCGATCTCGCGTTGGCTGAGTCCACAGTAATAGGCCAGGTGGACCGCCTCGCGCTGCGCCTCAGGCAGCGTGGCAAGGATGCGTTGGAAGATTTCCGCGCGGTCGGTGTTATTGGCATCTTCCTCAACACCTTCGTAGCGCGATTGCTCGGGCTCGGTCTCGGTCTGGAGCCGCAGCCTTTCTTCGGCGCGGGAATAGGCCTGACGACGACGAACGCGATCGATGGCGCGACGGCGGGAGAGCGTGACGATCCAACCGAGGGCTTTGCCTTTGGCAGGGTCGAAATGGCTGGCCTGGTTCCAAAGCTCGATGAACACTTCCTGGAGCAATTCATCGACGTCGAAATCATTGTGCACAACGCGGGAGATGATCGTCCGGATCAACGCTTTGTGGCGTTGGAGCAAGGTGTTCAGAGCCGCTTCATCGCGGTTCTGAATGGCCGCCATGAGTTGTTCGTCGGTCAAGGCGAGCGACGTGAATTGCTGGAGTTGCTGATGATCGAATTCGTAGAGCATGGCAGTAGTTGATTGGTGAGGTTTGTTTCTAACTTCCCAAACGTATTGCCACCGCCATGCCACAGCCGTTTTACTCTGAGAGACATCTCCGGATGTCTGCGTCGCATGTCTCGAAAAAAGACACTTGAGTTGCGTGTTAGACACCGGCGTCCCGCTTGGAAAAGTTCGCCTGATGCGAGCCCCGATGACGGGCTAGGGCGCGTCCCCGATATCAGTGCCTCCAGCGCAATGGTAGAGGACCCGTCATGACGTTGCTTTACAAAGTGCTCTACCGGAAATCGGGTGACGTTGGGTTTTACGAGACTCCGGATTGGCTGTCGTGTGATGAGTGCATCAGGCGGATGAGAAGTCTGCTTGCCGAAGATCCAAGCCGTGAGTTTCAGATTGTGGACGACCACCGGGTGGTGGTCGTTTCCACACTCGCGAACGCCCGACACGGGACGAGTGTGGGCGGCGGCCGACCGGGAAGAGGGGCCATTCCCAACGGGAACGCTGGATCGATGCCGACGCCATTGGAGGCAACCGGTGCAATGAGGGAAAAAACGACCTACCGACGAAGGAGCGGGGAAATGTGAACGGATTCCTCCGCTGACACGAATCAACCTCGCCGGCGGTCACGAAGGATTCGCGCGGCACATGGCTTTCGGATGCGAAGGGGGCTCGCCCAGGCTGTGTCCCCCCGTTTACCGCCAAATCACGCGCCAAACAACGCCGAGAAATTACTCTCCACCTGCCGCGCCAGGTCGTTGACCGCCACCCCGCGAATTTCCGCCAGTGCCGCATAGGCGACTTCGATATTTGCCGGGTGATTGAGCGCCTCTCCCAACCCATCGCGCAGAGGATGAGCATTGCGCTCATCAGGCGGATTCATGGCGGGAGCATCGGTCTCCACGAGCAACCGATCGGCAGGAACCTCCCGAAATACCGCCCGTTGCGCCGCCCTGCGCTCGTGCAAAAAATACGCATTGAACGAGAAGTATCCGCCGAGTTTTGCAAACTCGCCCATCATTTCCACCGATCCGCCGTAGGCATGAATGAGAAATCCTCGGGCCGGCAGGGGATGAGTTCGAAGCGTATCGGCCAGTGCGCCCCAAGCCCGGAGACAATGGATGGTCGCCGCCCGGTTCAACTCCACGGCGAGAGTGAGCTGGGCCGCGAAGACTTCGGCCTGTGCCGCATCGTCATGCCCCTCGATCCACCGGTCCAGGCCGATCTCCCCGACGCCTGCCGTCGGATGGGCCACCAGCAATTCACGCAGTGTGGCCATCCACTCCGCGGTGCGTTCCGCGACGTACCAAGGATGCAACCCGAATGACGGCAGCACCCAAGCTTCTTGCGCCGCGAGCGCGGAAACGGCCGCCCAGTCCGCTTCGCGCGTCCCGTTGACGACAGCCTGCGCGACACCCAGTCGCTCCAATGTCGCCAGGATCTCCGCGCGATGCGGAACCAGTCGCGCGTCATGGAGATGGTTGTGAGCGTCGATGAACTTCACGCGAGGTGGTGCTGGCCAAAGGCCCGCATCGTCTGGGCGACGGCATTGAGGCCATTGAGACGGGTAGGGGAAAGCTGCCGGTCCAGCCCGAGCGCAGCGACAATTTCCGGTTCAAAGGTGGCGACATCACCGGGAGTCGCGCCCTCCGTGATTTCGCAGAGCAACGCCACGAGTCCTTTGACCAGCGGAGAATCCGCGTCCATGCGCCAGCGGCAATGCCCGTCTTCCACGCGGCCAATGAGCCACACTCGGGAAACGCACCCCGTGACGCGATGGTCGTCGATGCGTTCTTCAACCGCGGGCGTCGGCCATTTTTTCCCGCGGGCGGTGATCGCTGCAAGTCGCTCGTGCGTGTCTTCGATCAGGCGCAGGCGGTCGATGAGGTGTTGTTGTTTCTCCGCGAGGGTCATGGATGTTGGTACGTATGATTGCCATGTGGACCGCCGGCTGCAAACATGCGCGTCATGAAGTTCCCCCTCTTTGCAAACCCTGAAAACGGTGACCTGTCGCTCAACTCCCGATGGAAAATGGCCGGATGCCGCTTCGCCATTACGTCCGCCGCTCTGCTCGCCCTTGGCTTTCAGGCGTTCGCCGCAGCCATCCCGCGGGTGCTCCCGGCCGGTGAAGTGCCCCAGGATGCCCGCCTCGGCCCGCTCAAGGATCTGGATGGCTATTTCCCTTTCACTCCCCCGGAATCCCGCGAGGTCTGGGAAAAGCGCGCCGACCAGGTGCGCCTGCAAATGCGCGTCGCGCTGGGCATCTATCCCGAACCGACCCGCACACCGCTGAATGCCGTTGTTCATGGACGAATCGAAGGCGAGGACTACACGGTTGAGAAAGTGTTTTTTGAATCGATGCCCGGCCTTTTCGTGACCGGCTCGCTCTTTCGCCCCAAGACGCCGGGCGCGCATCCGGCGGTGCTCTGTCCGCATGGCCATTGGCGCAATGCGCGGTTTGCGATTCGCACCGACGCCGAGATGAAGAAGGAACTCGAGAGTGGCGGCGAACGGCTGCCCGAGAGCGGGCGCAGCATCTTTCAATCGCTCGGCGTACAGCTCGCGCGCATGGGAAACGTGGCATTCGTCTATGACATGTTTGGCGACAGCGATTCGCTGCAGATCAGCCACGAACTCGCGCACAGGTTTGCCAAACAGCGCCCGGAGATGAATACGCGCGAAAACTGGGGTCTCTTCAGCCCGCAGGCCGAGGAGCACGCGCAGAGCATCATCGGATTGCATACGTGGAACTCGATCCGCGCGCTCGATTTTCTCTCCTCGTTGCCCGATGTGGATCCGAAGCGCCTCGCCTGCACCGGAGCGAGCGGCGGCGGCACGCAGACGATGATGCTGGCCGCGGTCGATCCGCGCCTCGCGGTGGCCTGCCCGGCTGTCATGGTCAGCACCGCGATGCAGGGCGGATGCACATGTGAAAACGCGAGCCTGCTGCGCATCGGCACGGGTAACATCGAAATTGCGGGGCTTTTCGCGCCAAAACCCCAGGGCATGACCGCGGCCAATGACTGGACGAAGGAGATGGAAACGAAGGGCTTCCCCGAACTGCAAAAGCTCTACGGTCTCCTGGGCGCTCCGCAGAATGTTGCGCTCTGGGCGCACACCAATTTCGGTCACAACTACAACGCCGTGTCGCGGGCGCACATTTACGCGTGGTTCAATGAGCACTTCCACCTTGGCCTGTCGGCGGACCGGCTCGTGGAGCGCGACTATCCGCTGCTCAAGCAGGAGCAATTGACCGTGTGGGACGCGCAGCATCCCGCGCCGGCGGGCGGTGATGACTTCGAGCGCAGGCTCCTCAAGTGGTGGCACGACGATGCGCAGGCGCAGTTCGCGAAGGCCACCGACGGCGGCGCGGCCATCAACGGTCCCGCGTGGCGATCGTTGATCGGCTGGAGCGGATCGAGTGCAGCCACGGTCGAATCGTTGAAAGAGTTCAAGGCGGAAGGTGGCGGCAAGAGTTATGGTGCAGCCTCCGGAATATTGACGGCGAAGGACCACAGCTACGCGCTTCCAATCATCGAACTCCACTCCGCAAAGCCCGACGATCGAGCGGTCATCTGGCTCGATGAGCGAGGCAAGGCGGGACTGTTTGCCAACGATGGCGCGCTCCGTCCGGAGATCTGCCGCCTCCTGGACGCGGGAATTTCCGTGGCGGGAGTTGATCTCTTCGGTCAGGGCGAATTTCAAGCCGATGGACAGCCCCTGACAGTCACGCGCCGGACGAAGAACCCTCGGGAATCGGCCGCATTCACCTTTGGGTACAACTCCGCGGTATTCGCCCAGCGAGTTCAGGACATCTGCACGGTGCTCACCTTCCGCCTGCCGAACGTGGGCCAGGGCCAGCGTCACGCACCGAGCCTCGTGGCGCTCGACGGGACCGGCCCGCTGGCCGCTGCCGCGTTGGCGGTGTTGCCGGAGAAGATTGAGAGCGCAGCCCTCCAGACGGGCGGCTTCCGTTTCGGCAGTGTCCTCGAACTGCAATCCCCGTCCTTTCTCCCGGCCGCCGCCAAATACGGCGATCTGCCCGGCGCACTGGCTCTTGCGCGGCACCAGGCCGGGCGTCTGCTCGTGCTTGGGGAAGGATCCGAGAAAGCCGATCCGATTGACTGGCTGCTGAAGCCGTAGTTTTGCAAATGGCTGGAAATCAGCCAAGAGATGAAGATTAGGATGAAGAGGGAGAATTCCCGAATACCCAACGTCTTCTCCGCACTAGCGGGCGGCCTTTTCGAAAACGATTGGACGTGCCTCTCCGACTCCGGCAGGAAACTCGGGAGTGACGGAGACACCGACCGTCTTCACCGGGTTGACCGGATCGCGAAAATCGAGGATCTCAGTTTCATTTCCTTTTCGGATGTAGATGAGCCCGCTGTTCCATGCGGAGCGGATAAAAGGGGAGTCGTACCCGCGTGCCGGCGCGAGGTTGACCCGGCTGCCATCGATCTCGCCAGATCGAGATGGGCCATAAAAAGTCATCGTGGCGAAGTGCAGCACGCCGTCCGCGTAACGGATTGGTTGCGAAGTCACCGCGGCTTTGAACGCCGCAAAATCGTCGTGATAGTCGGTGGCTTGATTCGTGATCAAGATCACCGGTGCGTTTTCCGCGTCGAGTGTGATGAAGGCTTTGTTGTCGCCTTCAATGCCATCGGCGTGCTTCCAGGCTGGTGTCCAATGGTAGCCGCCCGACACAACCTTGAGCGCGGCGAAGGCTCCGCCGTCCTTGACGAAAATCCATCCCGCCTCTTCCTCCACGTGATCGAGCGTCGGGCTGAAATAGACCCGAAGGAGCCCGTGTGTGGCTGAGGCGGGATTTGGCGGCGCCGGCGCCCATTTCTGAGTGATCAGGATATTGCGGTCTTGCAGGCTGAAGAAGGGATTGAAGCCATGCCAATCCGTGTCCTTGGCCGGTGTCACCTCGAACCCGATCCGGGCCAGAGGATTGCTGGCAAAGACGACACCTTGCCAGCGATAACCCATGCTCGCGTCGTCCAGCCACGCCGGATCTACCCCGGCAGAGCCGAGCACGTAACTCGGCGTCGCAAATCCATAGCGCAGCACGCTTCGCTCCGGATCGAGCGTTCGCCAGAGTTCTCCATCTGGATCTCCCGTACTCTTGCCTCCGCCCTCTGCCACCGGTCCGGGCCAGCGCTTGGTGAAAGCGTATGTGCCGCGATTGGTCGTGTCCCTGGCAAGATTCACGATCGCGGGCGAAGGATAGTAATTACTCGTGGAATAGGCTCCGACTCCGAGCGGCACGTAGGTGCGCCCGGGCGAATTGAAGAGCAGATCGTAACCGCGCTCACTGAATCCGCCGTCGTATTCATGCCCGACCTTCACGCGGCTCTTCGGACCGCCGCGCGTCGTGAGTAACGTTTCCTCGGCCATGACGGCGTGGGTCAGGTCAAGATACATATCGGCCTTTTTGCACAGGATTGGGTCTTCGGCAAAGTCGCGGAGGTTGAACAGCGCGGCGATGCTGTCGGATTGATAACTGGGCGACCCGGCCTCGACGAACTGGCCGCGCTTCGCCCGTTCGTCGAACCACTTCAAGAAATGGGCGCGGCGCGCTTCATACTGCTCTGCCAGCGTCGAGCCGTCGTCGTACTTTTGGTTCGCGTATTCCGGTAGATTCCTGAGGAACTGCGCGACGAGAAAGTCGCACGATTTGCTCGAGAGGTGGTGGTTCTCGGAACCTTCCATGTCCCAGATGCCGCGCTTCGCCTCGGCGAGCTTGCTGTTCTGTTTGGCTACTGTCCAAAATCCTTTCTCGAAATTCTCTTCCGCCTTGCGCGAGAGCAGCCCTTTCATCGAACCGGTGTGCCCATTCATCAGCCCGTACATGCGCACGTAGCTGACGCCGAAGAGACTGAACCCGAATTTTGGGTTGGCTGTGACGATGAACTTGTCCGACTCCATGAACTGGTTGACCTCATTTCCCTTCTGGCCAAGGATCAGGGAAGGCATTCCCGAGCGCACCCAGAGGATGGATTCGGTGCCTTTCGCTTCGTTATTGCGGGCCTTGCCCAATCGGCTGGTGCCCGCGCCCAGGCTTTCATGGAGGCGGTTCAGATAGTCCGGGGGAAGATTTTGCATGAAGGGAGGCGGCCATGGGGCGGGCGCAACCGCTTTCGGCGCCGGCTCCTGGGCTGGAGCCAACGCCGGACAGAGCACGCAACACAGGAGGCAGAGGGAGAGGGGAATGAGGGCTTGGGTTTTCATGAATTTATCGTGAGCGATTGGCTTTGCGGGACCCGCGGACGGAACTGGACGGCTGGACTCTAAGCAGGAGTTTCACGTCATCGATGTAGTGGCCTGCAAACTCGACCGGACCGGAAAAAGCTTCTCTCTGGGAAACGGTGAGCTTGATCATCGCAAAATCCGCTTCCGCTGGAACCAGCAGGCGCGCGGTGACTGTTTGCCATTTCTCGGGCCTGGCACCGAGGACGACACCATTGTGACTCGCCGCAAGGGCCGATTGCAGGATCTCCGGCGTATCGCTGCCGAGATCCTCCGGTCGCCCGCTGAAAGCAAACGCTCGCACGCCGAACCGGTAGCGACCGCTCTCGGTCTCGGAGGTATTGGCGGAGGCTGAGACTTCGAGCACGGCATTGCCTGAGGCCGTCTCCTCCTTGAAAGAACGAAGATCAACCAACTGCATGATATCCCCGGCTGGGCGCTCGGGGCTGGCGGAATCTGTTCGCGAATTTGAACGAATGATCTTCAGCATGTGCTCCCCGGATCGCGGCTGGATACCCTGCTCGCTCTCCACGATGCGCGTGCTGCCTCCGCTCCACACGCCGAACCCCCTGGGCACCCCGTCGGCGAGCGGTTGTGTATTGGATTCGAAGTCGCCGTTGGCCAACGGGACCACCCGGTTCACCAATTCCGCCGCCCGTGGAACCGCATAGGCCCACACCATCGATGCGCAGAATAGTCCAAGCACCAAGCCCGCTGCCAGGGAGGTCAGCGGGCGCCACTGCCACGCCGGTCTCCGCGCCGGCGGCGCAAAATCTTCCGACGTCCCAGCGATCAGGCCGCTCGCATCGTCGCGCATCAGATTCTCCACTTGGGCCGCCCGCAGGTCTTCCGCCAACGCCGTGTCGTCCAGGAGAAAGCGGGCCGCATGGCAGCGCGCCCCTGCGTCGTGGCGCAGCGAAGCATTCAATTCTTCGCGTTCGGGGGGCGTGAACGGGCGCGTGCGGCTCTCGATCAGTAGCTCCTCGATCCGCTCGTACGGCGTTGGATCGTCCTGCCGGTTCACGATTGGGCCTCCGTGATGAGCTGTCGCTCGATGCACCCGGCAAGGGCACGCCGCACCCGCAGCAGGAGCACTTTGACCGCGCTCAAGCCCATGCCTTGGGTGCGAGCGATGTCCGCGAGGCCCTGGCCGAGCGTGTAGTGGGCGGTGAGCACCTCGCGATGGCGCTGCTGAAGCTTTTCGATGCAGCGCGTCAGTGCGTCGCGTCGCGAGTCGTGCGTCTCGGCCTGCGCGGCCGCCGCCTCGGCCATGAGTTCCGCCACGTCGTCGGCAAATATCAGTCGCTCGCGTTGCCGGTCGCGGATCACCGCCAGCACTTCGAATCGGGCCACGGCGAGCGCCCAGCGCAGGAATTTCGTCTCCCGCTTCCATTCGGAAGCCTTTCGCCACAGGACGAGATTCGTCCGCTGCCACGCATCCTTCGCTTCCTCGCCATGCCCCAGTGCCGCCGCACAGTAGCCACGCAGTGCCGTCTGGCACTCCGTGAGCGCGCGCACGAAGGCCTCATCGGCCGGTTCGGGTGGGGAGGGGGGATCGATCATGCTCCTATACACTCCAGCAAAGGGGCTGCGGGTTACAAAAATCTTTGCCGGAGCGGCGTGAAAAGCCCGCCCGCTGCGCTTCTTGCCAAGCGCCCCCCTCTCGCTCTACTCTCCCGCCCCCTTTCTTTTATGAGCACCACCGCCAAAGCCCCTTCAAAAAAAGCCGCCGCCGCCTCGAAAAACGGCGTGAGCCTGCACCGCGAGCATTCCAAGCTCGTGGTCGATGGCTACGAGCGGGCGGCAAGCCGCGCGATGCTCCACGCGGTTGGCTTTGCGCGCGAAGACTTCAAAAAATCGCAGATCGGCATCGCCTCGACATGGTCGATGGTCACGCCCTGCAACATGCACATCGATCAGCTCGCTCGGCAGGCCGAGGCGGGATCGAATGCGGCGGGCGGCAAGGCCGTCATCTTCGGCACGATCACCATCTCCGACGGCATTTCGATGGGTACGGAGGGCATGAAGTACTCGCTCGTGTCGCGCGAGGTCATCGCCGATTCCATCGAGACGGTGATGGGGTGCGAAGGCTTCGACGGCCTCGTGGCCATCGGTGGCTGCGACAAGAACATGCCTGGCTGCCTCATGGCCATCGCCCGCCTGAACCGCCCCGCGATCTTCGTCTATGGCGGGACGATTCTTCCTGGCTGCATCTCCGGCATCCTCGCCGAAAAACGCCTGCGCAAGGACCGCCAGGAAAAATTCGTCGGCAAGAATCTCGACGTCGTGAGTTGCTTTGAGGCCGTCGGCCAATTCGCCAACCAGCAGATCGACGAACGCGAACTGGCGCTCATCGAGGAGCAGGCCATTCCCGGAGCCGGCTCATGCGGCGGAATGTACACCGCCAACACCATGGCCAGTGCCATCGAGGCCTTGGGGATGTCGTTGCCGAACAGCTCGGCCCAAAATGCCATTAGCAAGGAAAAGGCCGCCGACGCCCGGGAGGCCGGCGGTGCCGTGCTGGAACTGATCAAGCGCGGGATCCGCCCGCGCGACATCATGACGAAGGAAGCTTTCGAAAACGCGATCACCGTGGTCATCGCGCTCGGCGGCTCCACCAATGCCGTCCTGCACCTCCTCGCCATGGCGCATTCCGCCGGGGTGGCGTTGAAAATCGATGATTTCACGCGCATCGGCAAACGTGTCCCGGTACTGGCCGATCTCAAGCCAAGCGGGCGTTACCTCATGAGCGAACTCAACGCCATCGGTGGTCAGACCCCGCTCATGAAAATGCTCCTCGACGCAGGCTTGCTCCACGGCGATTGCCTGACCGTGACCGGCAAGACCGTGGCGGAGAACCTCAGGCGCGTGAAGCCCTATCCCAAGGGCCAGGACATCGTGCGGGGGGTGGACAATCCGATCAAAAAGGACAGCCACCTTGTAATCCTCTACGGCAACCTGGCACCCGGCGGGGCGGTCGCGAAGATCAGCGGCAAGGAAGGCCTCACCTTTTCGGGCAAAGCCATTGTTTTCGAAAACGAGCTGGACGCCATGGCCGCGATCCTTGATGGGCGAGTGAAGAAAGGGCACGTCATCGTCATCCGCAGAGAGGGGCCGGTTGGAGGCCCCGGCATGCGCGAGATGCTCAGCCCCACCAGCGCTGTCATGGGCAAGGGCCTGGGCAAGGATGTTGCCTTGATCACCGATGGCCGTTTCAGCGGCGGCTCGCACGGATTCGTCGTGGGCCATATCACCCCGGAGGCCGCCCTCGGTGGCCCGCTGGCTGTGGTGAAGAACGGAGACCCGATCACGATCGACGCCAACAAATGCGCACTGACACTCGATATTCCGAAAGCGGACCTCGCCGCCCGGCTCGCCAGGTGGAAAGCGCCGAAAGCGCGCTATACCCGGGGTGTTCTGGCGAAGTATGCCCGGCAGGTCAGTACGGCCAGCCTCGGAGCGGTCACGGACTGAGCGAAGAGCGGAATGTGGAGAGCGGATGGTTGACTCCCCTCAGAATTCATTTGCTCCCACCAACGACCGGCGCACAATCACCAGCCATGCTCCCCCCGGAAACGCCCCGATTCTCGGGAATTGCGCGAATCTTGCCCTTCAATCCTTGGCTTATTACCCGGAAACGCGCTAAACTACTTTATCCTGCATAACCGCGTTTCCTTAGCTTTAGAATTTTCCTCGATTTCCCTCCCGTGACCCAGAACGACGATTATATCCTCGAAATTCTCCTCGAGACGGGCCTCATCACGAAGTCCCAACTGGAACGGGGCCGGTCTGATCGGCAGGGCGAGGAGAAGGTCATCGCGGTACTCATCCGTCTCGGCATCGTCACCCAGGAAGATGTGACCCGTGCGGTCGCCGCCCACGCGGCGATGGATTATGTCGATCTCTCCGCGCTGTCGATCAGCGAGGAGGTCATCCGGTTGGTGCCCGGGGATATCGCCAAGCGTTTCCGCGTGATCCCGATCGCCTTGTCCGAGACCGGCTTAAGGGTGGCGGTCGGCGACCCCCTAAATTTCGACACATTCGACTCGCTGCATCACATGTTGCAGCGGGACCTCGAGTTTGTCTGCGCGACCCCGGAGGCCATCACCACTGCCTACCGAAAGTACTACGGCACAGCCGAAGAAGCCGCGGATGATCTCGAACGGGTCCTGGGCACGGGGATCGAAATCTCCGGTGAAGGCGGGATGACCATGGCGGAAGGCGACACCGCCGACGCGCCGATCATCAAGATGGTTTCGATGATGCTCCTCGAAGCTTACAACATGCGGGCCTCGGATATTCATCTCGAGCCCCTCGAAAAGCGTTTTCGCGTCCGCTTCCGGATCGACGGCGTCCTGCACGAGATGCAGAACCCGCCGAAGAAGCTCCAGACGGCGATCATCTCGCGCCTCAAGATCATGACCGGCTCCATGTCCATCGCGGAAAAGCGCCTGCCGCAGGATGGGCGCATCCAGGTGAAGATGGGCAAGAACAAGCAGATCGATCTGCGCGTCTCGACCCTCCCAACAAATCACGGCGAGAGCGTTGTCATGCGTATTCTCGACAAGAGTTCGCTCGCGCTTGGGCTGCCACAACTCGGCTTCCTTTCCGACGACCAGGAAATCATGGAGGGCCTGCTCAAACTGCCTGACGGCATCATCCTCGTCACCGGTCCCACCGGTTCCGGCAAGACGACCACGCTCTACGGGTGTCTGCACTACATCAACAAACCCGACAAAAAGCTGATTACGGTGGAGGACCCCGTCGAATACCAGATGGCCGGGATCAACCAGGTGCAGGTCAATGCCGATATCGGCATGACTTTCCCCGCCGCGCTGCGCTCGATGCTCCGCCAGGCGCCGAATATCATCATGATCGGTGAGATTCGCGACCTCGAGACGGCGAATATCGCCATCAACGCCTCGCTCACCGGCCATCTCGTCTTTTCCACGCTCCACACCAATGACGCCCCCAGCGCGATCGCGCGTCTCGTCGATATCGGCGTGCAGCCGTTCCTCGTGTCCTCGGCGGTGCGGGCGATCATGGCCCAGCGCCTCGTGCGCAAACTCTGCCAAAACTGCAAGCAACCCGCGGAACTCACGGAATCCGAAATCGAATCGCTCGGCCTCGATCCCACGCAGCTCTCCGAAGCCACCATCATGAAGGGGATCGGCTGCGATAAGTGCAAGCACCTCGGCTACCGCGGCCGCATGGGCATCTTCGAAGTCTTCCTCATCGATGACGACGTGCGGCACATGATCAACGAAAAATCCTCAACCATCGACCTGCGGAAACGCGCCCGCGAGATGGGCATGCGAACGCTCCGTGAGGATGGTATTCGCAAGGTGCTCTCGGGCCTCACGAGCGCCGAGGAAGTCATTGGCGTTACCATGTCGGACGCCAACTAGACTTGCTCGATTCCCCATGGCCATTTTTCCCACCCGCAAAGCCGAAGCCCCCCCACTTCCGGCCGCGCCGGCGGCGCCCCTGAAGCTCGTGCCCATGGAGGATCTGCTGCGCCTCGTCGTCGACGAAGGTGGGTCGGACCTGCATCTGTCCGTCGGCGCGCCCCCGGCCGTGCGGATCAATGGCAGCCTGGTCAAACTCAAGCTTCCACCGCTTACGGCCGAGGACACCGAGGTCCTGGCCCGCGCGGTCACGAGCGACGCCAACCTCCAGCGGGTTGCCGAAGAGGGGAGTGTGGATTTCGCCTTTTCCTTCCGCGGGCAGGACCGTTTCCGCGGCAGCGTCTACCGGCAGAAGGGTCAGCTCGGCATGGCGCTCCGTACGATTCCGAAAAGGATGATGTCGCTCGAGGAAATCGGGCTTCCCCCCGCCGTCGCGGACCTGCTCCACCTGCCGCGCGGCCTCATTCTCGTCACCGGTCCTACGGGCTCCGGCAAGACGACCTCGCTGGCGTCGATGCTCGATGTGATCAACGCGACCACACCGGAGCACATCATGACGATCGAGGACCCGATCGAATATTTTCACGATCACAAGATGGGCATCGTCAACCAGCGGGAAGTCGGCGTGGACGTCCCCAGTTTCGCCGAAGGCCTGCGCCGGGCGCTCCGCCAGGACCCCGATGTCATCCTCGTCGGGGAAATGCGCGACTTGGAGACGATGGAGACCGCCATCACCGCCGCCGAGACCGGCCATCTCGTGTTTTCGACCCTGCACACCACCGGAGCCGCCCGCACCGTCGATCGCATCGTCGATGCCTTCCCCGAGGATCGTCAGGAGCAGATCCGCGTGCAATTGGCGAGCAACCTCAAAGCCGTTCTCTCCCAGCTCCTGCTCCCGCGGAAAGATGGCCAGGGGCGAGTCGGCGCGTTTGAGCTGATGATCAATACGCCCTCCATCGCCGCGCTCATCCGCGACAACAAGACGTTCCGCATTCCCAACGACATTCTGACCGGGTCGAAGTTCGGCATGGTGTCGCTCGAGGCCTCGCTCGTGGAGCACTACCTCGCTGGCGCCATCACCTACGATCAAGTCATCGGGAAAGCCCAGGACCCGCAGGCCGCGATCCAGCTCATCGGCAACCAGAAGCCGCGCTAGCCGTTCACCGTTCAGACCATGAATACCAAGCAAGTCCTCGAAATCTTCGTCGAACAAGGGGTCGTAGATCGCTTCACGGTCGACGATATCGTGCAGGAAGTCTCGGCCACCGGCAAGACGCTCATCGAAGTGCTCGTGGATTTTCAGATGTGCACCGAGGAGCAATTCTACCAGACGATCGCCGATTACCTCGGGCTGGATTGCGTGGATCTGGCCACCTTCGATCCGCCGCCCGAAGTGGTGCGGCTCATTCCTGCCGGTCTGGCGCTCATGAACCGGGTTTTCCCCATCGGTGTGGAGGCTGGCACCCTCCAGGTCGTCTTCGCCGATCCGCTCAATCCGGAGACGGCCGAGTCGCTGCGCTTTTCCCTCGGCAAGGAAATCCAGCCCGTGGTTGCGCCCGTGTATCAGATCGACGACCTGATCAAGAAGCACTACGGGACCGACATCGGGAGCATGGACGACATCCTCGCCCAACTTGGCGGCGAAGTGGAGTTCGGCACGGAAAGCGGCGGGTTCGACATGAAGGCGCTCGAAGCCGAGGCCAACGCCACGCCCATTATTCGCTACGTCGACCTGATCCTCTACCAGGCCATCCAGGATCGTGCGTCGGATATCCATTTCGAGCCCTTCGAGACCGAATTCAAGATCCGCTATCGCGTGGACGGCGCGCTCTATGAGATGTCCCCGCCGCCGCGACACCTCGCGCTGCCGGTCATCTCCCGCGTCAAAGTCATGTCGAACCTGAATATCGCCGAGCGCCGCCTCCCGCAGGACGGGCGCATTCAGAAGAACATCGCCGGCCGGCAGGTGGATCTGCGCGTCTCCACGCTGCCCACGCAATTCGGCGAGAGCGTCGTGCTCCGCGTGCTCGACCGCACCACGGTGAACCTGAACATCGAAGCGCTCGGCATGCCCGAGTACATTTACAATTACCTCCTCAAGACGATCGAGAAGCCCAACGGCATTTTTATTGTCACGGGTCCCACCGGTTCGGGCAAGACGACCACGCTCTACGCCTGCCTCAACAAGATCAACACCGTCGATTCCAAGGTGCTGACCGCTGAGGATCCCGTGGAATACGACATCGAAGGCATCATCCAGGTCCCGATGAACGAGGCCATCGGTCTGACCTTCGCCCGAACCCTGCGGGCCTTCCTCCGCCAGGACCCGGACCGTATCATGGTCGGTGAAACGCGCGACGTGGAGACCGCGCAAATCGCCATCCAGGCCTCGCTCACCGGGCATCTCGTCTTCACCACGCTCCACACCAACGACGCCCCCGGCGCTGTCACGCGTCTCATCGACATGGGCGTCGAGCCTTTCATGATCTCTTCCTCGCTCGAGGGCGTCCTGGGTCAGCGCCTCATTCGGAAGATCTGCAACAGTTGCCGCACCGCCTACGAGCCGAATGAAGCCACCCTCGCGCAACTCGGCCTCAGCCCGCATGAGATCGGCGACAAGACCTTTTACTACGGCGCCGGCTGCGAAGCCTGCAACCAGACCGGGTACAAAGGCCGCAAAGGAATCTACGAACTGCTCGACATCACCGACCCCCTGCGGGAGTTGATCAACAAGCGCGCCCCCTCCGTCGTCTTGAAACAGAAAGCCATCGAACTCGGCATGACCACCCTCCGCCAGGACGGCCTCCGCAGCATCTACGAAGGCGAGACCACTATCGAGGAAGTGCTCAAGTACACGTGATAGCCGCGGCGCGGGATCGCGGTGCCTGTCAACATTACCCACCTTGGCGCGCAAGATCGCCGCAGGTTGAACTCCGGAAAGCACCGGCATTCGAACCCGGAGGGTTCATAGCCATTAGCCGGGGGTTGAGCGAGGCACGAGCGATACCCCCGGATCCCGTCCCTCCATGGTAGACCCCGAAGGGGTCGCAGCCACTCGGAATCACTCGCGGCTTTCGATTATTGGGTCGGGAGTAACCCTCGGAGCGGCCAAGGGGACTCGCGATGGATATTAGACGATCTCACGATCGAAGAAAGCCATGAACTGCCCCGGACATCTGGTTGACGCCGTGACTGAATGACTTCGCGTTTTGGGAGGAGTCTGAATGACGTGACGGTGCAGTCCCCAGAAGACCGCTTAGCTGTTCCACCACACGCGTAAGGTGTTGCCGCGGAATGCAACGGCACGGAACCCGCTATTTGGCATTGGACCGCAAGATCACATGTCCCTACCAGTGCCCCTCAAATTCCTCCACCGGACCCTCCTGGGCGCCTTCCTGGCGCTCTGGTGTGTCGGGCTGGCTGCGGGGGCTCAGGCGCTGTGGCACTACTCCGTAACGCCGGGCACCACCGGCCGCGCCCCCGCCCATTGGCCGGCCTCCATACCCTTTCAGCCGCGCCCGGGCCGGGCCACGCTCGTCATGCTGGCCCATCCCCACTGCCCATGCACGCGGGCGAGCCTCGCCGAACTGGCCGAACTCATGGCCCGCGGCGATGCCGATGCCTGCGTCCTCTTTCTCCGCCCCGAGGGCGCCGCACCCGGGTGGGAAAATACGGCTTCCTGGGACACCGCGGCCGCCATCCCCGGTGTGCGCGTGCTGGCGGATGTGGATGGTACGGCAGCCAGGGCCTTCGGGGCGGAGACCTCTGGACATGTTCTCTTTTATGATGCGACCGGTGCGTTGCGCTTCAGTGGCGGTATTACCGCCACTCGCGGCCACCAGGGGCCGAGCGCGGGCGGCGATGCCATTCTTGCCGCGATGCACGGGGCTGAGCCAGACGCGAAGCGCACGCTGACTTTCGGGTGCCCGTTGATCACCTCCGAAACCTCACCATGAACGTCTCCGCCCGCATCTACGAAGTCCTGTCCGCCGCTGGCGGCCCCGGCGCTCTGTCGCCCGACGCCGAGCCGATCTATCGCGAGCGGCTGCGCGAGCAGCGCCTTGAGACCAGCGGAATCTTTTTCTGGCTGCTGCCGGCGCAGTGGCTTTTCGCGCTGGTTTTGGTCTGGCTCGTCTCGCCGCTCGCCTGGGCGGGGCGCACGAGCAGCGTTCACCCTCACGTCTGGACCGCTCTTTGGGGTGGCGCCTTGCTCGTCAGCGCCCCCTTGCTTTTCATGCGTACGAGGCCCGATGCCGCTCTCACCCGCCACATCGTCGCCATCGCGCAGATGCTCTTTTCCGCCCTGCTCATCCACCTCACCGGCGGGCGTATCGAGACCCATTTTCATGTATTCGGCAGCCTGGCGATCCTCGCGTTTTATCTCGATCGGTCAGTGCTCCTCACCGCGGGTGCGGTCGTGGTTGCCGATCATCTCCTGCGGGGCCTCTTCCTGCCTCAATCCGTCTATGGCGTCGCCGCCGCCGGGTGGTGGCGGTCGCTCGAGCATGGGGGATGGGTCATCTTTGAGATGTTTTTCCTCGTCCATTTCACGCAGCGCGCCGTCACCCGCACTCTCCGCCTTGCCGCCCAGTCCGCAGCCACGCAACAGGCGCTCACCGACGGCGAGCAGCGACTCCGCCTGGTCATCGAGACCGCCTATGATGCCTACGTCGCGATGAATTCCGACGGAACGATTGTCGGCTGGAACGAGCAGGCGGAAAAAACCTTTGGTTGGTCACGCGCGGAAGTCCTCGGCCAGTCATTCGCCGAGCGCATCCTTCCCGCCCGCTTTCGCGAGGCGCACGAGGGAGGCCTCCGGCAATTTCTGCGGACGGGTGAAGGGCCGCTCATCGGCCATCGGATGGAACTCACGGGGATCCACCGCGACGGCCGGGAGATCCCGATCGAGATCACCATTTCAGCGGTGCGCTGGGGCGGCACGTACCTTTTCAATGTCTTCCTCCGCGATATCACCGAGCGTCTCGAGGCCGCACGCCAGCACGACGAGATGAACCGTCGGCTCGTCGATGCCTCGCGCCAGGCCGGCAAGGCGGAAGTCGCGGTCGGCGTCCTGCACAATGTTGGCAACGTCCTCAATAGCGTCAACGTTGCCGCCGGCATCATCAGCGACACCGTTCGGACCTCGCAGGTCACCGCCCTCGGCGAGGTCGTCTCGCTCATCCGGGCACAAAATGGCGGGCTGGCCAATTTTCTGACCGCCGATCCTCGCGGCCGGCTCGTGCCCGAGTTGCTCGGGCGTCTGGCCGACGGTCTCCGTGCGGAACACGCCACGCTCACCTCCGAGACCGGGTCTCTCGTCTCCCATGTCGGCCACATCCGTGAGACGGTGGCCTTGCAGCAGAGCCACGCCACCGTCTCCGGCATTTCCGAAAAGCTCGCCGCCGCCACCCTGGTGGAAGATGCGCTCAAGCTCGAAGGCTCCGCGATGGTCCGGCATGGCATCGAGGTCGTGCGGGAACTCGACGAGGTCCCCCCGGTGATCGTCGATCGCCACAAGGCATTGCAGATTCTCGTAAACCTCCTTCGCAACGCCAAGCAGGCGATGGGGGACAACAGCGTACGCGGCAGGCGACTCGTGCTCGGAATCGCCAGGAAGGGGAACGCGGTCCGCATCACCGTGCGTGACAACGGCGCCGGCATCGCGCCGGAAAATCTCAATCGTATCTTTGGCCACGGTTTCACCACGAAGGGCGATGGTCACGGATTCGGCTTGCATATCAGTGCGCTCGCCGCTCGCGAGATGGGCGGCGCGCTCACCGTCCAGAGCGATGGCCCCGGTACCGGCGCCGCATTTATCCTCGAATTGCCGCTCGCCGTTGCGGATTCCGCTCCCTCCTCCACCTCGCCAGCCGCGTCTCGCTGTCTGGCTGACCATTCCATCATGCCATGACTACTGCCCCGGATGCCAACAACCGCATCCTCATCATCGACGACAATCCGGCGATCCATGAGGACTTCCGCAAGATTCTCCTGGGCGGCCAGCATGGCGACCAGACGACGGATGACCTGCTCAGCGCCGTGCTCGGCAGGAGCGAAAAGCGCCCGGCACGTGCCGTATTCGACCTCGAGAGCGCCTTTCAAGGCCAGGATGGGCTCGCCAAGGTGGAAGCGGCGCTTGCCGAGGGCCGTCCTTACGCGCTCGCTTTTGTCGACATCCGGATGCCCCCCGGTTGGGACGGCGTGGAGACGATCACCCAGCTCTGGTCGAAGGATCCCGCGCTCCAGGTCGTCATCTGCACCGCCTATTCGGACTACTCGTGGCAGGAGATCGTCGAGAAGCTCGGCAACTCCGACCGGCTCGTCATCTTGAAGAAGCCCTTCGACAACATCGAAGTGCTCCAACTGGCGCACGCCATGACCAAAAAATGGTTCGTGACACGTCAGGCGAACGCCAGATTCGACGACCTTGACCGCCTGGTGCGCGAACGCACGGGCGAACTGGTGAATCTCAATCTCGAACTCGCCAGTGAGATTCGCGAGCGCGAACAGGCCCAGGCCGCGCTGCGTGTTTCCGAGGAGCGCTTGGGAAGCGCTTTCGACGCGTGCCCGCTCCCCACGGCCATCCTCCAGGTCTTCGATCAGCGCGTGGTTCAGGCCAATCCCGCGCTGCTCGCCGCCACCGAGCGGCCCGCGCAGGAGATCGTCGGGCAGCCGTTCTGGGAGATCGGCATCGAGGCGCCCGAAGAGTTTCGTCGCACCGCCGCCGCGCGCCTCTTTCGCGGCGAAGCGCTGCGCCGCCATGAGTGTGAATTCCGCACCAAGGGGGGCGAACGCCGGCGCGGTCTGCTCTGGCTCGAGCCCTTTGCGCTCGCTGCGGGCCCGCATGTTCTCGCGATCCTCCAGGATGTCACCGATCAGAACGCGCTCGAGATTCAGCTTCGCCAGGCGCTGAAGATGGAAGCCGTCGGACACCTCGCCGCCGGCGTCGCGCATGATTTCAATAATCTGCTCACCGTCATCCACGGCCACACGAGCATGCGCCTGCTCAGCGCCAATCTCGATCGCAAGGTCGCCGACTCGCTCGCCGCCGTGCAGCAGGCCGCCGAGCGCGCCGCCGATCTCACCCGTCAGCTTCTCGCCTTCAGCCGCAAGCAGGTCCTGGAAAAGGGCTCCTTGTGCCTCGCCGGGGTCGTCTCGAATATCGCGGCCATGCTTACCCGCCTCATTCCGGCGAGCATTCACCTCCATTTTTCGCACGCTCCCGAGCGCCCTTCGATCCACGGCGATCGCTGCAACATCGAGCAGGTCCTCCTCAATCTGGTCGTCAATGCCCGCGACGCCATGCCGCGCGGCGGCGACATTTTCGTCTCCACCGAACTTGTCGAGATCGACTCCGCCCACATCCGTCGCGCTCCGGAAGCGCACGTCGGGCAATTCGTCTGCCTCCAGGTTCGCGATACGGGCGAAGGCATGGACGAGACGACACTCCGTCAAATCTTCGAGCCCTTCTTCACCACGAAGGAAACGGGAAAAGGCACCGGGATGGGCCTCGCCACCGTCCACGGCATCGTCAAGCAGCACGACGGCTGGATCGAAGTCGTCAGCGCGCTGGGCGCCGGCACCACTTTCCGCGTTTACCTGCCCCTCACTGTCCCTGTCGCCGAGACACCCTCCATGGATCTGCCGGTGCCAGCCGAGTCGGTCGAAGGTCACACTGTCCTCCTCGCCGAAGACGACAGCGATGTGCGTGCGCTGGCACGGCACGTCCTCGAGGAATTCGGCCTGCGCGTGATCGAGGCCACCGATGGCCACTCGGCCCTCGCCCTCTGGCGGGAGCACCACGATGAAATCGATCTTCTGCTCACCGACATGGTCATGCCAGGCGGCCTCTCGGGTGCCGATATTGCCGACAGCATCCTCACCGAGCGGCCCAGCCTCCCTGTGATCTACAGCAGCGGGTACAGCGTCACACTCTTCAGCGGCGACCGGAAGTTTCGCAGAGACGTCAACTACCTTCCCAAGCCCTACCTGGCTCGCGAACTGATCTCCATCGTCGCGACCGCACTCGCCGGGTGCGCGCAGAAAGCGGCGCCGCAAGTCGCCGCGGCGTGACGGGCCTAAAGCAGGCTAGACCACTTCCCGATAGAAGAACGCCATGAACAGGCCGAGGGCGATAATGCCGCCCGGCCACACGAGATTGCCCACCCGCGTGGGAATGACTCCCCGAAGCACGAACCAGCGGGCGGTCCCCGCAAGCAAACCGAACGCTCCGAACACCGTGTGCTGGACATTGATGAGGTTCGCAATTTCGCCGGGGATGGCAGGATCGGAATGCGCGTGGCCCAGCAGCAGCAGACTCCCTCCGATCATAATGAGGGGCAGGGGATAGCCAAGCGGCCTCAGCCGCTCCGGATTCCGTTGATCGCGCCAACTCAGCCACGCGAGTACGAAGACGAGGCCTGCCGCGAGTTGATGTTCCAGCAGCGCGGGATTCGTCAGCGCCGTCCACGGACTCACCGACCGCATGATCCACAACTCCGGATTGGCCAGGACCGAGATCGCCACGCCGAATGGTAGCAGCAGGCATGGATACGCGCGCGCCGCCCACCGGCCATGCCGCCCGCCGATCCCTTGCGCCAGCCACCCGATTCCGAGCAAGGCGACAAACACGCCGGCCCAATTGTGAGTGAATTCGGAATAGCGAAGATCGTCGGTCGTCGGCCCGCGCGGATCCTCGGGAGCCGTCCAGTTTTCGATATGGGTCGTCGGCAGGTCGGGTATCAAGGCCGCGTGCGCCTGGGCGGGCGTCAGTTGCAGGCCCCCATCGCTGCCCGGCGGGGCGATTGAGGCGAGGATGCCGGCCACCACGATGACGAGGAGTCCCGTCGTCACTTCCAATTCGAGCATGCGGCCGAAGAGCGCGAGCGCCGGTTGGCGATCGGTTCCGGACTCGAGAAGTTGCGGCTGCACCTTGCGGAAGTTGATCCACCCCGCCGCGATCGCGGGGGTCAGGACGCCGAGTTTCACCAGCAGCGTGAGCCCGTACGCGGAAGTGAAGAGCGCGCCCGTCGAGCCAAGAAAACGCCACGCCGCGATCAACCCTGTAATCGCCAGCAGCGCTGTAGTGACGAGAGCCACCGGCGAGAATCGCCGGACGATCTCCGCCACCAGGGCCACCCGCGGCGCCACGGCATCGGCCAGCAACAGCCCGCGCCCCGTGAAGAGATGCAGCAACACGCCCATCCAGCACGAGACCGCGATCAAATGCGTGATCTGGATCCCCAACGCCAGCACCCGCCCCTCGGGTTGGGCCGCCGCATGGCTGACAAAACTCGTCGCCACAACCGCGCCCAACGCCAGCACGCCCACGAGTCCCCACCGCCAGGAACCATGAGGCAAACCACTATCCTCTTCATCCTTCATTCTTCCGCCCACCCCCGCCGCCGCTGCCGCCGTCAGCAACAGCAAGACGATGCGCAGCAACGCAAACCGTCCCACCCCCGTCTGCGTCGCAAATCGGGCGACGAGCCCCAGTTCCACCCCGCCGAACACTGTCTTGCCCTGCAATTCCGCGACCTCCACGAAGAGATCGAGCACGCTCGCCAGCGCGGCGGCGAGCGCGGCCATCAAGACCCACCTGGCCACGCACGTCCCGAGATGGGTGACCAGCCGTTTGCGCTCCGCGTCTGGGCCCAGTGACCGGGCGGAAGGCAGGATGATCCAGATCATCGCCAGCGCGCCGCCGAGCGCGCCGATCAGGCCGGTCAGCAGCAGGGCATGCAGGGCGGAGTGCTCCATCGTGACCGGAATCGCTAGCGAGTCCTCACACGAAAGCTGATGCGCCCCGGAGCGCTGTGCCCGTCGCTCGAGAGCACTCGCCACTCGACGATATATTCGCCCGGCGGCAACGGGACAATTCTCACGACCAGGTGCGTGCGATCCTTGCGGTCCACGCGCGGCTTGTCCCCCGTGAGATCGCGCCGCTTGGTCTCCCCGAGTTCGCTGGCGGCGAACACGGTCACGACATTGAATCCGTCCTCGAGCAATTCGTTGAACCACAGATCCAGGTGGTCGGGTGCGGAAGCCATTTCGGCATCCTTCGCCGGTCCCGAGCGGAGCAGTCGCGCGTGCGCCCAGGCCGCGGGTGACAAGGCTCCGCCAACAAGGAGAACCGTGAGAAGCGCGCGCAAGGTAATGATTCGCATTGGCGATGCGATTACCATGGACCGGACGCGTGGCCCAATGTTTCCGGAAAAGAATTTACCGCCTGCCCGCCGTTTGCCGTTACATCTTCGGAGCGATGGCCCCCTTTACCCGCCGCAACGCCCTGAAAAACCTCGCCGGTTTCGGCGCGGTTGCGCTCGCCGGCCAGACCCCACTTTTTCCCGCCGAGGCCAGCCCCAACCGCATTCGCGAGGAAAACGCGCGCCCGGGCACCCGCGAGTGGATGCTCGCAACCCCGCGCATCGATCCCGAGACGAAATACCGCTGTCCGTGGATCGAGGGCTATTGCTCGCGCACCAGCGTGCGCCCGGGCGAGACGATTTCCTTCCACGTCAGCACCCATCCACCGTCGCGCTTCGCGCTCGATCTCTACCGACTGGGATATTATGGCGGCGACGGTGGGCGCCTGGTCAAGCGCCTGGGCACCTTTGAGGGCCGGACGCAGGCCGACCCGCCCGTCGCCGGCAAGCGGTTGCGCAATTGCGCATGGGAGCCGTGCGCGGAACTGCAGGTGCCGGCGGATTGTGTGAGCGGTGTCTATCTCGGCAAAGGATTTCTTACAAGAAATCCCGCCTATGCGGCCGCGTCAGGTCCAGTGCCGGCCCGATCGGCACGATCCGCGTCGGATTGATATCGTCGTGCGTGAAATAGTAATGCCGCTTGATGTGGTCGAAATTCACTGTCTCGGCGATCCCCGGCTGCTGATAAAGGTCGCACAGATATCCCTGCAAATTCGGATAGTCGACAATCCGCCGTACGTTGCATTTGAAGTGCCCGTGGTAGACCGCGTCAAAGCGCACCAGCGTGCAGAACAGCCGCCAATCCGCCTCCACGATGCGTTTCCCGAAAAGGTATCGCTGCTGATCGAGGCGCGCCTCCAGAGTATCCAGCGCGTCGAAGACCACGCGGCAGGCGCGTTCATAGGCGCCCTGCTTGTCCGCAAATCCCGCTCGATACACCCCGTTATTCACTCTCTCGTAAATGAATTTCGACAGGTCCTCATGATCGGGTTCGAACTCCTCCGGGAAGAGATCGATGGTGAGCACGCCGCCAAACTCGTCATTGAACATGCGGCAGATGTCGTCTTCCGAATTGTTCACGATGCGCCGTGTTTCCTTGTCCCACAAGACCGGCACCGTTACCCGCCCGTCGAAAGCTGGATCGGTGGCCGCGTAAGCCTCCCGCAGATACATGAAATGATTTACCGGATCGTGGCTGAATCCCGGCCCTTCGCGAAATGCCCACCCAAGTTCATCGCGGATCGGGTCCACCACCGTCATCCCGATCACGTCCTCCAGCCCCTGCGTCCTGCGCAAGATCGCCGTCCGGCTCGCCCACGGACAGGCCAGCGAAACGTAGAGATGATAACGCCCGCTCTCCGCGGGGTAGGGGGTCGAGCCATCCGTGCTCACCCATTCGCGAAACGCATCCTCCTGCCGTTTGAATTCGCCTTCCTCGGATTGCTCTTCAGGAAACTGAGCCATGGGAATGATCATCTACGGTCCCGGAAACATTTTCAACTTCTTCCCGCAGCCGTCCGAAGTCATTCGCGGAACCCTGTCCGGAGAACAAATGCGCAGACACGAGGCGCTCGTTCGAGGCTACCGCTTCCCTTCCTTCTCTTCCTGTGAGGGTAACGATGAAGAACCAAGCAAACGAACCCGGCCGCCCCTCATTCGCGTGATCCGCTGGCATTTCTTGCAAAACCACCAGCACGGACGCCGAAAGAGAATCCGCCTCATCCCCAGTCAATTCGCCGCGGTTTCCCATCGTCACGCGAGCCAACCCCGCCCAACCTCACTCCCATGCACGTCGAAAAACTCAAATACCTCATCTGGGCTCAGGACATGGCGCGCGCCGTGCGCTTCTACCGTGAAGTCTTCGACGCCGAAATCGTCCGCCAATCCGATGTCATGGCCGAACTCACGATCGCCGGCTCCACGCTCGGCATTCACAGCGGGGGCGAAGGACAGCGCGCCTGGACCGGCCTCACCTTTCAGATCGCCGATCTCTTTGCCGCGTGCGACGCCCTCCGCGCCGCCGGCGGCGCCGTCTTGCGCCCACCCGAAGACACCCCCGATGAGCCTGCCCACCTCGCCATGTGCGCCGACCCCGAGGGCAACGAGATCATGCTCACGAAAGCCCGCCGCCGGTAACCCAAGAAACAAAACCAGGAGCCTACTTCAGCAGCCCCAGACTCCCCATCCACTCCCCGCAGCGGTCCGGCCAGTCGTTGATCGGATTCTTTTCCTTGCGCATGCCAAAGCCGTGCCCTCCTTTCGTCCAGATGTGCACCTCCGCCGGCAGGTTTTGCTTCTTGTATTCCAGATAGAGCATCACCGTCTCGATCGGATTCGACTTGTCGTCGTGCGCCACCATGAAAAACGCTGGCGGCGCATCCGCGGGCACGCTGAACCCCGCTCGGAATTTCGTCTTGTCGTCCTTGTCCAGAAATCCGCCTCCGTAGATAAACACGAGAAAGTCCGGCCCGCGCGGATCATCGAGCGCCGCCTGCTGCGGATAGGTCCGCGCCGTCCGATCCCACGCCACATGGCCGGCCAGGTTGGCCCCCGCCGAAAATCCGAGCAGCCCCACCCGATTTGGATCCAAGCCCCATTCCGTGGCGTGATGCCGCACCATCCCGAGCGTCCGCTGCGCGTCCTGCACCGGCAGGGAAAAAGGCTCGGCCTCATCCCGGGTGGGCGTCCGATACTTGAGCAGCACGCCCGTCACCCTCAGCGTGTTCAACCACTCGCACACCTGTGACCCCTCCGACGCGTAGGATAGAAACATAAAGCCACCCCCCGGCGCGACAACGACCGAGGCCCCATTTGGTTTTTCCGGCCGATAGATGGTGATCGTCGGTTCCGTGATATCCGTGAGTCGCGTGGCCGTCGCCCCGCCGTACGACTGGATCATCTTTGCCGTAGCCTCCGATTTCGGTGCCATCGCCGAAGGCGCCCCATCGGGCCAGAGCGGCAGCGTCACAGGCTCAGCCGCCGCCGCAGGCCGCATCTGGCCGCCCATGATGCCAATAAGCGCGAGAAAAAATGGGAGGGGTTTCATCATCCTGGGAGCATGACACAATGCCTTCAGGGATACGAGAGACCAGAACCATGGAACCGTCAGAGGTCACGAGATTGGACTTCCAGCCCGGGAGAAGGCATCTTTTTGGGAGCCAAATAAAACATCTCTCGCACCTCCACATGAATTCCGAGTCGCTCTCCAATCCCGTCTGTCGCGCTGATGACTGTGAAATCCTGGATGTCCCGTGGGGGCGTCTCCGGTTGAGCGCCGCGCGATCCTTGGGAAATTCGACCTCGATGAGTTTCGGGCGCGTCACCATTCGCGCCGGAAAGGAGAACCCGCGGCATCGTCATCCGAATTGCGACGAAATCCTGCACGTCCTCTCCGGCTGCCTCGAGCACACCCTGGGCGACGAGCGCTTCACCATGGAACCTGGCGACACCATCTCCATCCCCGAAGGCATCTGGCATCAGGCGCACGTGATCGGCGAGGAAGACGCCGAGATCGTCATCTGCTTCTCCTCCGCCGACCGCATCACCGAGATCGACGAAAGCCCGTAGAGGCCTTGATTTCCAACGGGACTTAAGACGCCAGACGCAAGCCGCCGGTCACGCTGGTGGACTGGTAGTTCTCCCGGCCCAAGGTCTCAGAATGACTTCGTGGATGAATTTTCCACACCCTATGGCGCGTACGGAGCGGTGCCGCTGGCATCCACTTTGTAGCCCCACTTGGCGATGTACTCGGCGCCGGGGCGAAACTCGTCGTGTTGTTCGTCTAGTTTGCGCTTTAGGCGCGCGTCGAGATCCGCCTGGATCTTCGCGTGCTCGGGTTTGCCGGCGAGATTATCCATTTGCCATGGGTCCTTCTCGTTGTCGTAAAGAAGCCATGGGCCGTCGAGGTCGCGCGCGTAGGAATAATGCGCGGTGCGAATCTCGCGGTATTCCCGCCCACCTTTGGGCCGGGTGAATTCGCCGAACGGGGAGATGCACCGGACGATGGTCGCGCCGCCCGAGGGATCGGCTCCGCCGCGCATGTAGCCGCTGAAGTCGAAACCCTCGACAGACTTTGGAATCGGCCGCCCGCATAGGCTGAGCAGAGTGGGCATCACGTCTTCGGTGTTAATCGTCCCATCGACCCGGCGCTGCTGGATGCCGAGCGCCGCCGGCAGGTGGAAGAGCATCGGCACGCGCGCCGCCTCCTCCCAGGGCCGTTGCTTGCGCTGCTGGCCTTGAGATTCGAGCATGTCGCCGTGATCCGCGGTGAAGACGACGATCGTGCGTTCCGTGAGGTGGGTTTCCTGGAGGGTGCGCAGCAGATCGCCGATGCAATCATCCAGGGCCGAGCAGTGGGCATAGTAGCCAGCCAGATCTTTGCGCGCCGCGTCACGCGCGTCGGCTGGGACGTTGCCGCGCAGCTCGATCTTTTCCGGCGAATACATCGCGCGGTATTTTTCCGGCGCGATGCCGTAGGGATTGTGCGGAGGTCCCCAAGCGAGCCAGAGCAGAAAGGGTTTCGCGGAAGCGGCATGGTCCTGGAGATATGTCTGGGCGTCGCGGGTCTGGGCGGTGGCGTCATAACCGTCCCACTTCAGTCTTTCCGGGCCGTCGGCGTAGTAGAGGGAATTGTTGTAGCTGTGCGTGCACTCGCACACTTTCCAATAGTCAAAACCCTGGCGACGCTCGGGCGGAATGTAGCTCGATCGCCCGTGGGCATCCACGTGCCACTTGCCGATGCAGCCCGTTTCGTATCCTGCCGCCTTGAATTCCTTGGCGATCGTCACCGCGCCCGGATCCAGGGGCACGTCATTCAGAAAGATGCCGTGGGTCTGGGGGCGCTGACCGGTCAGCAGGGAGGCGCGGGTTGGCGAACATACCGGCATGCCTGCGACGGCTTGCGTGAAATTCACGCATTCGCCCTCGAAGCGGTCGAGGTTCGGGGTCTTCACGTTCGGATCGCCGGCAAATCCAAACGCCTGCGCCCGCCACTGGTCGGCGATGATGAAGACGACGTTGAGAGGACGTGCCTCGGGGGCGGCGGACAAGTGCGCGGCCTGAGCGAGGAGTAAGGTAACCAGCGGAGCGAGGATGCGTTTCATTGGGGAAGGGTCGCCGCGATGGCCTCCGCAACGGTTTTAATGCCGGTGGGTTGTTTGTCGTCGAAGGGACCGTCGGCGCTACCCGCCGGCCAATTCGCGGGATCGGCGAATTGGCCGCTGTCCCCGTACTGCTTTTGGAGGCGAGCGATTTCCGCCTTGAGTTCGGCGAATACTTTGGCGACTTCAGGTTTCTTCGCGTCGGCTTCGGAGTAGAGCAGGTTGTGCTGCTCGTTGGGGTCGGCGACCAGGTCGAAAAGCTCGTAGGCGTCCTTTTTCCAATAGTAGATGAGCTTGTGCGTGGGGGTGCGAATGCCGAGATGGGCGCGGGTGTTGTGGTGACCTGGATCGTGGTAGTAGCGATAGTAGATGGAATTGCGCCAATCGCTGGGAGCTTCGCCGTGCATCAGCGGCGCGAGGGAGCGTCCCTGCATCGAACTGGGAATGGGCAACCCGGCGAGGTCGAGGAAGGTGGGAGCGATGTCGATATTGGCCACAAACTGGGTGGGCGTGATCCCGGGCTTGATGCCGGGGCCGCGAGCGAGCAGGGGCACGCGCAGGCCCGGTTCATACATGAAGCGTTTGTCGTAAAGGCCGAGGTCACCCAGATACCACCCATTGTCGGACGCGTAGAAGACGATCGTGTTTTTCGCAAGGCCGGTCTCGTCCAGATAGTCGAGCATCTTGCCGACGGAATCGTCCACCCCTTGGACGCAGGCCAGATAGTCCCGCATGTAATGTTGGTATTTCCATCGGACGAGATCCTTGCCCGTGAGGGTCTTGCCATCGACCGTGAGTTCCATGGGCTTCTCGTTGAGCCACTGATTGCGCGCCGGGCCCTGGAGATCCGGGGGCGGGTCGAGCTTCAGATCCCTCCGCGTGAGGTCCCGGGCGACGGTTTGTTCATTCTCCGGCAAGGCCGCGGGTCGCGTTGCGTAATCGTCCCACAATGTGTCGGGTTCGGGGATCACGCGATCCTTGAAAAGCGCCTTGTTGCGTTCGTCGGGTTCCCACGAGCGATGCGGCGCTTTCTGGTGGAGCATGAGAAAGAACGGCTTGTCCTTGGGACGGGTGTTGAGCCATTCGATGCCGAGGGCGGTGGTGATGTCCGTGCAATGCCCCTTGATCGTGAGCTTATGCCCGGGAACGAGGAATGTGGGATCCCAGTAAACGCCCTGGCCGGGCAGGACGATCCAGCGATCGAAGCCGGTAGGGTCGCTGCCGAGATGCCATTTGCCGATCATGCCGGTGTGATATCCGCCAGCCTGCAGGTGCTTGGCGACGGTGTCCCGCGCTCCATCGAAACGATTGAACACCGGCACGCCATTCAGATGGGAATATTGCCCGGTGAGCAGGGTGGCCCGACTCGGGGTGCAGATCGAATTGGTGACGAACGAATTGACGAACCGCACGCCTCCGTCGGCGAGGCGGTCGATGTTCGGGGTCTTGTTGACCTTCGAACCATAGGAGGAGATGGCGTGTTGCGCGTGGTCGTCGGAGAAGATGAAGAGGATGTTCGGCGGAGCCGCCGCGCGCAGACTCGCGCAGGAAGCGAGGAGGGTGGCGGCGAGGAGGAGAGTTCGTCGGAAGTTCATGGGGGGTGGCGAGGGCGATGGGTGGAAGCGGGTCGTGACCTGGTGTCACGTATTGAGCGGGGGCACGGGGCGGGGGGGGCGCAGCCCTTCAAGTATTCCTGACGCCGCCGGGAGAGAAGTGGAAACTCGTATCACTTTCCGCGTGGGTTTCTGGCTCATACGTGATGACATCTCCCCCAGTGTCATTTCATCTGAGTCAATTCGGTAATTAGGCGTTGCCACACAGGGGAAAGCCCATAGACTCCCCGCTCCCTTTCCCCAAAATAACGTCCCCTCTATGCTTCTCGTTGCCGACAGTTCACTGATCTCCTCCGGGCTCCCCGTGTCGCTGGTTTGCGCCATGATAGGGTTGGGAGTCGCAATCTATCTGATCAAATTGATTCTCGGCACCTCGGCGGGCAATGACCGGATGAAACAGATCGCCGGGGCGATCGAGGAGGGGGCCAAAGCTTACCTGGCGCGCCAGGTCCGGTCGATTGCGGTGATTGCCGTGGTCCTCTTTTTCCTCGTGGGTTTCTTCCGGGACTGGCCGACTGCGATCGGCTTTTTGCTCGGGGCCGTGTGTTCGCTGGCGGCCGGATTCATCGGGATGCGCATCGCGGTCATGGCCAATGTGCGCACCGCGCAAGGCGCGACGGAGAGCCGCAAGAAGGCGATGCAGGCCGCGTTCAATGGTGGGGCCGTGACTGGTTTGCTCGTCGTCGGGCTCGCCTTGCTGTCCGTTGGGCTGTTCTGGATGGTGATGTCGAAGATCAATCCGGAAAAGGCGGTCTCCTCTCTCGTTGGTGTGGCGCTGGGAGCGTCGTTGATTTCGGTTTTCGCGCGTCTTGGTGGCGGGATCTATACAAAAGCCGCTGATGTCGGCGCGGATCTCGTCGGCAAGGTGGAATCAAATCTCGACGAAGATGATCCGCGCAACCCCGCGACGATCGCGGATAACGTGGGCGACAATGTCGGTGATTGCGCTGGCATGGCGGCGGACGTCTTCGAGACCTACGCCGTGAGCCTCATTGGCGCGGTGCTGGTGGGTGCGCTGACGGTCGGGCTCGGCGCTCCGGTGGTCTATCCTTTCGTCCTCGGCGGCCTGTCCATCATCGCCTCGATCATCGGTGTGATTTTCGTCAACGTGACCAACGCCAAGCCCGCCAATGCGCTGATGGGTGGAGTGCTCCTCAGCGCGGCGATCTCCGCGGTCGCGTTCTGGCCGGTCACGCAGTCGCTTTTCGCGGACGGTTTGAAAGTGCGCGATGTGCTCAGCGGAGTCGAGGCGACGTATACCGCGGGAGGCATTTACTTTGCCGCTGTCGTTGGCCTTCTCATGACCGGGGCCGCGGTGCTCATTACCAATTATTACACGTCGACCGAGTATGGCCCGGTGCGCAAGATCGCCGATGCCAGCGTCACCGGCCACGCGACGAATATCATCGCTGGCATTGCGGTCGGGCAGCATGCCACGGCGCTTCCTGTGATCTGTATCAGCGCCTCCATCTGGCTCAGCTACAACTCGGCCGGCCTTTACGGAATCGCCGTCGCGGTGATGGCGATGCTGGCCATGGCCGGCATCATCATCTCGCTCGATGCGTTCGGGCCGATCACCGACAACGCGGGCGGCATCGCCGTGATGAGCGGCATGCCGAAGGAAGTCCGGGCCATCACCGACGAACTCGACGCGGTGGGTAACACGATGAAGGCCGTCACCAAAGGCTATGCCATCGCCAGTGCCGGCCTCGCGGCGATCGTGCTTTTCGGCAGCTATTACGTGGATCTCTCGGACACGTTGTTGAAGCACCAGATCGCTGATTTGGTGAGCCCGACATTGGAGCAGATGGCGGCGGCCAAGGCGGCCGTAGCGGCGCGGCTGACCTTTTCATTGAAAGACCCCAAGGTCATCATCGGCCTCTTCATTGGCGGCCTGCTTCCCTACCTGTTCTCGGCGTTCTCCATGAATGCGGTGGGACGGGCGGCGGGGGCTGTCGTCACCGAAGTGCGCCGCCAGCTCGCCTTGCACCCGGGCATCCTAAAGGGAGAGGACACGCCTGAATACGGCGCCTGCGTCGATATTGTGACAAAGGCGGCTTTGCGCGAGATGATCGTTCCGGCGTTGCTGCCTGTCTTGGTTGTTGTGCTGGTCGCCGCGATTCCCATGCTGGGGATGGTCGTTCTGGGAGGCGTTCTCGTCGGCTCGATTGTCACCGGTCTGTTCATGGGCATCTCGATGACCTCGAGCGGCGGCGCCTGGGACAATGCGAAGAAGTATATTGAAGAAGGACATCACGGCGGCAAAGGCAGCGAAGCGCACAAGGCCTCTGTGACTGGCGACACGGTGGGAGATCCGTACAAGGACACGAGCGGTCCGGCGATCAACCCCATGATCAAGGTGGTCAATATTGTCGCTATCCTGATTATCCCGATCTTTTTCAAGTAGAGACTGGCTCGAACAGCGGGCCAGAGGTCAGAAGCCAATGATCAGAAGTCAGGACTGACCAGCGACGATCAGTCTGACATCTGACCTCTCGTCGTCCGCCTCCTCCTTTCCGAGTTTGACCTCTGCCGTGGCTTGGCGGACAAGGGGCGCGGCTCATCGCTCCTCGCATGAAAACCCTCTTTCTCACCAACGAATATCCGCCGACCATCTATGGCGGCGCGGGCGTTCACGTTGAATATCTGAGCCGCGAACTGGCGAAGCTCATGGAGGTCGAAGTGCGCTGTTACGGCAAGGATTCACGCGAAATCCGCATTGATACCCCGACTCTGAAGGCGACGGGCTTTGGCCTGGATTCCTCCGCTTACACGGCTCCGAAGTCCCTCCATTCCGTCTTCGGCGCCATCCAGCGCGGGCTCGACTGGAATACGACGAAGATCGAAGCCGATGTGGTGCACCTTCACACTTGGTACGCGCACCTGGCGGGCATCATGGCCAAGCTGAACTACGGGATTCCCATGGTCCTCACCGTCCATTCCCTGGAACCCCTCCGCCCGTGGAAGCGCGAACAACTTGGCGGCGGGTACGACTTCTCCTGTTGGGTCGAGAAGACAGCCATTGAAATGGCCGATGCCGTCATCGCCGTTTCCCATGAGACCAAGCTCGATGTCCTCCGGCTTTTCGATGTCCCGGAAGACCGTGTCCACATCATCTACAATGGGATCGACCTCGACGAATACCGGAAGGTGAGCACCACCGGCGCCCTCCAGAAATACGGTGTCGATCCCGGGGTCCCCTACGTCCTGTTTGTCGGTCGTATTACGCGGCAGAAGGGCATCATCCATCTGGTGAACGCGATCAAACACCTTGCACCCGGATTTCAGGTCGTCCTCTGCGCCGGAGCGCCCGACACGCCGGCGATCGGAGCGGAGATGAAGGCGGCGGTCGCGGCGGCCCAAGCTGTGCGTCCCGGGATCGTCTGGATCGATCGAATGGTCACGGTTCCGGAGAAAATCGAGCTCTATAGCCACGCGTCCGTCTTCTGCTGCCCTAGCATCTACGAGCCCTTTGGCATCATCAACCTCGAGGCCATGGCCTGCGAAGTGCCGGTGGTCGCGAGTGCCGTCGGTGGGATCAAGGAAGTCGTGCTCCCCGGCGAAACGGGCTGGCTTGTCCCCCTCTCGCAGATGGAGGAGAGCCCCTTTGAAGCCGTCCATCCCGAGGTCTTCTCGCGCGACCTGGCGGTGCGCATCAACGAACTCATGGCCGATTCATCGATGCGCGCCAGCTTCGGCAAGGCGGGGCGCGCGCGGGCCGAGGATATTTTCGGCTGGAGCGCGATCGCCCGGCAGGTGCAGACGCTTTATGCGAGTTTGGTGAAAAAATAGTCCCCGTCTCGACTGGCTCGGCTTTGGCGCGGGGTTGTGCTGGTGACAATGGAGGATGGATCGGTTCTGAATTTTTCCGCTGGCCGGAGCCGGTGCGAACGGCGCAAACTCCCGGCGATGAAACGCTGAGACCATGGGAGCACTCGCGATGCGGATAAAGCGGCACCCGCTGCCCGTGGCGGCGCACTTCGACTTCTCCCTTGTCCTGACCTACGCGTTTCCGGGCAGTCTGCTCGCGCCGCTGCTGCCGCCGGGGTTGGTTCTCGATGACTACGAAGGCGATGGTTTTCTCGCCATCGCGCTCGTGGCTACGAGGGAACTCCGTCCCGCCTTTCTGCCGCGCTTTTTCGGCCGGCACTTTTTTCTGAGCGGCTACCGGATCTTTTCACGGTTTCGGACGGCGGCGGGCCGCACCCTGCGCGGTTTGCGCATCCTGCGCAGCGATGCCGATTCCCCGTTGATGGTGCGGGCGGGAAATCTCCTCACGCACTACAATTACCAACTCGCCCGCGTGGAGCACCGCGATGACGGGGCCAGTCTCCGGGTCCGGATCCGAACTGCGGATGGCCGCGCGGATCTCGACGTGACGGCGCGGTTGGCCGATGAGCCAGCGCCGTTGCCCGCAGGATCTCCCTTCCCCGACCTGCATACCGCCCGCCTGTTTGCCGGTCCATTGCCATTCACTTTTGACTACGAACGGGAAACGCATTCGATCGTGCGGATCGAGGGCATACGGCGCCACTGGTCGCCGCACCCGGTTGCCGTCGTGGTGGAGCAGGCGGAATTCCTGCGGCAGCCGCCATTTTGTGAAGCCGCGCCGCGTCTGGCCAATGCCTTCCTCGTGCGCGACGTTCCGTATCTGTGGAAGCGTGGTATCCGAGAAGCACTGCCGGGATGAACCCGATACCCTCCCGGCGACCCTTTGAAGGGATGGCTAATATCGTCCGTTTCAATTGGCCCTTCTTTGCGGTGTCGCTGGTCGTGATTGGCGCCGCTTTCGCTTTTCTGGCGGTGGTTTGGGCCCGCTGGACTTCGCCGTTTTCGTGGATCCTGACGGCGCTGATTTCCGCGGGCATCCTCGGCGCCGCTTGGTTCCTGGTCAGTTCTCTGGCTGCTTCGTATTGGATTTACGATCGTTCGCCGCTCTATCGCTGGACCTGGCTTCCGGAGATGCAGCCGCGCATTCTCGTGAACGTCCATTCGGGTTTCGATGAAAGCAGTGCGGCCCTGCATGCCCGCTACCCGCTAGCCGAGATGACCGTGCTCGATTTCTACGATCCGGTGCGTGCTCCCGAACCGTCCATCGCGCGCGCTCGAAAGCTTCGTCCGCCTGCCATCCCTGCACGGACGATTCGACCCGACGCGTGGCCGTTGACCGACGGGATCGTGGATCTTGTCACGATCGTTCTGGCCGCTCATGAATTGCGCCGTGAACCGGATCGCGAAGCTTTCTTCCGTGAAGTGCGACGGGTGCTCGGGATCGACGGGCGCGCCGTGTTGGTCGAGCATTTGAGGGACGCGGCCAACTTTCTCGCATTTGGTCCCGGTTTTTTTCATTTCCTACCACGCTCGAAGTGGCTGCAGGCGGTGGCGGCGGGCGGTCTCCGGATCGAGCGGGAATTTCCTGTCACCCCGTTCATTCGAGTCTTCATTCTTGCGCCATGCTGATGCTGGAATTTCACCTCCGCTTGATCGGCGCCTCGCTCATTGCACTGGCCTGTTTGCACCTCGCGTTTCCGCGCCGCTTCGATTGGCCCGCTGAACTGGCCCGGCTCTCGCTGCTGAATCGCCAGATCTTCCTTGTGCATTGTCTCTTCATTTGTCTCGTTCTCGTGCAGATCGGTGTGCTTGCGCTCTTCTTTACCGAAGAGCTTCTCATCCCCAGCCGCCTGGGTCGCGTCGTGGCCGCGGGCCTGACGATTTTTTGGGCAGCGCGCCTCATCGCGCAATGGTTTATCTACGATCGCGCGCTGTGGCGCGGGAGCCGGTTTAATACAACCATGCATATCCTTTTCTCGCTCCTGTGGAGCTACTACACAGGGGTTTTTGGCTGGTTGCTGTGGAAGCAGTGTGCGAATTGAGCGGCTCCTTTTCCTGGCTGTCTCCCCATGAAGTATCCCCTAAATACCGCGGTGTTGATCGGAGGGATGGTGATCTTCGTCGTTATCGCTTTGGTCGTGCCGAAGCTTGGCATGATGGTGCTCAAGTGCCTGCTTCGGTGACTTTTCGATCGCGACGAAGGTGCCGCTCGCATTCGTGAAGGGCAGGTCACGCCTCCTTCCCCAGTGTCCGGGCCACGTGGGCGAGCAGATCCACGGATGAGAATGGCTTCCTGAGGATGGCGACGAACAGTTGCGGGTGGATTACCGATTCCGGATATCCGGTAATCATCAGGATTGGCAATTGCGGCGTGCGCTCCTTGATTAGCGCCGCCAGTTGCTCGCCATCCATCACCGGCATTGTCCGATCGGTGATGACCAGATCCCAGGCTTGAGTTTCAAACAAGCGCAACCCTTCTGTCGGGGATGTCGCACTGCACGTGACGCGGCAGCAGCCCCGTCCACAGACGACCGTGAAGAGGGGGGCCGAGACTTTCACGGAGACTTTTACACTTTTACAGCCCCCGTAAAAGTCTCCCGCGGGACCCCAGGGAGACAGACACACACACGCCCCCCTCTTAAGGGGCGTGTGTGTGTCTCTGTCTCCGTTCACAGGAGGGGTGAGACATTTACAGCGATGGGAGGGTGTGAAAGTCTCGGGTGGCTGGCTCGCGCTCGATTACATCCTCCCGCGCGGGTCGTGTATCCTCCCGGCTTGCACCGCTTCGGCAAATACGCGAGAGGAAACGCCCGCTCGTGAAGACCCCGCCCGACCCACTCGACCAGGTCGCCGCCGCGCCGCCGCTCGCGGCGAAGCTGGCCCGCGTTCACCGTTTGTCGCGTTGGCGGAAAGTTGCCTAAATTGATTTAGATCCGGCAAATGGAGGCGTGGAACTTCCCATTGGGTTCGCGCGGCAAGGAGTCGTGATATTCGAAGGCCAGTTGAGGGCGATAGCCAAAGTGGGATTCGAAGGCGGCGGCGATTTCGTGCTCCAGTGGCTCCTCCGTGACGAGCCTGATGGTGAAGCGTTCGAGGTCTTCCTGGATGACCTGGTACTGTTTCATGCCCGGGAGGTCGCGCAGGGCGACCGAGAGATCGGTGAAAAGGACACGCTGGCCGGAGCGGTGTTTCAAGGCGCCGCGCACTTTGCCGTGCACGGCAGAGAAGGCTGGCAGGCGGATGCGACCGCAGGGGCAACGCTCGCGCACGGCGAGATCTCCGATCTCGTAGCGGATGAGTGGGGACCACTCGTTAAAGTAGTCGGTGATGACGATGCGGCCCACCTGCCCATCGGGGCATTCCCGATCGTTGTCGTCGAGCACTTCGACGCGAAAACAGTCGGCCATGATGTGCAGGAAACCGGGTTCATGCGGGCATTGGGCGGCGATGATGCCAAACTCCATGGAACTGTAGGAGGACCAGATGAGGGCGTTGGGGAATGCGCTTTGGATGTAGTCCCGTTGCGCCGGGTCGAAGGCCTCGGACATCAAGCCCAGGCGCCGGAGAAAACCCATGTCTCGACCAGTCTCGAGAACGGCCTGCGCCAGCATCAGGGCGTTGGTGGGGTAGGTGACCAACGCCACGGCGCGCGCCTTTTCGTAGCGTTGAACAAGGAACTCGATCTGCTGGTCGATCGGCGATTTGATGTGGAGATCGGAATCGGAGAGCTCGCCGTGGGGATAGACGATCCGGCTGCGGATCAAAGGGCCACCCAGCCACTGGATGAAGCGCTGATGGATTTTGCGGGTCAACGCGCGGCGGCCGGGAGACATCGCGATGCGCACCGGCACGCCAGTCGATCCCGAGGTGGTGGCGCTCACGGGATATCCGTTGAGGATGCGGTCGTTATTCTCGAGCAACGTCCGGCGGGTCAGGATCGGGACGGACTCCTTTCCAAACATCCATTCCGCGTAGAATGGATTCGTTTCGCGGGCGTGCTCGACGATGTGCTGAAATTTTGCTTCCGCAGCGGTCATGGCGGGATATATGGCGGTGGAACTAAGAATCATTTTCGCCCTGGCGAAAGAAGAAAGACCCTGCTTGGAACAGAAAATTCCTCCCCTGCAAAACTACGAAGATATTTTCGAAGCGCGCGGACACTTGTACAACGAGGCTGGATCTCGCTGTCCGCAGGCTCGGGAGCGGGAGCGCGGCGCGCTGCTGGACCTGCTCGCGCCCGTGGCCGGGGAGGTGATTTGCGATGCGCCGGCGGGGGGCGGGTATGTCGCCGATGGCATCCGTGCGCGGCTCGGGGACGAGGTGCGCGTGATCTGCGTCGAGCCAGCACGACGGTTTGCCAGCGCCATCAATCCCATTTTCGATATCCGGCATGATGCGATGGATGCCCTGACGCTTGAGGACGGGTCGCTCGACGCGATGGCGAGCCTCGCGGGATTGCATCATTTCGCGGATAAGCTGCCGGTTTTCCGTGAATGGGGACGCGTGGTGCGCCCAGGCGGGCGCGTCGCCGTCGCGGACGTACAGGCGGGGACCGATGTGGCGGTGTTTCTCAATACTTTCGTGGATGCGTGGACACCCGGGGGGCATGACGGCATTTTTCTCCAGCCGGGAGACATTAGCGAGGCGCTCGCGGCAGTGGGGTTTGTGCCGGTGAGCGAGGAACTGCGCGAGGTGCCATGGGAGTTTCCCGACGAGGGGACGATGGCGATGTTCTGCCGGACACTATTCGGGCTCACCAAGGCGACGGTGGAACAGGTCCACGCGGGGATGAAGGAATACCTTCAGGTCGAGAATACTGACTCCGGGGTGCGGTTGATGTGGCGGTTGCGGTATGGGCTGGCGAGGCGGCAGGAGCCGCAATTGTGAATTTTGAGTTGTGAATTTTGAATTTTGAATTGTCGGACCATGCGCCGCGTGAGGCCATGGGCGGCGAGTCAGCGAATTCAAAATTCAGAATTCAAAATTCATAATTTCATTTTTAGCCTGCCAGGTTTGCTTCCGCGAGACGATCGGCCATATCCGAGGCCTGGAGGGCGGCGATCATTTCGGCGATGTCGCCTTCGACGAAGCGGTCGAGGTTGTAGAGGGTGAGATTGATCCGGTGATCGGTGACACGGTTCTGCGGATAATTGTAGGTGCGAATCTTTTCGCTGCGGTCGCCGGTGCCGACCTGGCTCTTGCGCTGGGCGGCATACTTGGCGGCTTCCTCGCGCTGCTTCACTTCCAGCAGGCGGGAACGGAGGATGGTGAGGGCCTTTTCCTTGTTCTTCTGCTGCGAACGCCCGTCCTGGCAGCGCACGATCGTGCCGGTCGGGATGTGCATGACCTGGACGGCGGAGTCGGTCGTGTTCACCCCCTGGCCGCCGGGGCCGCCGGCGCGGCACACTTCGATGCGGATCTCGTCGGGCTTGAGTTCCAGGTCGACCTCCTCGGCCTCCGGCAGCACGGCGACAGTCGCCGTGCTGGTATGAATGCGCCCCTGGGCCTCGGTGGCCGGGACCCGCTGGACGCGATGCACGCCGCTCTCGTAGCGCAACGTGCGAAAGACCTGGTCGCCACTCACCTTGAAAATCACTTCCTTCATCCCGCCGAGTTCGCCGGTGCTCGATTCCAGGGACTCGATCTTGAACCCGTGGGTTTCGGCGAAGCGGGTGTACATCCGGTAGAGATCGGCGGCGAAAAGCGCAGCCTCGTCGCCGCCCGTGCCGCCACGGATTTCCACAATGGCGTCGCGGTCTTCATTGGGGTCGGGTGGAAGGAGGGCGTACTGGACGTCCTGTTCGCGCGCCGCGATGGATTTTTCGAGGTCGGGGATTTCCGCCGCGGCCATCTCGGCGAATTCCTTGTCCTCGCCTTTGGCGAGGGTCTGATTGTCAGCCAGGTCGGTCCGCGCCTTTTTTAGCTGGTCCCAATTGGCGAGCAGCTCTTTCAGCCGGGTGTGCTCGCGCAGCGTCTCCCGCGCTTTCCGCGGATCGTCGTAGAGATTGGCGGAGGAAATCTCGGCTTCGAGTTCGCGGAAGCGATCGGCCTTGCGGGCGATGAGAGGAGAGAAATCCATGTTCGGGAAGACGGAAAAGTTTCTGGTTTAAGGTTTGAAAGCGTGGCCTCGCTTCGCTTGTTGCAGCTAGTTTCTGGTTTTCTCGGCCGGGATCGGTCCCGTGGTGGAACTAGAAACTAGAAACTGTGGTTCGGGCCGCGGGCCGCTCGCCCCGGCAAAAGAAAACGGTGAAGGCGCAGCGTGGCACCTTCACCGTTTCTAAAATTTCGGTCTGGCAGCTAGGCTTTCTTGCGGCTCTGGGCGGTGCCGTAGCGGCGGGAGAACTTCTCGATGCGGCCGGCGGTATCGACAAATTTCTGCTCACCGGTGAAGAACGGATGGCAGGCCGCGCAGATGCCGACCTTGATGTCGCGCTTCGTCGAGCGGGTGTGATAGGTGGCGCCGCACGCACAGGAAATCGTGGTCGCTTCGTAATTGGGATGAATATCTGCTTTCATGGCTTGAAAAAGGGTGGCCAAACTACGCTTCTCTATCCGACTCGCAACCAAAAACTCCGACAATCTTCCGTGACCGATTCCGACAACCCCCTATTGACCGCCTGGCAGCACACCCTCGAGCGCTTCGGGGGACGCCCCGCCATTTTCACGGCGTCGGGCGAGGTGCTGCGCACTTTTGCCGCGATCGGGCTCGAGGCGATAAAGCTGGGGAAGCTTTTCGATCGCATCCCGGCCCACTCCGTGGTGGCCGTCCAGATCGGGAACAGCGAGCGCTGGCCGGAACTGCTCCTGGCCCTGTGGCGGCGAAATCTGATTCCGCTCCCCCTGGGTGAGCTGAGTTCCACGGAACTGGCCGTCACCCTCGGCACGTGCCGGGCGGCGGCACTGGTGACCCATGAAGGCGGGCCCGTCATCGTCCACCGCCGGCCGGTTCCGCCCGATGCCACTCGCTGGATGGGGCCGGTACCGGATTTACTGAAGCTGACTTCCGGCACCACGAGCGCCCCGCGAGCGGTCCGCTTTCGCGCCACGCAACTCCTCGCCGATAGCGAGAACATCTGCACGACGATGGGCCTCACGGACCTGGACGTGAACTACGGGGTGATCCCTTTTTCCCATAGCTACGGATTTAGCAACCTGATCACCCCGTTGCTCGTTCGTGGGGTCCGTTTGGTGGTGAGTAGCGACCGATTCCCGCGCGCGATTCTCGAGGGTCTCGCGGCTTCGAAGGCCAGCGTCTTCCCCGCGACGCCGGTCTTTTTTCAGAAGCTCGCCGTCATGGAAGAGCCGCCGAAGCTGGACGATCTGCGTCTCTGCATCTCCGCCGGCGAGCTGTTGCCGCGGCAGGCGGCGGGGATGTTTACGGTGAAGTTCGGACTGAAGATTCATTCGTTCTATGGCTCGTCGGAATGCGGCGGCATCGCCTATGACGCCACGGAGGACCGGCGGTACGACGACGGATTTGTGGGGACGGTCATGCAGGGGGTGGAGATCGGCCAGATCGAGTCTCCCGGCCCTATCTCTGTGAGCGGCCCGGCCGTGGGCGACGGCTATTATCCCGAGCCGGACGACGCAGTGCTGGGAGGGGGATATTTCGTGCCGGGTGATATCGTTCAGAGTACGGATCGGGGAATGTTTTTGGTCGGGCGGACAACCGAGATCATCAATGTCGCCGGCCGGAAGCTGAACCCGCTCGAAGTCGAGGCGCGGCTCGCCGAGTTCCCCGGGGTGCGGCAGGCGGTAGTCTTCGGCGTCCACTCGGCCTTGCGGGGAGAAGAGCCCGTAGCCTGCGTGGCTGGCAAGGATCTGGGGCGCGAGGCGCTGATGCGCTTTTGCCAGGAGAAACTGAGCCCGTGGCAGGTGCCGCGGGACCTGTGGCTGGTCGGGGAGATCCCGAGCACGGAGCGAGGCAAGATCAACCGGCGCGCCCTGGCCGAAAGCTATCGCGCGCACAAAGGGAAACTGCCATGACCGCGCTCGTTGCCGATCCAAAATGCCTTCGCCACGACACCGGCTTTGGGCATCCTGAATGCCCCGCGCGCTACACGGCTGTGTACGATGCCCTCCAGGCGGCGGAGTTGCTCCCGAAGTTGAAACGCCTCGAACCACGTCCGGTGACGCCCGAGGATTTGCAACTCGCCCACGGTGCCCGGTATCTCGCGCTCGCCGAGCACGAAATCACCTCCAAGCTGCCGCAACTGAGCACCGGCGACACGGCCATTTCCCCCGCATCATGGGACGCGGCGAAGATCGCCGCCGGCAGTGCGCTGGCCGCCGTGGACGCCGTGTTGGACGGAACGGTGGCGAATGCATTCTGTCTCGTGCGCCCACCCGGTCACCATGCGAGCGCCGACCGGGGGATGGGCTTCTGCATCCTCAACAATATCGCCCTCGCCGCGCGCCACGCGCAGCGGCGTCACGGCTTGAAGCGTGTACTCATCGTCGATTGGGACGTGCATCACGGCAACGGCACGCAGGACATCTTCTATGGCGATGGTTCGGTCTTCTTCTTCAGCACGCACCAGTGGCCGTGGTATCCGGGAACCGGTCCGGCGCGAGAGACGGGCGAAGGCGCGGGGAAGGGGACGACACTCAATTGTCCGCTGCCTGCCGGTTCGGGCCGCTCCGAAATCTTCGCGGCGGTGGAAAAGCAGCTCATGCCGGCGATGGACCAGTTTCACCCGGAGCTCGTGCTGATCTCGGCGGGATTCGATTCCCGGATCGATGATCCGCTCGGGCACTTCCTGCTCACGGACAAGGATTTCATCGACCTGACGAAGCTCGTGCGGGGAATCGCGGATACCTATGCCATGGGGCGGGTGGTATCGTTGCTGGAGGGGGGGTATAGCTTGACTGGGCTGGCGAGCGCCGCCGTGGCGCATGTGGGGGCGCTGCTGGAGGGGGTTGGATTCTACCCGAGAAAGAGCTTGCCGAGCCGCATTCGATAGCTACTGTGCCCGCCCCATGCCTCGATCCATTGCACGTCGCAAGACGAAAAAAGCCGCTGTGAAGCGTATCAAAGTGACCGGGACGGGCAAACTTATGCGCCGCAAGCCAGGCCTTCGCCACCTCGCCTCGAGCAAGAGCTCGAAGCAGAAGCGCAAGCTCGGCAAAGACGGTCAGGTCCACGAGACCATGGTCGCGCGCATCAAAGAGTGCCTGCCCTTCGCGTAAGCGAATCGAAACACTTCGCGTAAGCTCCCCGAGCAGCACCTGATCCGGCCACCTGTTCCGCCTCGCGGAACACCTCAGCGAGTGAGGTCGGCGGGATCATTCACCACAAGAACAGCTCGCTGAACCAACCAGGAGGCCCGGCCAAAACCCGGGTTTTACAAACACATGGCAAGAGCCACCAATGCCCCCGCCAGCCGGGAGCGCCGCAAGAAAGTCGTCGACAAAGCCCGCGGTTATCGCGGACGCCGTTCCAAGCTGTATCGCTACGCGAAGGACGCGATGATGAAGGCCCAAACCTGGGCCACCCGTGACCGCAAGACGCGCAAGCGCAACTTCCGCATGCTCTGGCAGCAGCGCATCAATGCCGCCGCCCGCGCCCACGGCCTCACCTATTCCCGCTTCATCGAGGGCCTCAAGGCCGCCGGGATTGAACTCGATCGCAAAGTTCTCTCCGACATGGCCGTCACCGACGAAGCCGCGTTCAAGGGCATCTTTGACCAGGCGAAAGCCGCGCTCGAGGGCAAGCACAAGAAGATGGCGGCGTAAGGCTTCGATTCGAAATCCGTTTTCCAACGGCCTCGGGCGTCTACAAGCGCTCGAGGCCGTTTGCTTTTTCACCGATCGAAACACTGGCGGCCACCGGAGTTTGATGGCGGCGCGTGTCCTCGCGCTGCAACAAATTGTCGTGCGCAGCGTGCATGGCGAGGAACAGCAGCCCGATAAGGCCGAAATACATCGAGGCCATTATTCCGCGTTGCCCCGGGGTAACTTCAAAGTAGCGCTGTTCCTCGTCGTTGCGTTTGCGGAATAGCGACAGGATGCGCGGCACAGACACAATCAGGATCAGGATGATGATGAAATTCGCGCGCTGCCAGGCCAGCCAGCCCATGATCGCCAGACCGGGCACCCACAACCACGGCGACAGGGCGGTGGCAATGCGGCCACCGTCCAACGGGCTCAGAGGTGTGAGATTGAAAAGATTCAGAAAATAGCCGGTGTATCCGAGACTGATGAGCAAGGGAGAATCCAGAGCGAGGCCGAGGGCATGGCAAGCCAGCGCGCCCATCGAGCCCAGGATCGGTCCACCGATGCCGACCGAGGCTTCCATCCATGCATTCCGTGGTGCTTCCTTCAGCGCGATAAAGGCGCCCATGAAAGGGATGAAGACCGGGGCTCCCACCTGCAGACCAAACCAACGCGCCACCACCAGGTGACCGCATTCATGGATGAGCAGCAGCACGACAAAACCGACGGCCCATTGCCAGCCGTAGCGCACGGCGTAAATCCCGATCATCAACAGCATCGAGCCGCCGGATTTCACAATGAGCGGCACAAACTTCAGCGCCGGCAGCACAAGGAATTTCAATTGGGCGAAGAATTTTGCCACCAGCACGCCGACGGCGATGAGAGGGCCGAAAGCCTTTCTCCACTCCGACTCCGGCTTTGATGGCAGACCGTCGCCGACGATCATTCGCGGAGGAGGATTCGGTGCCATGGGCCGTTCAGGATCCGGCATTTGAGGAACCGCAGAGGAATCGGACGGATCGGACACAGGAGCAAGCAACACGGCCAGCCGTAAGAATCAAGCGGTCTCGCAGGTCCCAGCTTTTCCATTGCCGGTCGGTGATGGTCACGAGAAGGCGCTCGCCGCTAACAATTGGAGCAGCGATTTTCTTTCTGAGTTTGGTGGTCCCCGATTCGCTTGCCCTTGAGGAGAGACTTGCACCCCGACGCGCCCTCTGCATGCTCTGGCCTCTCGCTTTCTTCGATTTTCACGCCCTTTTCTTCATGGATCAGCAACTCGAACAACTCCGCACAGACGCCCTCGCCGCCATCGCCGCCGCCGCGGATGAAATCGCCGTCGAGCAGGCCCGGATTAAGTATCTCGGGCAGTCGGGCGAACTCACTGCGGTCAGCAAAGGCATGAAGGACGTGTCGAAGGACGACAAGCCGCGCCTCGGGAAGTTGCTCAACGATGTCCGAAGCGCCGTTACCCTGGCGCTCGACGAACGCAAGGCGGCCCTGCTGGCCGACGCCGATGCCGCGGCTTTCGCCGGCGTCGATGTCACGCTCCCCGGCACCGCCTCGCGCCTCGGCTCGTTGCATCCCATCACTCAACTCCAGGATCGCGCCATTCAGATCTTCCGCCGCATGGGCTTCGCGCTCGCCGATGGCCCCGACATCGAGACGGAGTGGCATTGCTTCGACGCCCTCAACACCCCCGCCGACCATCCCGCACGCAATGAGCAGGACACCTTCTATCTGCCCGACGGTCGCCTCTTGCGGACGCACACCAGCACCATCCAGATCCGGACGATGGAGACCGCCGCGCCGCCCATCCGGATCATCGCCCCCGGCGCGGCCTATCGCCGCGACGAAGTGGACGCCACGCACCTCGCGCAGTTCAACCAGATGGAGGGCCTCTACGTCGCCGAAGGCGTGAGCGTCGCCGACCTCAAGGGCACGCTCGAGTTCTTCTTCCGGGAGCTTTTCGGCAATGACGCGCAGTTCCGTTTTCGGCCCCATTTCTTCCCCTTCACCGAGCCGAGTTTCGAGGTCGACATCAAGGCCGCGGCCTTCGGCGGCGGCGACAAATGGCTCGAGATCGCCGGTTGCGGCATGGTGGACCCCGCCGTTTTCGAGCAGATGAGCGCCCGGCGAGGGGACAGCGCCTATGACCCGGAGAAATACACGGGTTTCGCATTCGGTTTCGGACTCGACCGACTGGCGATGATCATGTCTGGCACGCCCGACATCCGTTCTTTCACCCAGAACGATCAGCGGTTCCTGGCGCAGTTTTAGTGCTCTGTCATGCGTGAGGTGAAGGCGAATCACAAAGGCTTACACCCATCGCTTTCCTCGTGACACAGCACTGGCGTGCGTACTGGACTTTGGCCGACGGGGTGTCCCGGAGGGACTAGAGAGATTAGCCCCGGGTCGAGCGGATCCCGCGAAGCGGGAGAGCGAACACCCGGGGTTTCCTTCCAAAACAACGTCGTTCCATCCGTCCCCCCCTCCTGGCCGCATCTTTCCCGTCGCCCTCCGAGATGCGGCTTCGCCGGGACGGATAGAGTGTTCGCTGGGGGGATTCCCCGGGTATTCGCTCGTTTCACTCGCTCGACCCGGGGCTAATCTCCGTGACACCTCCGGTGTCCAAAGGGCAGAACACGCTTTAGTTAGTGCTCTGTCACGCGTGAGGCGACCTGGGAACTTTGGATCGAAGGGGCGTCGATGGGGGCCAACGCCATAAAGCCGCCGAATATGCTTGGTTTTCGCGAGCGCAGGGTGCCAGATACGCCCCTATGGCACACAGCAAAGGCAAAGATAACGTAAAGCGCCGCAACGCCCGTCGCAAGAAGGACGAGCGCCTCGCGCTGGCCAAGACCAAAGCTGCGGCGAAGTAGGGACGTAATCGCGGCTCGTTCGCGAATCCTTCGATCAAGGCGGAGCCATAGCCCCGGCCTTGCAATTTGATTGGCACTCACCGCCTGACCGCGGGCCACTGTGACTTGGCGGAACCTCTGTCTCCGCCGCGCTTCGCAACACCGGCGATTTCTTGGACTGAAAACGAAGAACCAAGAACCAAGAACCAAGAACCAAGAACCAAGAACCAAGAACCAAGAACCAAGAACCAAGAACCAAGAACCACCGCTTACCCGCCCCCGTCCCGCTCCACGCGGAACTCCCGGTCCAGCACCTCATCCAGTTCTCGCATCGCCTCGGTGAGTCGGTGCCGCAACTCCACCGCTTCGGGTTCCGACGCGGAATGCAGAGGCTCCGCCATCGCCGTCTCGCAACGCTTCGAGAGCGGTTTTTTCGGGTTCGTCCCGCCCCCTCCCGCGCTCCGTTCGATGAGGTCCGTCACCTCCGTCACCCGCCGATGGGTCTCCCGAATCATCTCCAGTGCCGTTGCCTCCGTGATCTCGCCGGTGGCCACGCGCTGCAACTGCCGGCATTCAAAAACCCGGCAACGTTCCGGCCGCGCCGCGTAGATCGAGCAGTGCGATCCGCAAAATGCCGGGCACGGTTGCAGAATATAGTGTTTACCATTTTTTCGTTTTTTTAATCTTAAACCAATTGCCGACAGCGCTTTCGGTGAATCAGACGGTTGCAGTAATACCGTGTGGAACATCACTCCGTTGCAACACATCCCGCACGCCGAACAGAGCCGTGACGCCGCCGTCGCCTCCGCTCCGGCAGGACTCCCCGGCGGCGCGTCAGGGGGTGGCTGCGCCCCGGGTGCGCCTCTATGTAGCGGCGAACTCATTCGCCGAACCCGTGTGACCGCGCCCCCGCGCCCCCTTCCCCATCACCGGCGGCCCGCTCCGACAATGCTCCTCCATCCGTGCGGTCCGACGCACCATCTCCGATCGTCGATCTCTCGCCTCCGACCTCCGTCTCTTGCTCCGTGTCCTCCACCTCCTCCACGAACCAATTCTCCACCTTCTTCCGCGCCCAAGGCGTCTTCCGCAGGAACGTGAGGCTGGACTTCACGCTTGGATTGAGAATGAAACAACGGATCGGAATACGATCGCCCATCGCCTCCCAGCCATGCCGTTCCACCAGGCGCTTCACGACGGTCTCCAGCGTAACGCCATGCAAAGGATCGCGGCGCTGATGATCGGAGGACGAAAGCGGTGGCATCGTGAAACGTTACCACAAGAACCAACGGCCCAGCCAGCAATGTGAAGAAACCGCGACGAACGGAAACAACTCTCCCGCCGGCAGCGCAACTCCCGCCGCGGAAGACTTTAAACTTTAAACCAAAGACCTTAAACCAGATCGCTCCCATGCTCCCCAAACTTCTCCTCCCCCTTGTCGCCCTTATCGCGGCCCTGCCCCCGACAGCAGCCCGCGCCCAAACCACACCGTCGCAAAGCGTCGTGCGGAACAACGACCGCATCGTCTTCATCGGGGACAGCATCACCGGTCAGGGCGCGAAAGGGGGCAAAGGCGCATGGATCGCCATGATCGGCGAGGGCTTGAGCCTCGCCCGGCCCGAACTCAAGACGACCCTGGTCGGACTCGGCGGCAGCGGGTCGACAGTCGGGGCGTGGTTGGGCTTTGAAAAGCGGAGCCGCACCGAACCTCTCGCTCTGGATGTGAAGGAAACCGATGTGGGCAAGACGCTCGACGCCGGCGCGGACCTCATTGTGGTGATGCTGGGCATGAACGACGTGCTCTCGCCGAGCTTGAAAAACGACTCCGCGGACTTCGACGCGTGGATCGCGCGCTACGCCGAACTCATCGAGGCGATTCGCGCCCGGAGTCATCCGCGGGTGGTCGCGCTCGCCACCGTCACGCCCTGCACGGAAGATCCCGGCTCGCCCAAGAACCAGGTCATGGACCAACTGAACCGCCGCATCGTCAGTCTGGCCCGGGAGAGCCATTTCATCGTCCTGCCGACCAGCGAGACTTCTTACGAAGTCCAGACCTTGGGGCGCGCTTTTCAGCCGCACTTTCACGTTACGGGAGATTTCGTCCATCCCAACTCCGCCGGCCATATGGCGATTGCCGCCGGGATGTTGCGTGGGCTGGGAGAGAAGTCCGGGGCGGAAAAGCTCATGGCGCAGCACGCGGCCCTGTATCGCCCGGCGGCCGACAAGTTCCCCACGCTGTCCTACACGCTGGTCCGGGAGCCGGGGTCGCCGGACGATGGAACGCAGCGCTTCCTCATTCGGTATCAGTGGACCTCCTCCAACCCGGCGCAGACCGCGCCCCCGCTGGTCCGGCCCATCGCACTCCCCACAGGGTGGAAGTCGAATCCCGAAAGCCTCAACGCCGCCCAAGGACTGTTCGAATTTACCGGCCCGCTCGATCACTCGGAAAACAACATTACCCTGACCGCCACCGCGACTGGGAGCGACACCCGGGAGCAGGTGATCACGATCCCCGCCGGATGGCGCATCGCCGTGGGTGGGGGCAAAGGATTGGGCTGGGCTCAAAATACCACCTACACCCCGGAAAAGGATCGCCAACCCCTCGATGAGAGCATGGCCAACGGCGAAGGCCTGACGGCCCCGGTGCCGTTTCCCGTCGGCGCCCCCGCTCCCTGGACGCTCTATGTGTCCGGCAACGATTTCACCGGCTTGAATCGTCCCGGCAGTGTGGACATGGCCGCCGTGGTGTTCTTCCGGTATAATCAGCAGGCCTATGGCGCGCGTTGGATTCACAGCGACAAGGATCGTCCCGTGTCGCTGAACATCGGCTCACAAGCCTTCGCCGGCACTTACAGCCTCGGCGTCTGGCTCAATGGCAAGGCTGCCTACGAAGGCAAGCTCATGGGCGAACCGGGCCGCAAGGTGGCATCCGTCGCCACCCTGGGGAAGGGGTGGAATCTGCTCGTTTTTAAGAGCACCTTTATCCAGTGGCAGTGGCAGTTCTCCATCGACGTTGCGGGGCTCGAAGGCGATGATCTCTCCGACTTGCGCTATTTCACCAAACCGCCCGTCGCCCCCGCTCAGTGATTTCCCCGACATACAGGGGGGAGGGGCGCGTGGAATCGAGCGTTGATCCGTGAAACCATGGCACTTTCTTTTTTTGGAGCGCGGCCTTTGAAGCCTGGTCAATTGCGACTCGTCGCGAGCGTGGTGTGCTTTTTGTTTGCGGCTCTTTGTAGCTGGACCGCCTACCAGCGAGGCCTGGAAGAACATATTCGCGCGACAGGGAAGGAAGCCACTGGGGTCATTCGCTCTGTAGGTCCCTATGGATACGCATATCGATTCCAGAGACGGTATTACATTGTCAAATTCACATTTAGCGACGCGACCGGGACGGAATACAGCAGTGAGGCTGCTGTGTGGGCCGACGTCGAGGGGCGTCTTCAACCCGGGAATCAGATCGCGATTCGCTACGATCCCAACCACCCAACACGCACGGCAACGCTCACGGCAATGTCGGTAGGCGGTTCTGTTCCGCCTCTGATGGCAACATCGCTTTTTGTCGCGCTCTGGATATGGGCGATGTTTCTGAGTCGGGCAAAGGGCGAAGGAAACCAGCGGGCGGGGAAGGGTTAGCCACCGACGGATGAGGGAGGACACGTTTCATCGTGAAGATGAATCGAGCCGGGTCCCACGCTCCCCGCTTTTCTCAGTTCTTCGCGTCGTTCGCGCGTTTGTTGTCGGTTTCGAAAGTCGGGGAACTCAGGAAGTCGGTCTTTTTGCCCTCGTGATCGACCGTCAACTTCCAGCCGACCACCTGGTCCACGTGATATGTCGCGCTGCCGTGCAGGTGGCCGCCGATGTGGTAATCGCCGACCAGGAGTTCCTGCTCTTGCGCGGTCTTGAGGGCGTCCAGGGTCAATTCATTGGTGTAACGATTCGTCGCTCCAGTTTCGGAGGTCCAACGACGCACGAGGATGACGCAGCTGATTTTTCCTGCCGGGAGATCCTTGTTGGTGATGTTCTTGAAGGTCGCCTTCAAGGCCATCGATCGATCGACCTCGCGCATGAAGCTGCCGGGTTTGCCATCGGCGCGATCGACGGTTTTCTTAGTGACCATCACGCGGAGGCCATTCTTGTCCTCGGCCAGGACGGGGATGGAGAGGAGGAGGGTAACGACAATCAGGGGGAGGAATATCGGGCGCATGACGAGTAGGACGTTTGGGGATACGATTTATTAGGGGGGGTCGATCATTGGCCCTGCCCTTCGCGATATTGTCACAATGCCAGGCGCAGGGGAAGATCGCCTGATCGGCCTGTAAAACAGAAGCGGTGGAAAAAAAACGGCCGACAAGCGGGGCCTCGGGGACTGGCACTGGCCAGCGGCTCCCAGGTCACCTCATTTGTCGGCTAACTGTTCTATCGACCCGCGATGGGCAGGCGGATATCAGGCGAAAGCCTGAGACGGGTATCAGGGGCAGGGGTGACAGGAGAGGCAGCGGCCCGCCTTGATGGACGGGCGGGTGCGGAGCAGGTGGATCGCGTTCTCTCCCGCATGCGGGACGATGGGAAAAAAGAATCGCGGCTTCGCCGCCCATCGTTTGCCATCGTCTTCGGAGAAGCCGATCCACCCGCGCACTCTGTGGCCGAAAATTGTGAGAAACTCGCGCGTCTCGCGCGATCAACAGGATCCGGAATTTTCAAACACTGCCTAACCCGCTTGCTCAAAGCCGGCGCGGTAGGCTCGACGAACGTATTGGTTGGCGGCTTCGACATTGGTGAACTTGAGACCCGCGAAGTCCCATTTCAACTCCTGCTGCGGGAAGCGCGAGGCGACGCTGCCGAGGAGAACGGATTCGGTGAGCGGACCGGCGTAGTCGAAGTTCGCCGTAGTCTTTCCTTCGCCGCGGGCCGCGTCCACGAACTGCCCCCAGTGATCGCTGCCGGGAACGGACACGACCTTGTAATCCTTGAACTTGTCGCCCACGAGCCGGGGGGCTCCGACGTGGGGAAGGACCATCACGCCTTCGGTGCCCAGGAAGATGCTGCCCTGGTCGGGCGCCTTGTTGGCCTTGTCTTTGGGATCGCCGTCCTTGTTCGTCGCCAGCGCCAGGATCTCGGCGGGCGGGCGCTGCTTGCCGTCATACCATGTCACTTGCACAGTCTTGTCCGCGGTGAAAGCGGTGCCGGGGAAGATGTAGTGGCAGATCGCGTCGGTGGCCCAGGAGTGATCATTAGGCGCCGCGCCTTCGCTGCGGACGCTGAGGGGGCCGGTGAGGGCGAGCGCCTTGAAGACCGGGTCGTAAATGTGGCAGCCCATGTCGCCGAAGGTGCCGGTGCCGAAGTCGAGCCGCTTGCGCCAGTTGCCGGGGTGATACCATCCCTTGCCGATGAACGGACGCTCGGTGCAGACGCCCAGCCACAGGTTCCAGTCGAATCCTTCGGGCACCGGGTCGGTCTGCTCGGGCTTCGCGCCCAGGTCGCCCCAGGTCTTGCTGCTCCAGGTGTGCACTTCCTTGATCTTCCCGATGACCCCGTCCTGCACGAGCTTCACCGCGGTGCGGTATTCCGAGCCGCTGTGAATCTGGATGCCCATCTGGGTGACAGCCTTTTTCTCTCGCGCAAATTCCGCGAGGCGGCGGCACTCGTAGAGATCGTGGGTGAGCGGCTTTTGGCCATAGACGTGCAGCCCGCGGCGCAGCGCGGCCATGCCGATCGGCGCGTGCATGTGATCGGGCGTCGAGACGTTGCAGGTCTGGAGATCCTTTTCCTTTTCGAGCAGCTCGCGGAAGTCCTGGTAGACCTTCGCCTCGGGGAACATCTTGCGAAACTCCGCCGCGCGCGACAGGTCTACATCGCAGGCGGCGACGACCTTGATGGACTTGTGCCTGCTGATCGCCTTGAGGTCGCTCATGGCCATCCCATTCGCGCCGAAGGTGGCGTGGTGGGTGAATTCGCTCGGCGCCTGGGCGCGCAGGCCGCGGGTGATGAAGGGCGCGACGGCGACGCCGGCGGCGAGCTGCTGGAGGAAGGTCCGGCGGGAGAGAGGATGGGGGCGGAGGGACATGGCGTTTTTGCTAAAGAAATGGGCCGATATTAGCAAGACCGATGAATTGGAAATTGGCTTGCCGAGGGTGCCGGGCGGCTCAAATGTCCCGCGCGCCATGTCCCTCACCACACCCTCTCCTGCCGTCTTCGTCGATCGCGACGGGACGCTGATGGAGGAGGCGCACTACTGCGGTGACCCGGCACGGGTGAAGATCATTCCCGGGGTGCCCGAGGCCTTGCGCGCCTTGAAGGAGGCGGGCTTTCGGCTGGTGATCATCACGAACCAGAGCGGGATCGGGCGCGGCTACTATTCGCTGGCGGATTACGACGCGGTGCAAGCCCGGCTCTTCGAACTTCTCGGCCCGGACCTGATCGCCGCGACCTATTTTTGTCCCGAATCGCCGGAAGCGCCCTCGACGCGCCGCAAGCCCTCGCCCGGCATGGTCCTGGAGGCCGCGCGTGAGCTGGGGCTCGATCTGGCGCGGTCGTGGTTCATCGGGGACAAGGCGGTGGACGTGCAATGCGGCCTGGCGGCCGGCACGCGGCCGATCCTGGTGGAGACCGGTTATGGGAAGCATGCGGATGCCACTGGGGCGGAGTTTGTCACGAAAGATTTTGCCAGTGCCGCCGCCTATATCTTAAAGACTTCGGATGCCTAAGGTTGCCGTTGTCATCCCCGCGCGTTACGCGTCCACGCGCCTGCCCGCCAAGCCGCTGCACCCCATCGCCGGGAAGCCCCTCGTGCAGCACGTGTGGGAACGGTGCGCGCGGGCGAAAGGCATCGACAAGGTGATCGTGGCCACGGACGACATGCGGATCGCGGAAGCGGCCTTCGCCTTTGGCGCCGACGTGGCGATGACTTCGGACAAGCATCGCAGCGGGACGGATCGCGTGGCCGAGGTGGCGAGGAAACTGAAGGGCTTCACGCACATCATCAACGTGCAAGGCGACGAACCGCTGGTCGATCCGGCCGTGGTGACGAAGCTGGCGGCCACGATGGTGAAGGACAAAAAGATCGAGATGATCACCTCCGCGAGCATCTTCACGCCGGACGATGACGTGACGAATCCGAACATGGTGAAGGTGGTGCTCGATCGCGAAGGCAACGGCCTCTATTTCTCGCGCTCGCCGATCCCGTATGTGCGTGGCGATGGCCTGCGCCCCACGTTCTATCGCCACCAGGGACTCTACGGCTACACGACGAAGTTTTTGCTCCAGTTTGTGAAATGGAAGCCGGGGATTCTCGAACAGGCGGAATCGCTCGAACAACTTCGCGCGCTGGAAAACGGCACAAAAATCCGCGTCATCATGGCGAAAAACGCCGCGGTGAGCGTGGACACGCCGGAGGACGTTGCGGCGGTCGAGCGGATACTTAACCGGTTTAGCCAAAAATAGAGATGGAAAGCGCAAAAATGCTTCGCCTTCCCATGCCTCTATGGGGCACTCTCCGCGCTTTTTGCGCTTCCCTTCCGCCATCCCCATTTTGAATTCATGAAATACATTTTTGTCACCGGTGGCGTCGTTTCCTCGCTCGGCAAGGGCCTGGCGGCGGCTTCGCTCGGGACTCTGCTGGAACATCGCGGTCTCAAGATCGTCATGCAGAAGTTCGATCCCTACTTGAACGTGGATCCCGGGACGATGAGCCCCTACCAGCATGGCGAAGTGTATGTGCTCGACGACGGCGCGGAGACCGACCTCGACCTGGGGCATTACGAGCGCTTCACGCACAGCGTGCTCTCGCGTTCGAACAACACCACCAGCGGGCAGGTTTACCAGACGGTGCTCGATAAAGAGCGGCGCGGCGATTACCTCGGCAAGACCGTGCAGGTCATTCCGCACGTGACCGACGAGATCAAGGCGCGGCTGCGCAAACTGAGCACCGAGCAGCCATGCGATATCGTCATCACGGAGATCGGGGGGACGACGGGCGACATCGAAGGGCTGCCGTTCCTCGAGGCCATCCGGCAATTCATTCAGGAAGTCGGGCCCGGGAATGCCATCGTCATGCACGTGACGCTCGTCCCCTACATCAAGGCCGCCGGTGAGCTGAAGACGAAGCCCTCGCAACAATCCATCGCCAAGCTGCGCGAAATCGGTCTTCAACCGCAGGTGCTCATCTGCCGCACCGAGCATCCGCTCGGCGAGGATGTGCGCTACAAGCTCTCCGTCTTTTGCAATGTCCCGCTCGACGCCGTGGTGGAGGCGCGCGACGTCGATCACACGATCTACGAAATGCCGCTAATGCTCCAGCACGAGCGCCTCGACGATACGGTTTGCCGGTTGCTGGGCATCACCGCTCCGCTGGCGGATATGACGGACTGGAAGAAATTCGTCTCGCGCGTGATCAAGCCCAAGAAGCACGTGAAGATCGCCGTCGTCGGCAAATACATCGAGTTGCAGGATGCGTATAAATCGATCTACGAATCCCTGACCCACGCTGGGGCCAGCGCCGATTGCGGGATCGACCTGGTGCAGGTGGACGCCGAGGAACTGGAGGAAAAGCATCCGTCCGAATTTCTCAAGGACGTCGCCGGCATTCTGGTGCCGGGCGGATTTGGCGATCGCGGCATCGAGGGGAAGATCCGCGCGACGCAGTTCGCCCGCGAACAGGAGGTGCCTTTCCTCGGGCTCTGCCTCGGGATGCAGGTCGCGACCATCGAATTTGCGCGTCATGTGTGCGGCCTGGAGGGGGCGAATAGCACCGAGTTCGACACCGCCGCCGTCGACCCGGTGATCGATCTGCTCGAGGAGCAGAAGGACGTCACCGACAAGGGCGCTTCCATGCGCCTCGGCTCATGGGTCACCAAGATTGCCGAAGGCACGAAGACGCTCGCCGTGTACGGCCGCCCCGAGATCCGCGAACGGCATCGGCATCGCTACGAGTTCAACATGAAGTACCGCGCGCAAATGGAGGCGAAGGGCTTCGTCATCAGCGGCACCTCGCCCGACGGCCGCCTCGTGGAGATCATCGAACTCAAGGATCACCCATTTTTCCTCGCCTGCCAGTTCCACCCGGAATTTCAATCGAAGCCGAACAAGCCGCATCCTCTGTTCAAAGGCTTCGTGACAGCCTGCCTCGGCCACGGGAGCTGACCCCAACGTAGGCGGGACTTCCCAGTCCCGCTGATGGACGTGCAGCGCCCTCCCACGCGCGGAATCTGGGACGGCCATCTACGTAGCGGCGAATTCATTCGCCGAACCGCGTGTCGCGACAACACCGATGCCCGAACTCCCAAAATCCCGTCTGCCCGCAATTCCGACCCGCTCACGGTAAGCGAAAGTCCGGCGAATGAATTCGCCGCTACGTACGGCGCAATCCGCCCTCGCCAGCGCTGACAATTCTTTTACATCTTGACGACACGCGTCTGACAACTCCGGACCTCCGGCGCGCGATCCTCATTCCATGAAAACGCGTCTCATCCTTCTCGCCGTTCTCGCTCCCGTCCTGCTCGCCATCGTTGCCGCCGTCGAACCTGACAAGGGCTTTGTGGTTCACGAATGGGGCACGTTCACTTCGGTGCAGGGCGCCGATGGGGTGCAGATGGTGTGGAATCCGTTCGTCGCCCCGGAGTTGCCCAAGTTCGTTTACGACTCCACGCACCCCGGCGGGGCGAAGCGGATTCCCGGGATTGTGATCGCTGGCAAAATCGGCACGGCCCAGCGGCAACGCATGGAGACGCCGGTCATCTACTTTTACAGCGACGCAGCCCGGACCGTCGACGTCACGGTCAAGTTTCCAGAGGGACGGGTGACCGAATGGTATCCGCAGCACAGCGCCCTGGACTTGAGCTTCTTCCCACAGATGAGCGCCACCCGGCCGGCGCTCCATTGGGAGAAGGTCGAGGTCCTGCCTCCGGCGGCGTCGGCCAACACCGCCTTGCCGGTTGACCCCTCCGGCAGCCACTACTACGCCGCGCGTGAAACGGATGCCTCGGTGCTGCGGGTGCCCGTCGCCGGCGAGAAAACCGAGGTCGAGAAGTTTCTGTTCTATCGCGGCGTGGCAGGGTTTCAGGCCCCGCTCAGCGTCAAGCTCGAGAGCGTGGACCAGCGGCGCCTCACGCTCACAAACACCGGCGCCGAAGAACTGCGCAGCCTGTTCATCTATGAAGTCCGGGCCGGCGGCGGCACCTGGGCGCCGATGGAAAGCTTGAAGCCCGGCGAAACGCGGACGCTCCGGCTCGACGAAGCCATCGGCAACGGCCAACTCACCACGCTCGCCGGGGCCCTATCCGCGGCGCTTGTCCGCGAAGGCCTCTACGCGCGCGAAGCCGCCGCCATGGTCAAGACCTGGGAGTCGTCCTGGTTCGCCGAGCCCGGCATGCGCGTCCTCTATACGTTGCCGCGCGCATGGACCGATCGCACGCTGCCGCTGGCCATTGCCCCCGCGCCTCGCGCGACCGAGCGTGTGATGGTAGCCCGGGCGGAGATCATCACACCGGAGATGGAGGGAAAACTCCTCAGCCAGGTCGAGCAGTACGTGTCCGCCGACCCCGCGTCCCGGGCGCAAATTGTTGCCGAGACCCGCGCCCTAGGGCTCGGCCGCTTTACCGAACCCGCTATGCGCCGCGTGCTGGATGCCGGCCCGCGCAGCCAGGACTTTGCGACGCGCGCGTGGGAACTGTTCCTGGCCGCGAACGTCCGGCCGGCTCCCGCAGCAGCAACGATAGCTGCCGAATAGGGCGGGGGATTTGGGACGCCAATGCAGGCAGCACTTCCCAGCCCTGCTGCTGTGAGCGCGTCGCGACCGTACGTAGCGGCGAATTCATTCGCCAGACCACGTGTCGCGACAGGACCGATGCTGGATCTCCCAAATCCCGCCGCCCCGCGAATCCGACACGTGCCTGATCAGCGAAAGTTCGGCGAATAAATTCGCCGCTACGTACGGCGCCATCCTTCATCCTTTCCCCTTTGACTCCCCCCGCGCCGGCCCTATCCTGCCCCAACCAGCAGCAGGGGAGCCATTTGGCTGAGAGGTCCGGGCGGGCCAGTGATGGCCCCCAAAGCCCGGACGACCCTTTGAACCTGATCCGGCTCATACCGGCGAAGGGAGCGAAGAATTCTCAGCCGTGCCGCTCTCCCGAGCGCACGGCCTTTTTATTTTGCCATTCAGCACTCCAGCACCCCAGCACTCCAGCACCCCAGCACCCCAGCACCCCAGCACTCCAGCACTCCAGGACTCCACCTTCCGCCGCCCACCCATGATCGCCTCCAAAGACTCCATCGAACCTCACAGCAGCGACCAGCTTCCCGCCAGCACCCGCGTCTATGTGCAGGGCGAACTCTTCCCGGAAGTGCGGGTGCCGCTGCGGGAGATCGCGCTCTCGCCGACGAAGTCGATCAACGGAGCCACCGAAGAGAACGTCCCCGTGCGCGTCTACGATTGCAGCGGCCCCTGGGGCGACCCCACCTTTGCCGGCACCTCCGATGAAGGCCTCCCGACCCCGCGCGCCGCCTGGGTCGCCGCCCGGTCTGACGTCGAGCCCTACGACGGCCGCGAAGTGAAACCGCAGGATAACGGCTATCTCTCCGGCAAGCACGCCGAGTATGCCAGCAAGGCCGAACGCAACCGCCTCGTCGAATTCCCCGGTCTGCGCGGCGAGCGCCGCCGCCCCCTCCGCGCCAGCGCCGGCCATCCCGTCACCCAGCTCTGGTATGCCCGCCAGGGCATC
>JBBRPL010000023.1:0-81923 GCA_038228205.1 Chthoniobacterales bacterium
CCAGCGCGGCAGTGGTCGAGAGCGAGCCCGTCGGCGGTTCGTAGCCGGGGATGATGGTGAAAAGGCTCGCCGTCGCGACAAAGAGGAAGAGCGTTCCGAGAAACGGCACGTAGTTCCTCGGATTGCGCAGGCCGACGTCGCCGATCTGCTTTTCAATTCCGGTGACGAGGATTTCCAGGAGGTTCTGCCAGCGAGATCGTCGGTGTTCGGTGGTGAGCCGGTGGGTGATGAGTTTCGAGCCCAGAAGGAGGACGAGCATGATCGCCCAAGTGAAGACAATGGTCCCGTTGAGCTTAAAGACTCCATGCTGCCAGAAGATGAGTTGGTCAGGCGTGAGACGCATACTTGGCCTCTTCGGTTAACTTGCCTGGGGCGACCGCTGGACGCGTCAGACGCATGACCACAAAGCGCGTGATGATGAATCCGAAGAGACAAACGAGCAGTCGCTTCCCGTCGCCGCGTCCGACGAGATAGAAGCCTGCGAGCATGACGGCGGTTCGGATGAGCAGGCTCCCGAGAAACCACAGGGCCGGTCGCGGTGACGCCAGACCTTTGCTCACGGTCCACCAGAGGCCGCCAAAGAAGAGCACCCCTAGCACGCCGCCCGCCAGTCCTGATAACACGAGCAGCAGCGGCTCATTCATGGTTATTTTCCTGCTCGTCGCGCATGGCTTTTTCTTCCTTCGCGACCCAATGCCACGCATTCCAGCAGCCGATCACGAGACCGGCCATGAGCAGCGCGAGAGTCCACGGATGGCTGGCGGGATGATGGTGGTCCAGCCAGAGGCCGAGCGCGGCTCCCAGCAAAGTCGGCACCGTGACCGACCAGCCGATGAGTCCCATCATTCCAAGGCCGAACCAGACTCCCGGAGTGCCGCGGCGGCGGGCGCGGAGCTTGCGCTCGGCCTTCGCGCCGATCTCGCGGGCGAGCGGCGGCGCGCCTTTTATTGGCTCGCTATTCATGGGCGAAAGCGGCAAAGCGGTGAAGGAATCCCGACTCCAATTTGGCCATGACCGTACGCACACTTAGTTCATTTTCGTCGAGTGTGAGAAACTCACTTTCCACGGATGCGCGTAGTTGCCCGAGATCGGCTCCGCCAAGGGCGCGACGGACCGAGACGAGCACCTCGCTGCCGGTCTTGACCAGCACGCCTTCATCCACGGCGACGAAGACTTCGCCATCGACTGCGGTTTCATAAGTCAGAATGCCCGGCACGAGAGCTGCCACGCAGTCGAGTCGATGAGGCAAGAGACCGAACGAACCTTCACGCGTCTCCGCGACGACGCGCAGAACATCAGTCTTCTCCGCGAAAACCTGGAAAGGGAGCAGAATCTTAAGCTGCATGCGTGGGAACCGATTCGGGTTTTTCTGCTGGTTGCGACGCGGGTTTGGCCTTTGCCTTGGCTTCGTCGACCGCGCCGATCATATAGAGTGCGCTCTCAGGAAAGTCCTTGAATTCGTCGTTCAGGATTCGTTCGCAGCCATCGAGTGAATCTCCGAGACTGACGAGTTTGCCCTTCATGCCGGTGAATTGTTCAGTCGTGAAGAATGGCTGAGTGAGAAACCGCTCCAGCCTGCGGGCGCGGGCGACGACGCTTCGATCCTCCGGCGAAAGCTGCTCCAAGCCCAACATCGCGATGATGTCCTTGAGTTCCGCGTATTGCGCAAGCGTGTGCCGGATTTCCTGCGCCAGCTTGTAGTGCCGTCCCCCGACGATGCCCGGCGTGGCGATTTTCGAGGTGGACTGCAAGGGATCGATCGCCGGGAACAGACCTTCGCTGGCACGTTTGCGCGAGAGCACGATGGACGCGGAGAGATGCGAGAAAGTGTGCACCGCTGCCGGATCGGTAAAGTCATCCGCCGGCACATAGACGGCTTGGATGGAAGTGATCGCGCCCGTGTCGGTATTCGCGATGCGTTCCTCCAAACCCGAGAGTTCGGTGCCCATGGTCGGTTGATAGCCGAGACGCGACGGCATCTGGCCCATCAGGCCGGAGACTTCCATGCCGGCCTGGATGAAGCGGAAGATGTTGTCGATGAGCAGCAGCACATCGCGGTGTTCGTCGTCGCGGAAATACTCGGCCATCGTCAGCGCCGCGTGCCCCACGCGGAAACGCGCGCCGGGCGGTTCGTTCATCTGGCCGAAGAGCATCACCATTTTCGGCAAGACGCCCGCTTCCTTCATGTCGCGGTAAAGCTCCTCGCCTTCGCGACAGCGCTCGCCGATGCCGCAGAAAATACTCACGCCGTCCTGATGCCCGATCATGTTGTGGATCATCTCGGTGAGCAGCACGGTCTTGCCGACACCGGCACCACCAAACAGTCCCCCCTTGCCGCCGCGCTCCAGCGGCACGAGCACGTCGATAACCTTGATGCCGGTTTCAAAAATCTCCGACTTGGTGGAACGTCGCGCCAGCGGAGGCGGATCGCGATGAACGGAACGCCATTCGACGTCGGTCAAATTGGCTTCGCGATCAATCGTGTTCCCAAAAACGTCAAACATCCGCGAGAGAATCTCTTTGCCGACGGGAGCCTTCAGCGGTCCGCCGGTGTCCTCGACCGCCATGCCGCGTGCCAGTCCCTGCGTGGGCGTGAGCGCGATCCCGCGCGCCGTGTGAGCGTCGCGCTGCGCCAGCACTTCGATGACAATGCTTTGATCCTTGCCAGCACGTAGCAGCGTGTGGATCGGCGGCAAAAACTGATCAAACCTCACATCCACGACACTGCCCCGGACGGACACGACCTTGCCCCGATTTGTCGCCGCATTTCGGCCTTCCGACGGTGGTCCACGATCTTCGCGGGCGATACTCATGCGGGTGAGTCGCAGCGGTTACGCCTCGTCCAACCATTTCCGGGCTTCTGCCGCGGCGGTGTGGTCGAAGTATCGGACTGTCGCCTTCGTGAACGGCTTGCAGAACGTCGCCATGCCTTCCTGCCACTTTGTCTCACCAACAACCGCTAGGCGGTCGATGTCGCTGAAGTGGTGCAGGGCAAATTTCGTGTCTTCCCACAATGCACCAGCCGTCCAGCCGTGGAAGCCGGTCATATCAAACAGCACGCGCAATCTCCCGTGCTGTCGGACGAGACGTTCGAACTCGGGCACGAAGTGCTCGTAATCGGCCTTTGACAGTTTCCCGGTGACGTGGACGGCGAGCACTTTCCCGCCGGTTTCTTCGTTAAGTTGAATGGGCATTTGGACTCCTCTTATATTTATTTAGGTTGAAGCTGCCGTACGTCGCGAAGTTCCGCGAATTCGGTCAGCCGTTTGGTTACACGCTACATTTGTGGCTTTCGGCCCACGCGCCGGGCATTCCTGGCCTTCTCTGACCGAAAATTACCGGACGATCAAAAGTGGCGAGTGCGGGGCAGTCCAACGCTGCGAATGCGGTGATCATTTCACGCTCCCTTCAAGTGCGGGGCGGTCAGCGAGTGCTCCCCCGGGCAGGCGCTGCGGCAGATCGAGGCGGGCCACGCCGATCCGGCTGTCCGCCACGTCGTAATAAACGTCGAAACGATTCGGCATCATGGAATGGTTATGTGTTTCAGCTGGAGACGTTTCGTTCATTTCGACCTTGCGAGTGTGGAGGAGCGCCAGTTTCTCCGGCATGGTCATGGAACTGTTCAAACATCGAACCACCCGGTGATCCGGCCAATACCTTGCCTGCGACACGGCCATAGCTGAAAGCTATGCGCAAACGGACGCCACGCGCGTACGACTGTAAATGCGCCCTTTCTCGGCGCCGCTCGTAATAGCATTTTTCTATGACCATCGTCAGGCTGGCCAAAAAGCCCGGACTCGCTCAACTCGCTCAACTGTTGCCCACGCAAGAGTTTCGAATAGAAAATGAACTCTGGTTGCATTCGCGCACGGTTCGGGGTGAGTTCTCCGTCAACCTGTGGTCGGTCGGGAGCTAAGAGGCGAAACTTCGTCCCTCGCGAACGGGCGATCTCTGCAATCGTTCCCGTCACTTGGTTTGGGTTGCTTTTCCAGCAGCACCTTGAACCGCTTCAGGTTGCCTCGAAGACGACGCTCAATCTCCTCCACGCTCGGCATCTGCGCCCAAGCCTCATCGGGGTCGATGAGCATCTTGAGCGTCAGTCGCGTTCCGCCGGCACCGGCAGGCTCGACGCATACGACCCGCGAACTGTGCGCGCCCGCCGAGGTCGCCCGCCAGGCGATCCGACGGCCCGGTATCCAGACCGTGATGCTTGACTCCCATTCGCGCATTTCGCCTGCAAATTCGCCCCGCCAGCGAATTCGCCTCGTCCCGATTCGGGCTACTTCGAGAACGCCTTCCATGAACCACGGGAATTCCTCAAACCGCGTCCAATGATCAAAGACCCGCGCAGGCAGCGCGGCGATTTCTATGGATTCCTCCAGAGACTCAAACGGCGTCGACGCCACTGGGTAATTGTTCGATTCTGACATGAAAAGGCAGGAGATTGCGCGCGACGCGCATCGTCCATGTTTAGAATGTCTGACCGTCTTGGGTGAGCGTTGGTTCAATCGCGGGTTACTTCAGTTGCAGGCCGGTCACCGCGCATAGCATGCAGAAAAGGAGTTGTGTGGCGTCGTCGGTGTCAGCCAGGTGATATCTCGCCGTGGTGGCGGCGGCGCTGCCGACGCAAAAGCTGAGCGCTTCCGGAAGACGCGCGAACGCGTCCTCATCCGTAAATGCTTCGCCCACATAAATGGTGTCCGCAGCCGTGAGTTGGAGCCTGGTGAGAATCTGCCGGAGTGCGTCCCCCTTGTTCCAGGAAGCCCGCGCCCGGAGTTCCCAGCACGCCTCGCCCGCAAAAATCTTCAATCGAGGATGGTTTTGAATGATAATTTCCATCAGTTTGCGCAAAGCGGTGGCATCGTCCGGATCGGCCAACCGCCAGTGCACGGTGACCGCGAGTCCCTTGTCCTCGACGAGAACACCGCGCAGGCGTTTCGTCCATCTGCCGAGGGAGGCGAGGGCATCCACCAGGTCGGACCGGCAACTCACCGCCAGGCCGTCGGACGAGGCGAGGCCCGGCCCCCGCACTTCCATCCCGTGATTTCCCGCATAGAACGCGTCCTGAAGTCCGATTCTGCTGCGGATGTCGCCGAGCGACCGGCCCGAAAGGAAGGCAAGCGTCGTCCGGGAGGAGGCAGCGAACTTCGACAGCAAAGCCTGGGTACTGTCCGACAACCGGGCATCGCTGGGACGCGGCACCGTCGGCGACAAGATACCATCAAATCCCAAGGCAAGCAGCCATCGCGGACGCGATGCGATTTTCGCCTGGATGTCGGGCCAGTGCCGCACCCAGCTTGCGCAATGCGATGCACCGTTCTCCGGCGGCGGCTCTGCCTGGCCACTGGCGCTGTCAATGGGCGGAGGATCTGTCGTTTCGGCGAGTTGGCTCATCAGGTTATACGGTGAAACACTCGCCGTCCGTTGTCGCGGGTGGGACCATTACATTCACGAAAGGTTGTCAACCGGGCGATGCCCGTGCTGGCGCACGCCTTCACCCCGGCGTTAGGATGGGGCCGATGAATATTCTAGTCGTCGAAGACGATGCCGAGATTTCGGCTTTCGTTTCGCGTGGCTTGCGCCGCGCCGGCTTTACCGTGGACTGCGCGACCGACGGCCTGTCCGGCGAGGAGATGGCGCGGGCCGCAATTTATGACGCGGCCATCGTGGACCTCATGCTTCCGGGACAGGACGGCCTGACACTGCTGCGTCATCTCCGAGTGACGAAGTTGACGACGCCCGTCATCGTGCTCAGCGCCAAACGCTCGCCGTCGGACAAGGTGGCCTGCCTGCGCGCCGGGGCGGACGACTACCTTTCCAAGCCTTTCGATCTCCCCGAACTCATCGCACGGATCGAGGCGGTCCTCCGGCGCACCAGCGAGACCTCCAAAGCGGAGCGCCTGGAAAGCTCAGGAGTCATTGTCGACCTGGTGGGGCGCACCGTGCGGCGCGACGGCCAGCGCATCGACCTGCCGCCGCGAGAATTCGCCTTGCTCGAATTGCTCATGCGGAATGCGGGACGCCCCCTTTCGAAATCATACCTGCTGGAACGCCTGTGGGATTTTAACTGCGAGCCGCAGACCAATGTCGTCGATGTGCTCGTCTGCCGCCTGCGAAACCGACTCGACCGCGACTTCCCCGCCAAGGTGATCCACACGGTGCGCGCCATCGGCTATGTATTCCGGCCTTCGTAAGCAACTCGGCCGGCTCAGCATCCGGCTCACGCTCTGGCACGCGCTGCTCTTCCTGACCGCCGCGCTCACCGTGCTCAGCCTCAGCTACGTCGTTATCAAGAAACGTCTCGACTCGCAGGAACATGACGTCATCGAGCTGCGCCTGCATCAGTACGCGGGCGAGTACGAACGCGGCGGGCTGCCAGCCGTCCGGATTCTGGCCGCGCTTCGCAAAGGGCGTGAACAGAAGGCGTTTTTCGTCCGCCTCGCGGATCTTCGAAATCATACGGTCTTTCTCCGCGACGCGGAGGATTGGGCGGAATTCCAGCCCGAGCGTCTCGATACCGAGGTGCCGGCGACCGGCGTGGCTCGCGGCTGGGTGACGCTCCAGTCGCCCTCCGGCGTAAACCTGCTCCTCGGGTTCCTGCGGCTCTCGGATGGCTCGCTGCTCCATGTGGGAAGATCGACCGAGGGGACGCAGGATCTCCTCGCCGGTTTCCGAACGGCCACGCTCGTGGTCTTGCTCCTCTTCCTGCCGGCGAGCATCGCGGGGGGCGCCTTCTTCGCCTCGCGAGCGCTTCGCCCCGTGCAGCACCTGACCACGGCCGCGGAGCGGATCGTCGCCACGGCCAGCTTCGAGGCGCGGGTCCCGTCCGGGGGCACCGGCGATGAACTCGACGCGCTCGTTCACCTTTTCAACAAGATGCTGAGTCGCATCGAGCGGCTCATTCGTGGCATGCGCGATTCGCTGGACAACGTCGCGCACGACTTGCGCACCCCGATGACCCGGCTGCGGCAGAAGGCACAGACAGCGCTGACCGTCGAGGCTGACCTGGAGACCGCGCGGGACGCCCTGGCGGATTGCGTGGAAGAGGCCGAGCGCGTCATGACACTCCTCAACACGCTCATGGACATCGCGGAGACGGAGTCGGGCCTCGTGGAATTCCAGCGCGTACCGGTCGAAGTTGCCGCCCTGGCCCGGTCTGCGGTGGAATCCTACGCGGAGGTCGCCGAAGAGAAGGGGGTCGGCGTCAGCATGGCCGTGCCGCCGGATTTGTGCATCAGCGGCGACGCCGGTGCGCTGCGCCGCGTCTTTGCCAACCTGCTCGACAACGCCATCAAGTACACTCCTGCCGGAGGCAGCGTCCGCATCACCGCCAGGCGAAGCGGCGGTTTTGTTGTCATCGAATTCGCGGATACCGGGGGCGGGATTTCCGCGGAAGATCTGCCGCGCATTTGGGACCGCCTCTTCCGCGGCGACAAGAGCCGGTCCGAACGTGGACTCGGTCTTGGGCTCAGCTTCGTTCGCGCCATCGTCGAATCGCACGGCGGCAAGGCTACAGTCACGAGCCGCCCGGACGTTGGCACCACTGCGAGCATCCTGCTGCCGATGGCACAAGCCGAAGCTGCTCCCGGTGGGGCTCGAGAGTTCACCACCTCACAACCCGATTTGCCGCGCTCCCGCCGCATTTAGCTCCCACACCACCGGGGCCCATGCCGTGGGCTGCCCAGCCCGGGAGACTCCAGAGGTCACGGGCGCAGAGGTTTGGCAAGTTCATGCTGGTTCCAGTATGCCCAGCGGTACGCCACGGGGTTGAGTTCGGGCGCTTGGGGCGGCAAACGGGTAGCGATGATTTTGCCGTCCAGAGATTCGAGGTATTGACCAACGGCGGTGGAGCGATGGATGGCCGCACCGTCCCAGACGAGCAACAACTTGCCGGGCCGATGGCGCTACAGATGGGCCAGGAACTCAATGACCTATGCGCTCTTGATGTTGCGGATGGCGCACAGTTTTTGGCGCGAATTGCGTGGAGCGAGGCACGAAACGCAGGTTAGGCTGCGCACCTTTCCCCCTCAATCTGTAAACTGTGACACCCCCTACACTCCGCCTCGTCGAAGCCACGCTCCATCGCACCGGCACGAAAACTCGCATGCCATTCCGCTACGGCAACGCCGTGATGACCGAGGCGCCGCACGTATTCCTGCACGGCACCTTCGAGATCGGTGGAAAGACATTTACCGGCGTCGCGGCGGAGGGGCTGCTGCCCAAGTGGTTCGACAAGTCGCTGGACAAGGGAACGCAGGAGGAACTGGACGACCTTCTGCTCGTGATCCGGCAGGCGGTGGCTTTTGCGCGGGAGATTCCCGCGAGCACGGGCTTCGAATTCTGGCGGCGGCTCTACGAAGCGCAGATGCCGTGGGCGGCGGAAAATAGACTCTCGCCGCTGCTGGCGCACTTTGGCGTGAGCATGGTGGAGCGCACGATGCTCGATGCCCTGGCGCGCTCGGCTCAGGTGAATCTTTCGACGTTGTTGCGCGAAAACCTACCGGGCATGGACCTTGGCGAGATTCATCCCGAATTGACGGGACGCGCCCCGCGCGAATTTCTGCCCGCGCAGCCATTGGCGAAAGTGATCGCGCGGCACACCGTCGGGCTTTCCGATCCTCTGACCGCGGCGGATGTGACCGGGGAAAATCGCGTCGATGACGGCTTGCCGCAGACCCTGGAGGATTGCGTGAAGTTCTACGGCCTGCATCATTTCAAGCTCAAGGTGCGCGGCGATGTGGAGGGCGATTTGGCGCGCCTGCGGCAGATCGCGGCGGTGGTCACGGCACTCTGCGGGCGGGACTATGCGTTCACGCTGGATGGCAACGAGCAATTCAAGGAGTTCCCGAAATTTGTGGAGTTGTGGGAGCACATTCAGGCGGACGTGGCCCTACGCCTGTTTTTCGAAAAACTCATCTTCATCGAACAACCGCTGTATCGCTCCGTCGCGCTGGATCCGCGGATCGCGAAGATCAAGGAATGGCGCGACGGTCCACCGATGATCATCGATGAGTCCGATGCCGCGATCGGCGATCTCGCCCTGGCGCTCGAACTCGGCTACGCGGGCACCAGCCACAAGAATTGTAAAGGCGTGATGAAAGGCGCGGCGCATCGTTGCCTCATCAATCATCGCAACATCGTCGAACGGACGCAGCGCTACCAGATGAGCGGTGAGGATCTCGTCAATATCGGGCCGGTGGCGCTTCTCCAGGACCTCGCCGCGCAGGCCGCGCTGGGCAATGCCACCGTCGAACGCAACGGGCACCACTATTTTCGCGGTTTGTCCGTCTTTCCGCCGTCCATCAGCGAGGTGATGCTCGCGAAGCACGGCGACCTCTACACGCCGCTCGACGGATTCGCCCGGCTCGATGTGCGCGGTGGCGAATTGCAACTCGGCTCGGTGAACGCCGCGCCGTTCGGCATCGCCGCGGAACTGCCGATGCACGAGTTCGAATCGCTTTCGCTCTGAATCCCGCCGCTTGCTGATCTCCCGCCATGTCTCGATCCCCGTCCTTCAATCGCCGGCAGTTTCTGCAAACGTCCGCTCTCGCGCTCGGCGCGGTGACCGCGGGAAAAGCCGAGCCGGCTCCTGCCGTGTCGCGCTGGCCGGTCATCGGTTTTAGCAAGCCCTTTGCGGACTTCAGCGCGGGCGACACCGCCGATCTCGTCGCCGAGATCGGCTGGGCCGGCATCGAATGCCCGGTGCGCTCGAAGAACACTCATATTGCCCCGGAGCGCGTGGAGGAGGACCTTCCCAAGATGGTCGAGGCATTGCGGGCGCGCGGGAAAGAGGTGGCCATTGTCACGACGGACATCCTCCGCGTGGACCCGCTCGCGGAAAAGATTCTCAAGACCCTCGCCAAACTCGGCATCCACAAATACCGGCTGGGCTTTGCGCATTATCCGAAAGAACGACCTATTCCTGAGATCGTTCGCGAGATGGGTGCCGCGTTAAAAGATCTCGCCGCGCTCAATCGCGAGCTTGGCTTGCAAGGAGGCTATCAGAATCACTCGGGCGCCGACTATATCGGCGCCCCGATTTGGGATCTTTGGCTGATGATGAAGGACCTTGATCCTGCCGCCATGGGCCTCTGTTTCGACATTGGGCAGGCCATGATCGAAGGCGGTCTCTCCTGGCCGGTCCAGGCACGGCTCACCGCGCACCAGTGGATCGCAGTCTATCTCAAAGATTTCATCTGGGAGAACGACCCGGCCAAAGGCTGGCAACCGCGCTGGTGCACCCTCGGTCAAGGGCGTGTCCCCAAACAGTTTTTCGACGACCTCAAGGCGTCCTCCTTTGCCGGCCCGATCAGCCAGCATCACGAACACTTGAAACTCGGCCTGCCCCGCGCGGAGCTGCTTGCCGCCTTGAAAAAAGAGTACGCCACTTTACGCGAGTGGCTGGCCTAGGCCGGAGCGTGTCATGAACTTTCCTGGCTCTGCATCCGCGAAAGTAGCGCGAGCGCCGTTCCCCCGCCCTGTCATCCTGAGGACCCAAAAACGAAAGTCCGTCATCGTTAGTTCAGAGATGACGTTGAGCAGCGTGGCGCGAGATTGGGTCCCCGCATTCAGGAAGCGCGCAGGTGGATCGCGTTCTCCGCAACGCGATGGGAAAAAATCGCGGCTCCGCCGCCCATCTTTTGCCATCGTCTTCGGACTGGAGCGGAGCGACAGGACTCGCGGAGCGAGCCCGATAGGGCGATCGCGGAGGCGATCGTCAAAAGCCGATCCACCCGCGCACTCTGATTTTCAGCACTTTACATATCACGTCATTCGCAATGGAGCGGGGAACGATGGGCGGAGTCGAAGGATCTCCAACGTCCGCGGGTTCTCGCGCGGAGCCGCAGGCGCGTCGCAGCTGAACGCGCGCCTCCCGATCGTGAACGTCACTCGGAGCCGGTTTTGTGAAGAAGACCGGATATTGGAGGTCCTTCGACTCCGCTGCGCCCGCCTGGCCGCCTCCGCTCCGCTCAGGATGACAATGTTGGCGACGACGCTCGCTCCAAGTGCGGAGCGGCAGCGCAGTGATACCAAAAGAGCGGCTAACAACGCCGATTTTTGATCATGAACCGAACCGACCTTCCTCCCGCGGTGCTCGACATCATCCGTCGCGGCACCGTTATCCCGGCCACCCCGCTGGCGCTCAATGGGCGGCGGCAGTTCGACGAGCGCCGCCAGCGAGCGCTCATGCGTTACTACATCGACGCCGGCGCCGGGGGGATCGCGGTGGGGATGCACTTTACGCAGTTCGAGATCCGCACCCCGGGCATCGATCTTTTTGAGCCGGTCTTGCGCGTGTGCGCGGAGGAAATCGATCGCTACGCCGCGAAGACGGGCCGCGTGATCGCGAAGATCGCCGGCATCAATGGCCGAACGGCCACTGCCCTGAAGCAGGCGGAGCAGGCCCGCGACTTGGGCTATCACTTCGGCATCGCTTCGATGGCCGCTTTTTCCGGCGCCATGGAGCAGGAGATGATTCATCACATGCGCGAACTGGCGCGGGTCATGCCGATGTTCGGCTTCTACCTGCTCACGGGCGTCGGCGGGATCAAGCTGCCGTATTCATTCTGGCGTGAGCTGGTCGAGATCGAAAACATCGTGGGAATCAAGATCGCCCCGTTCGATCGCTACGGCACGGTCGACGTCACGCGGGCGCTGGCCGATGCGGGCCGTGAAGGCGACATCACGCTCTACACGGGCAACGACGACAGCATTCTCTACGACTTCATTACTCCGTTCCGTTACGGTCCGCCGGAGTCCGCGCGCACCGCGCGGATTCGCGGCGGCTTGCTCGGGCAGTGGGCGTGCTGGACGAAGCGCGCGGTGGAACTGCATGCCCGGCTGCTGCGGGTCGCCGACGGCGCCGAGCCGATCACGCCGGAACTGCTCACGCTCTCCGCGCAGATCACCGACGCCAATGCCGCGCTCTTCGATCCCGCGCACAACTTTGCCGGGAGCATCACTGGCGTGAACGAGATCCTCCGCCGCCAGGGCCTCCTCGAAGGCCTCTGGACGCTGAAGCGCGACGAAGTCCTCTCGCCCGGCCAGAGTGAGGAAATCGACCGCGTGTGCGCCGCTTATCCGCACCTCACCGACGATGAGTTTGTCGCCGCCAATCTCGAACGCTGGCTTGCATGAGCACAATCCCCACTCTCGAATCGACCGCGCGGCCGGCGAGCTTTCGCGACGAGGCGCACCTGGAAGACTTCATGTCCACGCCGACGCGCGGCCTCGTGGAGGACCTGGCGAAGCTCGACGGCGACATCATGGTGCTCGGCGTCGCGGGCAAGGTCGGCCCCACCCTGGCGATGATGGCCAAACGCGCCGCGCCGGCGAAGCGCATCATCGGCGTCGCGCGCTTTTCCGACGCCGATGTGAAGCGCCGGCTCGAAGCGGCCAGCGTGGAGACGATCACCTGCGACCTGCTGGATCGCGCCGCCGTTGCGCGCCTGCCCCAGGTGGCGAATGTCGTTTTCATGGCGGGCAAAAAGTTTGGCGTCACCGGCGGCGAACCTTTTGCCTGGGCGATGAACGCCGTCGTGCCCGCGTATGTGGGGGAACAGTTCCGCGGCACGCGCTTCGTCGCCTTTTCCACCCTCTGCGTCTATCCGTTCTCTCCCGTGGAGGGCCCCGGCGCGACGCCGGACGACACACCGCCGACCCCGCTCGGCGAATACGCCAACGGCTGCGTCGCCCGCGAGCGCGTCTTTCAATATTTTTCCCAGGAAACGAACAGCCCCGGACGCCTCGCGCGGCTGAACTACGCCATCGATTGCCGCTACGGTGTGCTCAGCGACATCGCGCAATGGGTGCGGAGCGGTACGCCCATCGACATCCGCACCAGCGTGGCCAACTGCATCTGGCAGGGCGACGCGATTGCCCACATCCTGCGTTGCCTCCGCCACGGCACGGTATCCGCGCGAGCGATCAATATCGGTGCCCCGCGGACCACGAACGTCCGGGGCGCCGCCTTGCGCTTCGGCGAGATCTTCGGCCAGGAGCCGATTTTTACCGGCACGGAACAATCGACCGCGTGGCACAACGACTGTTCCGAAGCGCAGACGTTGTTTGGCGATCCGGTGATCGATCTGGATACGATGATCCGCTGGAATGCCGACTGGCTGCAACGCGGCCTGCCCCTCCATCACAAGCCCACCCGCTACGAAGAACGCGCGGGCAACTTCTAAATTCCAATGGGAACGCCGATGACTCCCGAGTCGATCGTCCGCCGCTTCGATGTACCCACGGCGATCCTGTCCGGCGGTGGCTGCCGGCGCCAGATCGCCGCTCTGGTCCGTGAACTCGGCGGGACCCGCGTCCTCGTGGTCACCGATCCAGGTGTCGTCCAACTCGGCGTCGCCGGCGAGATCGTGGGCGCGCTCACACGCGCAGGCCTGAGTGTTGCCGTTTTCGATCAGGTGCAGCCCGATCCGACCGATGAAAACGTCGCTGCCGGCGTCGCGGCGCTGGCCGCCCACCGCGCGGATGTAATTGTGGCGGTCGGCGGCGGTTCCCCCATCGACACCGCCAAGGTCATCGCCATTCGCCCCGCCAATCCGCAGCCGTTGCCTGAGTTCATGGGCCTGCACAAGATCGCGCACGCGGGTCTGCCGCTCATCGCGGTGCCGACCACGGCCGGTACCGGTAGCGAAGCCACCAAGGTGGCTGTCATCACCGACACCGCCCGGCAGGTGAAGATGATGATGCTCAGCGCTCCACTGCTGCCCCGGGTCGCGGTCGTGGATTACGAACTCACGCTCTCCATGCCGGCAGGCCTCACCGCCGCGGTGGGCGTGGACACCCTCACCCATGGCATCGAGGCCTACGTCTCGCGCAAGGCCAACGCCCTGGCCGACCCGCTTGCCTTGCAATGCATCGCCCTCTGCGCGCAACACCTGCGCACCGCTTGGGGCGAGCCCGGCAACCATATCGCCCGCGAGGGCATGATGCTGGCCGCCACGCTCGGCGGCATGGCGTTTTCCAACAGCAGCGTCGCCCTCGTGCACGGCATGAGCCGTCCCATCGGCGCCGTCTTTCATCTCCCGCACGGCCTGTCCAACGCCGTCCTGCTGCCTGCCGTCACCCGCTTCTCCGTCAGTGCCGCTCCCGAACGCTACGCCACCATCGCCCGCACGATCGGCTGCGCGGGGAGTGGCGTGTCCGACCATGCGGCGTGCGATTCCCTGATCGCCTGGCTGGAGGAACTGAACACGTTTCTTGAACTCCCCCGCCTCTCGCAGTGCCGCGGCGTCACCTCCGATGTCTTTGAGAGCAGCGTCGAAAGAATGTCCGCCGACGCCCTGGCCTCCGGCAGCCCGGCCAACAACCCGCGCATCCCTGGCGCGTCCGAGATCATTGGCCTGTATCGCGATGCGTGGTGAGGCGGGAATGACACGAGATAGCCGGCGGACGGGTGATTTCAATCTCCGCGATGGTCGGTCCAAATCGCGGCGAAACCTTACGGGGCCTCGACTCGCGTCAGGCGAATCGGCGTCGAGCGATTGAGATTCCCGTCCGCGCCGACAACATCCGCGAGCGCGAGCAGATAGGAACCGGACTCGTCGCTGAAAGTGATTGTCTGCGCATTCGCGTCGCTTTTGCCGAAGCGGAACGACTCGTTGGAAAAGCCGAACGCGCTGAGCGGCCCCGCCGCGGTGACTTCGAGCGCCGAGATCGGATCGTCCGACAGTTCCTCGCCGGGAGCCGTGGGCGGGACGATAGGAACCTGGACGAGCTTCGCCTCTCCGGTGAGATACGAGATCATTCCCTTGAGCCCGGCGGCCGTGACGCGCCGCGCGGCCGGATCGAGCGAAGGTGAAGTGGCATAGGCGCGGTTGATCATCCAGCGGCTAGTGATCGGCCCCGTCGCACCCCCGAAGACGAGCACGGCGGACGCCGGCGTGTACGCGTAGAGCGTCCAGAGCGTCTTGCGGCGTTCGATAATGGTCGCCAGTTCCGAGCGCGAGGCTTCGAGGCGCGGGCCGTGAGTCGCGAACACCTCCCACCCTGCGTCGCTCTTCGCGACATCGGTCATGGCGGTGTCAACGCCGTCGGCCTGCGTTGTGGAATTCGTCGTGTCGCTGTGGAACAGGATGGGCCACTCGTCACCGAAGGCGAAAGTCTGCATGCCCCGCAACGGAAAGTTAGAGCCCTGTCTCGAGCGGCCGCGGAAGACGACGCCCGTCTGATACTGCCGATGGACGAGCGCGTAGTGAACTTCGGGACGGTCGTAGATTTGCGTGTGATCGACCCACCATTCCGGCCGGGGATCGGCGCGCGCATCTCCGCCGCGTTCGAGGATCGCCCAGAGCATGGGCGAAACAAGATGGCCGCCAAACGCGGGAAAGAATTTCTCCTTTTTGGCCAGAACGGCGCCGGCCAGTTCGCCGAAGAATGGATCGGTGTGCGAGAAGCGTTCGAAAGCCGGGAGGAGATCCTGGAGATTGTTCGGGCAGGCATAGCGCTTCCGCACGGATGCGCCGGACACGAGCGGGCAACCGCTGAACGTGTTGTAGAGCGCGAGCCAGTGGCCTGCATTGAAGATCCTGGCGTCAAAATCGCTGCGGCCGGCCAGCAGCCAGTAGAGATACACATAACTCCAACCCGTGTAGGTGTAGTTCGCATCCGGCCCACCACCGCCATACTGGCGGGTATGTTCGCCCGACTCGCCATCCTCGAGCACCACGCCGCCGATGATCGCGCCCGCGTGCTTCTCCACCAGTTCGCGATACTCCGGCTTCTCAAAATAGAGGCCGCATAAGGTCAGCACCGCGCACCAGACAGCGCCGCGGTTGTTTGTCTCCGTCTTCGGATGGCGGAAGAGCCAGTCTGCCGAGCGGAGGAGCGCCGCCTCGATCTCGCGCCGTTCCTCGGGCGGGAATTCTGCGCCGGCCCAAAGATAGCCGAGCACCAGCGGCTCGACGCGCCACGCGTGCTCATGCTCCTGGCCTTCGTAACCGTAATCATTGAGTCGGTTCTCCCAGGTGAATTTGCCTTCCGCCGAGACGTTTTTGACGACACCGCGGTAAGCCGCGCGAAGGATTTCGAGCGCCTTCGGGTCGCGATGATACTTCAGCCCCGGCGTGCGGTAGCAGAATGCCATCCGGGCGAGCGCCGCCGTCTGCTCGCGGGAACGGATTTCCTTGTTGTGGCTCGTCTCAAACCACGGGAGGTCAATCCCGAGATACTTGTCGTCGAGCGCGGCGTTCATCAGCGCGAGGTAACGCTGATTGCGGGGCGTGTCGGGCAGCGGACGCGTCACGTAATCCACGAGCCACGCGCGGTCGCGCCTTTCCAGCGCGGGCGCCGGGGCGGCGATGGCCGAAAGGGGGAGGATGGATGCAATCAACAGGGTGGCTGTGACAAGTCTTCCGAGCGATCGGCTCAGATTGGATTTCCGGGGGCGTTGATGGGTCAGGCTCAAACTGGCGACCTGTTGTTTTGACTCTTTGCCGTTCAGGGGGAATTGCATTTCCGGAGTCTTTACTCTCTTGGCAACTCTGACGCCAGTCTTCAGCATGTGGACATCCGTGCCTTCACGGGCAGGGATCACCGTGGGTGTTACATCCGGGGGGAATCCTGACGACTTCTTGCGGACGGCCTCGATGATCGACGATTTTCGGACAACGAAGCGCTTATGGCGGGACTATTTTAAAGCGCGCGAATTGGGCGTACGTAGCGGCGAATTTATTCGCCGAACCGGAACCGAAGGCTCCGCGCCCGCGGAACTGCCCCGCGAATAAATTCGCGGCTACGGAGGGGCGAACTCCTTAGCCGAACGGGATACGGGACGACTCCGATTCAATTCCTACAAGTTGAGCTTTTTCATCTCCTCCACGGCAAAGTCCGCCGCTCTTGCCGTCAGCGCCATGTAAGTCAGCGACGGATTCACGCAACCGCCCGAGGTCATGCACGCGCCGTCAGTGACGAAAACATTCGCGACCTCATGAACCTGGTTATGGCCGTTCAAGATCGACGTCTTCGGATCGCGGCCCATGCGAGCTGTCCCCATTTCGTGAATCGCCGCGCCCAGCGGCGGGCTCTTGTCATGGGAAACGACATTCTTCAGCCCCGCGGATTCCAGCATTTCCTTCGCGTCGTTCGCCATGTCGAAGCGCATCTTCTTCTCGTTCTCGCGCCACTCAGCATCGAAGACGACGACCGGCATTCCCCATTTGTCCTTGGAGACTTTATCCAGATACATCCGGTTTTCGTGATACGGCAAAGTCTCGCCGAATGCACCGAAACCCATCGTCCATTCACCGGGTTGGGTGAGTTCGGTCTTCAAATCCGCCCCGAAAGAAAGTTCCGCGACATTGCGCTCCCAATTTTGACGGCTCGCGCCGCCTTGATAACCAAAGCCGCGAAGGTAATCGCGCTTTTCCGCACCGATATTGCGATACCGCGGCACATAGATGCCGTTGGGCCGCCGTCCGTAGTAATAACGATCGAGCGCCCCTTCCCAGGTGCCTGTCGCACCTGCCCGGAAGTGGTGATCCATCAGATTGTGACCCAATTCCCCGGAATCGTTTCCAAGGCCATTGGGGAAGCGATCTGAAATGGAATTCATGAGCAACGCTGTCGAACTCATCGCGCTCGCGCACACGAAGATGACTTTGGCGAAGTACTCGCGGTCTTGCATGGTCACCGCATCCCGCACCCGCACCCCGGTGGCCCGCCGCTTGGCCTCGTCGTAAGTAATCTCCGTGACCACGGAATCCGGGCGAAGGGTCAGTCGTCCGGTCTTCGATGCGGCGGGAAGCGTGGATGACTGGGTGCTGAAGTAGGCTCCAAATGGACACCCCCACGAGCACCGGAAACGGAATTGGCAGGGCGCGCGCCCGACCCCCAGTTGTGCTTCCGCTGCTTTCGACAAATTGGCCACCCGTCCGATGGTCATTTTCCGCCCAGGGAATGCTTTCTCCAGGCGTTGCTTCACTTCCTTCTCCACGAAATACATCTCCATGGGCGGCAGGAACTCGCCATCGGGCAATTGCGGCAATCCCATCTTTTCGCCGGAAATCCCCGCAAACCGCTCCACATAGGAATACCACGATTCGAGATCCTCGTACCGAATGGGCCAATCCACGGCAATGCCGTCACGAAGATTCGCTTCGAAGTCGAGATTGCTCAATCGATACGACTGGCGCCCCCACATGATCGACTTTCCACCCACGATGTTCGGGCGGTACCAATCGAAACGCTTTACTTCCTTGTAGAGAGAATCCGCATCGGGGAACCAATATTTTTCCGTCATCTCGTTGTACGGATAGTCGCGAGATACTTTCGGATGGGTTTCGATCTGCTCGACGGTCAGGCGGCCGCCGTATTTCAGTTCCCATGGCGCTTTGAACGCATTCTCATATCCCGTGACGTGCTCGAGCGGCTTGCCACGCTCCAGCATCAGCACCCGCAATCCTTTCTCGGTCAGTTCTTTGGCGGCCCAACCGCCCGAAATTCCCGAGCCAATCACGATCGCGTCGTAGGTCAGCGCATGTTCCGCATCGATGTTCAGATTTGCCATGATTTTTTGGTAACCGGGAAATTCCTCGATTCCTCAGAGCGCCCACGCTTTCTGCCCCGGCTTGAGCGGTATATCGGCCTCGAAGCGGCCCGGGATGGGAAGGTATTCGAGCGCTTTGCTGGCCCCGATTTCCGAGGTGAAATACCCGGCGATGGTGAGGTGTTTCATGACGAGGAAGAACTCTTTGTGATTTACCGTCGCCCCCTTGAGCATCTCCGTCTGCCCGGCCGCGCCCAATTCGGAAAAGCCTTTGCCGTGTTGGGTCTTGCTCTCTGCGTCGAGCCTGGCCAATCCATCGTAGAAGGCGATCTGCTCGTTTTTCGGGTAACAATCCCTCATCACGCGAACGATGAACTGTTCGGCGCCCGCCGCCTTGGCTCCAGGGGTATCGGTCGTGGGGATAATGACATCCGCGACATCCGCGATCAGGCGCTGCTGATCCGGGCTGACCGGGACGCTGTCTCCGGCGTTGATGACCTGCCCCAAAAGGCCGGCGGTCAATTGAGCGGAAAGAGCTCCCCCGAGGAGGAGGGTGATGCGCTGGACGGCTTCGCGGCGGTTCATTCTGCGTGAGGGTTCTAAAGGGAAATGCGAGCCCCGACGCTAGGCGATTATTCCAATCCCGCAACCGGATCTGATGGCGTGGCCAGTCTTCTCTTCACGTCGTCCCCGTCTTCAGGTACCCACTCCCGTGAGCCGGATTTTCGCTCTTCCGCCGAGCCTCACCAATCCCCCCATGCGCGCCCTCCCCAAAAGTTCATTCACCGCCCTCCTGCTGGCGTGCGCCGGCACGGTGTTCGCGGGCCCTCCTCCCTACGGCGATCCCAACCAGCCGTACGACCGGCTGCCGGGAACATTGCAGACGGATCACGTGTCATGGGCCAAGCCGGCGGCGGGCGGAAAGCTGAACGTCTTGTTCCTCATCCCCTACTGCAACTCGCGCGAGGTCGTGGAGGCCGCGCAGCGGCTCGAGATGAACACCACGGTCATCATGAACGCGGGCTACGCGGTGTGGGAGAACGGCTTCTTCGAAGGACCGACCGCGACCCCGCTGAAGGGCACGGAGGCCCGGGTGGTGCTGGACGAATTGTCGCATCGCCGGCTCAGCCTCGCAAACCACTACGATGCCATCGTCATCGCCAAGCTATCATGGCCGGTCATCCCCGTGGACCTGCGTGAACTGGTCCTCCAGCACGTCGAGCGCGGCGCGGGACTCGTGTCGGTCACGCCGAATCGATTGAAGCCGGGCCTCAAGTCGAGGGAGGAATTGACCACACCCGACGCGGAATTCACGAAGCTGTTCCAAACCTCCACGCTGCCCGAGGCCCAAGGCGCGGTGTTGCGCGGACTGCCGCTGGACGTGCTGCCCTTCCACGTCCTGCCGTCGCGGTCGGATTTCATGGAACTCGCCCGGGTGTACCGTTTCGACTGCACGCAATCGCCGCTGAACGTCGTGGCGACGACTCGCGGCAAGGGGCGCATCGTCAGCGTCGACTATTTCGATGCCACGGTGGCGTATCGGCGCAGCGCCTCGCTCAGCCCGCATCTCGCTGCGCCGGTGGATCAACCGCACGCGGGAGACGACTTTGCTATCGCGTATGACTACTCGTTTGCCTTGTTGAGCCGGGCGATTCAGTTCGCGGCCCAGCACGAGGGGCAGGCTGAAGCGAGCATTTCATGGGACGCGCCGAAGACGGAATTGAAAGCGCCGGTGGATGAGACCCCGTCGAAGTATGCGTGGGAAATCAAAACTCCCGCGATCGTGATCGCGCGCGATGACCTGGCGAAGAGCCACGCGATCTTCAAGGCGACAGCCCGCGGCAACGCCTCGGGCAAGGTGACGTTCGCGTGGAGCTTTCGCGATCTCGCGGGCAAGACGATCGTCAGCGAGCAATCCGTCGCGGGTGCGTTCTCCGCGAAGACGAACACGACGGAAGTGAGCATTCCGCTCCCCATGCTCGCCCGCGGCTCGTATCTGCTCGATCTGCGCGTCCTCGATGCCACCGACGCAGTGATTGACTTTGCCTCGTCAGCTTTCCGCGTGGAGTCGGCGCAGAACATCGCTTCGCTGAGCACGGAGAAGAACACATTCCGCGACGGCGACACGATCCATGGTGGGATCACGTTTGCCCGCCCGCTCGATGCCGCGCAAATGGTCTCGCTGCAGGCCGTGGATACCTGGGGCCGCGTCGTGGCTCACGCGAATGTCACGATCAAGCCCGATCGCAACGCGGCGACATTCACCCTGCCCGTGCATCTTCCGCTCTGCCGCCTGTGGGACCTCGTCGCCGCGATTCGCGGTCCCGACGGCGTGGTGGACTCGTCGCGCACCTGGATCACGGTGCCCGACTGGACCTTCGATGATTACATGTTCATGCTCATCTTCTCGCCGACGCCGGGACCGTGCGACTGGAAGGGTAGCCTGTATGGCCGCGTGATCCGGGACTACGGCGTAAACGCGACCTTCACGCAGCTCATCGCATCGAACGTGCGGCAGTACGAGGTGAATGAACGCGAGCATTTGCAGAGCGTCACCTTTGCCGAGCACATGGGAGAGGTGGACCCGGCGATGCGGATCGAAAAAGGGGAACTTTTCGAAAGGCCCGATCTCGATCTCGCCGAGATCGGCCGCATGGCGCGGCAAGTGACTGCCACCGGCCTGCCGCTCGACGTGAAGGCGTTTCCTTTCAAGCAGTTCGGCCTCAACGCCAACTTCATCAACACGCGCCTCGACAAATACAAGGAGTCGGGCCGCTTCGGTTCGCCACTCTACATCATCACCGGGGAAAATTACCTCGCGCATGAATTCGACGCGCGAGAAAACTCCGGCTTTGGCCCGACGACGGCGAAGCAGTTCCAGGACTGGTGCCGCGCGCAGTATCACGGCGACCTCGGGGCGCTGAATGCGGAGTGGGGGAGCGATCTGAAATCCTGGGACGAGGTGCGCGGCATCCTGCTCCCGGACGCCGTGGAGAAAAACCAACTGCCGCGCTGGGTGGACTTCCGCCACTTCATGCGTTCGGACGTGTGGTCGCAGTTCTTCATCGACTGGACCGCCATGCTCCGGCGCTTCGTGCCCGAGGCGCGCACGGGCCGCGTCGGCCACGATCATCACGATTTTACCCGCTATCGCGACGCGATGACCGGCGCGAAGACCTACATCGGCCAGGAGCCGAACAGCGAATGGCGTCACGCCATGATGACCGAACTCCCGCAGTCCTTCTCCGGCGACAAAAGCTTCCTCCTCGCGCCGCAGTCGATGATCCGCTGGACGTATGATTTCGAGTCGCCGCTCAACCGCGAGCGCTGGCCGTGGCAGATCCTGTTCATGGGCTTGAACGGCTTCGACTGGGAGCGCGGCCTGCCGGAGAGTCTCGGCGGCGAGTTCTGCTTCACCCCGGACATGTCCGAGCCGCTGCCCTACTTCCTGGACATCTCGCGCGAAGTGAAGTTCCTGGAAAACGGCATCGGCAAACTCACCATCGGCGCCCGCCCGTATCGCTCCAAGGTCGCGATGCTCTGGTCACCGGTGAATCATTGGATCTCTCGTCTCCATCCCTTTCAGGACAATGCCTTCTCCGGCACCGGGCTCTACAACGTGAGCGTGATCGGCGGCGCGCCGAGCGATGCGCTTGCGCTCATGAACTCGCTGCGCATCCGCCCCACGATGGTCGGTCCCGAGGATCTGCGCGAGGGTGGCCTCATGAAGCGCGGTTTCACCACGCTGGTGTTGCCCTACAGCAAGGGAATGTCGGAAGAGGAAGCTGCGGCCATCCGCGCTTTCGTGCAACAAGGCGGCCTCGTCATTGCGGATAACACCCCCGGCATCTACACCGAGCACGGACGGGAACTGGCCGAGTCCCGCCTGCGCGATCTCTTCCCGACGTTTGAGAAGAAGAATATCGCGCGGGTCGGCAAGGGCTGCGCCGCGTATCTGCCCGGCGAGATCAATGGCTACCTCACACGCATGGAACGCGGGGACTATACCGGTTCGGATTCCGTGGCCGCGTTGCTCGCGGAGTTTCCGCACGAGCAAGCGCCGGTGGAACTGCTTGGCCCGGACGGCCTGCCCCGGCGCGACACGTTCATGCCGGTCTTCACCAATGGCTCGACCACCTTGATCGGCCTCCTGCGCAGCGCCGTCGGGCCTCACCTGGAAGCGTCCCCCACCACGATGCGCCTCGCCGCGAAGCGCCACCTGTGGGACGTGCGCACGCACAGCTATTGTGGTTACACCGATGCGCTGCCGCTCAATCTCGACCTGCACCCGCGGTTCTACGCCGCGCTGCCGGCAAACATCGAATCGCTGGCCATCGCTCCGTCGAAACCGCGCGTGCAGCCCGGCGATGATTTTGCCTTCATCGGCCGCGTGCGCTTCTCCGAAGACAGCGCCGACGCCACGCAACTCGGCCAGTGTGTGCACCTGCGCGTGCTCGATCCGGACGGCAGGGAACTGGAGCACTACCGCCGCAACGTCGCCTTCCAGGGCGGCGAATTCCAAGTCACGCTGCCCGTGAGTGACTCGGAGCCGGCCGGTCGATACACCGTCGAAGTCGAGCACGCCATCACCGGCATGAAAGCGACCGCCTGGGTGGACGTCGCGCAGAAGGGAGCGACTCCGTGATCGTCGGCTGCCGTTTCTTCTTCCTCCTGTTTTCGTTCGCCTCGCTGGCGTGCGCCACGGAACCGTTGAAGGTTATCTGCGCCGCGAGGGCGGCCACGGCGCCGCTGATCGACGGCCTCCTCGACGACCCGTGCTGGCAGCAGACCGAGATCCGCTCCGACTTTGTCCTGGCCAGCGGCGCCCGCGACACCGCGCGAATTACCACGATGCGCTTCGTCTATGACGACGCGGCGCTTTACATGGGCCTCGAGTTTTACTGGGACGATGTCGAAGCCCTGCAGCGCGGAATTGCCGGAATCATCGAGGCCAAGGGCGTCACGAAGCCGGGCCGGTGCGAGTTCAAGGGCTATTCGAATCACTACGGTGTGGAACTCTTCATCGACCCAAACGCCACGGGCATGAACTACTACCAGATTCTGTTCAATGCCGCGGGCCAATACACCGGCAACTACAAGGCGCAGTGGACCGCTTTCGGCGGCGGCCACACGATCAAGTCGGCCATCCACGACAGCCGCTGGTCGGTCGAATTTGTCTTTCCCTGGAAGGGTCTGAAGGCCGGCGATGAATGGGGCCTGGAACTTTGCCGCAACGACGAGGCCTTCTTCGCCATGTGGAAACCGATCAGCGGCAGCTTCCATGCGCCGCAATTGTTCGGGCGCGTCGTCATGGGCAACTACGGCGACTGGTGGAGCGCTGTGTCGACGCGCGGCGTCTCCCGTCTGCGCGCCGTCGATCGCCGTCCCGCTTCCGCGAACCTCGATGCGCTCTACGCCGCGGCCCAACGATCCTCGGAAAATGCCGGGGCCCTGGCGGCGAAGCATCCACCTGCGAGCCGCGAGAACTTCGAAATCCTGTATCCGGCGAATCAGGCCTTCGAGCGTGACTTGTCCCGATTGGAGAGCACCGCCGAAACATTGCGACAGATCGCCAACACGAAGCCCGCCCCGTGAGCATTCGACTTTCCCACCGGCTTGCGATCGGCACGCTTGCCGCGCTCTGCGGCCTGCAAGCGTTCGCCGGCGAACCGCAAGGCAAGGTCGTATTCGAATCCAATTTCGACCGGTGGCAATGGCTGCCCATCACCCCCTCCATGGCGGACGGCGGACGCAAGGTCTTCAAAGCCGGCGGTCAACTGGCCTACGAGTATCGCGGTCCGTTGTTCCGCGTGCCCGAGGGATTCAATCTCCCAGCGGGCCGCATGGTCGAAGGCGCCGAGGCATTCAAAGGCGCGTCGGTGCTCTTCGACCCGACGGATGGCGACCTCAACGCCGGCCTCCATCGGCCCTTCAACGACCTGCTGCGCCGCAACCGGCACTACGCTTTCAAGGTCGCGCTCAAAGGCCGGGGCAATTTCCGTTTCCGCGCATGGATCAACGGCACCGACCCTGCGGCTGGCAAGACGCAGTGGCTGGGTTTTCCCGATCTCATCAGCATCAAGGTCACCGAGGCATGGAACGTTTACGAAGGGACCTTCGAGTTGCCCGACTTGAGCAAGCCACCCTTCCGCATGGACGAACCCGTCTCCGCCGCGATCGTGATCGAGAAGGGCGCGCGCATTTTCATGGATGACTTTGTGATCGTCGAGAAATAGCGGGGGCGATGTTTTTCAATTCGAACCCGAAGGGTTCAAAGCCATTAGCCGGGGGTTGAGCGAGGAACGAGCGATACCCCCCCGGAATCCCATCACCAGCGATTGACCCCGAAGGGGTCGCAGGCCTGCGGTTCAGTCGTGGCTAAAGGAAACACCGGTGACCTTCCCGTCCTTGAAGGTGACGATCCCCCAATTGGAATCCCCGGGTTCCGCGGAAGGTCGAAAGACGATCGAGTCGTTCAATGTCAATTCTCCGTCGGGCGTGCTCCCAGCGGCGTAGGCGTCGCCCGTGCCGAGGTCGTTCAAGGTCCCGGTGCCGGGAGGGTTGCCCCCATAGATGACGGGCCAACCGGTGCCTTCCGGGTATTGGCCCATGATCCGGCGCACGTCGACTTCGGTCATGCCTGGCTGGATGCTGTAGAGGTTGCGCAAGAATGGCTTGAGACCATTCAATGGCGCCGTGTGGATCACCGCCATGGCGGCCATCAGCGCGATCAGCGCGAGGATCCGTGAACGCTGCTCGAGGAGCGACTGTCGACGAAGAAGACCGACGGCGAAAAGGACGATGAGCGGGACATAGAGCCACCACTCGACCGGCGTGCCCCACACATTCTCGTAGAACGCGAACGCGGCGAGAGCGAAGCAGCCGCCGTATATCGCCAGGAATTGCATCGGCGATCGGACAAAGACTTTCCGGAGCGACGCCAGCGAGCCGAAAAATTCAGCGCTTGGATCGGGATGGGGAATCGAGGAGTTCACGGGTGGCAAGAGTGGAGGGGACCGCCCGGGAGATGGGGAGGGGCATCCAACGCCATGACGAGACAGAAGCGAGAAATGGTCTTGGTGCAAGGGAAGGGTGCGGGACAGCGGGGCTCATCGGTTCATGTCGATTCGTTGACCCGTCGAGTAGCCTGGCTTGAGCAAGCCACCATTCCGTTCCCGAAGGCGGTATTTCCCGGTTTTTTTGGAAAATATTGAGCAAATTGGCGAAAATGTGGTAAGGAGGGGGCTAATAGTCCCGACTGCCAACGGTTATCTCATCCAAGAAACAACGTCCTCCCCGTGCTTTCCAAATTCTCTACCCTGTTGTTTTGCGCCGTGGCCGTGGGTGCTGCCGGCGCAGCGGAACCCCTTCATACTCGTGTTGACCGCCTGGTCGACGCCCAGGCTGCCGGCCAGCCGATGGCGGCCCTTAGCACCGACGCGGAGTTTCTGCGCCGTGCCTACCTCGATTTCGCTGGCGATCTCCCTACGGCCACGGAAGCGCGGGCGTTTTTCGCCGACAAAGCGGCGGACAAACGCGAGAAACTTCTCGGGAGTCTCACTGAGGCTCCGCGTTTTGCCGAGCGTCTGGCCGACGCCTTGAACACCATGCTCATGGAGCGTCGGGGCGAAGATGCGGAATGGCGCAAATATCTTCAGGCATCCTGCAAATCCGGGAAGACATGGGATGTCATGGCCCGCGAAATCATCTCGCCGGACTACGCCAATCCAGAGTTGCGCGGCGCGGGATATTTCAACCTGCGCCGGTTGGAAAAGGTCGGGCAGCAGGAAACGGATTATCCCGGTCTCACGCGCGATACCGGACGGATGTTCATGGGCGTGGATCTACAGTGTTGCCAATGCCACAACCACCTCACGGTCAAATCCTACAAGCAGGCCGACTTTAATGGGCTGTTCGTGGCCTTTCAAAACGCCAAGGTCGCGGTGCCGGACGCGACGCATAAGACGGCTTGGGTGCGCGAAGGCGCCATCACGGCGAAATACGACTTTGTCTCCGTGCTCACCGGCGTGAAGGGGCAGACCGGGCCGCGGGTTCCGTTTGGCGAGGAGATTGCCACCCCCGAGGGTGACGAGGCGTGGCTCGTGAAACCCGACCCCAAGAAGAAGGATCCCGGCACCCCGCGCGTCAGTCCCCTGAAAGAGATCGCGGCCCGTGTGGCCACGAAGGAAAATACATTCTTTGTCCAGAATATCGTCAACCGCATGTGGTGGCTGCTCATGGGGCGCGGACTGGTCGAGCCGCTCGATCTTCAGAGTCCCCTCTATCCTTCCTCCAATCCCGAACTCATGGATGCGCTGGCCGAGGATTTCGTCGCTCACGATATGAGCCTGCAGTGGCTGCTCAAGGAACTGTCGCTCACGCGTGTCTACCAGCGGTCGACCGTTCTCCCAGAAGGGGCCGCACCCGCGGACACGCTCTTCGCCGTCGCTAAAGAGCGGCCGCTCGCGTCGGAACAACTCGTGCGCTCCTTCCTGCGTGCCACTGGTGTGTATGAGGCCGCGACGGCGCCCGGCGTCGCCAAGGGACAGGCCCTGGCCGATTACGAGAAGGCCTTCCGGATCGCGTTCTCGAACGCACCGAAAGAACCCGAGCTGACCGTCAATCCCACGCTTCGCTCCGCCCTCTTTCTGCGCAACAACGAACTGGTGCTTTCCACCGTGAGACCCGGGAACGGAAACTTGGTGGAACGGCTCGGAACCGTCACCGACTCCAAGGCTGTCGCCGAGGAACTCTACCTTTCGATCCTCACCCGCATGCCGACGGACGACGAGACCAAGGAGGTCGCTGCGTGGCTGGAAAAATATTCCGCTGACAGACCCAAGGCGCTTGGGCACTATGCATGGGCGCTTTTGAGTTCCGAAGAGTTCTTCTCCAATCACTAAACCGGCCACGTCTATGATCAATCCGCTTTGCACCCCACTGGACCACGCCCTCACCCGCCGGCGCTTTTTCGGCATGGGCGCGGGAGCGCTCGCTGCCAGCGCCATGGGCGGTCTCTTTTCGCGCGCCGCCGCGGAGGAAATCCGCAAGAAGGAAAAGCAGGTGCTGTTCGTCTGGCTGGACGGCGGCATGAGCCAGCTCGAGAGCTGGGACCCGAAACCGAATACGGTTTTCGGCGGTCCTTACCGCAGCATTCCCACCTCGGTTCCGGGCGTCCACCTTTCCGAACTGATGCCCGGCCTGGCCAAGCAGATGCACCGGCTCTGCGTCGTGCGCAGCCTTTGCACCAAGGACAACGCCCACTCTTCCGGCGTGGAACGCATCCAGCGTGGCGATCCCAAGACCCGCGGCGTTCCCTATCCCTATTTCGGTTCCTCGATTGCCAAGTTGATGGGCCCCATGGAGAGCCATCTCCCGCCCTATGTGTGCATCAAGCCCGGAAGCGGTGGTTTCCGCTCCGAGGACGCCGGCTTCCTCGGCCCCAAGTACGGCTGCCTCGCCTTCGGAGACGGCTTGCCGCCGGAGGATCTGCTCCGGAACAAGTCACTCGAAGAGGAAGAGGACGAGGCTCGCAATGCGCTCCGCGCCCGGATGAACGAGCGCTTTGTCGCCCACCGCGCGCCCAACAACACGGAAGCGAACAGCCACGTCTTCGACACCGCTCGCGAGCTCATGAAGCGCTCGGATATCTTCGACGCCTCGAAGACCAAGCCGGAGGACGTGAAGCGCTACGGGACGCACGACATCGGTCGTCACATGCTCACCGCCCGCCGCATGCTGGAATCCGGCGTGCGTTTCGTGAAAGTCACCAGCTACGGCTGGGACAGCCACGGCGACAACTTCAACGCTCACGGCACCATGGTGCCGAAGTTCGACCAGGCCTTCAGCTCGATTCTCGAGGATCTGGCGGCGAGTGGACTACTGGAGAGCACGCTCGTCATCGCCATGAGTGAGTTTGGCCGCACGCCGCGGATCAATGGCCATGCCGGTCGCGATCACTGGCCCGAGGCTTGGTCTCTGGCCATGGCGGGTTGTGGCATCCATGGGGGCGCCGTCGTTGGCGAGACCGATGCCAAGGGCACGGAGGTAAAGAGCAGCGGCTACGATATCGGCAGCCTGTTCCACACTTGGTACACGGCTTTGGGCATCGACTCCGTCGCCACCGAATACGACAACCACGGCCAGCCACTCCCCATCGCCCACGAAGCCATGAAACCCATCAAGGAGGCACTCGCGTGAACGCCGCTCTCAAACCCATCAATGTTGCTTCTGCGGATTGCCAGCTCATCTCCGCCCGTATCAGTCCCGATGGGACCACCGTTGCCGCTGGCGGCGTCGATGGTTCCGTGCGCCGCTGGAAGGTCGCGGAAAAAGCCCTCGAGCCGATGCCGCACGTGCAAGGGCATCATGCCTTTGTGGGTGGGCTCGCCTTTCATCCTACCAAACCGTGGTTGTACACAGGTGATTCCTGGGGACGGCTCCGTTGCCAAACCTTCGCGGAAGAAGCGCCGACGGTCGTTTGGGAACTCGAAGCAGCTCATCAGAGTTGGCTGCGACAGCTCGCCATCTCCCCGGACGGAGCCCAACTGGCCACCTGCGGGCGTGATAAGATGGCGCGTCTCTGGACGGCGGAAGGCAAGCCAGTCGCCGAGTATCAGCACGACGACGATCTTTTCGCCGTGACCTTCACCCCGGATGGCAGCCAGGTCGTCCTGGCCGATTTGCATGGGCACCTGCTCGTGTGGGATTACAAGACGAAGAAGATCACCCGCAAGATGGATGCGACCGCCACCTACAAGGCCGATCGTCTCCAGGAAATTTGTGGCCTGCGTGTGCTCGCCTTTTCCCAGGATGGGAAACTTCTCTACGCGGCGGGAACCATCGTCGCCAATGGCGGCACGATCCAGAGCACCCCTGCGCTTTTTGCCTACGAATTTGCGAGCGGAAAGCTTCTCCACAAGTTCACCCACGGCGACGCCAAAGACGGGTTCATCGAGGATCTGGCCATCCACCCGAATGGCTCCCTCATCGGCGTCACCAGCGGCAATCCTGGTACCGGCAAGATCATCCGCTTCAAGCCGGAGGACAAGGATGCCTTCGACTCCGCGACCCCGCTCGCCAATTGCCAGGCCGTTGCCATCCACCCCGACGGCCAGCGTTTCATCGTCGTCTCGACCAACCGCGACAGCGCGGGCAACGGCAAGAGAGTGGAGAAGGACGGCAGCTACGCTCAGAATACTTCGCCGGTGAATCTCTTTGACCTGCCCGATGCCTTGCCGAAGGCCAAGACCAAGGCCGATGCAGACGCCGCCCTGGACGCTGCGCTGAAGACGAAGGTTCCGTAGTCTTCGGGACCTTGGCGCATCGCCAGCATGTCAGCGATGAGCGCTCCTGAGATGAGCGCGCCGGCGACCGTGATGGACCACTGAGGAAATGACGCGCACCCTGCGGACGGGCCGCGATTCACGAGTTAAAACCCGTGGACGCGATACGATGACGAAGTTGGCCTCCGCTTGACTATGAAACCGGCCAGCAAAGATGGGAGCCTCGAGATCAAATCATTCTTGATCGAGCTCGTCATCTACGCCTCGCTCGTCCTGGTCTATTTTTTGTTGGTCCTGCATTTCCTCGGCGACGGGATCAAGCGCCTCTACGACTACGACAAGCGCTTTTATGCCGTCGCCGCGCTTGCTCTTATCGTGGGCCAGGGGTTCGGCCTGGAGGCGCTCACGACGTGGTTGCTCGGATTCATCCGCCGCAAGACTGATTGATTCGAGCTGGCCATGGACTTTCTCATCTCTGGCCAGCACATCGATCTCACCTATTTGATCATTGTCGGCTTCGTGACCGGCATCTGCGGCGGATTCTTCGGGGTCGGCGGCAGCTTCCTCGTCGGACCTGCCCTATTTGCCTTGGGGATGCCGATGAACCTCGTAGTCGGCACGGACCTCGCCCACATCGTCGGAAAATCCATTGTCGCGACGAAGAAGCACCGCACGCTGGGCAACGTCGACATGAAACTCGCCTGGATCATGGTGCTCGGCACCATCGTGGGAAGTGAGCTTGGGGCGCAAGGGGTGCAACTTCTCAAAAAGAGCGGTCGCGTGGATCTGGTCATCGGTGTCACGTTCATCTTCGTTCTGGCGGGGATCTCCGCGTTCATGACCTGGGAAGGCTGGCAGACACTCAAGATGCACGGCGGGAAAAAGGCGGGTGCGCGCAAGAAGGACCACTCTGCATTCGGCCACATCGCCAGGATGATGCAGCGCATCCGCGTCGCGCCGATGATCCGGCTTCCGACTTCCGGCATTCGCCAAATCTCCTTTTGGATCGTCCTGCTCGTCTCCTTCGTCGGCGGTCTCTTCAGCGGTTTTCTCGGGGGCGGCGCGGGGTATATCCGGATGCCCATGATGGTCTATTTGCTCGGGATTCCGACACACATCGCGATCGGCACGGATCTCTTCGAAGTCATGATCTCCGCGAGCTATGGCACGCTGTCTCACGCGGTGAAGGGCAACGTGGACATCATGGTCGCCTTGGTCATGCACACCGGTGCAGCGATCGGCGCGCAGATCGGCGCCGTCGGCACGCAGTATTTCAGCGGTCCGAAAATCCGGTTGGCCTTCGTGCCTTTGCCGCTGATCGGCGCCGCCCTGATTGTCTACCGCCTTCTGTCGGGTCAGGAGCTGAAGTGAAACTGGGCTTACCTATGAAACAAGCTGCGTCGCGGTGATCGCCGCCGCCGGTCCGTCCAGTAACTCGCGGATTTTTCGGACGAGGCTTTGGTGGGTGAACGGCTTTTGCAGAACGTCCAGCCCTGGATCCACCACACCTTGATCGCTGATGTCATTCTCGGAATAGCCCGAAATGTAGAGGACCTTCAACTCTGGCCGGGAATCCGTTAGCAAGCGGGCGATGGCCGGTCCGTGCATCTCGGGCATGACGACGTCGGTGACGAGGAGATCGATCGGTCCCGAGTGGGTGCCGGCCAGCTTGAGCGCGGCCGACGGTGTGCCCGCGCAGAGCACTACGTACCCCGCATCCTTCAACACGGCGCAAACCAATTGGCGGACGACCTCTTCGTCTTCCACCACCAGGATGGTTTCCGCATTGGTGGGGAGGACGAGCGGCGCTTCCGGTGCGACTTCCTCGATCTCCGCGGTTTCTCGGGGAAGGTAGATGACGAACCGGCTGCCTTTTCCCAATTCACTTTCCACGACGATACCGCCACCCGACTGCTTGACGATTCCGTAGACCGTCGCCAGGCCGAGGCCCGTTCCTTTCCCTGGGCCCTTCGTGGTAAAGAACGGCTCGAAGATGCGTTCCCTGGTCTGGGCATCCATGCCGGATCCCGTATCGCTCACGATCAACAGGACGTAGCCGGCCGCGGGAGCAGGACCCTCCTGAATCGCCCCCATCGTCGCGTGATTTTCCGTCGTGACGGTGAGCGTCCCGCCGCCGGGCATGGCATCGCGGGCATTCACGCCGAGATTGAGGATGACTTGCTCCAACTGGAGCGGATCCGCCAGGACACGCGCATTTTCCGCGCCGGTGACGATCTGGAAGCGAATATGCTCACCGATGACGCGCTGGAGCAACTTGTCCATGTCGCGCACGACTTCATTGAGATCGAGGACCTTGGGCTGGAGCAATTGGCGCCGGCTGAACGCCAGAAGTTGCCGCGTCAGCCCGGCTGCCTTGTCGCCCGCTTGATGAATGATTTCAACGAACTCGCGAGAAAGAGGATCGTCGACCAACCTCGCCTCCAGAAGCTCCGAGTAACCAATAATTGCCGTGAGCAAATTGTTAAAATCGTGGGCCACGCCGCCGGCCAGTCGGCCCACCGCCTCGAGTTTCTGCGAATGCCGCAATTGTTCTTCGGCCTGATGGAGCGCTTCTTCGGTCCGCCGAAACTTCAGAATCAGTTCCGCGAGTTGCCCGAATTCGTCCCGTCTCTCCCGTAACGGAGCGAGCGTGTCCGGGTGACCCGCCTGCAGACCCACCGCGAGCTGCCGGAGCGGTCGGCGCACCCAGAAGACGAGAGAGATCGATAGTGCCAGGAACAGGACGACGGCGAAGAGCAGCAGATAAATGAACAAGCGCCGGCTGGCTTCATTCAGTTCGCGAATCAGCGGGGAGTCGTTGCGGACCACGATTCTGGCCACCGGCATCCCGTCCCATCCCGTCACCACCCGCGCGAAAGTAATGAGGCCGGTTTGTTCCTGGCTCGATGGATTCGGGTGACCGTCTGCGACTGGGGCGATATGGATGTCGTAGCCCGTGAACAGCGACATGCGCCGGATATTGTCATCGATCCAGATGTGCCCGGCGAAGAAGTAACCCTGCGGCGTGGTTTCCCGTTGCCCGTCGATGGAAGGATGGATTGTGCCGCCCCGAATCTCCATCCATCCCTGCGGAACCTGGATGAAGAAATGGCAGACTCGCGCCTTTTGAAACAGCGTGTCGAAGGCCTCCGCGGGGAGTGGCAGTTCCTGCAACTGCTCGGTGAAGCGATTGTTGCGCGAGTAGAAGAGCGTTCGGTTCGCCTTGTAAATCCAGACAGTGTTGGCCTTGTAGGTGGCGAGCAATTCGTCGTTGATCGTTCGCTCCGCCCAATTCTTATCGTCTTTCACGACAGCCCGCACCATGTCGTTCCAGGTGGTGGAATCTTCGACCAGCACTTTCAAGTTGTCGCCGCGTTCGGTGAGAAATTCGTCAAAGTTCCGATTCCTCTCCGTTTCGCGAGCGTTGGAGATCGCCTGGAACTTATGCTGCTCGGCAATCTTCAGGATCGCCAACCCACCGACCAGCGTGGTGACGATGGCGAGGAGAAGGAGCAGGATTTTTGTTTGGACGGTCATTTTTCAGAAGCGCGAGCGCTTCCATAGGAATCGGCGCGCAGGCGCTCGTCAGCCGCGTGGGAATGCGGGAGGGTGGGCGTCTAGCGACGAACGCGGTGTTCCGAAATGGAAACGATCCGCGGATCAGCCGTGGCGGCATTGATGACCACCTGGTTCTCAGTCTCTCCACGCACCTTTGACCTACTATTGCCCAGTGAGAAATCCGTACGGAAGTTCACCACGATCTCGCCCCGGTGCGCATTCGCCTTGTAACTGATCGCTCCGATTTGGCTGCAATTGCGCTTGGGCCAGTGCTGATAGTATTTCCGCAAGCTTTGCTCGATGATGCGGCGATCGATCAGCCCGTTTCCGAGGTAGTTCACCCGGTCGGCGTAGAAATGAAGCTCGTCTTCCAGGCGATTCCGGCTGACCGCTTGCAGATAGCCTCGGATGTAAGTGGTGAGTTCGCTCTGTAGATTTCCATTCTGTCCGACCGAGAATCCGGCCGTTCCCGCAGCCGTTCGGACGGGGGACCGGGCTTCCTGCCGGTCGGGCGCCTCGCTTCGGCGATCGCTGCGCCTCGAACGCCATCCGGATGCGATTGGATCCGGCATCAGGCTCGACAGCGAGACCCCTGTCGAAGTCGATACTTCGCCGGCCGTCGCAACCACGTTGAGCTTGGCATCGCTCTTGAGGACTGGCTCTTCCGGCCACTCGGGGGCTTTCGGCAATGGCTCTCCTTGCTCGCGTGCCACCAGTCCCAGTGATCGGAGTGTGTCGCGGTCTCCATGCCCGCTCGCGGCAAGGCCCTTCTTCGATTGGTAGCGCTTGAGCGCCTCCTCAAACTCGCGCGACTGCCGGCCATCCACATCGCCGAAGTAGATATTGCGGCGGCGCAATTCCTCCTGGGTGGATCGCACTTGTTCATCGGCCCGAACCCCGATGGACGACAAAATTAGGACACAACAAAGGGAGGAACGATTGATCATACAGTTGTAAGGACGTGTTACATTCGTTCCGCGAGGGCTTGCCGGATGTGCGCCGCCACGAAATTCGACGTGGGGACGTTCACGGACGGCGTCTGACTCGATATTGGGTCGTGAATCCTCGTTCCTCGAAAGCTCGGCAGATCTGGTCCCTCGTGATGGATGCGGTGAATGATTGGCAGAAGAACAATGCGCTCCGTTTGAGCGCGGCGTTGGCCTACTACTCCATTTTCTCCATCGCACCGCTCCTTGTTCTCTCGGTCGGACTGGCGGGTTGGTTTTTCGGCGCGGATGCAGTCCGTGGGCATCTCTACGATCAACTCACGGAATTCGTCGGCCCGCAGGCCGCCGCGGCGATTCAATCGATGGTGCAGAGCACCAGTCATCCGGCGAAAAGCCTGCTGGCCACCGCGGTTGGGACCATCGCGCTGCTGTTCGGGGCTGCGGGGGTCTTTGGGCAACTCAAGGACGCCCTGAACACGATCTGGGAAGTGAAGACCATGCCGGGCTTGAACTGGTGGGCCCTGGTGCGCGAACGATTGCTCTCCTTCGGCATGGTCCTGGTGATCGGCTTTCTGCTCCTCGTGTCATTTCTGATGACCACGCTTCTCAGCGCCTTCAACAAGATGATGGCGGGATTCTTGCAGATGCCGAATTGGCTGTGGGCGGGAGCGGGTCTGGCCGTCTCCTTCGCGGTGGTCACCGTGCTGTTCGCCCTCATTTTCAAGGTCCTGCCCGACGTGACGAATCGGTGGCGGCACGTCTGGGTCGGCGCGATCGCCACGGCGTTGCTGTTTGAAGTCGGGAAGTTTGGCCTGGCGTTTTACCTCGGGCGGGAAAGCACCGCTTCCAGTTTTGGCGCGGCTGGCTCGGTCGTCCTGCTGCTGCTCTGGGTCTACTACGCATCGTGCATCCTCCTCTTCGGCGCCGAATTCACCAAGATGTACGCGCTCGCGAGCGGCGATCATATCCAGGCGGAAGGATCGGCCGTGCCTGACACGCTGTTGGTGGCGACGGAAAAACGGGTGGGTCCTCCTCAGCCGCATCGTGAATCGTTGCCGGCTATTTTCGCGACGGAAACGGAGCCGGAAATTGCGCCAGCGGAAGGGGGTGATGGCGTTTTGACCTACGTCCGTGAGCACATGGCGGCGGGAATGCTGGGCGCCATGGGTTGCGGCCTCGCCGTGGGGCTGGTTTCCCGGGCGCTGCCACGTCCCGGTGAAACGCAGGATCCGCGCGCGCAGATCCGAACGGGTCTGCACTTGCTCGGTGCCGCCAGCTTGCTCTTGCTCACGCGGGGCGGACGCGAGGCCGTGGAGCGAATTGCCGGGGGAGCGAAGAAGTTATCCAAGCGTTACCCGGAGATTTCCGGCTTTCTGAGAAATTGAGTCCGCGTCCGGTCAATTCGCGAAGGGCTTACGGGAAAGCCTTTGGCGCCTGCTTTTGCGTGTCACCTGACACTCCATTGGACGTCGCGTCGACGGCCGATAGCGAGCTTACACTTCCTTTTACCGAGCAGTCGCCGTCATGTGGTGGCCATCCCGTGTATGACGACCGGCTTCAACATTGTTGTTGGTGGAGAACTGTTTGAACCTGCCGACGCGCTCTTGGGTTGGGACATAAAACCGCACCTCATTGCGCGCAAAGGCGAACCTCTCGGGGACGGAACTTTGAGTCCGGAATCCTTTATCCAGTGGGACGATTGGCACGAGGGAAGGTATCCTCTGGATATGGTGACCGAGGCGCTGGATTTTCTCGACGTCCATCGGGATCATTTTTACCGAATTTGCCGATTCCCCGGTGTCGAGTACTGCACAATACAATTTGTCGATCACCGCGGTGGTGCTTTTAGTCTGAGCCGGAGCAGATTTCCCTGCTTCAGGAATTAAGGTTTGAGGTCTCAATCGTCATCCCTGACTACCTGTTGGGCCAAAAGGACGACTGAACCGGCGGCGGCGCCAGTCTTCAGGTTTGACCCCGCCGGTATGAGGCGCAACCATCCGGCCATGTTTCGAAAGACCCTCGCATTCACCGCGTTGCTCTCCTTGACCTGGTGGCACGCCACGGAACCCGCGCAGGGCGCCGACCCCGCGGTTTCACCGCAAACGCCTATGGGAGATTATTTCGTTTATATCGGCAGTTACACGGCAGCGCCTTCCACCTCCAAAGGCATCTACGGATTCCGCTTTGACTCAAAGACCGGCGCGATGGCGCCTCTTGGGCTCGTCGCGGAAGCCGTGAATCCCGCGCACGTTTGGCCATCGCCCAGCGGCCGATTTCTTTACGCGGTGAATTGGCAGACTGGAGACAAGACGAATGGTGATGTCGTCAGTGCGTATTCCATCGATCACAAAACCGGAGGCCTCGTTCTCCTGAATAAGGTGAGCGCTCATGGCGATGCGGCGAACCAGGTCGTCCTCGACCCGAGCGGAAAAGTCGCGGCCACCGTCACCTTCAAAACCGGAACCTTTTCGGCGATGCCGATCGAACCGGATGGCCGTCTCGGCGAAGCCTTCTATGTCGACCAACACGCCGGCCCACGCGCGCCGCACGCGCACGGTTTGGTTTTCTCGAAGGATGGACAGTTTGCCTACGTCGCGGAGTTGGGGTTGGACCGCGTTTACAGCTATCACCTCGACGTGGCCCGTCGCACCATGGCTCCCTGTGACCCCCCATACGCCGAGGTAAAGAGCGGCTCCGGCCCGCGGCGCCTGCAGCTTCAACCGAACGGCAAATTCTTGTACGTCAACATGGAGACGATTTCGACGGTCAGCGTCTTCGAGGTGAACGGCGGCGCGCTGAAAGAGATCCAGTCGATCTCCACGCTGCCCGCCGATTTCCAGGGCAGCAACACGACCGCGGAAATCCAGATCGATCGCACCGGACGGTTTCTCTATGTCTCGAATCGCGGCCACGATAGCATCGCGATGTACGAAGTGGACCCCGTGAAAGGCATCTTGAAGATGGTCGAGACGTTTCCGAGCCTGGGAAAAACGCCGAGGAATCTAAAGGTCGATCCCACGAACCAGTACCTGTTCGTGGGGAATCAAGGGGGCGAGAATGTCGTGCTCTTTCGGATCGATCGCCAGACGGGCCGGCTCACGCCGGCGAACGTTCAGGTGCCGATCTCGCAGCCGGGGGGAATCGCCGTGGTGAAAGCCGAATAGTCCCGCGGCTGGAATGGCCGCAAAAAGGCGCAGAAGGCGCAAAAGGGGGGCAGATGAAACCACGGTGGTTCTTGGTGCGGACATTTCGTGTGGCGTGGGCCCACCCCGCCAGAACTGCTTTTGGGCGGGACGCCTCGATGACCCAAACTCATATAATCTTGCGTAGATTTTTTACGCGTCGAACGGTTCGAACGCGCAGCCGAAGTCAAAAGCCCTTTTGTGCCTTTTGCGCCTTTTTGCGGCCATTCTTCCCTCCGGTCTCTTGGTTGCGGCTCCGCCAAGCCGGGCCTCCGCCAGGATTATTTCTGGCCAGCCGGCAGTCGCTTGAGCACGAGCGGCAGAGATTTGTCCGCCTGATGCCATTCGCCTTTTAGTTCGGTTTTCGATTCGTCGAAGCGGCCTTCAAACGAGGCGGCCAGCGCGTCCAGTTCCATACGCATGGCCCCATCGCGGGCGCCGACCCGCGACAATTTCACTTTCGCGCCGCCTTGATCCACGCTGGTCATCATGCCGTTCATGCCGGCGCCGGCGTCCTGGATGGAGAAACGCAGGCGGAGTTTCGCTTCCCCGACACGGAGTGTGCCTTCCCAGTCGCCCACGAGCGCGACATCCGGATTCTGAAGCACGACCAGCGGCGGTTCTGCGGCGGCGATCGTCTGCGAGGAGAGTTTCATGCCCCCGGCCCGTCCGCCTTCGCCGATGGCGATGAGCTGATGTCGCGTGCGAAAGAGCAGCATGCCATCCGCGATCGCGGGCGTGGCCATGCATGTCTCGGGCAGGGGATGCACACCCGTGATGCTGAATTTTGCTTCCGCGGCCACGATGAAAACATTCCCTACCTCGCTCGTGAAGTAGAGGTGCTGGCCATCGGATACGGGCGACGCGGTGAAGCCCTGCCCGGTTCGAGACAGGCGCTCGCTGAAATGAACATCCCCCGTCTTCGCATCGAAGCAGGTGAGAATGCCGGCGTCGCTGCAGCCAAAGAGCAGGTCGCCGGCGACGATCGGCGTCTGCATGTAGTTGCCTTTGCGACCCTGCGCCCAGGCGATGGACGCATTCGTTTTGTCCGGATCGGCAGGGGTGATGTCGCCCGTCGCCTCGGGCCGGATGGCGCGCATCGGCCGCCAGTTGCCATGCGCGCTCGTGAGGTAAATAAGACCGTGCGCAAAGACGGGAGTCGGCACCGGAATGTCGCCCCCACCGTCGAGCGTCCACAGCTTCGTCCCCGTGGCCACATCATAACCCGCGGCTTCATGCCAGCCATTCACCGCGATCTGCGTGCGCCCCTTGGTCTGGACCAGTGCGGGGGTGCCCCACGTCGGCACGTCCTTGCGTCCCGTTCGCCACAGCTCACGCCCGTCCCGGATGTCGAAGGCGGCGATAAACGAATCCTGTTGGACATCGCACACCACAATGACTTTTCCATCGTAAACGATGGGCGAACTGCCAAAGCCCCATTGCGCGGTCGGAGATGCGTAATAGCCGGAGTCCATCGGCCCGAGGTCCTTCTTCCAAAGCAACGCTCCAGCCGTGTCGAAACAAAACAATCCCTCCCCGCTGAAGATGGCCGCGATGTGCTGGCCGTCCGTGACCGGCGTCGAGTTGCAATGAGTTGCCTTCGTATGACGCTTCACTTTCGGCACGGCTTTCACCGCCAGCGAGTCCCAGAGGACTTTGCCCGTGGCCTTGTCGAGCGCGAGCAACCGCCACTCCTGCGGTTCGTTGTCATCGGCCGCCCCGATGTCGCCATAAAGCCCCACTTTCAGGTCCGCTTCCTTCGGGGATACCGCCGTCGCGACATAGACGCGATCACCCGCCACGATCGGACTCGAATGCGCGAGTCCCGGAATCGGCGTGTGCCAGCGAACGTTCTCCCCAGTCTCCACATTCCACGACACCGGCAACGCGTGGCTCTCATCCGTCCCGCTCGCGGATGGACCGCGGTATTGTGGCCAATCCGCGCTGGCCTTCCACGTCGTGCCGACGAGCGAAAGCAAGGCGGCGAAGGGGATGATTCGTCCGTTCACGGGTCCATGGATAACAGATTGCGCTCATGGATGGAAATGAAGTGCGAGCATCCCGTCCCCCCCGACCTCGATATACGCCGCGCCGGCGGGTTCGGCCCAGGCAGCAGGTGGTCGGTTACCAACCGTCTCGCCATGGGTTGCTTTGGTTTCTCACGGCCTTCCTGCTTTTCGGCAATGCTCTCGTGCCCCAAGCTGCAGTAGGGCCGTAGCGCATCTATCACTTTTGCTACTATTCGGGGGTGTGGTACGCTCCGTGCTTTCCCGGAGATATATGCCCATGTTTTCTGAACCGGGTCTCAGGACCCGCATTGCACCACCCTGCCCGCATGCCGCTTCACGGACGTCTCACATCCGATGAAGCAGTGGTTTCACAGCCTGAAGGTGTCCCAAAAGTTGATGCTGATCAGCATCTTCTTTGTGATGCCCGACTCGTTGATGCTCTACTTCTTCATCACGGGGATCAATGCGAACATTGAATTTGCCCGGCAGGAGGAGAAGGGGAATCAATATCAGCGACCGCTGGAGGATCTGCTGGAAGCCATCCCGCAACACCTTTCCCTGGCGCAAAGGGCGCTCGGGGGCGACGCGGCAGCCACTGAGCAACTGGGGCGGATGCAGGCGCAAATCGACAAAGCGTTCGATGCTCTCGAACAGGTGGATGCCGAGATCGGCGTGGATCTTCAGTTTACCGACGAGGGATTGGCCAAGCGCAAGCGCGAGCATTACCGCCCTCGCATCATCCGCGGAGAATGGCAGGAGCTAAAGAATTCCTTGAGACTCGAGCCCAAGACTCTTGCTGACCAGCATCAGCATTTGGTGGGCGATGTGCGCATGATGATCACGCATGCGGGGGATCTCTCGAACCTCATTCTCGATCCGGATTTGGACAGTTATTACATCATGGACGCCACCCTGCTGGCCCTTCCTCAGACCCAGGATCGGCTCGCCAGCATGATCGCCCACGGGGAGAAGGTTCTCCAGCAGGGAACGATTTCGCGGGATGAGCGGCAGCAACTGGCGATTTACGCCACCTTGCTGAAGGAAGCGGATTTCGACCGGATTATCGGCAGCCTGCAAACGGCCTTGAACGAAGATGCGAATTTTTACGGGATCAGCCCGAGCCTCCAGGCCCGGCTTCCGGTCGCGCTCCAGGAATATCGCAGCAGTGCGGAGGAATTCATCAATCTGACCGGACGCGTGGCGGGTGAAGACACGAGCGGGGTTCCGCCGGAGGAGTACGTCACCAAGGGCAACCGTGCCCGGGCGGCGAGTTTCAAGCTCTGGCGCGTTGCGGAGGAGGAGATGGACACCCTGCTGCAAACGAGAATCGAATCCTACCAGCACCGGCGGACCCGGAGCCTGATTGTGGCCGCGTGCGCCGCCATCGCGGCTTGCGGATTCGTCACCTTTATCACCCGCGGCATCAGCGGCCCATTGCGCAAGCAGGCCGACGCTTTGCGCACCGCGAATGAAACCTTGCAGGCGGAGATCACGGAACGCGAACGGGTGGAATCGGCCTTGCGCACGGCGGAGGAAAAGTACCGCGGAATCTTCGAGAACTCGGTGGAGGGCATCTTCCAATCGACCGCGGATGGGCACTACCTCGTCGCCAATCCCACCCTCGCCCGGATGTACGGGTTTACCTCGGTGGAGGAATTGGAGGCCAGCGTGACGGACATCGGGACGCGGCTCTATGTCGATCCGCAGCGGCGGGTCGAGTTTCAGCAACGCATCGCGCAGGAGGGCACGGTGCGCGGCTTCGAGTCGCAGGTCTATCGCAAGGACGGCAGCATCATTTGGATCTCGGAACACGCCCGCGCGGCCTATGACGCCGCGGGCGCGCTGCGCTACTACGAGGGCACGGTGGAGGACATCACCGAGCGCAAGCGGAGCGAGGCTGAACTGGAGAAACTCCACAACCAACTCGTGGAGACCTCGCGCCAGGCCGGCATGGCCGAGGTGGCCACCGGAGTCCTGCACAATGTCGGCAACGTCCTCAACAGCGTGAACGTTTCGGCGATGCTGATCGTCGATCGGTTGAGCAAGTCGCGGATCGCGCATCTGGCCAATGTTTCCACGCTCCTGCGGGAGAATGCCGGCCATCTCGGGGAGTTCCTGACCAACGATCCCAAGGGCCGGAAGTTGCCCGCATTCATTGCCTCCCTGGCCGAGCGGCTCGGCGTCGAGCAGGCGGAATTGCTGCGTGAACTCGAAGGGCTCACCAAGAACGTCGCGCACATCAAGGAGATCGTCGCGGTGCAGCAGGATTACGCGAAAGTCTCCGGCGTCATCGAATTGCTGGCCGCCACCGACCTCGTCGAGGACGCACTGGAAATGAATGGCGCCGCCTTCGACCGCCATGGCGTCGAGGTCACCCGCGAATTCGATCAAGTCCCGCTCGTTCGCGTCGACAAGCACAAGGTCCTGCAAGTCCTGATCAATATCTTCCGTAACGCCAAGTATGCCGTCAGCGAAAGCTCGCGGCGTGACAAGCGGATTACGGTCCGCATCGGGATGAACGGCAATCGACGGGTGAAGATTTCCGTGGCGGACAACGGCATCGGCATCCCCCGGGAAAATCTCGCCCGCATTTTTGCCCACGGCTTTACCACGAAGAAGGATGGCCATGGCTTCGGCCTGCACAGCGCCGCGCTCGCCGCGACCGAAACCGGCGGTTCGCTGGCCGCCCACAGCGACGGCCCCGGCCAGGGCGCCATCTTCACGCTCGAACTTCCCACGGAAGACCTGCCGCAAGGAAAACCACGGCTGGCGACGCTCGCCCACTAGATCGCTCGCCCATGCACGCTTCCCACGATCCCAGCGAGGCCTTTCCAGCCGAACGCAATCAGCGCATCCTGATCATCGATGATAATGCGTCGATCCATGAGGACGTGCGCAAGATTCTCGGCGCTCCGGCGCAGGAAGACGCCTCGCTCGATAGCGAGGCCGCGGAACTTTTCGGCGTGGAGGCCGACTCGCTGACCAGCGTCGACTTTGAAATCGACTCCGCGTTCCAGGGCCAGGAAGGGCTCGCCAAGGTCCAGCACGCGCTGGACGAAGGCCGGCCTTACGCCATGGCGTTTGTCGATGTCCGGATGCCGCCGGGCTGGGACGGGATCGAGACGATCAGCCGCATCTGGAAGATGTATCCCGAGTTGCAGGTGGTGATCTGCACCGCCTATTCCGATTATTCCTGGGAGGAGATGATTCGCAAGGTCGGCAGGACAGACAGCCTGGTGATTCTCAAGAAGCCTTTCGACAATGTCGAAGTGCTGCAACTCGCGCACACGCTGACCCGCAAGTGGACCCTGAGCAATCGTCTCCAGGTCCATCTCGATGGGCTCGACAAGATCGTCTCCGCCCGCACCCAGGAACTCCAGTCGGCGAACCTGCGGTTGCGCCGGGAAATGGAGGAGCGGGAACAGACGGAGAAGGAACTGAGCCGGTCCGAGGAGCGTTTCGCCAAGGCTTTCCAGGCCAGTCCGATCCCGATGTCGATCCAGTCACTTGTGACCGACCGCTATCTCGACGTGAACGAAGCGTTTCTCAACGTCACCGGTTTTCGCCGCCTCGAAATCATCAGCCGCACCCCGACGGAAATCGATCTCAGCCCAGACCCGGAAACGCCGATGCTCCTCCGGCTTCAGCTCAGCGAAGAGCGGTCGGTGCGCAATTTCGAATGCCAGATGCGCACGCGGAAAGGGGAGATCCGCGATTGTATGGTTTCCGCCGAAGCCTTCGAACTGGGCGATGAGTTCGTGGCGCTGGTGGCCACGCAGGACGTCAGCGAGCAACGCAAACTCGAAAAGCAGCTCCGTCACTCGCAGAAACTCGAAGCGGTGGGCCAGTTCGCTGCCGGGGTGGCGCACGATTTCAACAACATGCTGACCGTCATCCAGGGGCATGCCAGCATCCATCTCGCGGCGAACAACGTCGCCAAGGATGTCGCCGATTCGCTCCAGCAGGTCTCTCTCGCGGCCGAGCGCGCCGCGGCCCTGACCCGGCAGCTTCTCACTTTCAGCCGCAAGCAGATCGTGCAGCCCCGGGTCCTCGATCTCAACAGCATCGTCCGCAACTTGCACGACATGCTCCGCCGCCTGATCGGCGAGCATATCGACCTGAGCTGCGAATTTGCCGAGAACCTTCCGACCATTCACGCCGACGAGAGCAACATGGAGCAGGTGGTCGTCAATCTCGTGGTCAATGCTCGTGACGCCATGCCCCAGGGCGGCTACCTGCGCATCCGCACGGAGTCTCTGGAGATCGATAAAGCGCACCTCGCCCACCACTCCCAGGCCCGCCTGGGTCACTTTGTCTGTCTTAGCCTGACGGATACCGGCTGCGGCATGGATGCCGACACCCTGAGCCACATTTTCGAGCCGTTCTTCACCACCAAGGAGGTGGGCAAGGGCACCGGTCTCGGACTGGCCACGGTCTACGGGATCGTTTCGCAACAGGGCGGCTGGATCGAAGTGACCACCCAGGTCGAGCAGGGGACCGTGGTGAAAATTTATCTCCCGGTCAACGAAGCCCCGGCCGCGCCCGCGCCCAGCACGAACGACGCGGACCTCCGGGGAGGCGACGAGACCATTCTGGTGGTCGAGGACGAACCCGCCGTCCGCGAGATCATGACCCAGGTGTTGCGCAGTCACGGCTATCATGTTCTCGAAGCTGCCGACGGGCCCGAGGCCATGGACATGTGGTCCGATCGAGGCTCGGAAGTGGACCTCCTGGTCACCGACATCGTCATGCCCAACGGTCTCAAGGGCAACGTGCTCGCCGACCGTCTCAAGGCCAACAAATCCAATCTCAAGGTCATCTTCTCCAGTGGCTACAGTTCTGATTTCGCCACCGAAGCCGCCCCGCTCGACGAGCGGTTCAGTTTCCTGGAGAAGCCCTACAAGCCGGAGGTGCTGGTGAGAGCGGTGCGGGACTGTCTCGACAACTGAGCGCTCTGTGTCCCGGCAGAACCCGCCGCGAGATTCTTCAACGCCGTTGGTTCAATTCACCGCCGCGCGGCCACGCAGTACGCATAGCGGTTCGAGCGCAGGAAAACCTGCCCGTCCGCCATCGCCGGACTTCCATTGAAGACGCTGGTGTCATCGGCGAGCGTATTGGAGGCGAGGACTTCAAATTGCGGCTTCGCGGCGAGGACCACCGTGCCTGACGTACGGCTCACGTAGTAGAGGCGTCCCGCGGCGAGCACGGGAGACGCGTACCAGCGGTCCCGCGTGCTCGAGAGCGCCTGCTCGTAGACGACCTCGCCGGTGTCGGCTTTCAAACAGAGCGCCTGGCCGCGAGAGTCGTTGGCAAAGTAGAGATGTCCATCGAGATAAACCGGTGAGCCGACGTTCGACCCTTTTTTCCCCTGCCAGAGGATATGCGTCGATGACACGTCTCCGCTGCCGCCGGCGCGCACCGCCATCGATTGGCCGCCGGGATGGCCGATGACGTAGATAACGCCGTCGTGCGCCACGATCGATGGGCAAAGTTCCGCGGCTTTGATGCCCTGGCAGGACCATAACTCTTCACCGGTTTTCGGGGCGAAGGAGCGCAGTTTGCCGCTGACGCTGACCACCAGTTCCTCGCGGCCTTCGGCGGATTTGACGAGCGTCGGGGTGTTCCAGGAACTCGGCAGCCCGCGCGCGCTCCAGACCGTCTTGCCGGTGCGCTTGTCAAGCGCGAGAAGGGTGTCGCTCTCGAGCGCGGCATTCACGATGAGGAGGTCGCCGTAGAGGATCGGGGACGACCCGGCGCCCCAGTCGTGTGCGCGTACTCCGACGCTGACCTCCCAGAGCTTGCGCCCGTCGACCGTGAAGGCAAAAACGCCCGCGTTTCCGAAAAAGAAAAAGACCGTCGCGCCGTCCGTCACCGGCGTGCTCGAGGCGTACCCGTGCATCGTGATATATTCGCCCTGATAGGGCTTATCCGGCGCGGGCGCCTTGATGGCCTGCGACCAGAGGATTTTGCCTGAGGTGCGATCCAGGCAAAGCGCGTGGCGCTGCAAGTTGGCCAGATCCCCCGGGGCCGCTTTGTCCACGCCGTAGCCGCTATAGCAGGTCAGGAAGACACGCTGGGCGCTCACGATCGGACTGGAAGAGCCCGGTCCCGGCAGTTCCGTGCGCCAGACCAGGTTATCCTTGGAATTCCAAGTCAGAGGCGGGTTGGTCATCGCAACGCCCTGCCCGGTCGGGCCTCGGAAACGCGGCCAATCCTCGGCCATCACATTCCACGCTGAGACGCTGACGACCAGACAAGCGGTGAGGAACGCGGATTTCATGGGGGGGATATTCTTTCGAGGCCTGTTCTCTCCAGGCGTCTACGTTAAAACTAAACGGTCGCTAGATCAATGGCGTCACTCCCGGCTCAGGCACCGGGCCGACAGGCAGCGCCATATCCCAGCGGAGATCCTTCGGCATCGTATCCAGCTTGGAATTGAGGGCCATTTCCCACGTCACTTCCTTGCCCGTGTAGGCGGACATGCGGCCCATGATGCCCATGAGCGTGCTCTGCGCCATGCGGTCACCGTCATTGGGGATCTTCCCTGCGCGCAGGTCGGCGAACAGTTCGTCGTGCTCGATCTGGTGCGAACTGGGCTTGGGGCCGGCGTATTTCCAGGGCTTGTCGCCGAAGATCTGCGCCGCATAGCCGACAAATTCACAACGACCCTTGGTGCCGATGATCGTGTCGCGTTGCTCGTTATAGACGCCGTCCTGGTAGCGGGTCTTGAGGACGGCGATGGCGCCATTCGCCCACGTATAGGTGATGTCGAATTGATCCCAGATATCGCCGATTTTCTGCTGCCACCGGGCGCCGGTGGCCTGGCACTTGACCGGCGGTTGGTCGCGCATCGCCCAAGCGATCTTGTCCACGCTGTGGACTGTGATTTCCATGATGTAGTCACCCGAGAGCCAACTGAAAAAATGCCAGTTGCGAAGCTGCCACTCGAGGTCCGTCTGTCCGGGCAGGCGCTCGCCGCTGAAGCGGGTCAGGCGATTGCCGAGACGCGTGGAATAGATGGCCACGATGTCGCCGATATCTCCCCCATGGATGCGCTGCATGGCCTCCTGGTAGGCGGGCTCGAAGCGCATATTAAATCCCGCCCGCAACGCGAGTTTCTTTTCCTTGGCCATGCGGACCGACTCCATGGCGGAGCGGATGCCCGCCGGGTCGACACCCATCGGTTTTTCGCAGAAGATGTGTTTCCCCGCTTCGACGGCAGCGCGGAGGATCGGCGGGCGGAATCCGCCGGGCGTGGCGATCAAAATGACATCCGCGCCGCTCGCGAGCACCTTCTGGTAGGCGTCGAGGCCCACGAATTTACGCTCGTTCGCGACATTCATCCGGCCCGCACCAGGAACCTGGGCGGTTAGCGCCTTTTCCGATTTATCGATCGCTTCCGGGAAGACATCGCCGAACGCCCACATCTCCGTATTGCTGTCCGCCGTGAGTGCCTGGGCTGCCGCTCCCGTCCCGCGCCCCCCGCAACCGATGAGGCCGAGTTTGAGCTTCGCGCTGGAAATCTGCGCGCGGGCCGGGGCGAGGCTGGTCGCGAGCGCGGCGGCGGTCGAGGTCTGAAGAAATGTGCGGCGGGAGAAGGTGTTCATGGGTAAAGCGTGGGGTATCGGTTGTGTTAACTCCATGCGGAAATTGTCCTTAGAGCTTTGATCCCAGTTGCCGGCCATTGACAGGAGTGGAAGAGTACCAGGCGACGTCGCGGCGAAATTCCGATGCGGGGACAATTCCCCATTGGCATTTCCCTGTGAGCCGCTATCTTGCCCGCCCCTTTTCACCCATCGCATCCATGAACGTCGTCGTCGAAAATCTGCCAAATTGCATCACTACCCTCCGCGTGGAGGTCGAGCCCGAAAAAGTTTCCAAGGCGTGGGACGATGTGGCTGGAAACTACACGAAGTACGCCCGCATTCCGGGCTACCGCGCGGGAAAGGCCCCCAAGTCGATCATCGAGAAGAAATTCCAAAAGGAGATCCGGGAAGAACTCGAGAAGAAGCTCCTCTCGGAGTCCTGCAAGCAGGCCATCCAGGAAAACAACATCAAGATGCTTTCGCTGACCCAGGTCGATGACGTGGAGATCGGCGAGGACAAGACGATGAAGTTCACGGCGACGCTGGTCACGCACCCGGATTTCCAGCTCCCGGTTTACAAGGGGCTCGTCGTGCCGTTGCCCGCGACTGAGGTCACTGACGACGAGGTCAACAAATCCCTCGACGAACTGCGCGAACAGGCCGCGGATTTCGTGGACGTCACCGAGGACCGTGGGGCGGAACTTCAGGATTTTGTGGTCATCGACTATCGGGGCACCATCGATGGAGCGCCTGTCAGCGAAAAATTTCCCAAGGCCGGCCAGCCGTTGACCGGGAACGACGATTTCTGGATTCACATGGTCAAGGAAGCCTTCTTCCCAGGGTTTACCGAGGCTCTGATCGGCGCGAAAGCCGGTGAGAAGCGCACCTTCGAGATCGAAGTGCCGGCGGAATTTCCGGTCGAGGGTCTGCCAGGCCAGAAGATCGAGTATCAGGTCACGGTGAAGCAGATCAAAAACAAGGCATTGCCCGCGATGGACGACGCCTTTGCCGATACCGTGGTGAAGGGCAAGACCCTGGCGGAAATCCGCGAAGTGGCTCGCGGGGAGATCGAACGGCAGAAGAAGCAGGAAGCGGAGACCGGGAAGCGCGCCGAGATCATGCGCCAGTTGCTCTCCCAGGTGGAGTGCGAGCTGCCCGTGGACATGGTGCGCACGCAGACGCGCCGCCTCCTCATGGATATCGTGCGCGAAAACCAGGCGCGGGGCGTGCCGGACGACATTCTCAAGGAAAATGAGCAGCAGATCCTCGGCGGCGCGGCGCAGAACGCGCGCGACCAGATCAAGGGCACCTTTATCCTCCTGCGCATCGCCGATGTCGAAGGCATCAAGGCGACCCAGCAGGAGTTTGACCTCCGCATCGCGCACCTGGCCGCGCGCTACGAGATGAAGCCCGACAAACTCATCAAAAAACTCGATGAGCGGAACGCCATCGATCAGATCCTCGAAGAGGTGCTCACGGGCAAGGTCCTTGATTTCCTTGCCGCCAGCGCTAGCGTCTCAACCATTCCCGCCGGGGCGCCTGCGCCCGCTGCCAAGGAAGCGCCAGCGCAAAGCTAAATTTTTCCCATGATCATCCCACCCGACCGCAAAATCGTCGCTCCCGCGAGCAGTTACTACATCCCGATCATCGTCGAACAGACGGCGCGCGGGGAGAACCGCCAGGACATCTATTCGCGGTTGCTCATGGACCGCATCATCTTCCTGGGCACGGCGATCGATGACGGCGTGGCGAATGTGATCATCGCGCAGCTTCTCTTCCTCCAGATGCAGGATGGGAAAAAGGATATCAACCTCTACATCAACTCGCCCGGCGGCTCGGTCACTTCGGGTCTGGCGATTTATGACACGATGCAGTTTCTGACGTGCAACGTGAACACCTACTGCATCGGCATGGCCGCTTCGATGGGGGCGGTGCTCCTGGCGGCGGGGACGAAGGGCCGGCGGTACGCGCTGCCGAACTCGGACATCATGATTCACCAGGTGAGCGGCGGCGCCCAAGGCACGGCGAGCGACGTGGAGCGCACGGTCGAGTTCATGTTCAAGCTCAAGAAGCGCCTCATCCAGCTCCTCGCTGTCCATACCGGCAAGACCTTCGATCAGGTCAAGCTCGATTCCGATCGCGACTATTACATGACCGCCGACGAAGCGAAGGCTTACGGGCTCGTGGACGAAGTGGTGAAGTCCCGCAAAGAGATTCCGGGATCCGATACCGTCGCGGAGGCTGCGGCGCTCCCCGACGCGCCGCCGGCGCCGGCGCCGCAGACCCAGTCGTAAACCACCCGCTTCTCGATGGCACGCGCCAATAACCTCACGATGTGCAGCTTCTGCGGCAAGAGCCACGCGGAAGTGCGGAAACTCATAGCCGGCCCGGGAGTCTACATCTGCGACTCCTGCATCAATGTCTGCAAAGGCATCCTCGACAAGGAACTCAACGACGATGCGCGCAAGAGTTCGACCACATTGCGCGTGCCCAAGCCGATGGAAATCCGCCGGCAGCTCGACCAATTTGTCATCGGCCAGGAGCGCGCCAAGAAGACCCTCAGCGTCGCGGTGCACAACCACTACAAGCGCATTCTGCACAACCAGAGCGTGAGCAGCGGATCGGTGCAGCAGATGGACCCGCTGGGCGACGTCGAGATCGAGAAGAGCAACGTGCTGCTCATCGGGCCGACCGGCAGCGGCAAGACCCTCCTCGCGCGGACTCTCGCGCGCATCATCGATGTTCCCTTCACCATCGCCGATGCCACCACTCTGACCGAAGCGGGCTACGTGGGCGAGGATGTGGAGAACATCATCCTGCGCTTGCTCCAGGCCAGCGATTATGACGTCAAGCGCGCCGAAATCGGCATCGTGTACATCGATGAAATCGACAAGATCGGGCGCAAGACGGACAATGTTTCCATCACCCGCGATGTGAGCGGCGAAGGCGTCCAGCAGGCGCTGTTGAAAATTCTCGAGGGCACGACTTGCAATGTCCCGCCCCAGGGCGGCCGCAAGCATCCGCACCAGGAATACATCCAGGTCAGCACCGAGAAGATCCTCTTTATTTGCGGCGGCGCTTTCGTCGGTCTCGAGAAGATGATCCAGAGGCGCATGGGGAAGAAAGTGCTCGGCTTTGGCGTCTCGGCGGCGGAGGCCAACGAGGCCGAAGTTCCGGCCAGCGAAGCCATCCGCTTCACCGAGCCCGAAGATCTGCTGTCTTTCGGCATGATCCCGGAGTTCGTCGGTCGTCTGCCCGTCATCACCGCGCTCGATCAGCTCACCGAGGACGAACTCGTGATGATCCTGACCGACACGAAGAACGCGATGATCAAGCAGTTCACCAAGCTGCTTTCCATGGAAGGCGTGAACCTGAACGTGACCAAGGACGCCCTCCGCGCGCTCGCCGAGCAGGCGGCGACCAAGGGCACCGGGGCCCGCGCCCTGCGCAGCATGCTCGAGCGCATCATGCTCGATCTCATGTACGAAGTGCCGAGCCGCGACGATATCGCCGACGTCACGATCAATCGGGCCGTCGTCGAGGGCAAAAAGTCGCCTCTTATCCGCCGCAAGCAGGACAAGGACGCCGCGTAGCACGGTTCGAAACGGGCAAGGGCGTGGACAAGCCCATGGAGCGTGCTAGCTTTCGGGCCATGAAAAAGCGCCTGGTGCAAAGTCTGGTCGTCATCCTCGTGATCTTCAATGTCGCCGTGGGCCTCCGCGTCTATTCGGCACTGGGAGCGCAGGAGAAGGACGATACGGGTTACGCCAGCATCGCCGTCTTCGCCCGGGCCCTGCAGCTCATCCGGCAGGATTACGTGGACGAGAGCAAAGTGAGCTACGAGGAACTCACCCACGCGGCCATGCGTGGGATGCTGAACAGCCTCGACCCGCACTCGCAATTTATGGAGGCGCGCGATTTCAAAGGCATGCAGGACGACACGAACAGCCGTTTTGGCGGTCTGGGGATCGTTGTCGCGCAGCGGGACGGCAATATCATCATCGTGTCGCCGATGGAAGATACGCCGGGCTTCAGGGCGGGCCTGCTGCCCAACGACCAGATCATCAAGATCGACGGGCAATCCATGGAGAAAGCGGACCTGAACGAAGCGATCAAGCTGCTCCGGGGCGAGCCCGGACAGAAAGTCGTGCTCACGATCCTTCGTCCCACCACGAAGGAAATCAAAGATTACCCGCTCGTTCGCGAGAACATCAAGGTGGCCAGCGTGAAGGATGCGAAGATCCTGCCGCCGGAACTCGGTGGAGAATTCAAGGTCGGCTATGCGCGGATCACCCAGTTCAATGTGCCGACCGCGGAGGAGCTTGGGAAAAAGCTCGATGAACTCGAGGCGAAGGGCATGCAGGCCTTCATCCTCGACCTGCGCTATAATCCCGGCGGACTGTTGAATTCCGCCGTCGATGTCGCCGGACAGTTCCTGCCGGCGAAGACGATCGTGGCCTCGACCGAAGGGCGCGTGCCCTCGCAGAGCCGCACCTATCCCACGGCGGACAAGGTAAAGGCACGCCCGCGCTACCCGCTTGCAGTCCTGATCAACGGCGGCAGCGCCAGCGGCTCCGAGATCGTGGCGGGCGCGCTCAAGGACTTGAACCGCGCCATCCTGGTGGGTGAGACGACGTTCGGCAAAGGCTCCGTGCAAAGCGTCATCCAGCTCCAGGACGGTTCCGCGATGCGCCTGACGACGGCGAAATACTACACGCCGAGCAAGCAGGTCATTCACGAACACGGCGTGGCGCCCACGATCCGCGCCACTCTCTCCTCCGATCAGGAGCGGTTGCTGATGATGCAACGCCGCGAAGATCTCTCCGTCGATCCCGAGCGCAAGGAAACCGCCGCTTTCCACGACACCCAGCTCGAACGCGCCGTCGACGCCCTCAAGGGTGTGATGATCTACGCGGAGAAGACCGGCCCTGTGAAACGGGCCTCGGCGAACTGACGGAAGTGCTCAGTAAGCAGTGCTCAGTGCTCAGTTTGGCTGCATTCGAAACCCATGGGTGAGAAGAGTGCGTTGCCATTTGCGAAAGGGTTTAGAGATCTGATCGTTTACCAGCGTCAGCGAGAACTTGCGCTCAAGGTCTTCGAAGTGACGAAGGGTTTTCCGGCGGAGGAACGGTACGCGCTTACGGATCAAATCAGACGTGCGTCTCGTTCCATCGGTGCGCAAATTGCCGAAGCGTGGGCCAAGCGGGACTACGAGAGACATTTCGTAAGTAAGCTGAGCGACGCCGACGCCGAGCAGCAGGAAACCCAGCACTGGATCGAAACAGCCGCTGACTGCCGATACCTCGACGCTACGCAGCGCGACATACTTCTGGGCCTGTGCGCCGAGATCGGCCGCATGCTGCGCTCTATGGAACATCGTGCCGCCGACTTCTGCCCAACTTCTTCCCGTTTACGCGAGGACGAAGACGCCGATTTTGCTCCCATCTCCCGTGGCCCTGAAAGTTGAACGCTCCCCCACCTTGTCCACCCGCTTGTTTCAAGATGAACGTCTTCGAACGAGCCCAACTGAGCACTGAGCACTGAGCACTGAGCACTTCCCCACCCTCCTCGCCCTCGAGACCTCCTGCGATGAAACCGCGGCGGCAATCTTGCGCGGCGGGACTTTGCTCTCCAGCGAAGTAGCGTCCCAGATCGCCGTGCATGCGCAATACGGGGGGGTCGTTCCCGAGGTCGCGTCGCGGAACCATCTGCGCGCCCTGCGTCCGGTCATCCAGCGGGCGCTGGCCGACGCCCATGTGACGTTGGAGCAGATTGATGTCTTTGCCGCGACCAGCGGTCCTGGCCTGGCCACCTCGCTGATGATCGGCGCCTCCGCCGCCAAGGGTCTCGCCGTCGGGTTCCGCAAGCCGTATCTCGCCATCAATCACATGGAGGGACACTTGCTCTCGCCTTTCTTTGGCACTGCCGAGGGAGTGCGCCCGGCCGTGGCTCTCATCGTCAGCGGTGGGCATACCATGCTCGTCAGAATCGATGCGATCGGCCGTTACCGCTTGCTCGGTCAAACTCATGACGACGCCGCCGGCGAAGCTTTCGACAAAGTGGGCAAACTTCTTGGACTGCCGTATCCGGGCGGTCCGAACGTCGATCGCCTCGCCAAAGAAGGCAATCCGGCACGATTCGATTTCCCTCGCAGCATGCTCGATTCCGGCGATTTCAGCTTCAGCTTCAGTGGGCTCAAGACCGCCGTGCGCTATCTGCTTCCGAAGCTCACCGAACTTCCGCTGCCCGACTTGTGCGCCTCCTTCCAGGAAGCCGTGGTGGACGTGCTCGTCGAGAAAACCGTGCGTGCCGCCCGGGCTTCCGGGCAACGGGTCGTCGCCCTGAGCGGAGGGGTGAGCTGCAACTCACGCCTGCGCGAAAGAATGTGCGCGGCCTGCGCGCTCGACGGATTGGAATTGCTCATCGCCGACCCCGCGCTCTGCACGGACAACGCCGCGATGATCGGCTACGTCGCTTCGCTCAAGTTTGCCCGTGGCGAGACCTCGCCGCTCACGGCCGATATCGACCCGAATCTGCGCCTCGTGGCCTAGTAGTCCCGCATGAGCATGTAATCGGCGAAGGCTCGCAGGGTCGCACCGCTTTTCCCGAAGGGCTGGAGCGCGTCGTGGGCGGCGGCGGTCAGCCGGTGGGCTTCGTCGCGGGACCGCTCGAGGCCGAAGATGGCGGGATAGGTGGCCTTCGTCGCGGCCACGTCCTTGCCGGCGGTCTTCCCGAGTTTCTCGGTGGTCTGCGTGACGTCGAGGATGTCATCGATCACCTGGAAGGCGAGGCCGAGGGATTGGCCGAAGTCGGTCAGGTTCTGCAAACGTGCCGGGCTCACATTGGCGCTCATCGCGCCCAGACGAATACTCGCGGTGAGCAGCGCCGCGGTCTTGCAGCGGTGGATATATTTCAGCTCTGCGCCGGTGATCTTTTTGCCTTCGCCTTCGAGATCGGCGACCTGGCCGCCGATGAGCCACTGGCTCCCGGAAGCGGTCGCCAGTTCGCGAACGAGCGCCGGCATCTTGTAGCGCGACGTTTCCGGAGCCTGGGCGAGAATCTCGAACGCCATGGTCAGCAAGGCGTCGCCCGCCAGGACGGCGATGCCTTCGCCATAGACCTTGTGCGACGTCGGGCGGCCGCGGCGCAGATCGTCGTCATCCATGCACGGCAGGTCATCGTGGATGAGGGAGTAGGTGTGGATGCACTCGACGGCGCACGCGGCGGGCAGGGCCGCTTCGACCGTTCCACCGCAGGCTTCGGCGGCGGCCAGGGTTAACGCCGGGCGGAGGCGTTTGCCGCCGGCGAAGAGGCTGTAGCGCATCGCCGCGTGAATCGTGCGCGGCTTGACGGTGCCGCGCGGGAGGAAGCGGTCGAGCGCGCGGTCGATGCGATTGCCGCACGCGCCGAGATAAACTTTCAAGTCCATTGGGGGGAGGAGATTGCCGCCCCAGTTCGCCAGCGAAAAGCCGAAATGTGAAGTCGGCGCTCGCGCCCCATCCCCGGCGGTTTACCTTCGCCCGCTGTGAAGAATCCCCGTCCACCGCGGCTCGTCGTCGTGGGAAGTTCCAATACCGATCTCGTGCTCCGGTGCGCGCGCCTGCCGCAACCGGGCGAGACGATACTGGGAGGCGATTTTGCGCGGCACGCCGGTGGCAAAGGGGCGAATCAAGCCGTCGCGGCCGCGCGGGCCGGAGCCCGGGTGTCGTTTGTCGGCCGCCACGGTCGCGATGACTTTGGGCGTGAGGCGAAAGCCGGCCTGCGCCGCGAAGGAATCGACGTGCGTTACTTTCGGGAGAGCGTCGATTCGCCAAGCGGAGTCGCCCTGATCTTGATCGGCGGCCGTTCGCGAGAGAATCTGATCGCCGTGGCCCGTTCGGCGAATGACGACCTGACACCCGCCGACGTAGAGGCGGCGGCGGCGGTGTTCGCCCGGGCCGACGCCGTCCTGTGCCAGCTCGAAGTCCCGCTGGAGGCGGTGGAAACCGCGGCGAAATTGGCGGTCCAGTACGGCGTGCCATTCATCTTGAATCCTGCTCCGGCGAAGAAACCGCCAGTCCATTTGTTGCGCCGCGTGCATACCCTCACACCCAACGAAACTGAGGCGGAGATCTTGACCGGTACTCGTGACCTGACGAAGGCCGCACGGCTGTTGCGCCGCCGTGGCTGCGGCCAGGTCCTCGTGACTTTGGGGGCGCGCGGGGTGTGGGTTTGCAGCGACGGCCAGGAGAGTCTCGTCCGGGCGCCCCGGGTAAAACCCGTGGATACCGTGGGGGCGGGCGATTGCTTTTCTGCGTGGTTGGCGGTGGGCATCGCGGAAGGCATGGCAATCCGCCCGGCAGCCGAGCGAGCGGTGCGGGCGGCGTCGCTGGCGGTGACGCGCGCCGGCGCACAATCCGGGATGCCGTCTCGAGCAGAACTTCAGTGAGGCGACTTCGATCCTGAGATGATCGCCCCTTCCGCGGTGACGCGCTCCAGCCAGTCATCCACTTCCTTCTTCAATTCATGCGCGTTGGCAAAGCGTTCTGCGCCGGATGGGCTGAGGGCGCGGATGCAAGCGGCGACCAGTGATTCCGGCCACAGGCCGCCCGGGATGTGCCGTGGCGGCCGCCGGGCGGGCAGGGCCTCGGCGGGGGCTTGCGGAGGCTGAAGGGCCAGCCGGCGAAGTTCGTCTTCCGTTTCACCCGGATTGAAATTCCGCAGGGTGAGGATGCGGAAGAGGATGGCGCCCAGGGCATAGACATCGGTGCGTGGATCGATGGTCTCGGAGCCTTCGGCTTGCTCCGGTGCCGTGGAGTGGGAAAAGGGGGGCTCGATGGAAAAACCCGGCGCGTCGACGATCGGCGGTTCGCCCTCGGGTGGAGGACTGAGTTTGGCGAAGCCCCAGTGATCGACGAAGACTTCGCCAAAGTGGCCAAAGATCACCGCCTCCGGTCGCAGCGCGCCATGGACCACCCCGCGCGAGTGGGCAAACGCGACGGTGTTGCAGACCTTCAGAAAAATCCGGAGCAATGAATAGAGCGAGGCGTGCGGAGCCGCGCTGTCACCTGAAGTCATGCCGGTCAGCAGGTTGCCGAGCGAGTCCCCCTCGATGAAACGTGTCGCGCTAAAGAGCCCGATTTCCGGGTCGAGGCCGAAGTCATAAACGGGCAGCACCCCGGAGTGCGGCAATTGCGCGGTGATCTGCGTTTCCCGGATGAAGGCGAGCACTTGCACGGGGTCCGCCTGAATCTCCGCGCGGAGCACCTTCATCGCAACGGTCCGCTGGAGCAGGGTGTCGCGGGCCTCGTAAATCGTGCTCGTGTGGCCTTGGACGATCGGCGGACCGACCGTATACCGCGAGGCGCGGAGAAAGCCTTCCGGAAGATGGCGGAAGACGGACGCGGGGAGTCCGCCGCGCTCGAAGACCAGCGTGGTTTCCCCCAATCCGATGGCACTGTCGAGAGTCAGCGGCGTGAGAGCGTCGATGGCAATTCCGTTCACAAAGGTCCCATTGGCGCTCCCGAGATCTTCGAGGAAGAAATGTTCGTCGCTGGAGACCGTGAGCCGCGCGTGTCTGGCCGAAACAGAGTCCGCGGGAGCCACGATCTCATTTTTCCGATCGTGCCCGATGACATAGCGGCCGCGGCGCAGCAGGCAGCGCGCGAGGGTCTGCCCTTCATGACGGACGACCGCTTCGAGGGCGAGATGTGAGAAGGCCATGGCCGCGGGCGTTACTCGAGACGCACGGTAAAGGCGTGCGAACCCATGCGGACGGTCTGGCCGTGAACCAGCGGCGCGATCGTGTCGCGGACGAGAGCGGTTTCGTCGCAGGCCAGCACGGTCTCCGGCAGCGTGCGATTGCTCAACCAGAAGCAACCACGATGATAGTGAAACGCCGCCGGGCTGGTGCTGCGGCCCCGGGTGTCCCAGACGAGATGCTCCGCAGCATCGAGCCCGAAGCCGGCTTCGGTGAAAAGCCACACCGCCTGGCGGACCGCGGGTTGGCCATTGGCAGGCCGGCAGACGAGCGACCCGCGGGGCTCATCGTCGGAGGCGCTGTGGATTGGGCCGCCCCACGCTTCGAGATTACTGATCGGCGGATCGCGCGGCGCGGTCTCGAAGACCGGAATCAATTCCACACTGTATTCCTGACCGAGCCAGAGCAAAGAGCGGTTCGTCAGGGGAGTGGCGGGATCGGGGGAGAGAGCCTCACCATCGAGAAACGAGCCATTCAGGCTGGGCCCCTTGCCATTGCCGTCGCGAACTTGCAGACCCTTGCCGGTGCGTTCGAGGAAGGTATGAATGCGGCTGAGCCGGTTGGTCAGGACGTTGTTCGTCTCGTTGTCGGGCATGATGCGCGCGACGAAGTCAGCTTGTTGCGGAGAGCGGCCGATATTGAACCGGGAACGCGCCACCAGGCGGATGGGCGTGCTGCCGGGATCGGCGGGCTCGAGGGTGAGCATTTCTCCCGGAAATGTGCCGGCCAGCAATGGATCCGGGATGCGCAGCGGGCGCCGGCCCGCCAGGGAACTGGACGCCGGCGGAGGCGCGATTCGCTGAAACTCCGGTTGCGCGTCCAGCAGGTCCTGCCAGAGAGCCTCGCAGTTCGGGTGTGGCATGGCGAGGAGCGTTCGGCGGAGGACCGCATTGCCCGCCTCGCGCAGGGCGCCGATGGGGACGTAACGCCGGGCATCGAGCTCCCGGATGCGCCCACCGAGAAGCTCATAAAGCAACCGGGCAAACTCCCGCGGCCCATAGGCGTCGCTGATGTCGGCGGGCTCGCGCGGATCGGCGATCACCGTGGTGGTCGTATCGTCCTCCGACGGCGCGGCCACCAACTCACGAATGTTCAGGGCATTGAGCTTCAGCGTGAAGGGCGGCCACTGCTCGATGGGAGTCGCGGCGATGCCATCCGGGTGGGCTTGATTCTCGAAGTGGACCAGAAGTTTGCCGAGGAGCGGCCTGGGAGTTGGCACGGCTTCGCGGGCGAGAAAATCGAGAGTGGCCGGAAGGGCCGTGAGAATGCGCAAGGCGTCGTTGACGGGCAGTTCCCGGCGGCGGCGCAAGATGTCGAGCAGAGAAATCCCCTCGACCCACTCCTGGATGAGCAGGCCGGTCGCGGCGTCGAAGTCATAGAGGCGAACCAGGTTCGGGTGCGCGAGGCATTGCAAATGCCGGACGGTCGCTTCCAACTGACGGGACCCTTCGGGTGGAAGGCCGCATCCTATTCCGAGTTGTTTCACGCCGACCATTTCCGCAAAGGCAAGGTCGCGGGCGCGGAAGAGCCTTCCGCCGGTGACGTTGGGCATTTCGTCCACCAGCTCGTAGCGGTCTTGCAACCGCGCCTGCTTTTTGGGCGAAGATGGAGGGGCACTCATGGCACAATTCAAGGGGCGGGGGGACGTGCCCGAACACCCACTTATGCGGGACGAAACGTGCCTTGGAAACGAGAATTAGCGGTGTTTCTCGGCGGTCCCGCCTTTCAGACTATCGCGCCAGCCGTCATTCGATGTCTCGTAAAAGGCTTCCTGGACGATGTGCCGGAAAGCCCAAAAGAGACATGCGGCTGCGAAGCCGGCGAAAATCATCATCAGGAATTTGTGGGTGAAAGTGCTTTGCACGGATTCTCCGGTAGCAATTCCTCTGCCGCGCGGGCGGTGAGCGGCAATTATCCTTCACCAAAAGCCCCATTGACCGGTGCGGAGGACGTATCCGCCGAGCAGGGCATTGGTCACGGCATGGGCGAGCACGCACGCGCCAAGGCTGCGCGTCCGGTAGGCGACGAGATTGTAGAGAGCACCGGTGAGAGCCGCGGCAGGCCAGTCGGAAGGCGCGTGTTCGGCCACGAAACCGACCGTCACGATCGCGAAGGAAAACCAGGAAAACGCGCCCACCGGCACCTGGAGGAAATCTTCGCGGATCAAGTAGCGGAGCAGGAAGCCGCGCCAGAAAATTTCCTCGACCAAGGGGACGATGATGACGAGGCGCAGGAAGCGGAGACTGAGATTGATGGCATAGGGCAAGCCGCTGGAACCGAAAAAGGCGGGGTCGAAACCTTCGAGACGCGGCGGCTGGCCGAGCCATTGTTGCGGGGCGATCCACAGGGCGAAAGCAAGCAAGCCGATGCCGACGGCTACGGCAGCCTTTTTTGGCAATTCCAATCGATAGTGAGGCCATCCCCAGGAGAGGACGCCTGCACAGAGGAACGTCTGTGTGGGGTAAACCCAATAACTCGGCTTGCTGACGACCCAGAACGCATAGCCGTCGAACAGGTGTCCGAGTGCCGAACCTAGAGCCAAAACGCCAAAAAATGCCAGGAACGGCGCAAAATAAGCTCTCTCGGGTGGGGTAGCGCCAAACATGAACACGTCAATTAATCCCGTGAAAGAGATCGAAACCGAAGGGGCAACACCAGAACAACTGCTGCAAATTCTGGAGGGCCAGCTCGCCTCTCAGCGTTCTCATCGGCCGTGGACGAGTCGCAATCGTGCGATGATTCTCGTCGCGGGAATTCTTTTCATCGTGATCGGTGCGGGCGTCGCCCTTCTGGTCCTGGATCAGATGGTTGCCGATTTGAGGCAGAGCGGATCGACCGTGCAGTCGGGAACGGCCCCCGGGCACACGAATTTTTGAGAATCCGGGCACCCCGGCACATGGGCTGCTCATACCTATTATCGTCATGGCAAAAGCATTTACATCCGTCATCGGCGTGGACCTTGGGCGATACTCGCTCAAATCCGTCCTGCTCCAAAAAAAGGGACCCAATCGGTTCGTCCTGACGCACTACGCGACGCAAGCGTTGAGCGAGGCGACGGATTCCCCGGAGACTTTGGGCCGGAATCTCAAGGCGCTGCTCAAGGAAATGGGTGGCACCGCAAAGGCCTGCGCGATCGGCGTGTCCAGCCCCAAGTCGATCATCCGGATCATCGAACAGCCGGAGACGCCGGTTCAGCTTCTGCGCGAGGCGCTGCGGCTCAACGGCATGGTTTTACTCAACCAGGATTGCAAAGAGTTCGTCCTCGATTGCGACCGTATCCCGACCAGCGACAAAAGCGCCGAACCCGGGTCTCTCGGCTACAAGCGCTATCTGGTCGGAGGCATACCGCGTTCGGAAGTGACGCTGGTTGGCGCCGCGGTGGAACAAAGCGGCAATGAAGTGACCGCCCTGCAGATCGCACCGATCTGCGCCTTCAATGCGTTCGAATTTGCCTACGAAGAAATCTTTAACAACCAGGCGTTCTTCCTCGTCGATATCGGTCACACCAGCTCCACGGTGATGGTGGGCGTGAAGCGTGAGCTGATCCTCGTGCGGACGATCGAATTCGGCGGAAAGGCCCTGGTCGAGGCGCTGACGGGTTTGAGTGGCGAGGGGCGCGAAGCGGTCTTGCAGGCGCTCGAGCAGGAGGACGAGGTGATGGTGGAATATACCCGCGTCGCCTTGAACGCGCTCATCCGCGAAATTCAAAACTCCATCGGATTTCTCGAACACCGCCATGAAGAAACGATCAGCAAGGTGTTTGTCTCCGGGGGACCCGCGAAGTCGCAGACGCTGCTGAAAGTCCTGGCGGAGGAATTGCGGCTGCCCTGTGAATCGTGGAGTGCGGTGGCCACTTGCGAATCGGCTTTGCCGGCGGACCGTGCCGCGGCCCTGGCGCAGGACAGTCTCGATTTGAACGTGGCCTGTGGCGCGGCCGCCGAACTCCTAAAAGCAAGCTAACCATGGCTCTCCGTCTCAATCTCTATCACGAAGTCATCAAGGCGAAGGCGCTCAAGCGCCGTGACCCGCTCAAGATCTCGATCTACGTGCTGTCGGCCATCGCGGCCATGTGCACGTGTTGGTATCTCCTCCAGGTCGTGAAAATGCACGGCCTCACCGAAGATCTCAAACGGGTGAAAGGGGAATTCGACAAGTTGGAGCCCATCGCCAAGGCGGCCAAGAAGCGGGAAGACGAATTGACGAATCAGGGCAAGTTGAGCACGCAACTCGAAAAACGCATGGAGTCGCGCTTCTACTGGGCGCCCGTGCTCGCCGAGATCATGCAAATCGTTCCTCGGGAAGTGCAAATCACCCGCATGGGAGGAGATGTGACGGGGGACACGATGCGGCGCTGCATGCTCACCATCGATGGCCTGTCGGCCGGACCCGATCCCCGGCGGGTGGCGGAAGAGCTGCGGACCGCGATCGCGGACAAGTTTTCCACGAAATACAAGAACGTGACCTCGACTTTCAAGATGCTCGAGGATGGCACCGAAATGGTGATGCTCGATGGAAAACAAATGGCCACCGCCACCTTCGCCATCAACGTCCAACTTTACTCCGGCGACGATAAAGCCGCCCTACAACCGCGCAGAAAGAAATGAAACTCGGCAAAGAAGAAATCCAGAAACTGGTCCTCGGCGTCCTCCTGTTCTTTGGGCTGATTTACAGCTACTTCGACTTGTTGCTCGGCCCATTGAGCAAACACCAGGATGCCGTGCATCTCAGCATCGTGGCTCTCGGTCCCGAAATCGCCGCCGACAAGGCGCAGATCGACCGGACCAAGCAGATGGAGATTAACTCCAAGGTCACCCAGATGACCACCCGCCAGGTGAATGCGATGATCCCGGAAGGCTCGCCGGTCGCGTGGTTCCCGACGCACATGGCGGACTTCTTCAAGAAGCAAGGCATCGACAAGGCGTTGACCCGCATGAATGGCGAACTTCCAGACAAGGAATTGCCGGGCTATCGCAAACTCGTGTGGGGCGTGGATCTGCCCCGGGTGGAATTCGTCCCCTTTGCCGAGGCCGTGTCCATCCTCGAAAACGAAGAACCTTTGTTTGAAATCGCCGCCCTGCAAATTGACGCCAGCCGTGAAGACGTCGAAGCGCAGCACGCGCTCATCACCATCAACAACATCGTCAAGCAATGAGCCCTCGTCTTTCCCACTTTGCCGCCGCCGTGTTTTGCGGGGTGGCCGTTGTCCACGCCGAAGATCCCGCGCCGGCCAAGGCTGACCCGGTGGCGCCTTACGAATTGAAACATCGTTCCGAATTTGCCGCCGCCGATCAGAATGGGCGGGCGCCGTTCTGGCCGATCGGTTGGGTGAAACGCAAAGCAGGCGTGGTGGCGGCGGCGGCCGCGGCTCCACCACCTCGCGTGATCATCGACGAGAAGAGTTTCAAGGTGACGAGCATCCTGCTGGGCACCGGTACGACGCCCTCGCTGGCCGTCATCAACGGGCGCGCCTATAGTGAAGGTGAATTCTTGCGGATACCAAAGAGCGGCACGACGCCGCCCGTGCGGATCCGCGTTCAGCGCATCAACGACGGCACCGTGATTCTCCAGAATGCGGACCAGATCATGGTGGCCTCGATCTCGCGCCCGGAGCTGTCGAGCAAGAGATCGGAAGATATCCTCCTCGATCCGGACCGCTAATCGACGCTAGGGGCGGCGTTCAACTGCGCGAGCACTTCGGGGTCGCGCACGTCGGCCCATTCGCCGGACAACTCCAGCACCTGCACTTTCTTCCCGCTGAGGGCCAGGGCGCGGATGGCATCGGTCAATTCGTATTCGCCGCGCGGCGATTTTTCGAGCTTCGCCGTGAACTCGAAAATGCTCGGCCGAAACGTATAGACACCGGCGTTGTACCACGGGCTCGTCGGTTCGCCCGGCTGCGGCTTTTCTCGCAGGTCGGTCATCTCGAACCGCTCATTGACGAACACGGCGCCGCCCTTCGCGATTTCCCCAGGGTTGTGTTTCACACTCACAAGGCCTTCGGCGTCATGGAGCGCGACGAGGCGATGATAGTTGGCCGGGTCGATGAGGATGTCTCCGTAGCTCAGGATGAACGAGTCGGCGCCGGCAAAATCCCGGGCCAATTCCACAACGCGCCCGGTCCCGTCCTGCACGACCTGGGTCGTGTATTCCACCGAGATCCCAAATTTTGAGCCGTCCCCGAAATAGTCGCGCACCACATCGGCCCGGTAGCCGACGATGATCAGGAAATGGGTGACGCCGGCGGCGCGCAAGCCGTCCACGATGTGCCGGAGGATGGGCTGCCCGCGGACGGGAATCATCGGCTTGGGCAGATCGTTGGTCAACTCGCGCATGCGCGTGCCTTTTCCGGCAGCAAGGAGAACGGCTTTGTGGGTTTTCATGGGGTGACGCGGGTGTTGAAGAATCTAGGACTGGCACGGGGCCGGACGTGAGAGGTCAGCGCCTGGATTCGGCGATGAATTCGGCGATGCGTTCCATGGCGATTTTGATTTGGTCGAGGCTGGTCGCGTAGCAGCAGCGGACGAAACCCTCTCCGCTCACCCCGAAGGCCGGCCCGGGGACGCAGGCGACTTTTTTCTTTTCCAGCAATCCAAACGAAAACTCGCGGCTGCTCATGCCGGTGCTCGTGATTTTCGGGAAAATGTAGAAGGCGCCAACGGGCTTGAGGCACTCGAGACCGAGATCGTTGAAGGCGCGCACGATGTAGTTCCGCCGATGCTCATACTCGCGCCGCATCGCCTCGACGCCGCGCGCGCCGTGTTCCAGCGCCTCGATGGCGGCGTCCTGCGACGTCGTGTTTGCGCAGAGGATGCCGTATTGATGAATCTTCATCATCGCGTCAGTCAGAATGGCCGGCGCGCAGGCATAACCAATGCGCCACCCGGTCATGGCAAAAGCCTTCGAGAAACCGTGCAGGAAGACGCATCGTTCGCGCATCCCGGGAAGCGAGGCGATGCTTACGTGGTCCGCGCCATCGTAGGTCAACTCGCTGTAGATCTCGTCGGTCAGGACGATGAGGTCATGGTCGATGCAGAGTCGCGCGATCTTTTCCAACTCGGCGCGCGTCTGCGTGGCGCCGGTCGGATTGCAGGGATAATTGAGCATCAGCACCTTGGACCGTTCGGTGAGATGGGCCTGGAGCGCTTCCGCGGTGAGGCGGAAGTTGTCTTCCGCGCGCGTCGGCACGGCGACCGGTTTCCCGTGCGACATGGTCACGCTGGGCCCATAGCTGACATAGCAGGGCTCGTGATAGAGCACTTCGTCGCCGGGGTTGACGAGGGCACGGAGGGCGAGGTCGATCGCCTCGCTCACGCCGACGGTGATGATGACCTCGGTGCGCGGATCGTAAGCGACACTGAAGTGCTTGTGGACGTAGCGGCAGATCGAGCTGCGCAATTCCGGCAGGCCGAGATTCGAGGTGTAGTGGGTGCGGCCGTGCTCGATGGAGTAGATGGCCGCTTCGCGGATGTGCCAGGGCGTGTCGAAATCGGGCTCGCCGACGCCCAGGGAGATGACTTCCTTTTCCTGCGCCACGATGTCGAAGAACTCGCGGATGCCGGATTTGGGTATGTCGCGGACATGCGCCGCGATGTGTTTTTTGAGATTCATGAAGAAATTAAGATTTAGGATTTAGGATTTAGGAGGAGGTGGACGGACGAAGCCGCGCATTCCCGCGAGGGCGGAGGTAGCCGAACCGCGGGTCAGCGCGGCTGGCGAGCTCGGGCGGCCCGCTTCCTAAATCCCAGATGGTATTTCCTGATTTCGTTCATGGGGTGACCGCGAGCCGCTCGGGCTTGGGTTCGCGGGTGAGGGAGACGCCGTTTTCCTTGTAAGTCTTGAGCCGGAAACGCGTCGCCGTGGAAATGACGCCTTTGATCGTGGAGAGCTTCTCCGCGATGAAGGTGGCGATGTCCTGAAGGCTGGGGCCCTCGAGGATGACGAGGAGGTCGTAACCGCCGCTCACGAGATAGCAGCTCTGCACTTCGGAAAATTTGGCGATGCGCGCCGCGAGCCGGTCAAAACCGCCGCCGCGCTCGGGCGTGATCTTTACCTCCACCACGGCGGTGACCATGGAACCCGTTGCTTTTTGTGGATCCACCACGGCCTGGTAGCCCAGAATGACACCGTCGGCTTCCAACTTGGCCAACCGCTCGACGACAGCGCTTTCCGCAATGTTCAGCTCGCGGGCGAGGTCACCCGTGGAGGTGCGGGCGTTTTGGCGGAGAAGGGAAATAAGTGGGTCCATGAGATGTATGGGACGCCGAGCATACACGGACTCGGCCTGCGGTCAGGAAAAATTACGCCGACGCGAGGAATTCCAGCGCCTTGTCGTAGCTGCAGCGCTGGAGGTAGTGGGCGAGTTGGGGGTCGATCGGTGCCGGGAGCTGAGCCTGGAGCGCGGTGACGCGCTCCGAGATCGCTCGCAGCCGTTCGAGATGCAAGGCCGGGTCGCGCTGGAAAAGCTCGCGATCGGCGATGATGGCAAGCCGCTCGCGCAAGGCGGCGGCCAGGGTCTGGTAGGGCGTGGCGGTTTCCGGCATGGGGCCACTATACCCCCCGATGCCGCGCCACCCAAGCTCAGGCTTTGACGGCCTTCCTGGATCGCGTGCTTTCCGATGCGAGCTGGCGCTCGGCTTCGACCCAGTCCTGATGCTCGTCGCCCGGCAGACCGTGGGCCTGGCGCTTTTCCGCGATGAAATAGGCGCGGAGCGCGACGTCATCACGCGTATAGGCGGCAGGCTTCGGTGTGGGGCTTTTGTTTGCCGCCGATTTGCCTTTGGCCGCGACCTTCTTCGGTTTCACTGCGGCGGGTTTGGGCGCGCGCTTGGCGGCTGGCGCTGGGACCACCGGAACTGTGGGTGTGGGCTTCGCGGGAACCGCAGCAGGTGAGGGAGTAGCGGATTTCGCCGGAGCAGCGGAAGCTGCGGGCTTGCTCTTGGTGACGGTTTTTTTGGCCATAATCTTCAATTCTTGGAGATTGCCCTGGGACGCCCAGCCGTCCGTGTGGGCGGCAGGGGAAGAACGCGGCGGATGATAGCGGTTTTGGCGGAGGGGTAAATGAGAAAAGGATGAAGGTGGAAAGATGAAGGATGAAGAGGATGGTCGAGGAAGCTTGGGGAGGGATTTGCGGAAACGCACCATGCGATCGGGCGTGATTGCTTCGTCCTCGGTATCGGAGGCGACATTGTTTCCGGGATGCGGAGCGCTTCCTACTGTTTTGCTTGCGCCCTTCGGGCCAGATCCTCGATCAACTCTCGCGGGGCGTCCTCGCCGGCAAGGTGGATCCGCTCAAGCTGGGCGTCGCGGCGGAACCAGGTAAGCTGGCGCTTTGCGTACTGCCGGGTGGACTGCTGAATTTTCAGGATGCATTCGTCGCGGCCCATCGTTCCGGCGAGGACGGCTCCGATTTCGCGCCAGCCCAGCGTCTGGCTGGCGGTCGGGCCGATGGGCTCGGACTGCCGGACTTCGTCAATGACGCCGGCGGCAAACATGGCTTCGGTCCGCCGATCGATTCGCGCGCGCAGGTCGTCACGCTCCCGATTGAGCACGACGCCGTTTGCCGCGACCACGGGCGCTTTCCATTGATCGCGAAAATTGGAAAAGGGGATTCCAGTGAGCACGCAGACTTCCACGGCGCGGATGAGCCGCCGTCGATTTTGGCGGTCGATGAGTGCATGGCCGGCGGGATCGAGGCGGGCCAATTGATCGACGAGTTCATCCGTCGTTTGCGACTCGAGGCGGGCGCGGAGTCCGGCGTCGGCGGGCGGCAGATCGGCCAGGCCGTGAGTCAGGGCTCGCACATAGAGGCCGGTGCCACCGACGACGATCGGGATGCGGCCGCGGGTGCGGATGTCCAGGATGCGCTCGTTGGCCAGTTTTAGGTATTGGGCCACGTCGAAGGATTGGGTCCGCGGGATCTCGCCGATGAGGTGGTGGGGAACTCGCGTCCGGAGTGTGGGGTCGGGCTTGGCCGTGAGGATGTCCAGACCCTCGTAGATCTGGAACGCGTCTGCGCTGACAATTTCACCTCCGCAGCGTTCCGCCACCGCCACCGCCGCTGCGGATTTTCCCACCGCGGTCGGGCCGGCGATGATGAAAAGGGGTGGAGGATCAGCGGGCATGGAAAAGGGCAAACCGCCGGGAAGGCGGGTTTGGAATCGTCGTCATACGGGTGTCTGCTTCGTATGGATCAATTACCTCGTAGACCCAAGGTAGCTCGTTCCTCGCAGCCCTGGGCTGAAATTAAAAAAGGCCCGCTGGGGACAGCGGGCCTTTTGAAAAGAATACGAATTCGGGTCTTAACCGCGGTAGTTGGGTTCGCGGTCGCCGGTTTTGGCGCCGCTGACGACGAGTTTGCGGCCCATGAATGGCTTGTCGTGGAGTTCCACGACGGCGCGTTTCGCCTCCTCGATGGTCGTCATCGTGACGAAGCCAAAGCCCTTAGATTTTTCATTGTATTTGTGAGTCACGACCTCGGCGTTCTTGACGATGCCGACCCCGTTGAACAACTCGAGCAAGTCGCTCTCGGTCGCATCGTAACTGAGGTTGCCGACGTAGAGTTTCGACGAGGTGACTTCCACCGCTTCCGGTTTGCGGCTCTGGCGGGATTCCTGGCGAGCCGGGGCCTCCGCAGGACGACGGGAACCGTTGGATGGCGCGGGTGCGGGCTTAAAAAAGCCGATCAGCTTCTGCCAGAAGGACTTTTTCGCGGGAGGGGCGGCTTGCTGTGGGGTGCGGGAGTCGCCGCGGGACTAGGAGGAACGGCGTGGGCCGCGTCCGGAGCGGCGGCCCGAGCCCTTGGAGTCGTGGGGTCTCATGTGGATAAGGATTCAGATTGCGAGGCGTTGCAGTGCCCGGAAAGCGCACGCGAGGTGCACGGCTCCGCCGGTGGCTCGGGACGTTCGCAGGTCGGGGAACATGCCGATGGACCACAGAAGGAAAACTTCGCCGGGGGGTATTGGAGGAAGCCGCTGCGAGGAGCGTCCTTCCAGGCCGCCAATGGCACAGCGAGATAAGGCGCTGCCACACTGGGACGATGCAACCGATGAGGAGGGAGGAATAAAGTCTGCTCATGGTATCGGTTGCTGGCTGAGGGAAACACAAGCGCACCAAGCCCTTGGCTCGCCCAACACCCGCCGATGACCTACGCGAGGTTGCTTACTTCAGCAAGGTGAAATATGACGTTTTGGTCAACTTTCCCGGAGGATCCCGGGAAAATGCAAAAGGCGCGCCCGTGTGGAGCGCGCCTTTTGACAGAAGTGACCTGTGGAAGACAATCTACCGCATGAGCAGCACGGCCCGGGCGCGCTTGATCTCGCGGGTAATTTTACGGTGAAAGTGCGCCGGCATGCCGGTCAGGCGCCGGGGCAGGATCTTGCCGCTCTCGGTGACAAATTTTTTCAGGATGTCGGGATTCTTGTAATCCAGCGCTTCCAGGGCGATGTCGATGCGCCGCCGGGGCATCGTCCGGTTGGCTTTGCGGAAATTGGTGCGGCGTTGAGGAGTCTTGGGCTGCATAAAGTTGGAACTACTTGGTTTCGCGATGAAGCGTGTGGCGCTTCAAGTTCGGGTTGTATTTCTTTTTTTCGAGCCGGTTGGGCGTGTTCGGGCTCTTCTTGTTGCGCGTGGAGATATAGCGCGAGACGGTTTTGCCTTCGGCTTTGGCCTCCGTGCATTCGAGGATGATGAAATCGCGGGACATATTGACGTAATTATGGGTTTTGAATTCTAAATCTTGAATTCGATCGGTCGAGAGACTCCCCGATTTGGAATTCGAAATTCGCCATTATTCTTTGTTATCGGTAGCTGGTTCTTCTTCTTCACTTTCGCCGCCGCCTTCTTCGTCGGTGAGACCGAAGAGCGAAGTGACGGGGACGCGGGCGCGGGTGACCTTGCCCATCTTCTCAATCTGTGACTGGCACTCCACCGTGTAGCGGGCAAAGGGGAGCGCTTCCAACCGGGCGTGGGCGATCGCCTTGCCGCTCATCTCGCAAACGCCGTAGGTGCCAAGATCGATGCGCTTGAGCGCTTCGTCGATCTCGTAGAGAGCGTCCTGTTCCTGGGAAAGGAGGCTGAGGGCAAAATCGCGGTCGTAAGCGTCGCTGCCGGCGTCCGCCTGGTGCATGCCAAAGGCGCTCGCTTCGCTGCCTTCCGCCCGCTGGCGCAGGTTGTCCTTGGCCACGCCCATCATCGAATCGAGCATCGAGTCGCGGAGCTGGAGCAGCTTCTCTTTCTGCTTTTTGAGGAAAGGCGTGAGGACCACGGGTTTCAACGGTTTGCCGTTGGGCCTGATGAACGACTGGTCGGAACTGGCGGTGTGCCCATGCTTGTCGCCTCCTTTTTCCGCGCCGTTCACCTTGGCGGGGGCCTTCGCCGGCTTGGTCACGATCTTGCTCACCGGCTTCGCCGCAGGCTTCTTCGCGCTCTTCACGATTTTCACGGGAGCGGACTTCTTGGGTTTGGCGGCGGATTTGGCAGGCTTGTTTTTGGCCATAAATTGAGCGGGGAGAGAAGTCAGTCTTTGGCTTACGGGAAAAATGAGGGCGGATAGATAATTGCTTTCCCCCAGCCGCGCAAGGGGAAACGCTGCGTATTTTTCAGCAGGTGTCGGACCTGCCAGAGGGTGGTTTTCAGGAAGTTGCCGACGACACGATCACGAACTCGCCGACGCACGATCACGAACTCGCAGACGAGTAGCGCCGCAGCGCGAAATGCCAAAATGCCCGGGTGGCGAAAACGATGAAAACTGCGGTGCCGGCGAGCTGCGCGAGGCCACTCCACGGTGATTCCAGGGCGCGGCCCAGGATGCGGGCGGGGACATTGGCGACGATGATGACGGGAATGAGGTAGCTGAAGATGATCTTGAAAGATCCGTGAAAGACCACATCCGGATATCGGGCGATATTGAAGACGTTGTAGTAGCCGTAGATGAGCCCCTGTGCCCGGACGATCCAGAAGGCGATGGTCGCCAACCCGAAAAGGACGGCGTAGTGCACCGAGACGCCGAAAGCAATGGCGACCGCGTAAAGAGCGACCTGATGCGGCTGCGGCACGACCTGCAATTTGAAGAGGCAGAAGATCACGATCGCGACGCCGACGAGTGCATTGACCACGTTGTCCATGCCGAACTTCCGAGTGGAGACAGCAAATTGTGCATCGACCGGCAGGAGGAGCATGAGGTCGAGCCGGCCGGTGCGGATGAGGTCCGGCAACTCGGAGAGATTGACGTAAAAGAATGCCTGGAAGAGCTGGGAGGTGATTTGATGGGTGCCGACGAGGAGCACGCATTCCCATTTGGTCCAGTCGCCAATGCTGTCGACATGGCTGAAGAGCACCTCCAGAAAGACGACCTGGCCCAGGAACCACAAGAACTCGACCACCATCCAGAGGATGAAATTCGCCTTGAAGTTCATCTCGCGGATCAGCGAGTTGCGGATCATCAGCCAGTAGATCTCGAAATAGCGGCGCATGTCGTTCAGCCGCCGACGGCCTGGTATTTACGAACGCCGCGCGACCACAGGACGCGGGCGCACAGCCAGCTCAGGAGCAGCCAGCCCGCCTGGATGGCCAGCCCTTCCGCGAGAGCGCCGCCCTGCACGCGCTCCATGTAAATCTGTGCCGGGTAAAAGAGCTCGTAGGTAAAGGGCGACCAGTGTATGAAGGCCTGCAACCCCGGCGGCATGATATCGAGGGGAAAGACGTGGCCGCTGAGGAAATACTCGAAGGAATAGAGGATGAAGATGATCGTGGAAATCTCCAGCACCCAAAAAGCGATCATGGCCAGCGAATAGGCGATGAAGAATTGGAGAAACGCCGCCATGACCGTCGAGGCGCCAAAGGCCAGCCAGGTAATCATGTGCGCGGGAAAGCGCAGGTGCTCGCGGAAGACCCAGCCCAGCGCGAGGATGGGCAGGAGCACCACGCTGATGTAGAGCAGGCGGTAGCTCAGGTAGAGGCCGATCCGGTAGCCGAGGTAGTTGAGTGGTTTGGTCAGAAAGGCGCTGATTTTTCCGTCCCGGATTTCCGCCGCGATCTGCCACTCGTCCTCGGTCGGAGTGACCAGGTTGTCGAGGAAGACCGTGAGCATGAAGTAGAAGATCATCGCCGAATAGTCATAGCCGCTGATCGCTTCGTGGCTGGTTTGGAAGATCGCCTTCCACAAGAAGACCGTGCCGACGAGGGGCACAATTCCGAAGACCGCCCGCAGCAGAAAATTCCAGCGGTAGACGAAAGTATTCTGGAGGCCGATGTCGAAGACCTTCCAGTACTTGCTAAGGACGCCTGTGGTCATTCGAAAGGGTTGCCGGAGGCCGGGGATCAGTGCTCAGAGGTCAGTTCTCACTTCTCAGTTTCAGCATCGGAGACGCTCCGTGCGTAGAGTACTGACTTCTGACTTCTGAACTCTCGGGCTGCGATGTGGCTTCAAGAAAATCACCCGAGCCGTTTCCAGCGTTCGTCCAGTTAGTACAACTTGATGTACGCTTTCTTGCGCAGCTTGAGCAGCCAATCCTGCTGCTGCTTCTGGCGCTCGCTTTGGAGGAGCGCTTTCTCGATCTCCGGCCGGACATCTTTCAAGGGCTTCACCGTCGCCTGCTTCCTCGCTTCGCACAGCAGCAGGTAGTAGCTGCCAGCCATTTCGACGATCTGACTCATTTGGCCTGGCTTCAGGGCAAAGGCGACCTTGGTCAGGCTTTCATTGAAGTGCTTGCGATCGACCCAGCCGACATCGCCGTAAGCTTCCTGCTCGCTCCCATCCGAATACATGCGCGCCAGATCGCCAAACTCGGCGCCGCCGACGATCTTGGCCCGGATCTCCTCCATCATCTTGCGCCGTGAATTGTTCTCGGGACTGCCGCGAATGACGATCATGCGCAGCTTCGCTTCCTCCTGGGAGCTGTATTCCTCGGCGTGCTCCTTGTAGAAGTCCTGCACCTTCTGGTCGGACACGGTGGCCGCGCCCTTGACCGCCATGCGCCGCATTTCCTGAACGATCACCGAATCGCGCTGAAATTCGCGGAATTTTTCCAGAGTGAAGCCCTGCGCCGAAAGCGTGCGCAGGAAAGCCTGGCGGTCGCCGCCGAAGGAATCGCGGACGACCTCCGTAATCCGCTCATCGATCAGGTAGTCGGGGATGGTATATCCCTTGGTCTTGAACTCCTGGAGAATGAGGGCGCGGTCGATGAGATCATTGATCGCCGCCAGACGGATCTCCTTGATCTTCTCCACCAGCACTTCGCCCTTGAGGGTCTCGCGGGCCTGCTTCTCTTTCGGTCCGACGAGTTCGCGGACTTGAGAAAAGGTGACCACGTCGCTGTTGACCACGGCGGCGATGCCATCGAGCACCTCCTGGCCGCAGGCGGTCATGACGATCAGAGCCGCACTGGCGACAGCGAGTAGGAGACTACGAACGGTGATACAAGACATGGCAGACGACAGAGAAGCGGAGGCGCAACCTAGGTACCGACCTTTTGAAGTCAAGCGGAGCGTTAGGCGGGGGGCGGAGGTGAGGGGGCATGCGCGGGAGTCTGAAGACACGCCGTCCGTGGAATTCGGACTTCTGACTTCTGGTCTCTGACCTCTCGGTGCGGCACGCCTCAGAACATTGTCCCAGCGGTCAGTACACCTTAATATACGCCTTCTTGCGTAACTTCAGCAGCCAGTCTTGCTGTTGCTTCTGGCGCTCGGTCTGGAGGAGCACTTTTTCGATCTCGGGCCTTAACTGGTTCAATGGCTTCACGACCGCTTGTTTTTTCGCTTCGGCCAGGAGCAGGTAGAAGCTGCCGTTCAATTCGATAATCTGGCTCATTTCGCCCGCTTTCAGGGCGAAGGCGGCTTTGGTGAGGCTTTCGTTGAAGTGTTTGCGATCGATCCAGCCGAGATCCCCGGAGGTTTCCTGTGTGCCGCCTTGATCATACAGCCGGGCCAGGTCGCCAAAGTCTGCGCCATCCTCGATTTTGGATCGGATCTCTTCGATGATCTTGCGTGGCGATTCGTTCTCTGGACCCCCTCGGATGACGATCATGCGCAGCTTCACCTCTTCCTGCGTGCTGTAATCCTGAGCGTGCTCTTTGTAGTACTCATGGACCTTCTGGTCGGAAACCGTGCCCGTTCCCTTGGCCACTTGACGCCGCATTTCCTGCACGATGACCGAATCGCGCTGAAATTCGCGGAACTTTTCCAGCGTGAATCCCTGCGCGGCGAGGGTGCGCACGAAGGCCTGCCGGTTGCCGCCGAAGGAATCCTTGATGACCTCAGCGATCCGCTCATCGATCAGATAGTCGGGGATCGTGTAACCCTTGAGTTTGAATTCCTGGAGGATCAGCGTCCGATCGATGAGATCGTTGATCGCGGTGAGACGGATCTCCTTGATCTTTTCCACCAACTCCGTGCCTCTCAGCGTCTCGTGAGCCTGTTTTTCCTTGGGTCCCACCAACTCGCGCAATTGGGAAAGGGTCACGACCTCCCGCTGGCTGCCCATGGCAACTTCGGCGGCGATTCCTTCGATGAGATTCTGCGCACGGGCGGAAGCGGAAGCGGAAGCGAAGGCGATACTCGCGATAGCGAGCCAGCGAGGAAGAACAGAGTGGCGGAACATGGCGGAAGCGGCAAAAACCGCCGCAACCTATGGGGCGACGTCTCGAAGTCAAGGGACTGTCGAGGGTGTCATGACCAGTGCGGGGATGACGTGTCGCGCGGAGCGGTGTGGTCCTTTCGTAGATCAACAAACTTCTAAACGCTGGACACCTCCCGCGGCCCTTCGCATCGTGGCGGCGATGACCTTCCCTGAGCTTCGCGCCATCTACGAGCAGCCATTTTTCGACCTCATCCAGCAGTCGCGCATCACGTATCTCGACCACTGGAAAGGCGGCGAAGTGCAGCTCTGCACCCTGCTTTCCATCAAGACTGGCGGCTGTTCGGAAGATTGCGGCTATTGCGCCCAGAGTTCCCGCTACCAGACCGGCGTGAAAGCGGAACGTCTCATGGAAACGGAGGCCGTCCTGGATGTCGCCCGGCGCGCTCGGGAGAATGGCTCGACCCGTTTCTGCATGGGCGCCGCGTGGAAGGGCGTGCGCGATGGCGACGCCAAATTTGAGCAAGTCCTCGGCACGATCCGCGAGGTGAGCAAGCTCGGGATGGAGGTCTGCGTGACCCTGGGCCAGCTCACGCTCACCGAGGCGCGCAAGCTCAAGGAAGCCGGCGTCACCGCTTACAATCACAATATCGACACCTCGCCCGAACACTACGCGGAGATCGTGACCACGCACACTTTTCAGGACCGCGTGAATACGATCAAAGCCGTGCAGCAGGCGGGTATGGATGTGTGCTGCGGCGGTATCATCGGCATGGGCGAGACCATCGACGACCGGCTCAAGATGCTGGAAGTGCTGACGAATTTCGACCCGGCGCCGGAGAGCGTGCCGATCAATTGCCTCATGGCCATGCCCGGCACGCCGCTCGAGGCCCAGCCGCCGGTCGATGTCTTTGAACTTGTGCGCCTGATCGCCACCACCCGGATCGCCCTGCCGAGGGCCAAGGTGCGGCTGAGCGCCGGCCGGACCCGGCTCTCGCGCGAGGCCCAGGCTTTGTGCTTCTTCGCTGGGGCCAATTCCATCTTCTACGGCGACAAGCTTCTCACCGCCGCCAACCCAGGGGTGGACGATGACCAGCAACTCCTCGCCGATCTCGACCTGCGCCCGCAGCAGCCCTTCGCCACGGAAGAGACCAAGGCGATGGCTTGCCTTTCGTAGGCGGCCGCGAATATGTCGCGGCAGGTCGTAAAGCTCGTTGTCCTGGCCGTCATCCTCGGCGTCTCGTGGCTGGTCGGACAACCCGCGAAGACGTTACGGCCTGATCCGGGCCCGGCCACGACCGAGAACCGCGCCGGCTCCGCGGGTGACCATGGCGCGCGCCAAACCTGGGGCCGGCCGGACACCCTGGCCGATCACTTCGCGCGGCACGGCGGTGATTTCAACGCGCGCGATGCTGATGACTACGCGGCCCAAGCCTCGGCTCTATTGCAACGCGCCCGGACCGAAGGCCTGCCCGCGAAGCGCGATTCCGACGGTTCGCTCCGCGTTTTCGATCCGGCCACGGGTGCTTTCGGCGCTTACAATCCCAATGGCACCACCCGCACTTTCTTTAAACCGGGTAATCGCGCCTATTTCGACCGCCAGCCCGGGACGCCAGTCGATCTCCGCACCGCGCGATGAAGCACACGTGCCCCGTCTGCGGCTGGCCGGATCTGCACGAGCCGCCGCGCAATCGGGAGGGCGGGGCGTCCTTCGAGATCTGTCCATCGTGCGGTTTCGAGTTTGGCTTTGACGACGATGACCAGGGGCTCACCTATGAGGCTGCGCGTGCTCGCTGGATTGCCGCAGGGATGAAATGGTGGAGCGGCGCACGCGCTGCGCCGCATGGCTGGAATCCTGCGGAGCAACTCGCGCTTGGTTCGAAACGGTAGATCTCAATGGATCACCGGGCGCGTTTGCATCCGCGATTGCCATTTTGCGTTCTTGAACGATAGTCGCCGCCCCTCCGGCACGACCTTACCTCTACAATGCCATTTCAAGCCCTCGGTCTCGAACCCCGCCTTCTTAGCGCCCTCAAGGATGCCGGCTATACGGAGCCCACGCCCATCCAAATCGCCGCCATCCCCAAGATTCTCAGTGGCACCGACGCCATCGGCATCGCCCAGACTGGCACGGGCAAGACGGCCGCTTTCGTCCTGCCGATGCTTCAACTGCTCGCCGCGCGCCCGCCGGTCGGGAACAAAAAAATCCGTGCCCTGGTCCTCGCGCCGACGCGTGAACTCGCGGTGCAGATCCAGGAGAATGCCCAGGCCTACTCCCGTTACATCCCGTTCCGCATGGCGACCGTTTTCGGCGGAGTCGGGGAACGCCCGCAAGTTCAGGCGCTGCGCGACAATATCGAGCTTATCATCGCGTGCCCCGGCCGGCTGCTCGATCTCATGCAGCAGCACCATGGCGATTGGACCGGCCTGGAATTCCTCGTTCTCGATGAAGCCGACCGGATGCTCGACATGGGATTCCTGCCCGACATCCGGCGCATTGTGAAGCGGCTCCCGCGCAAGCGCCAGACGCTCCTCTTCTCCGCCACGCTCTCGCCCGACATCGAGAAGCTCACCCACGAATTCCAGGACCAACCCGTGACCATCCAAGTCGGCCGCCGGTCGAACCCCGCCGAGACCGTCACGCAGGTGGCTTACGAAGTGCCCAAGCACCTCAAGCTGGCCCTGCTCGTGGCGCTGCTCCAGCAGCCGCAGATGGATTCCGTGCTCGTCTTCAGCCGCACCAAGCACGGCGCCGATCGCATTGCGCGCAAGCTCGACAGCGTGGGAATCAAGACCGGCACGCTGCACAGCAATCGCTCCCAGAGCCAGCGCCTCCGTGCCCTCGGCTCGTTCAAGGCCGGCGAAGTCCGTGTCCTGGTCGCGACCGACATCGCCGCTCGCGGCATCGACGTGGATGGCATCTCACACGTCGTCAACTACGACTTCCCGATGACCAATGAGGACTACGTGCACCGCATCGGTCGCACCGGCCGCGCCAATGCCGTCGGCGATGCGCTCAGCTTCGTGAGCCCCGACGAAAATGGCGATCTCCGCTCGCTGGAGCGCTTCATCGGCCGCGGCCTGCCGCGCCGCCGTCTCGATGGATTTGATTATTCATCCGCCGCGCCACCCGAACCTCCGGCGCCCCCACGCGGCCCCCGCCAGCAACGCTCTCCACGTCCAGGGGGCGGTGGTGGCTTTCGTGGTGGAGGCGGAGGCGGGGGAGGAGACCGCCGCGGTGGAGGCGGCGGTGGCGGCCGGGGCCAGCGCGGTTCGTGGGGCGGACGCTGACGATGCGGGGACGTCTCGCGAAAGAATGCGCGAGGACGTAGCGGCGAATTTATTCGCCGAACCAGCGCTCCATCGCGGAACTGCCCTTCTTTCGGGGAGCGCGTGTCATCCCCGAAAGGGCGCCCTCCCTACTGCTGGTTCGGGTTGAGGATGACGTCGATCAGGTCGAGTTGAGCAGCGGTATTGCGGATCGTCACCCGGGTGGCCTTGTCATTCAGCGTGGCCTTCGCCCCATCGGCAAACATGACGCCTCGGGTGATGAGATACTCACGGAAATCCTTGCGCGCCTCGGCCGCCTGCGCAGGCGATTCCCAACGATTCGCCTTTTCTTGCGCGGCAAAATAATTCGCCGGCAGGCGAAAATCGCGGGTCACCATTTTCGCCGGATCGTTCTGGACGGCATTGACGCGATCGGACTTGGCGCGGGAACTGGTGGTCGCCGCCGTTTTGCCTTGGTCAGCGCCCAGTGCGGCGGAGCAGAGCAATACGCAACCGGTGAACTTCAGGAGGATTCGAAAGCACATGAAGGGTGGATAGTCCGAATTGGTTTCGCCGTCCAAGTGAAAGGGGAACCCGTTTGCGGTGCACATTCGACGCTGGTGAAGAGAGGCTGATAGCTAAAACATTTTCCTTGTCATCAACAAACTTTCAGTAAATACTGAAAATAAGAAATGGAAAAGCAACCGGCCACCTCTGCCTCCGGCGAAGCCGCTCAACTTGCGGCGGCCCGTGATGAGTTTGTCATGCAGTGGGGAGCGATCGGGAGTGCGTGGGGGATCAATCGCACGATGGCGCAGATCCATGCGTTGCTCATCGTGAGCCCGCGGGCGTTGACGACCGACGAGGTGATGGCGGAACTCCAGATCAGCCGTGGCAATGCCCACACCAATCTGCGCGAACTCGTCGGGTGGGGTCTGGTACGTGGGGTCGTCCGCAAAGGGGAACGCAAGGAGTATTTCGAGGCGGAAAAGGAAGTGTGGAAGATGTTTTGCATCATCGTCCGCGAACGGAAGCGCCGGGAAATCCGGCCCGCGATCAATGTGCTCAAGGATTGCATCGACCGGGCGGACGGGCTGAAGTCGGCGGAGGCGCGCGCCTTCACGGCGCAGACCAAGGCACTGTGCGAATTCATGGAGATGGCCGATGGGGTGCTGAGCAAGGTGGTCCGCTCCGAGCAGAGCACGATTGTCCCGTGGGCCTTGAAGTTTCTCAAATGACCGCGCGCTTTCTTTTGCCACTGACTTTCAGACAATCCTGAAAACACAAAACTAAACGGAATCCCAACTATGAACTACGTCGTTGCCACCTATGCCTGCTATCTCGTGATCAGTGTCGCCCTCACCATCTGGGTCGCCCGCACCCTGCACAAGGATGGCCGACTCTTCCTCGTGGAAGCTTTTCACGGCAATGAGGGGCTGGCGGATTCGATCAATCACCTGCTGGTCGTCGGCTTTTACCTCATCAATATTGGCTACGTCACGCTGGCCCTGAAATACGGCGACAAGGCGACGGACCTCCAGAGCCTGCTCGAAGCGTTGAGCACCAAGGTCGGAGCCGTGCTGCTCATCCTCGGCGGCATGCACTTCTTCAATCTCTACGTCTTCTCGAAGATGCGGAAACGCGCGCTGCTCCATGGAGCCCCTCCGCCGATTCCCGCGCAGACGCATATTCCCGTCGTGGGCTAGCCCGTGGTCTCCCACCATGAAACGGCTCTACGTTCTCTACGACAGCCAGTGCGAGCTATGCCGCCGGTGCCGCATCTGGCTGGCCCGGCAGCCTGCCTACGTGCCGATGGCGTTCCTACCTTTTCAATCCGCGGAAGCCGAATGCCGGTTCCCCGGCCTGCGCGACTTGCAGCCGGAGAAGGAAATCGTGGTCATTAGCGATGCGGGCGAAGTGTGGCAGGGGGAAGCGGCCTGGGTGACCTGCCTGTGGGCGCTGCGCGAGTATCGGGAGTGGTCGCAACGGCTCGCGCATCCGGCCCTGCTGCCCTTCGCACGGCGCTTGTGCGAGGCCGTATCCACGCATCGCCATCAGCTCTCGCACTGGCTGGGAGGCTCGAATGACGACCTGCGGGCCGTGCTGGGATCGCTCCCACCTCCGGTGTGCCGGGATGAAAGCTCCTGCAAAACGCGTTGACCCATGGAACGCATCTCCACATCGATCGCGGATGCCTGGTTGGCGCGGAGCACTGACCGGAACCCTTGGGGACGCTGGGGCGCGTTCCTCGCCGTGGCCATCGGCGGATCGCTGCTTTACGGCGCATCGCTGGGATTGGTGCTCGTCGATTGGAAGGTGGTCGCGGCCGCGGTGTGGCTGGCGCTCTCAGCGGGGTTGGCGTGGTGCGTTTTGATTCCCGTGTTGTGCCGAATCGGGAAGGTGCGTCTGGCGCGGTGTTTCGACGCGTGCCTGGTGACCATGGCGTTCGGCGAAATCGTGCTGACCGTCGGGGCCGCCATCAATGGTTTGCTCTGGTGGCGAGGGGCGGTGGCTCATGCCGCTTTGCTCAACGTGGCCGTTGTCGCCATCTCCAATGTGATCATGGCGCTGGTGCTCGCTCGGCGCCTGCGGCCTCACGGTGTCGCGCGGGGACGAGTGTGGGCTGCCTGGATGGTGGCGCTCAACGGAAGCGGGGCTGTGTTCTTCCTCATCTTTTACCAGTGGTTGCACCGCGCATGAAAATCCCTCGCAATCCTTTCACGGTCGCTGGGTCGATTTGCCAATGCTGGCTCTTTGTCTACCGGATGCCCGTGGCGAATGCCCAGCCGCTCCTTCCGTCCCCGCTGCACCTTGTCACCCGGGATGGCTTCGCGTTCCTGAACATCGTGGTTTGCCGCTTGAGTGGGATGCGGCCGGTTCCGTTGCCGGCCAGCATCGGCCTCGGCTATTGGCACGCGGCCTACCGGTTGCATGCCTGGGCAAAAGCAGAAACGGGGCAAACCCTCGAAGGCTTGCACTTCCTGCGCAGTGATTGCGATCGCTGGGTCGTGGAGAAGAGCGGGAATCAGCTTACCGATTTTCATTTCCATCGGGCTGCGATCCGAGTGGTGGAAACCGATGAAGCGGTCACTGGAGTCATCGATTCCCCGGATGCTCCGGCGCGCTTTCGTATCGAACGCCAGCAGGCGCCCGCGCTTGCCGAAGGATCACCGTTCTCTTCGCTGGACGAGGCCGAGGCCTTTTTGAAATACAAGCCCTCCGCCCTGTCGGTGGAGAGCGGGGATACGCTTCAGGTCGTGCGCGTGAGGCGGGAGGAGGCGGCCTGGCACAGTCGTGTGGTGGCTGTGCCCGAGGCGCAGTGGCGTTTTTTGGCCGACCACCAGGCCACGCTCGAATTGTGTTACGAGGTAGATCCGATCGAATACCGATGGGAGCGCGGACAGACCGTCCGTGTCGTGCCATGAGGGTGGTGCTTACCGGGGCCACGGGCTTTATCGGGCGCCCGCTGGTGGCCTACCTGATGCAACTCGGATATGAGTGCATCGTGCTGACACGCGATGTGGCTCGCGCGGCGACGCTGGGCCTGCCGCCCGCCGTCGGGCTGGCGTCGATCGATGATCTGCCGGCGGCGGACGTCGTCATCCATCTCGCGGGTGAGAGCGTCGCAGGTCTCTGGACGGCGCGAAAGAGGCGGGCGATTTTGGCCAGCCGTGTGGAGGGTACTCACCGCCTCATCGCCGCGATCCGGCGCGCGAAAACTCGCCCGCACACCTTGCTCGCAGCATCCGCGGTTGGTATCTATGGGCACCGCCCCGGCGAACTGCTGGACGAGACGGCGAGCGCCGATCCGCGGAACCGTTTCCGCGCGGAGGTGTGCGGTGTGTGGGAGGAAGCGGCCAATGCGGGGGATGCCATGGGCCTCCGCGTCGTGAATCTGCGGCTGGGGAATGTATTCGATCCGGCCGGCGGTTACCTCGGTGGGCTCCTGCCGCTTTATCGTCACTTTGGCGGCTGGATGTTCGGCGACCCGGATGCGGCGATCCCGTGGATTGCGCGTTCCGATGCGGTGCGGCTCATCGGCTTCGCGCTGGCCAATGAACGCTGGTATGGCCCGCTGAATGTCGTCGCGCCCGAAGCCGTCACGCATCGCGAATTGGCCACGCGATTGGGCGGGCAGTTTGGTCATCCCGATGTCCGGAGAGTGCCGCGACGTCTGACCCGTGCGGTATTGGGTGAATTTGCCAGCGCGCTGATGGATGACCAGCGGGTCGTGCCGGCCAGGGCGCAGGCGGCTGGGTTTACGTTTCAGCACCGGACAATGGAGTCGTGGTTCGACGAAACCTTCGCGGACACATCACTCGGTGAGTATTGCCACCCGGTCGCGGTTCGCTGAAAGTGGGTGTGTGCATGAGCTTGGCAAACTGCTTTTCATCTTCGGCCTCGGCCTGACGATTGTCGGCGCCATCTTGTGGAAAACCGGCGGCCTCGGTTGGCTGGGCCGATTGCCGGGAGATATCTTTGTGCAGAAGGGAAATATGACGTTCGTGTTTCCGATCGTGACCTGCGTCCTCATCAGTATCGTGCTGACGCTGCTGAGTTGGCTCTTTCGCCGGTAATGGCCGAAGCGGAACAACAACGCCGAAGGATGTTGGGGCGGTTGGGTCGATACCTCGCCAATCGGCGCTCGCCGCGCGCCGTCCTCAGCGCGATCCTGATCCTCACGGCGCTGGTCGGCTTTGGTGTGTCGGTTGCGATGCTGAAGGCGGGGCTGAACACGATGTGGCTGCGCTACCCGCTCGCGGTCCTTGGGGCATGGGGGGTGTTTCTCTTGCTGGTCCGGTCATGGGCAGAGCGGGAGCGGGACGAGATTCGTGTGGACGAGGAACTCTCGGATCTGGGACCGAAGGATGACTACTTTGGCGCCACCACGGTGCGTGAGGTGGCGAGAGGTGCCAGGAGAAGCAGATGGCTCGATTGGTTGGACTGGCTGAATCCGCTGGATGGAACGGACGCCGAAGGTTGCCTGGTGGGGTTGGCGGCGATGGCCGCGATCATCGCCCTGGCTGGCGCTCTCGTGGCAATCGCCGGTCTGATCATGGAGGCGGAAGTAGTTCTTGCCGAAGTGCTGCTCGACGTTCTGCTCGTCTCGGCCTTGAACAAACGCTTGCACAAATTAACCTGACTTCCTCCCCCTTCGAAGGAAAAGCCCTGTAAAAGCGAGGGTGTTTCGCTTTTGTCGGGCTACGGAACCGTGGCGGTGGCCCACTTGGGCGGGGTGGCGAAGAGAGGGAGGAGCTTGAGTTTGGCGAGGAGG
>JBBRPL010000024.1:0-81380 GCA_038228205.1 Chthoniobacterales bacterium
GGCCTCTGCCCCGACCTTGTTGTTCTTCGGGGGCATGTAGGGCTTTTCCTGGTGCGTCGAGGTCTGGAGCAACAGGCTTTCCCTGGCGTTCTTGGGGACGACCACGGGTCCACTCTCACCGCCCTTGAGAATGGTGGCGGGGGTCTCCAGCACGAGTTCGCCCTTGGCGTCGATGGCGTTGTGGCAGGCGAGGCAATTGCGCTTGAAGATCGGTAACACGTTCGTTTCAAAATCGACCTTTTTTGTCAGGGTCGGATTGGGTGCCGGCGTGCTGGAGGCGGGGGGCTTGGCTCCCGCGGGTTCGGCGGCGAGGAGCGCGCCGGGAAGAAGGGAGAAAAACAGGTGCAGCACACTGGCCGCCCACCCCGTCCGGCGCTGGCGGTCGGACCGCGAGCCGGAAGCGGGGTTGGGGGCTAAGGAATATGGGGTCATGAAGTTCTAATCAGGTATGCTTTTCCCATCTCACATCTCCAACGCTTCCGCCGGGGCCTTCGGCAGGACGGTGAGTGGGGGCGTGCCGTGTGGAGGTGGATTCAGCTTTACCCATTTTCTTAGGCCCGGGCGATACCCCGAATGTTCGGGGAGTGTCATTCCTGTAAAGTTGCGGTAGTTTATCGGTTAATACCCCAGAAAAAGACATGGCCATCCATTTTCCGCTCTCAGCTTTCTGCCCCAAACGCGCCCTGCCGGTGATCGGCGCGTTGCTGGCGGGTGCTTTGGGTCTGGCCGCGGCGGATGTTCCGACCATTACGGAAATCCTGATCGAACCGTCCGAGGTGACACTCACGGACGCCGATCAGTCCGTGCAATATCTCGTCACGCTCAAGATGAGCGACGGGACCTTGCGCGACGCCACGCGCCAGGCGGAGTTTTCCGCGCAGGCGGCAGATGGGGCAGGTGGGAATGCGAACCTCGTCGCCATCGATCACGGACGGGTCACGCCGAAGGCCGATGGCACGGTCACGGTTTCAGCCTCGGTGACCGATGCGGTCTCGAACAAGAAAATGACCGTGTCCGCGAAAGCGACGGTGAAAGGATTCGCGGTGGAGCGGGAACTGCATTTCATCAATGACATCGAGCCGGTGCTGACCAAGACGGGGTGCAATACCGGGGGATGCCACGGCAAGGCGTCCGGGCAGAATGGCTTCAAGCTCTCGCTCTTCGCTTTCGAGCCAAAGTTTGACTACGACGCGCTCGTCAATGAAGCGCATGGCCGCCGGGTGTTTCCCGCTTCGCCGGAAGAGTCGCTGCTTTTGAAAAAGGCGACGGGCGCGATCGTGCATGGCGGCGGGTCACGGTTCGATGAGGCTTCGGAAGCCTACAAGATGCTCCGGCGCTGGATCGCTCAGGGCGTGCCCTACGGTGCGGAAGATGCGCCGAAGGTGAAAAGCATCGAAGTGCTGCCTCGCGAGCGGTTGCTGGCCGGGGTCGGGGAGCAGCAATTGCGGGTGATCGCCCACTTCACGGATGGCGCGGCGCACGACGTGACGCGGCAGGCGGAGTACAAGGCGCAGCAACCGGACATCCTGAAAGTCGAAACGAACGGACTGGTCTCGACGCTCGGCCATACCGGCGAAGGCGCCGTGATGGTGCGCTATATGGGGCAGGTCGACGTGGCCCGGGTCGCGGTGCCATTCAGCCGCGGACTGCCGGATTCGGCCTACGCACCATTCATCCCCAAGGGCTATATCGACGAAATGGTCGAGACGAAGTGGAAGAAACTCGGCATCGCTCCGAGTCCCCTTTGCTCCGACGAGGAGTTCATCCGCCGCGCGAGCCTCGACTCCATCGGCACGCTGCCGACGCCGGAGGAGATCACGGCCTTCCTCGCGGACACGAAAACGGACAAGCGCGACCAGTTGGTGGATCGCCTGCTCGAACGGCAGGAATACGCGAGTTTCTGGGCGCAGCAATGGGGCGACCTGCTGCGGGTGAAGCGGGGCGGCAATGAGGGCCTAAAGTCGGGGACCTTCGCTTTCAGCGGCTGGTTGCGAGCTTCCTTCGCGCAGAACATGCCTTACGACCAATTCGTCCGGGCGATCATCACGGCGCAGGGAGAATCGGCGGAGAATCCCCCGGTGAACTGGTATCGCCACGTGCGCAACGTGGTGGCGCAGGTCAACGACAGCAGCCAGCTTTTCCTCGGCACCCGGATCTCGTGCGCAAACTGCCACAACCATCCTTATGAGCGCATCACGCAGGATGATTACTGGGGCTATGGCGCCTTCTTCTCCCGCATCTCCTTCAAGCGCGGCCAGTTTGGCAACGAGCAATCGGTGGCCGTGAAGAAGGACGGCACGACGCGCCAGCCGCGCACGGGCCAGGAGATGAAGCCCAAGGGCCTCGGCGGTCCGGAGTACGAGTACGTGCACGGGGAAGATCCCCGGGAAAAGCTCGCCGACTGGATGAGCGAGCCGTCGAATCCGTTTTTCTCGCGGGCGATCGTCAATCGCATCTGGGCGCACTACATGGGCGTGGGGCTCGTCGAGGCGGTGGACGACATGCGCGTGACGAATCCGCCGAGCAATCCTGAACTGCTCGCGGCGCTCGCGAAGGACGTGGTCGATCACAAGTTCGATCTCAAGTATCTCATGGCCACGATCATGAAATCGCGCGCCTACGGCCTGAGTTCGGAACCGACGGAGCAGAACCAGACCGACCGGCAAAACTACGCGCGCTACACGCCGAAGCGGCTATCCGCCCAGGCGCTCCTCGACGCGATCGTCACCGTCACCGGAACCCCGGAGAAATTTGCCGGCCTGCCGCTGGGCACGCGGGCGATCGAATTGCCGGACGAATCCGTGCCGAGCTATTTCCTGAACGTCTTTGGGCGCTCGATGCGCGAGAGCGCCTGCGAGTGCGAGAAGAGCTACTCACCGAATCTCTCGCAGATTCTGCATCTCATGAATTCGCCGGAACTGCAGGCCAAGATCAGCGACGGGAAAGGCCGTCTGGCGGAAATGCTCAAAGCGAAGCAGACCGACGAGCAGATCCTCACGGAATTCTATCTGCGAGCCTTTGGCCGCAATCCGCGTCCGGAAGAACTCAAGGACGCGCTCGCCATGCTGACGCCGGCCAAGGACCGCAAGGGCGCGCTCGAGGATTTCGCGTGGATGTTCCTCAACTCGAAAGAATTTCTTTTCAATCACTAACCACCCGACCCAGACCCTATGACTATTGACGTTCACAGCGGAGGCTATCGTTGCTGCGATGGCATCAAACGACGCAGTTTCCTGAAAACCGGAGCGCTCATGCTCGGTGGGTTGTCCCTGGCCGGCCTCCTCCGGCGCGAGGCGATGGCCGCCGCCGCGGGCGAAGCGCGCAAGGACCTGAGTGTCATTCTTTTCTGGCAGGGCGGCGGGCCCAGCCAGCTCGACATGTGGGACTTGAAGCCCGATGCGCCCTCGGAATTCCGCGGCACCTTCAATCCGATCAATACGAATCTCGATGGCTATCAAGTCTGCGAGCATATGCCGCGCATCGCGAAGATTTGCGACAAGCTCACGGTCGTCCGCTCGGTGACGCATGGCGACGCCGGCCACGAATCCGCCAGCCACACCCTGCTCACCGGCTACAAGCCGACCAATGACATCCCGGCGAATGAAGCGCCTTCCTACGGCAGCATCGTGGCCAAGGAAATGGGGCCGCGCATGGATGGCTTCCCGGCCTATGTGACGCTCCCGACCGCGCCGAAGAGTTCCGCCGCTGCCTATCTCGGCGTCGCCTATAATCCTTTTGAAACGCAGGGCGATCCCAACAGTGACGACTTCAGCGTGCATAATCTCAAGATCCCCGGCGGGCTCACGCTCGACCGCCTGGAAAATCGCCGCAAACTGCTCACGCACTTCGACACCCTGCGCCGCGACATCGATTCCTCCGGGTTGATCAGCGGGATGGACACCTTCGCGCAGCAGGCCTACGACATCGTGACCTCGCCGAAGGTGCAGAAGGCCTTCGACATCGGTAGCGAAGACGCGAAGGTCCGCGACATGTACGGGCGGACCACGTGGGGCCAGAATGCCTTGCTGGCCCGCCGGCTCGTGGAATCGGGCGTCCGTTTCGTGACCGTGAATGTCGGTGGATGGGATACGCATGCGAACAACTTCGAGAGCCTCAAGACGAAGCTCCCACAATTCGACCAGGCGTTTGCCGGATTGATCGAAGACCTCGACCAACGCGGTCAGCTCGACAAGACGCTCGTCCTGAGTTGGGGCGAATTTGGCCGCACCCCGCGCATCAACAAGGACGCCGGCCGCGATCACTGGCCGAATGTCTTTTCCGTGCCGATGGCCGGCGGCGGACTCAAGAAGGGCCTCGTGCTCGGCGAGAGCGACGCGCGTGCGGAGTTTCCGAAAGATCGGCCGGTGTCCCCGCAGGACATCCTCGCCACGATGTATCATCAACTGGGCATCAACCAGATGAAGGAATACACGAACGACGCCGACCGCCCCGTGGCGATCCTCAACTACGGCGAGCCGATCAAGGAACTTATCACCGCTTGAACCTGCTGGTCCGGTTCCCCCGGTGGGCGGCTTTGTTGCTCGGCGCGGCGCTCACCGCGCAGGCGCAGCAATTGCCCATCCCGGTGCTCAAGAGCATCTTCCCGTGCGGGATTCAGCAGGGAAAATCCGTCGAGGTGGAGCTCAATGGCTTGAATCTCGACGAGACGAGGAAGCTGTATTTCAGCCAGCCGGGCATTACGGCGGAGTTGCTCTCGGATCCGACGAAGGGACTGCCTCGATTCAAGGTCACGGCGGCGGCGGACGTCCCGGTGGGGGTGCACGACGTCCGCTGCATCGGCAAACTCGGGATCAGTAACCCGAGGGCGTTCGTCGTCAGCGATTGCGAGGAGGTCAACGAGAAGGAACCGAACGATGCGCGCGACAAGGCCAATCGCATTCCTTTCAACGGAGTGCTCAACGGCCAGGTGAGCCCGGTCGAGGACATCGATTGGTTCGTGTTTGCCGCGAAAAAAGGCCAGCGCGTGATTGTCGAGTGCCAGGCGTGGCGGATCGACTCGCGGCTCGACGGCACGCTCACGCTCTATACCAGCGACGGCAAAGAACTGGCCACCAGCCAGGACGAAAATATTCGTGACCAAAAGCGCGACCCGTTCATCGACTTTGATGTGCCGGCCGATGGAGACTATTACCTGAAGTTTTCGGACTTCATGTACAACGGCGGCACGGAGAACTTTTACCGGCTTAGCGTGGGCACGCGGCCGTACGTCGATTTCATTTCACCCACCGGCGCCAGGCCAGGCACTACGGCCGACATTACCTTCTACGGGCGCAACCTGCCGGGCGGTGAAATGACCGACGTGCAGGTCAATGGGAGACCGCTGGAGAAAATCGTGCGGAAAATCGTGGTGCCAGGCGACGCGGGTGCCACGACGAGCCTGCGCTTTTCGGAATTGGTCCGTCCGCCGACTTCGCGCCTCGACGGAATGGAGGTTCGCATTACCGGCGAGACGGGCATCTCCAATGCCCGCCTCCTCGTCTTCAGCGACCTGCCCGAGCAAGTCGAAACGGAGCCGAACAATACCATTCCAGAGGCGAACCGGGTGACCGTGCCTTGTGCCGTGACCGGGCAATTCAGCGCGCCGAAGGACGTGGACCACTACGTTTTCAGTGCGAAGAAGGACGAGAAGTTTGTCATCGAGGTTGCGTCGGAGCGGATTAATTCGCCCGCCGATCCGGACATGGAGATTTCGGAGTCGGATGGCAAGATCATCAACTCGATCCAGGACACGGGCGAGAATATCGGCCAGCTCCGTTTCCCCACGATGACGCGGGATATCGTCTACAATTTCACGGCTCCGAAAACGGCTGATTTCACGATCCGTCTGGAGCATGTGTACCAACAGGTCCAGGGCGGGGCGCAATACCAGTATCGGCTGACGATCCGGCGCGACCCTCCAGCGGACTTCCGCCTCGTTTGCACGCCCACGCACGACATCCATATCGACACCCATGCCGTCTACCAGGGTGGCCGCCAGCGCCTCGACGTGCTAGTCTGGCGGATCAATGGACTCGAAGGGCCGATCGTCGTGGAGGCGCGCCATCTGCCGCCGGGCGTTACAGCCGAGCCAATCACCATCGGGCCCGGGATGAAATGGGGAACGCTCGTCGTCACCGCGGCGCCGGATGCGCCGATCGGCGAGGGCGAAATTGAAATCGTCGGAACGAGTCTGCGCGGCGAGGAAAAATTGGAACGCCCCGCTCGCGGCGGCGTTATCGTGTGGGACACCGTGAACACCCCGGCCATCAGCCGGATGACCCGGAGCATCATGCTGGCCGTGCGCCCGACGACCCCCTTCGCCGTCACCGTGGCCTCCAAGGATACGCTCATCAAGCCGGGTGACCCGATCAACGTGACCGTTACCGCGGCCCGCCGCGCCGACATGCCGAGCGCGATCCAGTTGAACGGCGCGGGCATCGACCTGCCCCCCGGGTTGACGATCCCGACCACGACGATCAACCCCGATCAGACCGAAGTAAAACTTGTCGTGGCCACCACCGACAAAATGAAGGAAGGCGATTACAGCTTCATCATCAATGCGGAGGCACAGGTGCCTAATGGCAGCGAAAAGAAGTTGCGCGTCATTTATCCCAGCAACCCGATCAAGATCACCGTGGCAAAACCCGCGAAGTGAGTGCCCATCCTTGCTTCATTCACAGCTCTGAACTTATGAAAACCATCCTCCCGATCCTTGCCCTTGTTGCCTTTTCTGCCGGCCCGATCCTTGCGGCCGATCCGGTCCCGCCCGCAACTTCCGCGACACCGGCAGCGACCCCTCCGGCCAAGCCGAAGCTCAAGATCATTCCCGGTCAGGTGATTGTGCCCACAAATCCTGGTGAGATGCGCCGCATCTGGGGCGAACTGATCAGCCTCGATCCAAAGACTCGGACCGGAAAATTCCGCAACGAGGGCACCGACGAAGTCATGAGCTTCACGATCATGCCCTACGCGGAGCTGCTGCACCACGCGGCGAATGGCGACTTGCAGGACTTTCGTGCCGGCGAGCGGGCCATCTTCCGCCTGCATGAAAACGAAGCTGGGGAATGGGTCTGGCTGACCTACATCCAGGATCAGATGAACATGATGAACGGCCATAAGGAGTATTACTATGTGGACACCATCGATGCCGCCAAAGGACAACTCACGTGCACTCAGGCCAACTTCGACAAGAGCTACATCCGCGAACCGGGCATTCTCATCGAGACCGACAAAGACACCCGCTATTGGAAGGCTGGCGAACCGGCGAAGTTTTCTGACATCAAGGTGGGCGACAAGCTGCGCACGAAGACGCATGGTGTCGGCCAGGGCAAGACGAAGATGTGCTGGGAGGTTTTCCTCGATGACGAAAGCCTGCTGAAATTTCAGAGCGAGCAGAAAGCAGTGCAGGCCAAACGCCTCGCGGAACAGGGTGCGGCCGGCTATGTGGATCAGACGGCTGGCACCGAAGTGAAGCTGACCATCTTTCGGGAAGCCGACGACGTTTCGAAAGCCTTGAAGGCTGGCCAGAAAGTGCGGGTCGCGCCGGCTGGTGTGGATCGTGAACCGACCACGGCTCCGGTCACGGGCACGGTTGCCGCCGCACAAATGGCTGGCGGTCTCGGCAAGGTCACGCTGACCCTCGACGCCCCGGCGACGGGGTTCACGGTGGCGGGCCTGGCGCGGCTGTGGCCAGTGAAGTAACGGAACGCAAACGCAGGAAAGGGTGGTGCGCGGAGAGATGCCGCAGATGCCGCTCTGCTTGAAGCGGGAGCGCCGTCCCCTCCCATGTCATCTTGAGCGGAGCGGGGTATCATGGGCGCAGTCGAAAGACCTCCAATGGCTGCGGGTTCTAGTGCGGAGCCGTTTGCGCATGTGATTGATACCCGTAACTTGCACCGCAAGAAACGTCAGTGAACCATCGCGATTAAATCAGGCGGTTCTCTGCCGTCGTGGCTCCGCACGAAAACCCTGTGATTTTTGAGGTCCTTCGACTCCGCCCATGATTGTCTCCACGGCACCGCAGACTTCTCGCAAAGCCTCGAATCCCCGCTCCGCTCAAGATGACATGGGGGGACGGCGCTGTCGCTCGTCGCGAAACGTCTACTCCCGAGATCGCTCTCAATGATCGCGGGGCGCAGCGCGCCACGGGGTCATCGCCCGCCAAACATCGCATTCTTCGCATCACCCGCGCTCAGCACATAGGCGAGGAGGTCGAAAACCTCTTCCCTCGTCAGGATGTTCAGCAACCCAGGTGGCATGAGCGAAACCTTCGAAGGCCCGATCGAAGTTACCGTCTTCCGGTCGATGCTGACCTGTTGATTCGGATCGGTCAGATCTGTGTTCACTTTGATCGTGTCGGCGTTGAGGTTCACGATTGTGCCGATGACCTGCGAACCGTCCTTGGATGTGATGACCGTGGGCACGAACTGCTCGTTGATTTCCTTGCTGGGATTGACGATCTGGTCGAGCAGATCTCGCGGAGTGTAGCGACCGCCCGCGCCCGTCAAGTCCGGGCCGGTCATCCCGCCTTCATTGCCGAATCGGTGACAGGCAAAGCAGCCGACGGCCCCGAACATCTTTCTCCCGTTTTCGAAATTGCGGTGCTTCATTTCGGCGTCCGAAGGTGTGAGTTCATCGAGTGTCCAAGGGGTCATCTTCGTCCGGCCGGCGAGCACGGTGGCGGCGGCTTCGAGCGGCGATTTCTTCTCGGGTTGCTTCGCGAGCAAGGTCGCGAGTTGCGCTTTCTCGGCGTCGCTCAAGCTGGCCACGGCGTCGTTGCGGATGAATTCGATGAATTTCCCGAAGCTCGCGCCCCCGCGATAGTTGGCGGCCTTGAGGAACCACTCGAAGTAGGTGGTGTGCAGCGGAGTGGTCCAGCCGGTCTTGAGCATGCGCAGGGAGCGAGCGTACTCCATTTGCTCTTCCTGCGTGGGCGCCTTGTCGAGCAGGGCCACGGCTTTGCCGGCGACGGTCGGCGACTGGAGAAAGACGAGCGTCTCGCAGAGCAGGCGGTTGAGTTCATACGTCGGCGCGGGAAAGAGCGGATCGAACTTCCCGAGCAAACGCCGCACGGTCGCGTCGTCCGGCCGGCCGAAGCGATTGAGGACAATCTGCAAGGTGCGGACGAGCGTGATGCGCTGTTCTTTGTTCAGCGTGGACCAATCCAGCATCCAGATCGCGAGGAGGAGTTGCTCGCGCATCACCAGATTCACCGGCGCGTCGACCGGCGGGTCGTCCGATTTGCGGTGAAACGGATCGATGCCCGCGCAGCGGGCGAGCGCGAGCAACGCTTCGACCTTTACTGCAGGGTCGCCCTCGATAATCGCCTTGCTGGCCCACGTCGCGGTCGGTTGATGCTCCACGGCCACGCGCGCGGCCCAGCGTGTGAAACGGTCGGGATCGCCAAGTTTCGGCCAGGCAGCTGGCAGCGCTCCGTCCGCGGGATGGTGCCACGCTTCGAGCGCGTGCCGCTGAGCCCGCTCCGCCTCGCCTCCGACCGGTGCCGGCGTCGGAGCCGTGCTTTCGCTGCCGGTGTAGGTCACGCGATAGAGACCGCTTTGCACCTTGCGACCGCCGATCGTGAAATACATCGCGCCGTCGGAAGGGTGGATGATCGCATCCGTCAGCGGCAGTGGGGTGCCCGCGAGGAATTCCTCTTTCGTCGCGCTGTAGCTCGAGCCCTTTGGCTGAAGATGCACAGCGTAGAGTTTACCCCAACTCCAGTCGAGGCAGAAAAGGGCGTCCTGGTATTTCGCGGGGAACTTCGCCCCGTAGCCGAACGTCATGCCGGTCGGCGATCCGGGACCGATGTTCAGGACGGGCGGCAAATTGTCCGGATACCACTCCGCCCATTTGCCCGCGCCATTGCGCCAGCCAAACTCCGCGCCGCTGACGACATGGCAGATGCGCGTGGGCCGGTACCACGGCGTGTTGAAGTCGTACTCCATGTCCGCGTCGTAGGTGAAGAGTTCACCGGCTGAATTGAACGCGGCGTCGAAGATGTTGCGGAATCCGTTCGACCAAATCTCCCAATCCTTTCCGTCGGGCGAGATCTTGTAGATGATTCCGCCTGGCGCGTAGACGTCACGCATGAAACCGCGCCCGTCGGGCATGCGCGGCAGGAGGTGGTCTTCGCCCCAGTGGAGCGGCACGCGCGAATGGTTGAATTCGGTCGGTGTCGTGCCGTTGCCGGTGATGAGGAAGATCGATCTGCGATCGGGGGCGAGCAGCAACGCGTGGACGCCGTGATCACCGCGGGCGCTCATGGACCTTAGCTTTTCCACCTTGTCGAGTTGGTCGTCGCCGCGGGAAGAAGTGACGCGATACAGCCCGGTATTCTCCGGGTTCGCGTAGTCGTTGACCCCGACCCACAGCGCGTCGAAAGCCCAGAGGAGGCCGTTCGCTGCGCCGATTGGGGCGGGCACTTTTTGGACTGTCGCCGGATCGAGGGGCTTTCCCGGTGCGGGTGGGGCAAAGCGGTAGAGGCTGCCGTATTGGTCGCTGGCAATGATGCGGCCCTTGTCATCCACGCACAGATTCACCCACGAACCCTGCTCGGCGAAGGGGACGGAATACAGCAGCTCGACTTTGAAGTCCTTGGCCACGCGGATGCGCTCGGGCGGCGTGGCCTTGTTTTCGTTCACCCTCTCGCCGGTCGAGGGGTCGGCGGGCTTGGGCGTGCTGGCCGGCGCGGCCTTTTGCGCTGCGGCCAGATTTGTGAGGAAGAGCGCGGCGAGGAGCGGGAACGGGAAGGCGGGAATCTTCATGCGGAAGGGGATGGGAGCATGAAGCAGGTCGGGGGCTGGATCTGTCTATCCGAAAATCGCCGCGAGAATTGAAGGACTCGAAAGAGTGGGAGCGGTTTTTCGCCGCCCGAGGGATGGAAGGCCGCAGGTGCGCCGCTTCTCCATTTCGATCGATAGCACTCTCACGCACGCGCGTGATTTCGCCCGCCTGCGGGATCGAGCGGGCAAGACCGCCTTACGCCTCAACCCCAATCCGCATCGTCCGGCGGAAGCGGCGATAGCTCATCAGCAGGCCCGTGCCTAATAGGACCGACGCGAAGGCAGAGGGTTCCGGAACGGCGGTGATGACCAGATCGACGCCGCCACTGCCGTCGTAGCTGAAGGTGCCAGTCACTCCGGGATTGGTGATAACCCACGAACCGATCGATCCGAGACCGGTCTCCGATCCGATCAGGCCGCTGATGAGATTGTCGTAGGTCCCGACCTGCGCCCCGAGGAGAGTGAAGGTAAACGCCTGATCGCTGTCGAATGACCACGTGCCGCCGGTGCGCGTGAGGCTGGAATGAGCGGCGGAGGCGCCGAGGGTCAGCTTGATTTGCGACCCGTCGGTGAGCGATATATTCCCCGCGGAGGTCAGGGTGCCAGTGGCCGCAATCCCGTCGCCGCCTTGCAAGGCGGCCCCGGTATTCACGGTGACGTTGCCAACCGTCCCCGAGCCACCCAGCGTGCTGCCATTGTTGCTCACGGTCGCCGCACTCGTGATCGAGCCGGTGAGCGAGCCGCTGACCAGCAATGTGCCGCCCGTGACGGTTGTCGTGCCGGTGTAGGGATTGGTGTCGCCCAGGGTCTGCGTGCCGCTACCTTGCTTGATTACCGAAATCGCCCCCGTAATCACGCCGGAATTGCCATTCGTTCCGTCGCCGTAGCTGTAGGTCCCGCTCCCACCGAGGGTCAATGTCGCCGCTCCGGCGGAAGTCACGGTATTGTTGGTGGCAGTCGCGTTGGTGCCAGCGGTGGAATTGAGGCCGGCGATTTGCTGGTTGAGACCGTTTAGATCGAGCGTGCCGAGGTTGGCGCTGGCGGACTGGCCAAGGGAAACAACGGTACCGGTGGGCAAGCGGTCGTTGCCCGTGGTGATTTGCAGCGTGCCATTGTTGATTGCCGTCGCGCCGGTATAAGTACTTACGCCGCCGAGTTTGAGCGTGCCGGCTCCCTGTTTCGCCCACGCGCCGGTGGTACTGGCTTTATCCGCGATCACGCCATTGTAAGTGGTCACGCCCGTGGCGGACTGTATGCTGATCGAAGTACCCGCCGTCGCGCCCACGAAGATGTTCCGGCCTGAGGCAATGGTCGCTGTGGTCAGCGGGCTGGTGTTTCCGCCGGTATCCATGTCGGCCATCGTTAGGCGGCCACCATCGATGGTGATCGAACTGGTGTTCCCAAAAGATCCGTTATCCTTAAACACGACCTCTCCTCCAGTGATGGCTACCGGGCCATCGAAGGTGTTGCCGGTATTACCGATAAAGATCTGCGCGGCCCCTGAGCCGGCAAATGTGAGGCCCGCGCCCGATGAGCCAGAGATCAGCCCCCGGAACTGCCGACTGCCGCTCGTGGTACTGTTGGTGATGGTCCGGGTCGATGCTCCCAGGGCGATCGTCGTCGCCGCATCCCAATTGGCATTTCCGGTGCCCGACAAAGCGAAATCACCGCCGACGGTGATCGATGTCGGCGTGAAAGCTCTGGTCCCCGTCGATTCCAGCGTGCCTCCGTTGAGAGTTAAGGCGCCGGTGCCTTCGGCCTTGTCTCCAGTAGTGATGAGTTTTCCCGCATTCAGCGTAAAGCCGCCGCTCATCGTGGTGGACGTCAATGCCCCGAGGTCCAAGGTGCCGGTCCCGTTTTTGATAAGCCCGGCGGTGCTGTTCGCTGTGATAGTTTGACTTTTCCAAGTCAGCAACGCTCCACTACCGATATCGAAGGTGCGGACCAAGCCTCCGGCCCCCGAAGCACCAAAAGTGGCCGTTCCAGCCTGAGTGATCGTGACGGTTTGATTGGCGTCCACGGTCACATTTCCGATTGCCGCTGTCGCAAAGGTTACCGTGGAGAGAGCCGTGAAATGAGCGTCATTGTTGGTTCCGTAAGCCGTTCCACCAGTTAATGTGGCGGCGGCGCTCCAGTTCGTGCCGGTCCATGTTCCGCCGGTACCGTCTGTCCTCCAGAATTGCTCCGTCGCTTGTGCGCGGGGCCATGGGAGGACGGCGACTGCCAAAAGGCCGAGGATGCTTGCGGTGAGTGGACGGCGAGAGGGGCGGGCGAGGCAAATGGTATTCATGTCGGCGGCGGGCGGGCGTGTCAGTCGTCGGTTGGTGGTCACTTGCATATCAAACCGGGGCGGCGTGACGTTTGTGTGGGCCTTGAGTGAAAATTAGGTGACAGATGTGTTGTCATCCCCCGGGCCGTCGTTAGGGATCGACTTTCGGCGGTGGAAAATAATGTCCTTATCGACGTTGGGTTTGCGTGATGGCTGGGCCATCGGACTCCGATGCCGCCGACTTTCGTCACAGAAACGTCACAATTCCGATCTTCCAACGAGGAAGGCATTCTTTGAACATTTTGTCAGGTCTGGGTTGCACGTTCGCGGGCGCCTCGCCGCAACGTTGCCTTCTTGCTCTTCCGCAAAATTCGCCATGACTCACTCATCGAAGAGGCGCTCCGGCCCGACGCTCTGCGAAATAAAATCTTTTAGTTTACGTGGCATCACTACCTGCCTCTGCGCAGTGTTCGCGTTGTTTCTGGCGGCTACCGTCGGAGCGGCGGATGAACCTCGCGTCTCCTTTCCGCACAGCATCGCCCCGCTTCCCGCTCCCGTCGCGGCTACCCAACGGGCGGTGCTTGCAATCAATGAAGGGGCGACGATGGAATTCGGCGTGTCCTTCCACATGCGAAACTACGCGCAGATGCAGGCGCGCATCGCGAGGGGTGAGACCATTGCCCGCGAGGAACTGGAGAGGGTCTATCTGCCGCTGCAGAGCGAATACGATGCGGTAGTGCAATGGCTGACCGGACAGGGTTTTGTCATCACGCGACACGATCCGAGCCGTCTCGTGGTCTATGCGCAGGGGACGCTGGCCCAGGTGCGAACGAGCTTGCAGGTTCACTTCGTCACCGTGACGGCCAATGGCGGCCAGACCTATCATGCCGCCGACACCGCGCCGAGCTTGCCGCTGAGCATCGCGACTCCCGTGCTCGGGATCAATCACTTGCAGCCGTTCCACCAGCGCGTGAAACATGCCGTGCGGATGCCGCTCACGAACAACGCTCCACCCTTCAAGATCAACGAGATCCTCGCTGCCTACAATGCCACCGGCCTCGGCGTCACAGGCTCCGGTCAAAAGATCGCCATTCTCATCGATACCGTGGCGAAGAACTCCGACCTCACCGCGTTTTGGTCAGCCAACAGCGTCGCGCAATCGACCTCCAATATCGAGACCGTCAATGTCAACGGGGGAGCGCTGCCGGCGCCGAGTGGTGAGGAGACACTCGATGAGGAATGGAGCAGCGGCATCGCGCCGGGCGCCAGGATTCGCGTCTATGCCTCGGGAACGCTGTTTGACTCCGATCTCGACAAGTGCCTGCAACGGCTCATCAACGACCTGCCGACGCAGCCGCAGATCCATCAATTGTCAATCAGCCTGGGCCTCGGGGAGACCTATGTCAGCCAGGCGCAATTCACGACCGATGCGCAGCTCTTTGCCACTATTGCCAGCCAGGGCGTGAGCATTTTCGTTTCCTCCGGCGACGGCGGCTCGACGCCCGACGGTTTCGGGGGCAGCAGCGGTCCATTGCAGGTTGAGCACTATGCTTCGGACCCAAGCGTGACCGCCGTGGGCGGCACGTCGCTGACGTTAAACTCCAGCACGGGCCTGCGCACGAGTGAGAGTGCGTGGAGCGGGAGCGGTGGCGGGGTGAGCATCCAGTTCGCGCGTCCTTCGTGGCAGACGGGCGCAGGCGTTCCTTCCGGCACGAAGCGTCTTGTGCCCGACGTGTGCCTCCCCGCCGATCCGAATACCGGCGCCTATGTTTACCTCGGTGGTGTGCAGCAGTATGGTGGCACGAGTTGGAGTGCCCCGACTTGGGCCGGATTTTGCGCGCTGATCAATGAAGCGCGGGCCAACGCCGGCAAGGCGCCGCTGGGGCTGATCAATCCCAGCCTTTATCCGCTGATCGGCACGGCCAATTTTTTCGACGTCACCACGGGCAACAACGCGACGAGCTCGAGCGGCGGCAAGTACGCGGCGTCGACCGGGTTCGACGAGGCCACGGGGATCGGCGCCCCGCATGTGGGCAACTTGATGAGCACGCTCGCCAATCAACAGACGTCGGGGCCTACGATTACGAGCTTCACGCCCACGAGCGGTGTCCAGAACACGACGGTCGTCATCACGGGCACGAACTTTGGCTCGGCTTCGGCGGTCCGTTTCAATGGCACCAGCGCGGCATTCACCGTGAATTCGACCACTCAGATTACGGCGCAGTCGCCGGTCGGGGCGACCACCGGCCCGATCAGTGTGACCACGCCTGGCGGCACGGCGACCAGTGCGGCCAGCTTCACTGTGATCGCTGGCACGGGGGTTCCCAGCATCACGAGCTTCTCGCCCGCCTACGGTCCGACGGTTTCTACCGTCGTGGTCATCGCGGGAACGAACCTGACCGGGGCCACGGCGGTGAGCTTCAACGGGGTCAATGCACCGTCGTACACGGTGACCTCCGCGACGCAGATCGCCGTCTCCGTTCCCGCTGCCGCCACGACGGGGCCGATCAGCGTGACCACGCCGGGCGGAACGGCGACGAGCAGCGCCAGCTTTACCGTCCTCACGGGGAACGGCACGCCGACGATCACCTCGTTCTCTCCCACGACTGGGTCGGTCAATACGAGCGTGACAATCACGGGCACGAATTTCGTGAATGTCACTGGCGTGACCTTCGGCGGAGTCGCCGCGGCAGCTCCCACCGTCGCCTCGGATACGCAACTCACCGCCAAGGTCCCGTCGGGCGCGGTCACCGGACAGATCGTCGTCACGACGGGTCTTGGCAGTGGCACGAGCGCCACGAATTTCACGGTCACTATTCCGCCGCCCAGTTCTGTGTTGATCAGCCAGATTTACGGCGGCGGGGGGAACAGCGGCGCCGTGTATCAAAATGACTACGTCGAACTATACAATCGCGGCGCGTCGGCGGTGGCCCTCACCGGTTGGTCGGTGCAATACGCCGACTCGACCGGCACGAGTTGGTCGGTGATCTCCTTGGGCGGAAGCATCCAGCCGGGCCACTACTATTTGATCCAGGGCGCGTCCGGCGGCTCGGTGGGCTCGGCGCTGCCGACGCCGGATGCCACGAATACCACCGTGAACCTGAGCCAGACGGCGGGGAAAATTGCCTTGCTCAATGTCAACACGGCCATCTCTTCCGGCACCAGTTCGCCGATTGGCTTGAGTTCGCTCCAGGACTTCGTCGGCTTTGGCGCCGCCGATGCCTACGAGGGCTCCGGCCCCGCTCCCTCCATTTCTGCCACCACCTCCGGCTTCCGGGCGAATGCCGGCGCCACCGACACGAATGACAACAGTGCGGACTTCACCGCCGGCACGCCCAATCCGCGCAACTCCGCCTCCGGCGGCGGGACGAACGCGCCGGATCTGGCGATCGCCAAGAGCCACTCGGGCGGTTTCGTCCAGGGCGATACGGGCAAGACTTACACCATCGCCGTTTCAAATACCGGCACTCTGGCCACCACCGGCACGGTGATCGTGACCGATACGCTTCCCGCGGGATTGACGGCCACCGCGCTTTCCGGCACCGGATGGACGACCAATCTTTCCCCGCTCAGCGCCACGCGCAGCGATACCCTCGTCGCGAGTTCCAGCTACCCACCGCTCACATTGACGGTCAGCGTGGACGCCAATGCCACGAGCGGGACGAATGTGGCCACGGTGGCTGGTGGCGGCGAATCGAATACGGCGAATAACACCGCGAGCGATCCGACCTCAATCACCACGGCCATTCCCACGGTGATTGCGTCGTGGAATGTGAGTGGACAGACTAGCTTTGGGACTTCGCCCCTCGCGGCCACCGCGGCGGATGCGAACCTGACGGTGGGCGGTCTCACGCGTGGCTCCGGCGTCACGACATCCGGCACGGCGGCGGCCCGTGCCTGGGGCGGCAATAGTTTCACCAACACCTCTGCCGCCGGGGCCGTGACGGGGCACGATTTCGTCACGTTGACCGTCGCCCCCAAGACGGGTTTCAAGGTGAGCTTCACTTCCGTGAGCAAGTTTGACTATCGCTGCGCGACCGGCGGCCCGACTGACGGTGTCCTGCAATACCAGGTGGGCAACGTGGCATTCACTGACGCCTCGGCCCTTTCCTACAGTTCCACTTCCAACAGTGGTGCGTCGCTTGGCGCCATCGACCTGAGCAACATTAGCGCCCTGCAAGACGTTTCGGCGGGTACGACGGTTACCTTCCGCATCGTCAATTACAACGGCACCTCCACCGGCTCCTGGTACATCTACGATGTATCGAACAGCACCGCGGCCGATTTCGCGATGAGCGGCGTCGTGAGCGTCGCCCCCACCAAGGTGCTGGTGGAGACGGCGCCCGATGGCTCGGGATCGGTGGTGCCGGCGCAGAACTTTGGAGTGGGGAGTTCCATGCCCGTCTATGCCGTGAGCCGTGCCGCGAACAACGCCTTCATGGGAAATGTCGTTGCCACCTGGTCATTGACGCCCACCGGCGGTGTGGTGGCGGGCGACCTGATTCCGTCGGCGGACAGCAAGAGCGCGGTCTTTACTCCGCATGCCATCGGCACGGGAGTCATTCATCCGATCTCCGGATCGCTCACGTCCGTGGATTCCGGCGCAATCAATTGCGTGGCCGCGCCCACGAGCAATTCCACGGCGATAAACATCACTTCATCCGGCTCGTCCCTCAGTGGCAGCTTGAATCCGAATGGCGCGGCCACCTCGATCTATTTCGATTTCGGCCCGAGCGCGGCGTATGGCCAAACCACCTCGGTGATCTCGCTGGGCAATGGCTCCACGGCTGTGCCGTTCAGCTTCGACCTCGCCAGCCTGCAGCCGGGGACCGTTTACCATTTCCGCCTCGTCGAGGTGCTGAATGGGGAGACGATTCGCTTCGCCGATGAAACCTTCACGACGGCGGCAGACGTTCCGGCCATGCCGGGTTGGGCGGCGATCGTTCTTGGCCTGTGCTTGCTGCTGGTCGGCTCAAGGGTTGTCCTGGCGTCCCGTCCATCCGCGGCCTAAGGGCGCCAGACTATGTCCCGCCGAAAAGCCAAAGTCCGAAGGCCAGTGCGTCCCGCGGCGGGAGCCGGCAGGAAGTTCGCCTGGCGCGGATGGCTGGCCGAAAAGGCGCCGGTCTTTCGGTTTGCCGCGAAGTTCGCCTTGATCCTCGGAGCTCTCTACGCGGTTTTCACCCTTGCCCTCTGCCAGAAGGTGCTTCCCATTTATCTCGAGTCGATCGCACGGATCGCCCATGGCTTGCTGCATGCCGCGGGAGAGAGCAGCCAGCTCACGGCCGCCAGCATTTGGTCGCCGCTGCACTCGGTGACAGTGACGGCGCAGTGCTCCGCGCTCGAATTCACCGGGTTCCTGGCCGCTACGATCCTTGCCCTCCCCGCGTCCTGGTCGCGCAAGCTCCCTGGCCTGGCGCTCGGATTTGTGCTGCTCAGCGGCGTGAATGTCATTCGCGTCGCGAGCCTTTATTTCATCGGTGTCCACGGGCTCCGATATTTTCCCATCATTCACGAAAACGTGTGGCCCGCGATTATGGTCGTCGCGACCGTTGCCGGGGTGGCGTTCTGGATCGATTGGGCGCTGCGGCCTGCCCCAACTGCAAGCCATGCCGCGTCTTAATCCCGTCGCCGGCTTCCTGTGCCGCGTGGCGCTCGTCTATGCGCTGCTCGTCGCGCCCTGGCCTGGGTGGGAACTGGCCGCAGGCGCTTACTTCCGCGTGGTGGCGCACGGCGTTCTCGGCGGTGTGCGTGACAACCGCGAGGTCACTTTTGAGCCGTATCCCGACCAGCCGGAGAGGACACGGGTGGTGATCGTCAATCCAGCCCTGATGAATCGTGAGGGCGCGGGGCCGGTGCGGAATGTCGATGTCGATCTCGACCGTCTCGGGCTCCGGCCGCTGGCGCTGCTGCTCGCCTTGATTTTCGCCACGCCAGTCTCGTGGACACGCCGCTTCCGGGCGGCGCTGGCGGGTGTCCTCTTGCTCCATGTCTGCCTGCTCGCGATGCTCGGCTATCTCCTGTGGGTTGAATCGGCCGAAGTCCTGCTTGTCGAGTTCACGCCAGGCGGAAAAGCCCTGGCGACCGGTCTCAAATCCGCGACGTTCGCCCAGGTGGTGATCGCGCTGCCGGTGCTGATCTGGATGCTCGTGACGTTGCGCCGCGAGGACGGCTTGCGCCTATGGCGCAGCATCGGTCCGGTTACGGAGGCCGGTGTGGCCGGGGATGTCGAGCCTGGGAAATGCTAATTACATCCAGACTTGCGGATGCCGGGGCGCAAAGCTATGGGCGACGGTATGGAATTGCTGGACGCACTTCGGACGCACTTTGGCCACGACGCTTTTCGTCCGGGGCAGGAGCAGGTGATTCGCGCGCTACTCGCCGGCGAATCGGCACTCGCCCTTTTCCCGACGGGTGCGGGGAAGTCGCTCTGCTACCAGCTCCCGGCGGTGTTGCTCGAGGGCACGGCGCTGATCATTTCCCCGCTGATCGCGCTCATGAAGGACCAGGTGGATGCGCTGCGGGCGCGCGGCATCGCCGCCGCGCGGCTGGATTCCAGCCTGACCGCGGAGGAGACGCAACGGGTGTATGCGGATCTGCGCGCGGGTGTGCTCAAGCTGCTCTACGTCGCGCCGGAACGGCTCTCCGGGGAGGCTTTCCTCGATCGGCTGCGGCGGTTGAAAATCTCACTGCTCGCGATCGACGAAGCGCACTGCATCTCGGAGTGGGGCCACAATTTCCGCCCCGAATACCTGCGCCTGGCGCGCGTGGCGGAGGAACTGGCGTTGCGGCCGGTGCTCGCGCTCACGGCCACCGCGACCCCGGATGTCGCGCGCGATATTTGCCGCGCTTTCGGCATCGCCGAGGAACGGCATGTGCAGACCTCGTTTCGGAGAAAGAACCTGCATCTGCGCGTGACCCCCTGTGCTTCGGGTGAGCGGCTGGCGGTTCTGACCAGGCGCCTCGCCAGTGCAAAGGTGCGTCCGGCGGTGGTCTATGTCACTTTTCAAAAAACTGCCGAGGAAGTTGCCGCACAGCTTGCGGAGGCGGGCTTCGCGGCGCGCGCGTATCATGCGGGGATGCCGACGGAGGAGCGCGACGCCACCCAGGAGGCGTTCATGCGCGGGGACTGCGAGGTGATCGTGGCCACGATTGCCATCGGCATGGGCATCGACAAAGCCGACATCCGTAGCGTGGTGCATTTCAACCTGCCGAAGACGCTGGAGAACTATCAGCAGGAGATTGGGCGCGCGGGCCGGGACGGACAACCATCGCTCTGCGAGTTGCTGGCCTGCGCGGACGACGCGATTCCGCTCGAGAACTTCACCCTCGGCGACACCCCCGCGCCCGAGGCGGTGGAAGCGCTCGTTCGCCGCATGCTGGGATCGGGTGAGGAATTTGACGTCAGCCGCTACGATCTCAGCCAGGAGACAGACATCCGCCCGCTCGTCGTCGAGACCGTCATCACCTATCTCGAACTTGAAGGGCTGCTGCGCCCGACACGCGCCTTTTACGAGAGCTCGCAGGTGCAGTTTCTCCGTCCCGAGAACACCATTTTCACGGGGCTGAATGACGAGCGGAAGCGCTTTCTCTCGGCGCTGTTTGGCGCTGGGCGACGCGGGCCGAAATACCTCACCCTCGAACTCGAGGCGGCCGCCCAAAAGGTGGGCGAATCGCGTGAGCGCATCGTCAAGGCGCTCACCTGGCTGGAGGAAACCGGCGCCATCACGCAAAAGCCATCCGGCCTGCGCCATGGATTCCGACTGTCCGGCGATGCCGCCCAGCGTGATCCCGCTATGGTCGCTGCGAAACAGGCGGAGCTCTTCGCCCGGCGCGAAGAGCGTGACTCGCAACGCCTCGCGCAGATTCTGGATTTCGCGCGCCAGCCCGGGTGTATCACCCAGCGGTTGCTGGGCTACTTCGGCGAGGCGCTCACGGAGGAGAACTGCGGTCATTGCCACTTCTGCCGCACCGGCACTCCCGCGACGGCGGCGCAACTTCCCGCCACACCCATTCCGCCATTTACCGAAGCCGATGCCGAGGAGATCCGCGAACTCATCTTCGAGGAGCATCCTTCACTCTCCACTCCGCGCCAGGTCACGCGGTTCCTCTGCGGCTTGACCAGCCCCGCGACCACCCGCGCGAAACTCACCAAACGCTCCGAGTTTGCGCGATATGCCACCACGCCCTTCCGCGATGTGCTGGCGCAGGTCGAGGCGTGTTTTGCCGAGGCGGAGTGAGGTCCCTCACCGCCCGGCATCCCGCAATTGTCCGATGAGCGTGAGGACTTCTTCGCGAATGTTGAAAAGTTCGGTGCGGTAATAGTTGAGGCGGGCCGCGGCGAAACACGGATGGCCGTCGACCGCGGCGGCCGCCGTGAGCGTCTGGTTGTGGATCTCGAGGGCGCGCTTCAGCCATGCGATGGTCAGGCCCGTGTCGACGATGTGGCCGCCGCGGGCGATGGCGCCCAAGGCCGCAGCCAGTTTCACGTGGAGCGTCATGAAGTGGCCGACAAATTCCCCGAGAGCATCGTCGGTTTGGGCGAGGTCTTCGCCGCCGGCCTTGAGTTCATCGATGAGGGCGTAGACGGCATCGCGGGCATGTTTCGCAACCGGGTGCAGGATGTATCCCTGCTCATCGCGCACCCAGTCCAGACCTTCGCGCATCGGGTTGGGTGGCTCCTCCTCGAATTCTCCCTCGAAGACCCCTTCGTCCTCGGTGTCTTCACTGGGCGGGCCAGCCTCGTCGCTCCCTTTTTCTTTCTCGTTCTCGTTGTGCCTGGCCCTGGCATCGAGCGCTTCCTCCAGTCGACGCCAGCCCATCTCGTGGGCGATGAGGCGCTCCTGGTCGGGATGATCGGCGTACTTTTCCATGAGACGGCCGTACTTTTCGCTGAGCATGTCGCTCTCGCGCAGCATTTGTTCGCAGCGGAATTCGTCCCACTCCTCTCCCTCTTCGGCCGATTCGCCGTCATCATTATCGTCGTCGTCGGCGCGAACCTCGGTGATGAACGCATCGCTGTCTTCCTCACCGATCCGGCGCCGGCGTTCGGCGATCTCCTCGGCGGTGAAGCGCCAGGTTGGCTCGGAGACTTGCAAGCGGTAGTCCGTACTTTCGATGAGGACTTGTCCGCTGACTTCGCTGTACCATTCAATGGAAAGGGCATTGGCCATGTGCTCCGGCGGAACTTCGCCGCGCTTGCACATCGTGTAGGCCTCCTCCAGCGGGATGTCGTAGACTCGCACCTTGCGGGCCGCGGAGATCTCACCGGTCGTGCCGCGCTGTTGGGCGGCGGGCGGGCGGGTGCTGAGCGGTAGGGGCGAGGGGTTTTCAAACGTCAGCACGCAACCAGCAAGATCGGGCTGGCAGTTTCCGGCGAGGTCGAGGACCAGCGGTTCGGCGATACCCGCGAGCCAGATTCGGCCGGTGACACGGCCGCGCGTGCGGTTGTCGATCTCCCCACGGAGAATGTATTCTTGGATACGCCAGGCCATACGCCAAAAAGTTGAGATGTTCCCGGAGCGTTTGTCGAGAATTCACGAGCTGTGGGCCGACCGCCAACTGGCCGCAAATGGCAGGTCTATCTCGTGCCTTCGACACCAACCACTTTCCCGTCTTCGAATATGATAGTCTGAGTGCGGTAAACCCAGCGCTCCAAATTGCCGTCGCCCGTCGCCTTGATGGAGCGCGGCGGCCCCACGATCCGACGGACTTCCTCATGGGTCATGCCGGGAATGACGAGGTTGCTGGTAATGAAATCCTGCTTCCTCGCTGCTTGTTCCCGCTCCAGTGCTTCGCGCTCTTGTGTCCTGGCGGCCTGCCACGTCGCGTAGCGGCGATCGAGAACAGGCGCGCAGACGGTGACACCCGTCACTAGTCCGAAGAGCCCGATTCCCCACCACCACCTGGCCGACAGGCGCGCACGAGAAGGCAACCGCGAAGTCTTTTCCCTGGCTCTCTGGGCCTCGAGAATCGGTTCGAGCAGATCGCCGACGGGCTGCCATCGGCCATCCTCGTCGAGAAAGACGGCGTCGTGTGGCATCTCTGCCGTGCGCCACAGCCAGGTCAGTTCGTGAAGTTGGTAGACGCGCTCTTTCGAGTCGCTTCGCCTGACGCGATATGTCTTTTCGGTGCTCACGAAAAACGGGAACGATGCCAATGCTTCAGAGCTAGGGTGAAAAGCAGTTTCAACTGACTCCCCGTTGCGAGCAACTTCCAAAGGGCGGCAAGCCACTCACGCGGAATCCTTGTGCGTTCTGCCGCGGATGATATAAAGTGGTTTGTCAGTTCGCGTTGAATGGACAGGAGCAAATCCGTCATGATTCCCGTGCCTCAAATCCGTCATCTCTACGTTTCTTCGGGCCACAATTTCTTCGGCCATCACGACCGGCCGGCGGACTCCTATCCGATGATCGAAATGCCGCGTGTCCATTGCGTGGCGGGCCGGGGTCTCGAGGGCGACCGCTTCTTCGATCACAAGCCCGATTATAAGGGACAGGTCACATTTTTCGCCTGGGAGGAGTACGAGCGGCTCTGCGCGACCTTTGGGGTGCATGACAAGGGGCCGGGCGTATTTCGCCGCAACATCATCACCGAGGCGCTCGACCTCCTGGCGCTCATCGGTCACGACTTTGAAATTCAGGGGGTGCGTTTCCGCGGCCACAGCGAATGCACCCCGTGCTACTGGATGGACCGGGCATTTTGCCCCGGCGCGGAAGAGGCACTCAAGGGCTGCGGCGGACTCCGGGCGCAGATTCTCTCCGATGGATTCCTGCAAGCTTCCGCAGCCTCTGTTGCGGCGGACAATTCCGGGGTGGTCGCCTGAATGTCCGAGTTAACATACCGCCCCCCCCGCGTACTATGCGCAGGTGTGCTGCGTGACGATTTCGCCCGTGTCTGAGTTCACGTCCATGCTGGCGCAGAGTTCGCCGCTGATGGCGACCCGCAGGCTGAAATGAACCATGGCGCCTTCCGACACGGCGCTGTCCAACGTAAAACCAAACCGGGCGAGCTTCCTTGCTTCGAAGGAGACGACCGTTTTTCTAAATTGCTCCGGTGAAAGGTCCCCGCCCGCCAGCCAGCTGGCGAGATCGGCGAGCTCGCCAGCGATTTCGCGACCGGTGTCATTCGGATCGCGGGGACCGCTTTCCTTCCGCTCCGGGGAGGTGAATTCGTGCACAAATGAACCTGTTTAGGACGTTTTCCTGGGAAGCCGTTTCCGCTTGGTCGAAGCAAATTCCTTGAGCTGCTTTTCGCTCATGGAATTCGCCATTTGCCTGGAGGCTCCTTTCAGGGAGGACTTGCTGCGTTCGCCCCGTTTCGCCGCGAGGGCGGCTCCCGCAGCCATCTGCTGTTTCTTGGATTTTGCAGGCATACTTCCCAAATCGGTGCTCGTGGTCGCTTTGGTCGCACGAGTCCGCTCCTGCGGGGAAAGGGATATTGCGGTGGGGAAATGGGCAAACGTCGCTCCGCGACGGGTCTCGTGGGGGGAGTGGACCGTGGCTTGAAAGCCACGGCTACCTTCAGGCATCGCTCCGCGATGGGGGAGGTATTGGCCGGGTTAGGGACCGCGATGGAGAGGTCCTATCCCCAAAAACCCTGGAGAAGCTCCTTCTCTGGAATGACGAGCGGATACTGCTTGCTCATGGGATGCGTATCGATCCCGGCATACTGGCGAAGAGCCGTATGGATGTGCTCGGGGCGCACCCGGATGCCGGCAGCGGCGTCGCAAGTGAGGGTCGCGGGCTGAATGGGAACGGCCATTTGCTTCTCATCGGTTGCGCCGACGACGCGATTGCCGCGAATGCCCGGACCCATGAACATGATCGAACCGATGGACCAATGGTCCTTGCCATTGCCTTTGTTGTAGGTCGGGGTGCGTCCCATTTCGCTCTGCACGATGACGACGATCTTTTCCCGGATCTTTAACTCCTCGGCGCGCCTCATCAGGTAGGCGATGCCGGCCAGGAATTCCGGGAGCAGGTTCATCTGATCGCGGTCGTTATTCGCATGGCTGTCGAACTGGCCGATGGTCAGATTCGCGGAGACGCACACGCCAGCCTTGAATGACGCCAGCGCGATCTCCACCTGATGGGACATCCGCTCCTTGGGGATCTTCTCGGGGATGTAGGGAGTGACCCGTGCCAGGGATTTGGAATTGAGCTGCGCCGCGTAAAGCATGTTTTCGGCGCGCTCGATCCGCGGCAGCACCGTCTTGGAAATCGTCGCGTCGGTCTCGTCTTTGAGCGCGCGCTCGATCCGATCGAGAACGAAGCCGTCGTGATACGGACTCCTGATGTTGCCTTCGATGCTATCGGCATTGGCCACCTTTTGCAGCGAGGTCAAATAGGGGATGCGCGACATCGCCACGAGGTTCCCGGTATTGGAATAGTTTCCAAACGTCAGGAAGGCGAGGGGACAGGCCGGTCCTTTGGCGGCGGCCACGAGCGCGGCAAAGGTGGGATAGGCGAGGCTGTCGAGCTTGCCGGTGGCCATGTAACGGGCGCCGGGGGAGTGGTTGTTGACCGAATAGTCGATCCCATTCATCACCAGCAACTCGTTCCCGAACTCCGCATAGAAATCCTCGTTGCTCATCCCGGTCTGCACGTGCGCGGCGGTGGGGGCATACTTGTGGTTCCCCTTGGTGAGAATATCCCCGTCCTTGTAGAGTCGGTTGATCTCGCCGATGCCCTTGGGATCCATGAGATACGTGGTGTCCCATCCGCCGGAAGCGTTGAAGACGACGTAGAATGGGCCCTCGTAGGGAGGCGGCTCGGCGGCGGCGGCGCCAGCCACGTCGGGACACCATATGGGAGCCGACACGCCGAGACCGGCGAGGCCGCAGAACCGGAGAAAGTCGCGTCTCGATTGATATTTCTGGTTACTCATAGAGGAAATCGCGTTGGCGGAGCAGGTAGGTCACGACCCCGCGCCACGCGCGGATCGTGTATTGCGGATCTTTCGCGCGCGGCTCACCGGTCGACCGGCAGGAGTAGTTCTCCATCGGGTCGATCCCCTTCCGCGCGTGTGCATCGTCCAGAATTCCCGCAAACAGGTCGTAGGTGCGATTCACCGCGAGACTGTCCATGGGTTCGATGCGGCCTAGCACGACGTCGTGCAAGTGCACGATCGTCTGGCGGATGAGTTGATCGGACTCGGAGGACTCGCCGGGGACGGTCTCCGGCTCGATATTGGGGAAAAGCCGGCGCTTGCCGGGCTCGGTCGCGAAGTCCAGCGCGACGTTCTTGCAGGCCACGTCATTGGCCATGATCCGCTGAATGGCGCCCATCGCGCCACTGGGGTCCGCCGCTCGCTCGGTCACTTCCTTGGCATCGATGCCGCCGTAGAGGATCGCGAATTGCGGGTCCTTCAGGCGTCCCCACGGCCGCGGGAAGATCGCGGCGACCTTTCTCTCGAGTTGCTCGGGACTCAGCATCCGGGCGAGGCCGATGTCCGCCAGCTCCGTTTGCCGTTGCGGATCTGTCCCGGGCTGGATGACTCCGTCGGCGCGGTAAAATGGGGAGACGGCCCATTCTTTGAAGGTCTCTTTGAGATTGAAGTTGGCCTTCACGAAGTCGGCGGCGATCCGCTCGACTTCCTGGTGTTGCGCCTGGAAGGCGCGCTGCTTCGCATCGAAGAGCGGATCGTCGATTCCTTTCGGGGGGAGCAGGACTTTGCGACCCGTGAGGACGTAGTAGACATGCTCCACCATGGTCCGGGCGAAGCGCGGATCTTTCGCCGTGCGCTCACCGAGCCATTGCAGGCCGCGCGAGCGCTGGTCGGGGGGCAGATCCTCCCCGGCAAATCCGGCGCCGAACATGTCCTTGAACCAGCCATCCTTGCGCGGTCCGTAGACCCCTTCGAAACTGAAGTAGTCCTGGAACAGTCCGGCGACGGGATCCAGCGAACGGTGGCACACTACGCACTCGGCGGCTTGCATGGTGGGAACCTCGAACTTCGCGGTCACCGCCGCCGCATCCGTCACCCGAGCCGCCAGTTCCAGGACATCGACGCCGAGGAAGTGCTGAAAGTACATCCTCGCCCGCAGCCGATTGCGGTTCGTCTCCGTGGTGGGGTAGCGGCGCAGATACTGGAAGATGCTCAACATCCCGGCATGCGGGTAGAAACCTGTTTCCGTTTTCTGGTTATACCTCGCGTCGCGGCTTTTCAGCGCAACGATCCGGACGGGGACGTACTCGAACGGATCGTTGGGATCCTTGAACTGATCGCGCAGTTCGTCGAAATTCCCGTAGCCTCGCGAGGTGTAGGGAGACTCCATAATATAATCCGCGGTGACGATCTCGGTAAAGGGATGATCCTCGCGCACGATGTACTTCACGAGCTCGAGCGGTTCGCGGAGCAGCGCCTCGCGATTGTCGGCGTCCAGCTTATAACGAGCCTTTTGGCGCGCGCCCGCGTCCTCGATCTCGGTCAGGTCGTACCTCTGCGTCCAGAGTCGCGTCGTGCTGAAATTGTCGTAAGAAAGCGCGCTCTCGGCGCCGTCGCCATAGCCGCGCACGAGCAAGATGTCGTTGAAGGCTTCGGCGAGCCGTTCGTAGAAGGCGTCCTCCTTCATCACCGCATCGAGGAGCGGCCCCATCGTTTTCAGTCCCTGCTTCTCGGTCGCAGCCATTTCTTCCGCGGTGGGCAGGCGCCCGGCCAGCGAGAGCGTCAACCGGCGCAACAGTCGCCGATTATCGATCATCGAAATGCCCGCGAAGAAAGCCGGAGCATTGCGATTGGTCGCCGGCGTTTTCCCCGCTGCGGCCACATCGTCGGAAGCGGTGACCCGGCGGACGAATTCGGACAGGATGCGATACCCGGTCGAATCGGGTTTCAACACGCTCTCACCGCCGTGGCGGAGCTCACCCCGGGCTTTCAGCAGCAGCCGGGAATCGTCGCCCTTGCGCAGGGTTGCCATCTGCGCGAAGGCGGCGCGATTGTGCAGCAGAGAGCCGCGCCGCTCGGGATCGGAGTCGCGCGAAGGATCCTGGAGGATGAATTTGCTGTCCTCGGCATCGCCGCCGGGCTTGTGACACTCGAGGCATTTCTGCGCGCCGACCTTGGTCCAGACTTCGTCGCGGAAGTAGGCGTCCACCGCCCCGCACGCCAGGCCGCTGTAGGGCGGCGCGATAGACGCGGCAGTGGCCGCCGGGGATGGGTCTGCGGCGCGAGCGTTATGGCAGGCGACGATCAGAAGGAGGACCGGCAGGGCTAGTTTCGATGGACGAGGCACATCAAATCGGAGCATGGGGAGGAAGCCAGGACCACTACTCAAATTTCGCGCCCGCGCAAACGCAATTGCGCTAAAAATTACGCAAAGTTACCAATTGCGATGAGCGCGGATCTTGACGCAACGACGCATCCACCACCATCAGGGCCCGGCGACCCGCTCGGTCCCCAGCCGGCTCAACGAAGAGATGCGGACGTCCGGACGCTCATTTCGTCGGCGTCCACCGCTTTGCCAGTCAGGCTCCGCCGCTGTTCCGTTTCACGAGCGGCTAATTTCACGACCTCCTGCACTTCGCGGACAAAACGCGTCAACAGATGCCGCAACTCCGTGGCGCGGTTCTCGGCGACCACCAGCTCGGTCGGCAGCAGGCGGCAGACCGGCTCGGAAAGTGGAATCCACGCGTGAAGAGCGACGAATCCCTGCATTCCTGATTTGGATTTCAGCACCACGGTCACCGCGAGACCGCTGTCCCGGAGAAAGCGATGAATGGAGTCGACGCACGACATGGGCAGCACCTCGACCGTGTTGAAGAATGTGAACATTGGGGGAGGCCGCCACGATAGCGAATCCGAGGAGGGGGCGCGCCCTGAGCAGAGGATCAGGATGCATTTTTATCAGCCGACAGCGGCTCCCCCTTGTCGTCATCCAGGACGCAAACAGTCGCACCAGGTTACGGAACCAACTGCCGCAAACGGCGCGCGGCGTTGCGGATGAGTTTCTCGACTTGCGCCTCGCCCCGATCCACGCGGCTGCCCAAGGCCTCGGCGCCGTTCATGGCGAGGTTGCCGACCTTGTGCAACGCCGGTGCGCTCACTTCGCGCAGCCGGTCTTCCATGTCGGCCAGCAACCGGGCCAGGCGTTGCTGGGGTTTGGGGGCCGGCCGCAGTGTGTGGATGATGGCGCCAATGAGGAGACCGGCGCCGAGCGCGATCAGCAGGCTCGTGCCGGGATTGAGAGAGACGGGTGGTTCGGCACGCGTGCCGAATTCGGAGTTGGAGTATTCATTCATGATTGAGGTTTGGTTAATGTTGGGCGGATGGTGATGGGGTGAGAGCGCGGACGCCGCAGGACTCGCAGGCTCTGACGAGGCCAAGGAAGAGCAGGGCGGGCCTGACGAGCGACAACGCGATGCTGACGAGTGCCGCCACGATCGCTCCGAGCGGGAGCATGTTGAGCAGCACGCCCGCGCCAAATGCGGCGATCACGGCTTTCGTCGGGTCGCGCCGGGCGAAATCGTCCGCGCATTCCATGAGGCGCGAGGTTTGATGGGAAGATGATGGGGATTGGTCCATGACATCATTGGTTCGTGCGCCGCCATCGGCGCGCGTGCATGCGCTTCATCGCGTGTTTGCGGCGCGTCACGCGCCAATCGGAGGGGTTTGACAAACGCGCAAGGCCGCGGCTCAGCCCAGCGGCGAATGGATGGGCATGAAACACTTTACGTTCGATAACCACTGGGACGAAATCAAAGGCAAGCTCAAGCAGCGCTATGGACAACTCACGGACGACGACTTTGCTTTTGCGGAAGGAAAAGGGGAGGAACTGTTGGCCCGCCTGCGGGAAAGGTTGGGCGTTTCGAGCGAAGATCTGAATGCTGTCCTCGATGAGTTCTACGTCGAGGTGGGGAGTCGCGTGGAGATGGCCCGGCAGAAAACCGCGGAGCTGGCGGACGAAGTACGGGCACGTGCCGTCGCGGCGGCCCATGAAATGAAGGCTCAGGCGGGCGTGGCCTACGATCACGCGCGGCAACAAGCTCGTGGCTTCTGGCACGATGGCGAAGAGTACGTGCGCCGAAATCCCCGCGAATCATTGGTCGCGGCAGTGTTTGCAGGCTTCGTCGCCGGCCTGCTCATGCGCGAGTAATCAGCAACGCGGACAAACTCAGATAGAGCCCGCGTTTACCGGGATTGATCCCGTGGCCTATTGGGATTTCCCTTTCCCGGCGGCTCTTGTCCGGGAGCGAGTTTTTCCACTTCCTTCTCCCGGCGCTCATGACTCTCACGCAAATGGCGTGACTCCTGGATGAGCCGCGTGGTGCTGACGCATAACGCCTGGGATTTCAACCGTTCCGCCTGGGCGAGGAGTTCTCGAGGGGTTGGGGGCTTGAGTGGAGGCGCTGGCTCGTCCGGCATAATGATGATCGTATCGACTCGCGGCGTGTGGCTGGATGTGTCGAGGTGACCTGCTGCTCGGAGAAGTTCTCAGTTCGCAGTGCTCAGTTCTCAGTATTCCTACGCTAGGTACTTGGGACTGAGCACTGATTTGACTAAGCACTCGGCAAGGCGGCGGTCTTCACCCAGCATCGCAACGCCTCCGCGACGCTCCATGCCTGGGCGATACAGCCCCGGGGCGTGTACGGGTCTTCGGCATCGAAGATTTCACTGATCGATCCCACGCAAGCGTGATCGAGATGCGCGAGCAGTCCATCGAGCAGCGCCCGAGCCCCGGCGCGATCCTCGGGATGCACCTTCAGCCATGCGTCGATGAATGGCCCGATCAACCATCCCCAGACGGTCCCTTGATGATACGCCGCATCCCGCGCCCGGAGGTCGCCGAAATAGCGCGCCTTGTAATCCGGATGACCGGGTGCGAGCGACCGCAGCCCGACGGGCGTCAGCAGTTTCTCCCGCACCTTGTCGATCACCGCCGGCCAGTGCGCGGCATCGAGCACTGGATGGCGCAGCGAGATCGCCAGCACCTGATTCGGACGGCACGCCGGATCATCGCCATGCTCTCCGTCCACCACATCGAGCAGAAAGCCGCGTTCGTCCGACCAGAACCGGCGATTGAAAGAGTCGCGGGCGCGCTGGGCGTGCTCGGCGAAAGGGCGTGCGGCGTCCTCGCCACGTTCTTCGCGGAGCCAGCCCTCCAGCAACCGGAGCGCGTTGTACCATAGCGCGTTGATCTCGACCGCCTTGCCGCGGCGCGGCGTTACCACCCAGCCGTCCACCTTGGCGTCCATCCAGGTGAGCTGATATCCCTCCTGGCCCTGGCGGAGCAGCCCGTCCGCCGGATCCACGCCGATGCTGAAGCGCGTGCCTCGCAGATGGTGTTCGGCGATGTCGACGACCTTGGGCAGCAATCGCTGGAGCGTTTCGCGATCCCGGGTGATTTCGAGATACCGGTCGAGCGCGTGGACAAACCACAGCGTCGCGTCCGCGGTATGATAGAGGCCATCCCGCTGGCCCTCGGGAAACATGTTCGGGATCAGTCCGTCGCGAATGTAGTGCGCAAACGTCCGGAGAATCCATCCGGCCTCGTGGTGGCGGCCCGTGGTGAGTGTCAGGCCCTCGAGACTGATCATCGTGTCCCGGCCCCAGTCGGTGAACCAATGATAACCCGCGATGACGGTGCGAACTTCATCGCCGGCAGCCTTCGCCCGGGCGGCGTCCTCCACCCGGCCTGCCGGGGTGATGATGAACTGATCCGCGGCGAGAACGAGCTCTGCCGCGGGCGCGGTGCGCGCGTCGGGGGCGGCGGCGTTCAGGAGCCTCTGGCGGCGTGCCACTTCGGAACTCAGTGCGTTCTCCGGATCGATCGCGAGGATGGCCGGCCATTCGTCCGTCGAGGCGACCAGCGTGAGCGGCCGGTTCGGCCGCAACAGGAGATTGAAATGACCGGGGCTCCACAGCAAGCCGCGCGACTGGTACCCGCGATCCTCCTCGGTGGGATAGCTGATGTCGCGTGGGCGCCGCCCTTCGTGCGTATAAGCCGCGCGATCGTCATGGACGTAGAGCCGCAGCGCGTAGGGAAAGTCCGAGAGCGCGATTTCGTAACGGCGATCGCGAATGAGCAGGGAATACTCGCCCGGGAGTGGCTTGGAAACGTCGTTCTCGTGCAGGCGAAACTGGAGCGACGGGTGCAAATCCAGTCGGACCCATTCCTGCGAGGAGAGCAGCGCGTAGGTGACGTGCAGCGTGTTCTGGCCGTGCACGAGGAGGAGCCGCTTTTCGATGGTGACCCCGGCGGATTCGTATCGCCAGATGGGCAATCCATCTTCCAGACGGAATTCCCGGACGGTGGGGGCCGACACCTCCGGTTCATCCGGAGCGCCGGGTTCTTCCCCGCCGATGAGCACCTCCTTGCCATCCGGCAACTGGAGCGTTTCCGCGAGATGGTTGAGCATCACGACCCGCCCGAACGGCGCGGGCAGCGCGGCCACGAGCAGACCATGATAGCGACGCGATACCATCCCGGAGATGGTGCCGGAGCCGTAACCTCCCAGTCCATTGGTGATCAACCACTCCCGCCGCAGAATTTCGCGGACGTTGCGGGCTTGAGCCTGGGCGAGGTCGATTTTGCGCGTAATGATCGGAGCATTCATAGTGGGCTGGGGATGAGGAGCACCGCCGATTCGGCCGGAAGATCCCAATTCTCTTCAGACTCGACGGGTGGCGTACCGCCGCCCCCATAACGGGGATCTTCGCTCGACCACGCGATCTCCCACGCGCAGTGCAGCGGTGGCGCGAGGAGAGGCTCGGGCGCGGGGTCGAGGTGCAGATGCGCGCCGAGATTGATCACGAGCAGCCGGTCGTCCTGTTCCCGGCCGAAAAAGCGCAACACGAAAGCCGCTGCCCCCAGCACTGAGCCGTCGAAACGGCCACGGACCGATTTCCCCAGCAGGGGGTCGTCCCGCCGGAGGTGGATCAAATCCCGATGCAACTGCCACACGTCCGCGTGGCGGCCGCGATCCGCAAAATCGAGTTTGCAGCGGAGAAATGTGTCCTCGTCCTCCGGATTTGGCAGGTGGGCGGCGGCCTCGGCGGTGGCGATGCTGGGAAACTGTTTAAGGAACGTCGCGCGACCTTCCGCAACGAGTTTGGCCAATTTCGGATTGTGATCCGCGAAATAAAGGAAGGGGCTGGAGGCCGCGAACTCCTGGCCCTGGAAGAGCATCGGCGTATTCGGACCGAGGAGCAGGAGGGCGGTCAGCGTCCGCAGCCGGCCGCCGCTGGTGAGTGTGTGGATGCGGCGGCCCCACAGCGAGTTGGCCACCTGGTCGTGGTTTTGCAGGCAGTTGACGAAATTCGACGGTTCGAGATCCAGGCTCGGTGTGCCGCGGCGTTTGCCCTGCCATTGGTAGCGCTGCCCCTGGTAGAGAAAGCCCCACTTCATCATGGAAATGAATTCCTGCGGCAACCCATGATAGTCCGTGTAGTAGGCCTCCTTCCGGCCTGTCATCGCGACCACGGCGCTGTGATGAAAGTCGTCGTTCCAGATGGCGTCCAATCCGTACCCGTCCTTCTCGGGGGCACGGGCGAGACGTGACGTTTGCGATTCGTCTTCCGCGACGAGGTAAGTCGCGCGATGCGGGGCGGCTGCCCGCACGGCGAGGGCAATATCCGCCACGAGGTGTCGCGGCGAGGCGTCGAAGATTTGCTGAGTCGCATCGAGGCGGAGGCCGTCGAGATGAAATTCATCGATCCAATATCGGGCATTCGCGATGAAGAGTTCGCGGACGGGTTCGCTTTGCTCGCCATCGAAGTTCAGCGCTTCGCCCCACTCGTTCTTGTAGCGTTCGCTGAAATAGTGCGGTGCGAATTCCCGCAGATAATTTCCGTCCGGCCCGAGGTGATTGTAGACGACATCGAGGATGACCCCGAGCCCGAGCGCATGCGCGCGATCCACAAAGGAACGAAAATCGTCCGGGCGCCCGTAGAGGCGCGTGGGCGCGAAAAGATCGACCCCATCGTAGCCCCAGCCGTGCTGCCCGGGAAAATCGGCGACCGGCATGACCTCGAGCACCGTTACCCCCAGTTCCGCGAGGTGCGGCAGCTCCGCGACGGCGGCCGCCCAGGTGCCATCGTGGGTGAAGGTGCCGATGTGCATCTCGTAGATGACCTGGCCTTCGCGCTCGACGCCGGTCCATTCCGCATCCGTCCACCGAAACGAGGAAGGATCGACGATTTGCGATGACCCGTGCGGACCGCGAGGCTGAAAGCGCGAGGCGGGGTCGGGGAAGTCGCCGCTGTCCAGGCGGTAGCGGTAATGCATCCCTGGCTGGGCGCTGGTGACGAATCCCGCCCAATAGCCGCCGGGCTCCGCCCCGAGTTCGATCTCCTCCGCGGCCGCGAGCTTTTCGTCCGATGCGAGCATGACCCGCACCCGCTGCGACGCCTGCGCCCACACCCGAAAATGAACGCCCCCGTGCGGCTGCACTTCGGCGCCTATGGGGAGGCGTCGAAGACACGCGGCATTCATCGGCGCTACAGAGGTGCTCATGTTGTGCGTAACTTCGCGGGGACCTGGGCAGTCGGACGCTTTTCCGCGACGCATTCCCATTTTTGCAGAAGGCCGCAGATGGGACATGGAGGATCGAATTGGAAATGGACCCGCTCTTGAGGTCGATCACGGGCTCCCGATGCAAAGTCGCGTGATCGCGGTGTGTTCCAGCGGTCCCTGACGCGGAGATCAGGGCATGGCCGAATTTAAAAATGCGGCCTCCACTGACCGTTGGAACGAAACCGCTGTCATGACCACTCTTGCTTTAGACAAATACCAGGCATGCATCGAGGCGTGTCGGGCTTGCGTCATCGCCTGCGACGCTCGCAAGAACCGCTGATCTCTGTTTGAGAAGCCGCTGAGACCTTCCCGAGTCCACAGTGAACCCCCGTAGACTGCGAGTCTCCCATGTCCGAAGAACATATCTCCCTGGCGGATCTGGCCCGCCATTTCGAATACGAAATGGAAGTGTCCGCTCTGGCTTATCGTTACTACGAGGAAGAAGAGCGCCCCGAAGGCCGGGCAAAGGAGCATTGGATGCGCGCGGAGAAAGAAGTGCAGCGGCGCAAGACGGGTAGCGATGGGGCCACCCCGGGCGCCCTGGAAGGCTATTAGTGCTCCTTTTTCGCTGAAGGGTGTCGCTCGGTGGCTTCGACCTCCGAGGATTGGCATGGGAATGCCATCCCATCGACTCACCCGCCAGACCGCGAATCGAAACGCCGGACGGTTGGTGCGCTCGGTGATGAATCTTTCCGCAGGGTGCTTCGCTCGGCGTCACGCGAGGGCTGGCCGGTTGCTTCGACGAACTCCTCCTGCGGTTGGTCCATGGTCGCTTTGTTGATGGGCCGGCTTTGACCGGGGTGAATCCATGATTTTGTCATAAGGATATGGGGAAGGGGTTCACCGATTTTGGCATAATCGGTATTCGCGCGAGCCCTCCAAGGCGGACTTGAAAAGTCACTTCACTCCTCCGGCCCATGATCCACGCCGACTCCCCTCAAAAAAATGCCGACAAGCGGGGCCTCGGGGACTCCTGGTGGAAGGAGCAACTCCCAGGACACCTCGCTTGTCTGCCCTGCCAAGTATACTCCGTTTCAAGGCGCGCACTAATCAGGAATATTCCTGATCGTTTCCTCGGGCGTCCGGCCGTCACGAGTCGAGTTCTCGTGGGGGGTCGGCGGCCGAAGGATATTAAAACAGGAATAGGGTGCACCTCTCGCCTGCTTGATTGAAGACCACCAACTGGCTTTCTCTCTCGGCCGACAGCGTCCGGGCGTAAAAATAGGCCGCCGCCACGGTCGAAAACTCCTTTTCCCACTCCTCCCCTTCGCACGACAGGACGTAGCGCGTTGCCGGTTCGGTTTCCTTCAGGAGGTAATTGTTTTGGAGGGATCGGCGCACACCCACCTAAGAGACGCATCGCCGGGTGGCGCGCCACTGGAAGTGGCTTGTCTGAACCAGAAATCAGGGACTCCCCTGATAGCAAAGACCTTGATCGTGCTCCTCGGATGTTGACAAAACCCGCTCGTGTCGGCGGAACGGTGCGATACTCTGAATCTCGTATGCCTGTTCCCAACGACCCTCACGATCCGCCCCCCGGCGAAGCGCTCCCGTTTGCCGGGCTACCGGCGCAGGCCCCGGATTTCGTGGAACAGGATTTTCCCGACGAGATCGACAATGCCATCCCGACGCGCGGTTATCACCTGCAGCCGGTCGTGGCCCTGGGTGGGTCGGCGGGCAGCCTCCATGCGCTGCAGGCTTTTTTCCACGAGATGCCTCCGGATTCCGGGTTGGCTTTCGTGGTCATCATGCATCTCTCGCCTGAGCACGAGAGCACCCTGCCGGAAATCCTCCAGCGAGCGACCGAGATGCCCGTCGCCGCGGCGGAAAACGGCGACAAACTCGAGAAGAACCACGTTTATGTGATTCCTCCCGGGAAGCTCCTGACGGCGGTCGAAGGGCGGCTGCGATTGACCGACCTCGAACCGGAGCGCGGCCGGCGTGTGGCCGTGGATCTTTTCTTCCGCTCCCTGGCGGACACCCACGGGCCGCGGGCTTCCGTCATCGTCCTCTCCGGGGCCGATGGGGACGGGGCCATAGGGCTGAAGCGGGTGAAAGAGCGTGGCGGGCTCACGGTCGCGCAAGATCCGGAGGAAGCCGATCACGAGTCCATGCCCCGCGCGGCGATCGCCACGGGCATGGTGGATTGGGTGTTGCCGGCGGCGGAGATGCCGCGCCGCATCGTCGAGTACCACGCCAACGAAAGTCGCCTGCGCCTGCCTCCGGAGGAAGGTCCGCAACCGGCCCGGCCCGCGCCGCCGGCAGATGAGAGCGAGGCCGCCTTGCGCGAAGTGCTGATTTTCCTGCGCATGCGCACCGGGCGCGATTTTTCCTACTACAAACGGGCCACGATCGTGCGGCGCATCTCGCGGCGCATGCAGGTCAACTCCGTGGAAGATTTGCCGGGATACCTGGCTTTCCTGCGCATGCACCCCGGTGAGACCGGCGCGATGCTCCAGGACCTGCTCATCTCGGTGACGAACTTTTTCCGTGACCGCGAGGCATTTACCGCGCTCGATCACCACCTCCCGGCGCTGTTTGCCGGCAAGGACCACGGCGATACGGTGCGCGTCTGGGTGCCGGCGTGCGCCACCGGTGAAGAGGCCTATTCGCTCGCCATGATGTTCCTCGAGTACGCACATCGCCTGGAGTCGCCGCCGGCCCTTCAGATCTTCGGGTGCGACCTCGACGAGCAGGCCATCCAGGTCGCTCGGGCGGGCATCTATCCCGGGGCCATCGTGGCCGATGTCAGCGAGGAGCGCCTGCGGCGTTTTTTCACCAGGGAACGTGGCGGCTATCGCGTCCGGCGTGAGGTGCGGGAGATGGTGCTCTTCGCCGCCCACGATCTGCTCAAGGACGCGCCTTTCTCCCGCATGGACCTGATTTCCTGCCGGAATCTCATGATCTACCTGAACCGCGAGGCGCAGGCGCGCGTGCTGGAGACATTTCACTTTGCGTTGAAAGCAGGAGGACGCCTGTTTCTCGGGTCGTCGGAGTCGATCGATGAGACCAGTCCGCTCTTCAAGCCGCTCGACAAGAAATTCCGGATCTACCAGTACTTGCCCGCGGCCCGCGTGGGCCTGCCGGTTCCGACGGGGACGACCACCCTGCTGCGGGCGCTGGAGGCGCAGCAACAGGCGCGGCATGCGCCGGTCGTGCCGGGCAGCGCGTTCACGCAGGGGGCGGGGGTGCCCTTCACCCAGGCCATGGTGGCGCTCGAGGAGCGGGCCTCCCTTGGCGAGTTGCATTTCAAGCTGCTCGAGCGTTTCGCGCCGCCCTCGGTCATGGTCAATCAGTATCACGAAATCATCCATCTTTCCGAGAATGCCGGGCGCTTTCTGCAGTTCTCGGGTGGAGAGCCCACGGTCAATTTGCTCCGCGTCGTGCATCCGCTGTTGCGGGTGGAATTGCGGGCGGCCCTTTTCCGCGCGGCGGAAACAAACGCGCCGGTGGAAGTATTCGACCTGCCGATGGAACTCGAGGGCCAGGCGAAGACGATCGATATCAGCGTCGCACCGGCGCGGGAACTGGCCCCCGGATACCTGCTCGTGGTTTTCAACGCGCGCGAATCCGGCGCCTCGACGGAAAGCCCCGCGCTCCACCGCGAGCCGGAGCCGGTGGTGCGCCATCTCGAGCGGGAACTGGAGCAGGTGAAGACGAACCTGCGCGACACCGTGGAGCAGTACGAGGCGGGCAACGAGGAACTCAAGGCGAGCAACGAAGAGCTCCAGGCGATGAACGAGGAACTGCGCAGCGCTACGGAGGAGCTGGAGACCAGTCGCGAAGAACTGCAGTCGATCAATGAGGAGCTCTCGGCCGTCAACCTGGAGATCAAGGCGAAGGTGGACGAACTCAGCCAGGTCAATAGCGACTTGCACAACCTCATGGCTTCCACGGCGATCGGCACCGTCTTCCTCGATCGGGAACTGCACGTGATGCGCTACACCCCGGCCGCCGTTCCTCTTTTCAATCTTATTCCCGGCGACGTGGGCCGCCCGCTCGCCGACCTGAAATTCCGCCTCGAGTATCCGGAATTGATTGCCGATGCCCGATGCGTCCTGGACAAGCTCATCCCGGTGGAGCGCGAGGTCGGCGATCCCGGCCGATGGTTCCTGGCGCGCCTGCTGCCGTATCGCACTCTCGAGGATCGCATCGGCGGAGTGGTCCTCACGTTTGTCGAGATCACCGCGCTCAAGCGCGCGGAGGAGGAACTGCGCGAGAGCCAGCAGGATCTTGCCGCGGCACTTTCCGTGGCGCAGATCGGCAGTTGCCGATACAGCCCGGCGAAGGGCGAAGTGAAATTCGATGAGATCGCCCGGGGCATTTACGGCCTGGCGGGCAGCGGCGTCATTTCCTTCGATGCGGCCATGAAGGTGGTCCACCCCGAAGATCGGGAAATGCTCGTCCGCAAGATCGAGCGCACCCGGAAGGAAGCCGTGTCGCTGGAAGCCGAGTTCCGGGTGATGCACGCGGAGAGGGGCGCGCGCTGGGTGTTGATTCGGGGTGGATTGGCCCGCTTCCCCGGCGCCTCGTCGGAGATCTATCTGGCGAGCCTGGACGTGACCAAACGCAAACTTGCGGTCGAGGAACTCGAGGGGCGCAACCAGGAGCTCGAGCGGTTCAATCGCGTCGCTGTCGATCGCGAGCTTCGGATGGTGGATCTGAAAAAGGAGATCAACCTCCTTCACGGCCGATTGGAGGAATCGCCGCCCTATCAGAATGAGCACGAGTAGGATCGTCCATGAGCCCGCCACCCCCGTTGCCGGTTGCGATTTCCGTGGATGAGATCCTCATCACGGAGGAACTCGTGCGCCGCCCTTCGCGGATGCCGGACCACGCGACCGAGAACCAGGCCCTGCTGGCCCTCGCGCAGGAGCTCGCGGAGAGTCCCAAGACCATTCTGCACAAGCTGGCGGATCTCGCGCGCGAACTCTGTGGGGCGGACTCCGCGGGGGTCAGCGTTCTTGATCAGGATGCCCAATCGCCCGCCTTCCACGGGCGCGCGATCTCGGGACCGTTCGCCGTCAATCTCGGAGCCACGTTGCCGCGCGACGCGAGTCCCTGCGGTATCGTTCTCGACCGCGGCGCCACGGTTCTTTTCGATGAGCCGGCGCGATTTTTCGCCGGCTTGCGCGGGCTTCATCCTCCCATCTACGAGGCCCTGCTCGTGCCCTTTCACGTGGATGGCGAGGCGGTCGGGACCATTTGGGCACTCGCTCATCGACGGGACAAACGGTTTCAAGCCGAAGATGCCCGCCTGCTGACCAGCCTCTCCCGGTTCGCGGCCGCGGTCTACAAGCGCACCCGGACGGAAGAAGATCTGCGCGCTTCGCGGGCCGCGGCGCTCAATCTCATCGAAGACGCGGTCATGGCACGGGAGAAGACGGAGAAGGTCAGCGCGGTCCTGCGCGAGAGCGAAGCGCAACTCGCCGCAGAGTTGGCAGCGTTGCAGCGCTTGCATGGACTGGTCATGCGCCTGCTCGCCTGTGGTGACCTGCACACCGCGCTGGAGGAGGTGCTCGTGGCCACCCTCGAGATCACTGGCGCCGAGATGGGCAAGATTCAGCGTTTCCACGCGCAGGACGGGACGCTGGAGATCGTCGCGGAACGCGGTCTGCCGCGGGATTTTATCGATCGCATCAATCGCGTGAGCCTCGAGGACGAGTTTGCCTGCTGTCGGGCGGTCCGGGCGAAAAAGCGCATCATTGTCGAGGATGTGGAGGCCGACCCTGCCTACGAGCCTTATCGCGGGATCGCTGCGGCCGCCGGATACCGGGCGGTGCAAACGACTCCGCTGCTCAGCCGGGGAGGCGAGTTGCTCGGCGTGCTGGCCACCCATCACCGCGAACCCCATCGCCCGTCGGATCGCGATATGCGCCTGCTCGATCTCTATGCCCAGCAGGCCACCGAAGTCATCGACCGTGCGCGCAGTGAAGAGGCGCTGCGCGAGAGCCAGGAGCGCCTTCGGCTCATCATGGAAAACGCGCGGGACTACGCCATTTTTTCCGCCGATCTAGACCGCCACGTGACCACCTGGAATGCAGGCGCCGAGCGGCTCCTCGGTTTTACAGAAGCGGAGATCCTGGGACAGAATGCGGATGTGATCTTCACGCCCGAAGACCGGACCGCCGGAGCGCCCGAGCACGAAACGCGGACCGCACTGGCCGAAGGCCGGGCGGCCGACGAACGCTGGCACGTGCGCAAGGATGGCAGCCGCTTCTGGGGCAGTGGCGTGATGACGGCGATGCGGGATGCGGGCGGCGCTGCGGTGGGCCTCGTGAAGATCTTTCGTGATGAGACGGCGGCCCGGGAGACCCGGGCGATATTGGAACAGAATGAGCGCGATTTGCGGGAGGCTCTGCAAGAAATGGAGGCGGCGCGCGAACAGGCGGAGATCGCAAAAAAAGCGAAAGACCACTTTCTCGCCGTGCTCTCCCACGAATTGCGGACGCCGCTCACCCCCGTGTTGATGGCCGTGCGCGCTCTGACTGTTGATAAGAACGTGTCGCCGCGGACCAGGGAAGCCCTGGAGATGATCGGCCGCAACGTCCAGATTGAGGCGCGGTTCATCGACGATCTGCTGGACATGACGCGCATCGAGAGCGGGAAGCTGGAACTGCAAACCGAGGAGGTGGACCTGCACGAGACCATCCGCCGGGCGGTCGAGGTCTCCGCCGGGGACATCGAAAACAAGCGGCAAAAATTGGCAGTCGCGCTTGACGCCTCCCGTTACGTCTTCACGGGGGATGTCACTCGCCTGCAGCAGGTATTTTGGAACCTGCTCAAGAACGCCTCGAAGTTCACTCCCGAAGGCGGCATGATTCGGATTGCGACATGGAACAAGGGGGAGCGGATCGCCGTCGCGGTAACTGATAGCGGCATCGGCTTCGCTCCCGAGGCCGCCGACCGCATCCTGGAGCCCTTTGCCCAAGCCGACGTGACAGTGACGCGGCAGTTCGGCGGTCTGGGTCTCGGGCTCGCCATCGCCAAGGCGGCGGTGGATGGACACGGAGGCCGGTTGCGGGCGGAAAGCGCTGGACTGGGGAAGGGAGCCACCTTCACCGTCGACCTGCCGTTAGTAGATGAGGGTAAAAATCCCGCGAATCTGCCCCTGAATGGCGCCCCGACGGAAGCCTCAGGGGGGCGTCCGGATAACAATGAAGTTACGATGCTGCCTCAATGAGTGCGTCGCCATCCGTCGAATCCGCCGAGCCGCTCGCGATTTTCGTGGTCGAAAATCATGTGGATACTCTGAAGTACTTGCGGATGTATTTGGAGGCGTTGGGCCATTCGGTGCGGTCCGCGCGGACGATGGAGGACGCCCTCCAGCAGCTCGCCGCGGATCCTCCGGTGGATGTCTTGATCTCCGATATCGGCCTCCCGGATGGCGATGGTTGGGAACTGATGCGGCAGGCCCACCTGCCAGCTTCGGTTTATGCGATCGCCATGAGCGGCTTCGGAATGGGGCCTGATCAGAGCCGGAGCAAGGCCGTGGGCTTCCGCCACCATCTGCTCAAGCCCTTCACCCCCGATCAACTCGACGGCTATCTCGCCGAAGCGCAGCGAGAGCGGGGGTAGTCAATGGCGGGAAATGAGCCATGGCCGGTCACGGTGTTGGCGGCGCTTGTCGCGTGCAGCGTAATTTTCCCTTCGCTACGGCACGGTTTCCGCGTTCATTGCCGCCGCCACTTATGAAGAAAGTCATTCCTGGAGTCATCGTGCTCGTCGCCATTGCCGTCGCTGGGACGTTTTTCTATTTCAAGAAGGCGGCCAGTTTCCACACACCGGCGGTCCAACTGGCGCCCGCGGAAACGATCCTGTTCGTGCATTTTCCAGATTTGAAGCGCACCGCGGAGCGTTGGCCGAAGACGGGGCTGGCGCAGATCGGGGCGGAGCCTGAGATGCAGGCCTTTCTCGCCAAACCGCTGGCGAATGCGCCGCAGATGAAGCTCTGGGAGGGGAAACTTTCCCAAATCGCAGCCGTCGAACCGGGCGAGGCCTTCCTCGCGGTCACTTCCATCGATGGCAGCCTGCCGCATTTTATCGCGGGCGTCTCTTTTGCCGGGCGGAAGGCGGCGGCGGAGGCCTTGCTCAGCGAGCCGCGCGCGGAAATGAAGCGGACCTGGCCGGCGGGCAAATCGGACGTGACGATGCAAGGGCATACTGAGATCGAGACCTTTACCTACGAGGACACGATCATCGGAGAGGCGTTTCAGAACAATTGGTATTTTGTTTCGAACGACATGGAATTGCTCCGCCGAACCCTTGACGTTCCGCCGCAAGGATTGGGCCCCAAGGCGCTGGCGGCCAACGAACTGTTCCAGAAATCGACGGCGCATCTGCCAGCCGAAGGCGAGGCCGTGCTTTATGCGCAAGTCGGTGTATTGACGGAACGCCTCGTATCCCTGCTCGTGGCCAGCGGACAAACGCTCGATCCCAAGCAAATCGACGATTTGAAGAAGATGCAGGCCGTGGCGTGGGGAACAAAGTTTGAAGGGGAACAGATGCGGGATACGTTATTCCTCCTGAGCCCGGGCAACGCCGCGGAATTGCCCCTGGCTCGGAGCAGTCTCGCCTTCAGCAACCCGGGGACGTTCCTGACTTATGCGACCGCGCTTCCGGCGACGTTCGAGGTCCCCGAATCGTCGCTCGTCCTCGGGGCGATGCTTCCTGGCTTTTCGGCGGTGGAAAAAGGATTGGCCGATAAAGGCTTGAAATGGAGCGATTTCGGGAAGGCGTTCGGGCCGGAATTCGGGGTGGTCGGCAATTGGGCGGCAAACGCGGGGCAGCCATCCGTCTTGCTGGCGTTGGACATTCGCGACGCAACCACGGCCCGGGGTTTTGTCGAGGTATTCACCGGTGACCTCCCCGGCAGTCCGACTTGGGGGCGCAAAGAGGAGGAGGGCGTGACGATTTATCAGAGTCCGGCGGCGACGGGTCTGGTGCCTCTGGCGCCGACGGCGGCATTGACCGAGAAGTTTCTGGTCGTCGGTTTCAGTGAGCCCGACGTCTTGTTGGCCCTGCGGCAACTCAAGACCGGCAAGGCGGCGATCACCGTCACCTCGGGTTATAGTCAGACCGTGAAGACCGTGGGCACCCCGACGGCGGGGTTTGGCTACCTGGACCTGAAAGGTCTCTTTGAGCGCTCCTACGGGATGCTCCGGCCTTTTATTGCCATGTCGCTCGCTTTCAGCGCCGACGCCGGCAAATACATCGACGCAGGGAAGCTCCCGAATGCCGATGTGATCGGTAAACACCTCACGCCGAGCGTTTACTCTCAATCCGTGACGCAGGATGGGACGTTGATCGAGTCTGTCGGCACCTTGACGTTCAACCAGCTTCTGATCGGGATGGTGGGTGGGACGGTGGCTTATGCGTATCCCATGCTTGGCAACCTCGGAGCGGGGTTCAAGCTCGATCCGAACACGTTTCAACTCACCCCGCCCAGGTCAACGCCTGATTCTCAGGACAATCCTCCCAAAAATGAGGCACCTGACAAGCAACCCAAAGAGGGCGACCAGGCGCCATCGCCGAATCCGCCGGTTCCCAAGCCGGATTTGCCCCAAAATCCCGCTCCGCCAGCCCCCCAGCTATAAGTAAAATTGTCGCCAACAGAAAATTTCGTTCGTGAAAAGGCAAATGTGTGTTAATCTGCCGCTCTATGCCTATTCACAAGAAAACCGCTTTCTCCCGTCGGCTTCCTGATCTGGTAACTGAAGAACTGGCTGCTGTTCTCACTTCGAAAAGCTCCTACGAGTTCAAGGATTTGTTCGATATCGTTCACGAGAACCTGAAGAACCGCAACGCCGCCAGTGGTGGGGAAGAAATGCTCCGCCTGCGCGCTTACGAAAAACTGCAAAATCTGGTGGCTCGCGGCATGGTCAAAAAAGAGATGAAGAAGTACAAAGGCATCCCCAAGCAACTCGCGACGCTCGAAATCATCCCGCCGAAGGCGCCGGCTCCCGCTGCGGTCTAAGCTCGCCCACACGGGGATCCAAGGGACCTATGCAGGCATATCTGCCGATCTTTTTGCAGGTAATCGTTGCGATTGGCTTTGCCGCCGCCGCGCTCATCGTGAGCGTCATTCTCGGCAAATCCGCGAAGAGCAACGCCACCAAGGACTCCGCCTATGAGTGCGGCATGACCCCCATCGGGGAGGCTCAACCCCGCTTCAGCGTGAAGTTCTACCTGGTGGCGATGCTTTTCATCCTCTTCGATATCGAAATCGTCTTCATGTATCCATGGGCGGTGGTGTATCGCGACTTCATGAGGGCCCACGATCACACGATCTTTTGGAGCATGCTCAGCTTCGTCGGCATCCTGACCGTCGGGTATGTTTATGCGATCATGAAGGGCGCTCTCGACTGGAAACGCTAGGTTTCAGCATCCGATAAACATTTGGTGACAAAAGCTGGACGATGCGTTCGTCCAGCTTTTGTCATTCTCAGGCTTGTCCTTCGGCGTCGCTTACCGTTCACTCTCACGCCACCCGCCCTTTTTTTCGCATGGTTCATCACGTCACGCTCTACAAGCTCAAGCCCGAAGTCACACCGGCCAAGCTGGAACAACTCATGATGACGACCCGCATGTCGCTCCTGAAAATCCCCGAGATTCTCAGCGTGCGCTGTGGCAAAAACATCGACCCCAAATCTGAGTGGCCCTTCTTCATCGCGCTCGATTTCGAGTCGATGGACAAGCTCGCGATGACGCAGGAAGACGCCATCTTCATGAAATTTGTCGCGGACGTGATCAAGCCCCACGCCGCCGATCGGCTGACGCTGAACTACGAGATGGAGCCGGGGAAGAGCGTGAAGTACTCGTAGCGGAGTTGGAGGGCGGGAGGGGAGAGTGCATAGTGCTCAGTGCTCAGTTCGGACTCGCAGCGGCGGGTCTGACTGAGCACTGAGAACTGAGCACTTCCCCTTTCACACGTTTCGCCCAAGCGCGCGTGCGTAAACGGCCTCATACTTCGGCGCCGCCTTGGCCCACGAAAAATCGCAAGCCATGGCGCGCTTGCGGAGCGCGGTCCAACGGGGTTCGTCGGTGAAATAACGGCGTGCGCGCAGGATCGCGTCCCAAAGGGCTTCCGGCGTGGAGTCGTAAAAGAGGAAGCCGTGGCCGCTCTCGTTGGTTGGGTCGTAATCCTGGATGCTCTCGTAGAGGCCTCCTGTGGCCCGCGCGATTGGCAGTGTCCCATACTTGAGCGCGTACATCGCGCCCAGCCCGCACGGCTCGTAGTGCGACGGCATCAGGAACGCATCGCCGCCCCCGTACATGAGGTGTGCGAGTTTGTCATCCATCTGGGCGCGGAAGGCAAAACGCTCCGGATGGCGCCGCTGGGCGATGGCCAACTCCATCACAAACGCCGGATCTCCCTCGCCGAGGATGATCAACCGGACGTCATCCGCCAGCAGGCGGTCGAGCACCGGGAAGAGCAATTCGATGCCTTTTTGGTGGTCGAGCCTGGTCACCATGACGAAGACGGGACCCGCTGGAGCGGGGGCCAGGCCGCACGCCTTGAGCAAGGCATCGCGGCACACTTTTTTTCCCATGAACTTGGCCGGGCTGAATTTCTGCGCGAGAAGCTTGTCCGTCGCCGGGTTCCAAATGTCATAATCGGCGCCGTTGAGGATTCCAGTCAGTTTGTGCGCCTGTTCACGAATGACGGGATCGAGCCCGGCGCCGTGCTCCGGCGTCTGGATCTCCCGGGCATAACGCTCGCTGACCGTCGTCAGCGCGTCGGCATACAGGAGCCCTCCCTTGAGAAGGTTCAGATTCCCGTAATACTCCACGCCCGTCGCCGAAAAAAAATGGCCGGGCAGATTGGTCAGTCCGAAGTCCAGTCCCCAAAAGCTTCCTTGAAACGCGAGATTGTGAACGGTCAATACGGTCTTGAACGGCAGCTTTCGCTCTTTGATGAGCACTGGGACCAACGCCGTCTGCCAGTCGTGGACGTGGATGATGTCGGGTGGCGGCATGGCCCGCCGGGCCAATTCCACGACCGCGCGCGAGAAATAGATGAAACGTTCGGCGTTGTCTTCGTAGGCGTGGCCTTCCACGCCGTAGAGGGAAGGGCGGTCGAAGTATTCATCGCGGCGGACGAGAAAGACCTGCACTCCGTTGGGCGCCGTGCACTCCAGGATCTCCGCGGGCAGTTGCTTCGCGCCCACGGAAACCGGCATCTGCACCCCCGTGGCGTGCACTTTGAGGAGCGGGTCCTCGCGCAAGCCCCGGTAACACGGGAGCACCACGCTGACCTCGTGTCCCTGTGCCGCCAGAGCCGCGGGCAGCGCCTCCAGCACGTCGCCGAGGCCTCCGGTGCGCGCCAATGGGTCCATTTCGCTGCCGGTGAAAAGTATCTTCATGTGTGCAGATGACATCGGATCGCTCGCGCGAGGCGAGCAGGATTTTTCACCGGAGCCACGCCTGAAATCCCGCTTGTCAACGATAGGCCCATAGTTAGAGTCGCGCTCACTTTTCCCAAAAGGCTCCCTTCCTCGAATGACGCTCGGCCATCTCCTCACAGTCGATCAAATCCTGCCGGAAATGAAATCGACGGAACGGTGGAGTGCTATCGTCGAGTTGGTCGATCTGCTGGTGGGGGTGGGCCAGGTAAAAACCGAGGATCGCGATGTGGTGCTCGGGGCGCTGCGGCAGCGCGAAGAGACGATGAGCACCGGGATCGGTTTTGGCATCGCCATCCCGCACGCCTCCTCGGATCGGGTGGACAAGGTCGTCGCGGCCTTTGGCCGAAAGATGAGCGGGATCGAATTTGACTCGCTCGACAATGCCCCGGTGAAATTCATCGTCCTGTTCGTTGTGCCCAAGGACCAGTTTCAGACGCACCTCCGCACCCTGGCGGCGATCGCGAAGTTTCTCAACGATCGTGCCGTGCGTGAACGCCTCGGGACTGCGGCCTCCGCGGCGGAGATTCTCGCGATTTTCGAGAACAACGGGCCGTAAGAGGGTGATTCTTCCGACCCTGCGGTCATGCTGATGGAAACCCCATCTTCCATCCTCGCCTCCCGCCTTCGCACCGCGCTCGTCGATTTCGGCGACGTGGCTGCGCACGTGCACGCCGTGGCCGATGCCCGCTTCGGCGACTACCAGACGAACGTGGCGATGATCCTGGCCAAAGAGCGGAAAGCCAATCCGCGGCAGGTCGCCCAGCAGATCGTCGATAAGCTCGACGTGGCCGATCTCAGCGCGCCGCCCGAGATCGCGGGCGCAGGTTTCATCAATTTCCGGCTCAAACCCGAATGGCTGACCGGCCAATTTGCGCGGTTGCTCGCGGACCCCCGGCTGGGCGTTCCCGAGCCGGCGCGCGCCCGGAAGTTTGTCATCGACTTCAGCTCGCCCAACGTCGCCAAGCCGATGCACATCGGCCACATCCGCTCGACCATTCTCGGCGACGCGCTCGCGCGCATCGCGGCGTTTGTTGGGCACGAGGCCATTCGTGACAATCACATCGGCGACTGGGGCACCCAGTTCGGGATGCTGCTGCTCGGCTGGAAGACGGAACTCGATCGCCCCGCGCTGGGGGCTGATCCCATCAGCGAAATGGAACGCCTGTATCGGCTCATCAGCCCGAAGTGTGATGAGAAAAAGCCCGAGTTCGATCCCGCCGTGCGCACCGCGGCCCGTCAGGAACTCGTGAAGCTCCAGGCCGGTGATGCCGGGAACCTCGGCATCTGGCACGAGATGCAGCGACTTTCCCAGGTCCAGTTCGACGCCATCTATGCCCGGCTCGGCGTGAAGTTCGACGTCATGCTCGGGGAGAGCTTTTATAATCCAAAGCTCAAGACGGTGGTCGATGAACTGCGCGCCCGCGGCATCGCGGCCGAGAGCGAGGGCGCCCTGTGCGTCTTCTCCGATGGATCATTGAAACCCGAGGAGGACCCCTTCCTGATCAAGGATCAGGATGGCTGGCGGCCCAATCCGGCGCTCGTGCAGAAGAGCGACGGCGCGTCGAACTACACGACGACGGATCTCGCGACGCTGGAGTATCGCCTCAAGACCTGGTCCCCGGACGAGATTCTCGTCCTGACCGACGGGCGGCAGCAGCTGCATTTCCGGCAGCTCATCGCCATCTTCCGCCGTTGGCACCCGGATCTGGCTGAAAAGGTGCGGATGTCCCACGTCTGGTTCGGAGCGATCCTCGGCGCTGATGGCAAGCCCTTCAAGACGCGGAGTGGCGAGACCGTGCGACTCGCCGAACTGCTCGACGAAGCGGAGGAGAGAGCCCTCGCCCTCGTCACCGAGAAGAATCCCGAAGCTCCCGAAGCGGAACGCCGCGAGATCGCGCGCATCGTCGGTCTCGGGGCGGTCAAATACGCGGATCTGCTTCCAAATCGGCAGAGCGACTATGTCTTTTCGTGGGACAAGATGCTGAGTTTTCAGGGCAATACCGCGCCGTACCTGCAATACAGTTACGTTCGCATCCGCTCGATCTTCCGGAAAGCCGGCGAGGAGGTCGGAAGTCAGAAGTCAGAAATCACCCTGGCGGAGCCGGCCGAATTCGCGCTGGCCAGGAAGCTCCTGCAATTCGGAGAAGTGCTTCCGCAAGTGCTCGACGATTACCGCCCCAATCTGCTCGCGAATTTCCTCTATGAGTTGGCGGCGACGTTCCACGGCTTCTTCGAATCGTGCCCGGTGCTGAAGAGCGAAGGCGCGACGCGGGCCAGCCGCCTTGCGATCTGCGATGTGACGGCGCGTGTGCTCCGGCAGGGACTGGAACTCTTGGGGATTGAGGCGCCAGACCGGATGTAGCCTCCTGTGATTGAAGGGGGCGAATTCGGCGACGATCCGATATCAGTTGCCGCGGTCCTGTCGGGTAGGGTGGGCGTCTCGCCCGCCGATTCCCGCGTCTCGCGGGAATCTCCGCAACGTCGAGGCCGTCGATTCGGGAAAAGACCCGGCAAACCCTTACATTTCCTCACTATTCTCGCCCACATAGGGGTTCGTCTGCCGTTCGATGCCGATTTTTGTCGCGGGACCGTGACCGGGCAGGACGGTGACGTCATCACCGAGGGAAAAGACCTTCTCTTTGATGCCTTGGAAGAGCAGGGGGCCGTCGCCGCCCGGGAGATCCCACCGGCCGACTCCGCCCGCGAATAAAACATCGCCTCCAAAAAGAATGCGCGCTGCTTTTTCCAGAAAACAAAGGCTGCCCGGACAGTGACCCGGCACCAGCAAGACCTGGAAGTCCACGCTTTCGATAACGGTTGTGGCGGTTTCCTCGATATGAAAGCCGGACTGGATGGGTTCGATGTCCCAATTGTATCCGAAATTCCTGAAAAACCCTCGCTCGGTCACCATGGGCTCGGTTTCGGGGTGGTAACCGACTCGGCACCCGTGTTCGCTCTGGACGCGGGCGGCGTCCCAGACGTGATCGATGTGCCCGTGCGTCAGCAGCAGGGTGGAAACGCGGTATCCGTTCTCCGTCAGCCAATCCGCGACGCCTTGCGGGGCATCGATGAGGATTCCGGATTCGCGCACGTAAAAACAGTTCGTATCAAAGATTCCGCCGGTGTAGGAGTCGAGTTGCATAGGTGTATGGCGCGGTTATTGCAACCGTTAGAGCCCCCGCAGACGAAGCTTATTTAGGCCCTCGACCGCAAGTTTAAGAAGTCAGGTTTGCGCTTTCACCGAATTCTGTCAGTTTGCACCGCTGTTTCCAAAGCCCCTCAACTATCAATGAAATTTCCGCGTCTTTATCTGCTGCCCTTGGTGTCATTTGTGGCTCTTACCGTTGCCGGTGGGGCGGCGGAAGCTCCGGACCCCGGGCAGATCGAAATCTCCGTCGGCCGCCTGCTGGAGCAGGGCCACTACAGCCGGAGGAAACTCGATGAGAAGCTCTCCCAGCAGTTCCTCAAGAACTACCTCGACGGGCTCGATTACAATCACCTCTACTTCACGCAGAAGGACATCGATCTCTTCACCGCGAAGTATGCCAGCGTTTTGCAGAACGACGTGCTGCTCGGCAATCCCGACCCGGCCTTTACCATCTTCAATATTTACAAGAAGCGGGTCGAAGATCGCGTCGCGAAAGTGAAGGAAGCGCTCAAGCTCCCGTACGATTTTACGAGCGACCGGACAGTGGAAATCAATCGGCAAAAGGCGCCCTGGCCCAAGGACGAGGCGGATGCTGACCAGCTTTGGAAAGTGCGTGTCGAGGGCGAATTGCTCCAGGAGTCGCTGAACAAGCATCTCGTTGACTCTCCTGCGAAGCTTCTGACCCGGCGGTACGACCAGGTGCTCCGCAGCCTCGGCGAGCAGAACAAAGAGGACATCATCAAGGGCTTCCTGACCATTCTTGCCCAGACCTACGACCCGCACTCCGAATACATGAGCCGGTCGGAACTGGAGAACTTCCAGATCAATATGCGCCTCGCGCTCGTCGGCATCGGCGCAGTTCTGCATTCCGAAGATGGCTACGCCAAAATCGCCGAACTCGTTCCCGGTGGACCGGCGTCGAAGGAAGGGCATCTCAAGGTCGGGGATCGCGTCGCTGCCGTGGCGCAGGGCGAAAAGGAGTTTGTCGATTCCGTGGACATGAAGCTCGACAAGGTGGTCGAGATGATCCGGGGCAAGAAAGACACCATCGTGCGTCTTCAGGTCATTCCGGTGAACGCCGCCGATCCTTCCGTGCGCAAGGTCATCGAGATCAAGCGAGAGGAAATCAAACTCAAGGATCAGGAAGCCAAGGCGGAAATCGTCGAGCGTCCGGGTCCCGATGGCACGCCGGTCCGTCTCGGTTGGATCGTTCTCCCATCGTTCTACGCGGACATGGAGCACAGCGGCGCTGCCGGGGCGAAGAGCACCACCAAGGATGTGCTCGCGCTCATCAATCGTCTCAAGACGGAGCACATCCAGGGATTGGTCATCGATCTACGGCGCGATGGCGGCGGTTCGCTCGAGGAAGCGGTGAACCTCACCGGCTTGTTCATCAAGCGGGGGCCGGTCGTGCAAGCCAAGGACAGCAATGGCAATATTCACGTTTCCAAGGATCGCGATCCTTCGATCGCCTGGGACGGGCCGCTCATCGTCTGCACCAACCGCCTCAGCGCTTCGGCCAGCGAAATCTTTGCCGCCGCCCTCCAGGACTATAACCGCGCTCTGATCGTCGGCGACAGCAGCACCTTCGGAAAGGGGACCGTCCAAACCATGCTGGAAATCGGCCGGATCATGCCCTTCCTCGGCAGCGGCAACAACGATGCCGGCGCGCTCAAGCTGACGATCCAAAAGTTCTATCGCATCGCGGGCGGTTCGACCCAGCTCCGCGGAGTTGAATCCGACGTCAAGCTGCCTTCGCTCTTCGATCATCAGGATATCGGCGAAAGCGCCCTCAAGGGCCCGTTGCCCTACGACACCGTCCCGGCGGCGGATTTCGACAAGGTCGAACGTCCGCTCTTCAAGACGGAACTCAAGCAACGTTCCGCGGCGCGCATCGCCGTCGATCCGGAATTCCGCTACATCACGGAGGATCTGGATGAGATCAAAAAGCGGCTCGCGGACAATCGCGTCTCCCTCAATGAAAAGGCGCGCCGGGCGGAGATTGAGCAGGACAAGGGCCGTCAGGATGCGCGGACCGCCGCTCGCGAAAAAATCAAGCAACCGGACGTCAAGACCTACACCATCACGCTGGACAACGTGAACAAGCCCGACTTGCAGTTGGTGACCTACGAAAAGCCGGAAAAGGACAAGAAGCCAGCGGACCCGAAGGGTAAGGATCCCACGACGACGGAGGTCGTGCCTCCCGCGGCTGACGACGCCGATGACGAGGAAGCGACCAACAAGTTGAATCGCCGCGATGCGATCAAGACGGAGACGCTGAATATCCTCAACGACCTGATCGACCTGACCCGCAACCCGAAGACGGCCACGGCGAGCGCCTCCAAGTAGAGGCGTTCAGGCGGTCCCGAATTGAGCGCGAACGAGGAGACGTTCGCCGGCAGTCAGTTCCACGTCGCGCAGGCGCAGGCCGCCCGGCGTGAAAGCCAGCAGTGGGAACACGCGTCCCTCGATCCGATCGAGGTGTGGCTTGGCGAAACTGCCGGCGAGTTTGAGGATCATCCCGTCGCCGTCCAGGGCCAGGTTTGAGATCCGCGCGTTGAGTTCATCGTCGATGACGAGGCGCCCGGTCAAAGCCAGTGCGGCGGTCATCACGAAGACCTTGGCGGTGACTTCCGCGCGAAAGGCCACGGCCCGGGGACTTTCCTGGGTGAAGGTAAGGCGGGTCTTGCGGACCTCGAATCCCTGTTTCGCGGCCGCTTCGACGGCGAGGGAATTCAGGAACGTTTCCAAAGCCTCACGGGAGGCTTCGACGGAAACGGTTCCAGACGTCGCGCTTTTCAGAACGAGGGCACCGTGGCCGTCCATCACGTCCATCCCGGCTTTCACTCCCGCCGCCGTGAGGCGCACTTCCAGTGGCGCCTTCTCGAAATAGACCGGAGCGCCCAGGAGATCGAATTGCGCGATTTCAACGGCGTTGTTGCCGGCTGCTTCGGCGCGCGGGGAGCGGAATGCCCGGGTGAACTGCGTTCCCGTCAGGTCGATGCGCAGCGTCTCCACGCCGGAGAGCGCATCGCCCCGGGCGTCAATCGCCTGTGGATTGAGGCCTTGCTCCTGCAGACCGCGACGGAGCGCCTCGGTCAGTTCGGTCGGGGTGGTGGGAGTCGCTTCGGCGGAAAGTGGCAGCATACGGGAGCCTGTGGGAGCGGCGCTCGCTGCGTCAAGCTTCGCCGCCCGGCGGGCGGACCGGCTGCTTAAGTGTCTTGAGCAATCCGGGGCGCGCGCTCGGCAACCGGTGATAGACGCGGCCAATGGCGACCGCCGGAGTGACGTTCTCCTGCCCCTGGATGCCCAGCAATCGGGTGAGCTCCGATTCAAAATGGAGCAGCGCCCGTAGTGACGCCGGCTGGTCGTTGAGATGCCCGAAGGCGCGCCGAAGCAGGTCGTGGAGTTCCGGCGCGGGATGGTCGGGCTCCGTCACCAATTCGATGAGTTCCACGAAATACGCCGCCAGGGCGACGCGCCCGTAGTCCCGCCGGAGCCCTTCGTGCGGATTACGCAATTCCACCTCGCGGAGCTGGTGAAGGTCGCTCTTGCGACTGCGGGCCAGGCTGATCTCGCAGTCGAAAAAGAGGTCCAGCACGCCAGCAAAGCGGCTCTTCGGCTGACGCGCCCCCTTGGCGACGGTCTTGATCTTCCCATGCACCTCCGTGAACCACGTGATGATGAGACTCGTCTCCGTGAGCTTTGTTTTGCGCAGAAGGATGGCGGCGGTGGTTTCCACGCGAAGGGATGGACGGGCAAATCTCCACGTATTTGACGCTGCAAGTCCAGCCTTGGGCGAGCGAAGGGTCCGAATGCCGGCTTCCCCGCGCCCGATTCTTGACTTCGCCGGCCCAGTCCCTACTGTCGGCGCTCCTTAAAATCTATGACACTCAATCTCGCTGCCCTCTCGCAGGCGGCCAACGAGGCCCGGGGCCTCGCCATGGACGCCGTTCACGTCAGTAATTCCGGTCACTTGGGCTTGCCTCTGGGCTGTGCGGAAATCGGGGCGGCACTCTACGGACATGCGTTACATCACAACCCAGCCGACCCGAAATGGCTGAACCGCGACCGTTTCGTGCTCAGCGCAGGGCATGGTTCGATGTTCCTCTACTCCTGGCTGCACCTTAGTGGCTACGCCAGCGTCGATCACGAGCAGATCAAGAAATTCCGTGCCTTGGGCTCGCATACTCCCGGCCATCCGGAGTTCCACGAAACAGCCGGGGTCGAGGCCACAACCGGGCCGCTCGGGCAGGGCGTCGCCAATGCCGTCGGCTACGCGGTCTCCCAAAAGATGGCCGCAGCCAAGTACAACACTGGCGCCCACACCATTTTCGACAATCACATCGTCGTCCTGGCAGGGGACGGCTGCATGCAGGAAGGCGTTGCCATGGAGGCGATTGCGTTCGCCGGGCACTTCAAGCTCGATAACCTGATCCTCATTTACGATTCCAATGACGTCACCCTGGACGCCATGGCCGCGGCCACGCAGAGCGAAGACGCCGCGAAGCGTTTTGAGGCCATCGAGTGGGGCGTGCAAACGATCCCCGGCAACGACCTGACCGCCTTCCTGGCCGCCTTCGAAAAGGCCAAAGCCGCGACCGGCAAGCCGCAACTCATCATCGCGCGGACGCTGATCGGCAAGGGCATCCCGGAAGTCGCCGGGACCGCGAAGGCGCACGGCGAGGGTGGGGCGAAGTTTGTGGATGCGGCGCGCAAGGCGCTCGGCCTGCCGGAAAACGAGCACTTCTTCGTGAGCAAGGAGACTCGCGCTTATTTCATCGAGCACGGCAAACAACTCGCGGCCACCTACGTGGAATGGCAGAAGACCTACGAGGCGTGGCGCGCGGTCAATCCCGCGCTGGCTGCGGACCTGGACGCGTCGGTGAAGGCGGAAGTCCCGGCCGATCTGCTGAGCAAGATCCCGCAATTTCCCGCGGACGCCAAGATCGCGACCCGCAAGGCGGGCAGCGATGTGCTCCAGCCCCTCGCGGAAGCCGTGCCCAATCTCGTCTCGGGTAGCGCGGATCTCCATGGCTCGACGCTGAATTACATCAATTCGAGCAAGGATTTCACTCCTGCGAACTGGAGCGGTCGCAACATCCGTTTCGGGATTCGCGAACACGGGATGTGCGGCATTATGAACGGCATCGCCTACGATGGCCTCTTCCACGCCAGCGGGGCCACCTTCCTGGTTTTTGCCGACTATTGCCGGGGCTCGATTCGCCTCGCGGCGCTCAGCGGCCTGCCGACGCTCTATATCTTCACGCACGATTCCGTGGGAGTCGGCGAAGATGGCCCGACGCACCAACCCGTGGAGACGGTGAGCGCGCTGCGCCTGATCCCGAATCTCGACGTCATCCGCCCCGCCGATCCCGAAGAAACGGCGGGCGCCTTTGCCGCGGCGCTCCTGAACAAGACCGGCCCGACTCTGCTCTCGCTCACCCGCCAGGTGTTGCCAAACCTCAATGATATCCCCGTGCAAACGCGCCGAGAGGGCGTCTTCAAGGGCGCCTATATCGCCGTCCGTGAAACCGGCGCCCTGAAGATGATCCTCCTTTCCGCGGGCAGCGAAGTGCAGCACGCCGTGGCCGCCGCCAGGCAACTGGGTGAAGGCGTGCGGGTCGTCAGCGTCCCGAGTTTTCACCGCTTCGACCTCCAATCACAGGCCTATAAGGAGGAGGTGCTTCCTCCGGCTTGCCGCAAACGTGTCGCCATCGAGGCTGGGGTCACGGGCCTCTGGTGGAAGTACGTCGGGCTCGATGGCAAGGTCGTGGGGATCGACCGTTTCGGACTCAGCGCCCCGGGCGGAAAGGTCATGGAAGTGCTGGGCATCACCGCGCAAGCGGTGGTGGATGCCGCCAAGTCGCTCCAATAGAGCGGCCCTTGTGACACAGTCCGCGCGGAATTTAGGTGGAAAATCCTGAATTCCGGGTGAACTCTCGTCCTCCCATTCGCCACGCACTCAAGCCATGACCACCGAACAAATAGACCACGCCAACGCCGCCCTGCGCGACCAATCGCCGCTGGAAATCGTGCGTTGGGCCATTGCCCAGGCGGGTAGCCGCGCGATCGTTTCGACGAATTTCCGCCCCTACGAGGCCGTCATCCTGCATCTCGCCACTCAGGTCCAGCCGGATATTCCGGTCTTCTGGGTGGATCACGGATATAACAAGGCGGCGACCTACAAGCATGCGCAGGAACTCACGACTCTGCTGAAATTGAATGTGAAGGCCTACGTGCCGCGCATGACCGCCGCCCACTACGATGCGCTCCATGGTGGCGCGCCTGAGCCGACACCCGAAAACGAGGAACTCATCAAATCGTTCAGCACGGTGATGAAACTGGAGCCTTTTCAGCGCGGGATGCGGGAACTCGCTCCCACGGCGTGGATCACGGCGCTGCGCCGGGTGCAAAATCCGAATCGCGCCGGTCTGGATATCGTGAGTGAAGACACCAATTTCGGCACGCTCAAGGTCAGCCCGGTCTTCTACTGGACCGACAAGGACATGCACAACTACTTGACGCAGCACAATCTGCCAAATGAGTGGGACTATTTCGACCCGGCCAAGGCCGACGAAAAGCGGGAATGCGGGCTCCACGCGTCGTGGGGCGGAGCAGCGGTCGCCGCCGGGGTGGGTATGATCTCCGAAAAATGAGTTCTTATCACTTGGACCATCTCGGGCATCTGGAGACTGAAGCGATTCACATCATGCGTGAGGTCGCCGCCGAATTCGAGCGGCCTGCCCTGCTCTTTTCCGGTGGCAAGGACTCGATTTGCTTGCTGCGTCTCGCGGAAAAGGCGTTCCGGCCGTCCGATATTCCGATGCCCTTTCTCAATGTGGACACTGGGCACCATTTTCCCGAGTTGAACACATTCCGCGATCATCGCGCGAAGCAACTGGGGGGAAAGCTGATCGTGCGAAAGGTCGAGGATGCCATCGCGTCCGGCATTGCCGTGCCGAATCCGGGCGAGGTGAGCCGCAACCGGCTGCAGATCCCGACGCTGCTCGCGGCGATCGAGGAATTTCAATTTGACTGCGCCATCGGCGGCGCGCGGCGCGACGAAGAAAAGGCTCGCGCCAAGGAACGCTTCTTCAGTTTCCGCGATGGCTTCGGCCAATGGGACCCGAAGAACCAACGGCCGGAAATCTGGAATCTCTACAATGCCCGCGTGAACCCTGGGGAAAACATGCGGGTCTTTCCACTATCCAATTGGACCGAGATGGATGTGTGGGAATACATCAAAAAGGAGGCGCTCGAAGTGCCGACCATCTATTTTTCTCACAAACGCCAGTGCGTCCGCCGGGGCGGACAGTGGCTTCCCGTCACCGACATCCTGCCGCCCAGGGAGAAAGAGGAAGTGAAGGATCTCATCGTGCGCGTTCGCACCATCGGGGACATCATCAGCACCGGCCTGGTGGAAAGTCCGGCGAACACGGTGGACGACATCATCGCCGAGATCGCCGCCGCACGTGTCACCGAGCGCGGTTCGCGTGCCGATGACAAGTCCAGCGAGGCCGCGATGGAGGACCGCAAGAAACAAGGTTATTTCTGATGCACCCTATCGAACTTCTGCGGTTTAACACGTGCGGCTCTGTGGATGACGGGAAGTCCACGCTCATTGGGCGCCTGCTCTACGATTCGAAGAACCTCATGGAGGACCAGATCGAGGCGCTGGAGCGGTCCGCCGACATTACCGGGGGCGGGCAGATCAACCTGGCCAACCTCACCGATGGTCTCCGCGCCGAGCGCGAGCAGGGGATCACGATCGACGTGGCCTATCGTTACTTCGCCACGCCGCGGCGCAAGTTCATCGTCGCGGATACGCCCGGCCACGTGCAGTACACGCGCAACATGGTCACGGGCGCCTCGACGGCAAACTTGTCCATCGTGCTGGTGGATGCGCGCCTCGGAGTGATCGAGCAAACGCGGCGCCATACCTACATCGCCGCGCTGCTCGGCACGCCGCACCTCGTCATTGCGGTCAACAAGATGGACCTCGTCGATTGGAGCGAGGAGCGTTACCTCGAGATCCGCGACGCCATCGAGGCATTTCTGCCCAGGCTCGGCGTGCTCAAGGACGTGCGCTTCATCCCGATCAGCGCGCTGAACGGCGATAATGTGGTCGAGGTGTCCCCGAAGACCCCTTGGTATGAAGGACCCACGTTGCTCGGCCACCTGGAGACGATGCACATCGCCAGCGATTGGGATCTCACGGCCTTCCGCCTGCCGGTGCAGTGGGTGAACCGCCCGAACAATCCGACGGACCCGCACCTCCACGATTTCCGCGGGTTAAGCGGGCAGATCGCCCGGGGCTTCGTGAAAGTCGGCGATCGCGTCATGGTTCTTCCGGCGGGGATCAAAGCGACGGTGAAGGAAATCTGGACCTATGACGGTTCCGTCGAAGAAGCCTTTGCGCCTCAATCCATCACCCTCCGTCTCAACGAAAACATCGACGTAAGTCGCGGGGATATGATCGTCGGCCTCGAAGGTCTGCCCGGGATGAGCACCGACCTGCGGGCGCACGTTTGCTGGATGAACCAACGTGCGCTGACCAAAGGAAAAAAGTACTTTCTCAAGCACACCACCCAAACGGTGCAAGCCATGGTCACGAGTTTGGATCACCGCATTAATATCCAGACATTCGACGAGGAACCCGAACCCGCGGAATTGCCCATGAACGGCATCGGCGAAATTCACCTTCGAACATCCAAGCCGCTGATCTTCGACGGCTACTCGACGAACCGCCTGACGGGATCCTTTATCCTCATCGAGCAAGGGAGCAACCAGACGGTGGGTGCCGGGATGCTGTTCCCGCCGGTGGAGCCGGTGAAGCCGGAGTACCAGGATTTCGCGATTTAATAAGAGAAACGGGGCCGGCGGAGAAATGTTTCCGTCCGGCCCCGCTCTGGTTGATTCGTTCGTTCGCGGTCTCAGCGTTCGACCGGCGCCGGCTTACTTCTCCGCCTTCGCGGCCCCGGCTTCCACATTGACTGCCGACTCCGCCAGTTCGGTGAGCTTCGCGTCCGTCGCCTTTTCCTCCGCCAGGGTTTCTTCGAGGAGACTGGCGACGTCCTCGTGGCCGAGCTGGCGCGCGATGCACGCAGCAGTTCCGTAGCCCGCCATCTCGTAGTGCTCGACCCGCTGGGCGGCGCCGATCAGGCCGGCGTCCTTCACGGAATCCTCGGCGTCCTCGCCGATGAGTTCGCTGCCTTCTTCGATCAGCCCTTCCATGGCCTTGCACTTGTGGCCGGTGAGTTTCTTGCCGAGGATCCCGCCGATTTTCTCGAGGCGTTCGACGTGCCCCTTGGTTTCTTCGAGATGTTTTTCGAAGCCGGCCACGAGGTCTTCGTTGGTCGCTGCTTTCGCCATCTTCGGCAAAGCCTTTACGAGTTGCGTCTCCGCGCTGTGCAGGTCTTTGAGTTCATGATGCAGGAGGTCTTCCAGGGTATTGAGTTTCATAATTAGGATGGATGTTGGTTTATTTGCTGTTGCGCCGTGGCTTCGCGGCACGCCTGAAGCGCGGATGTCTGCCCATGAGGAATGCGGCGCACCCGACGCGAGGCTCAGGCGGGAACCGGATGGTCGGGGTGCTGGCGCGCGGCGACGGCGGAGCTTTTCTTTGTAAGTCTCGCCGGGCTGGCATAGCCTTGCCGCCTCACTCTCATGGCTTTGGATCTCTCAACGCATGACGATCGCCCAGGGCAGGAAGCCGAAGTTCGTCGGCGTGCGGAAGAGTCGCCCGAAGCGAGCGAGCGCCTCTTCCGCGCCTTTTTCGAGATGGCCAATGTGGGTAACGTGATCGCGGACGGTCGGACCGGGCGTTTTCTCCGGGTGAACCGCTGTTTCTGCGACCTGACCGGCTATTCGGAGGCGGAATTGCTCACTCTTACGTCCTACGACCTGACGAACCCGGCGGACGTCGAACGCGACCGGTCGGGCTGGGAGGAGGCCGTCCGCCAGGGCGCGCCGTGTTTCGTCATCGAAAAACGATATCGGACCAAGGACGGGAACACCATCTGGGTCCACGTGACCTCGACGCTGCTGCGGGATGCCCGTGGGGCGCCTCTGCACGCGATCGGGGTGATTCGCGACGTGACCGACCGGCGTCTGGCCATGGAGGAGTTGGAAAGGACGCGGGCGGAACTCGAGGCGCGCGTGGCCAACCGCACGGCCGAACTCACCGCGGCCACTGTCGCCGCACGCGAGGCGGCCGACCGCTTCGAAACTCTTATCGAGAGCTCGCCTCTGGCGATCATCGCCATCGACCGGGAGGCGCGCGTCCAGTTGTGGAATCCCGCGGCGGAGCGGCTCTTCGGCTGGGCCGCGCCGGAAGTGATCGGCCAGCGTCTCCCACATCTCCCCGAGGAGAACCGGGCGCACTACGAAGCGGAACTCCTCACGATGGCCACGGCACCGGACCGCCGGCATTGGGAGACCCAACGCCAGCGACGGGACGGGTCGCGCGTCGAAGTGGAGGTCTGGCGAGCGCCGCTTTTCGATGCCCGGCACGAGGTGTGCGCGAGCATCGCGATTCTCATGGATGTGACGGAGCGCAAGTTTTTGGAGCGTGCGGTGCTGGAGGCGGCTGAGCGAGAGAGCCGCCGCATCGGTCAGGAGTTGCACGATCATCTCTGCCAGCATCTCCTCGGCGCCGCCTTTTCCACGAAGGCCATGGCCATGGGCCTGCCGTCCGATTCTCCCGTGACCGCCGAGTTGCACACGCTCGCGCGGCTCATCAACTCCGCGGTTCAACAAGCCCGCGACACCGCGCGCGGTCTCAATCCGGTGGAGATGGATGCCGCGGGGCTGATGGCCGCCCTCCAGGAGCTGACCGAACGCCCTCGCCCCGGGATCGTTTGCCGGTTGGAATGCGAACATAGCGTGCTGCTGCTCGACGCCGAGGCCGCTCGGCATGCTTACCGCATTGCGCAGGAAGCGGTCACGAATGCCGTTACCCATTCCGGGGGAACGCAGATTGTCGTCCGCCTCACCGAGGATGAGCAAAATGTGATTTTGCAGATTGAGGATGATGGACGAGGCTTCGACCCCAAGACGGAAAATCGCCACGGGTTGGGACTCGCCATTATGAAGTACCGCGCCCACGCCATTTCAGGAAAAGTGTTCATCGATACAGCCCGCGATCGTGGGACGAGCGTAATATTGGTGCTGCCAAAATGACGACAATGACTGCACCCCACCCCCCTGTTCCCGAGCCCGCAGCCAGGGCGCCCAAAGTCGCCAAGACCCACCGGTTGATGGTCGTCGACGATCATCCCGTGTTTCGCCATGGGATGCGCCAGTTGATCGGGCAACTGCCCGAAGTGACGATTTGTGCCGAGGCCGAAAATGCGCAACTCGCCCTGGAAGCCATGCGCCGCGCAAAGCCGGACGTGGCTTTACTCGATGTCTCCATGCCGGGCACCAACGGCATCGAACTCATCAAGCTCATGCTGGCCGAGGAGCCGCATTTGATCATTCTCGTGATTTCGATGCATGACGAGTCACTCTACGCCCTGCGGGCGCTGCGGGCCGGGGCCAAGGGCTATGTGATGAAGCATCAGGCCATGGAAAACGTGCTCGAGGCCTTGTGCAAGGTGATCGGGGGTGGCGTCTATGTGAGCCCGCAATTCAGCGAGCGGCTGGTCTTTAAGGCCATTCACGGCAGCGACGGTGATCTCGGCTCGCCAGTGGAAAAGCTTTCGGACCGCGAACTGGAGGTCCTGCAGCTCTTCGGGCGCGGCGAGACGACCCGCGGGATCGCCGAACGGCTCCATCTCAGCGTGAAGACCATCGAGACCCATCGTGCGCACATCAAGGAGAAGCTTGGCTTCAAGGACGCGGAGGAGATGGTGAGGTTTGCCCTGGAGTGGATGGCGGCGGCGGACGAGAACGGGAGTTAGGGAGTCGACAGTGCTCAGTCATTAGTGCCTGGAGACGGGGAGCATGTTTGGTGGTCCTCCACCCCTCTGATACATGGAACGCCGGACTTAGCGCGTGTAGATCGCTACGGGCTTCCAGAGGCCGCCCTTGCCGTAGTCGTTTCGCCCGCAGATGGCGACGACATTACGCTCGCCGGGTTTGATGAAATCCGTGACGTCGAACTCAAACGAGCGCATCCAGTCCGAGCCGTGCAGGTGCACCCGGACGTGGGCCAGTCTGCCATTGACGTAAATCCTGCCGTCGTCGTCCAGGGCGCCAATGCGCATGAAGACGCGCTCGGCTTTCGGTAGCGCGGGGGCATCGAATGCCGTGCGATACCAGAATGTGCCCTCGTACCGCTGGAAGCCCTGATCGTCGAAAAACCCGTAGCCAAGGGATGTCCAGCGTGCGTCGTCAAATCCGGGCTGCATCCAGCCCTCCGCTTCGCCCTGGCGATGGAGATCGATGCGGAACTTCCACTCCTTTGGCAGGAAGACGAGGTTGTCGAGCTTGTCCGGAACCTTGTCCATGGCGAACAACTCGCGGCGCAGCGTCGCGTCGTCGGCATCGACGAGCGCCTTTTGGGGGGCGGGATTGATGACGGGAATGGCGACCGCCGTTTTCTTCACGCGCTCGATCCAGCCCGGAACGACCTGAGGTGAAATGAACCGGGCGAGATCGTGCTCGTTCCAATAGGCTTGCGCCGTGTCAAAAGCGGCAACCGCCTCCTTCTGGCGGGTCTCGGTGCGGTCGTCGAGCGCGACATACAGCGCCCGGTAGGCCTGGGCTAGCCGGCTGTAGAGTTCGATCGTTTCGCGAAACTGGGTGAGCCGTTCGGCGTGGATGCCAGTGACCTTTCCCGCCGCCTGCTCGAAGCGCTGGCGGCACACCGCGATCACTTCGTCGGTCAGCATTTCCTGGCTCCCACCGTAGCCGGAGAGCGTGACCTTGGGAATCTTCCGCGCGCTGGCCTCGATCGCGTCGACCACGGCGAGCACATCGGCTCCCGCGGCGCCAAAATAGGTCTGGCAATACTCTTCGAGCAACTGGCGCGGGTCCCGGTTCGGATTCCAGGCGAGTTGGGCCTGCACCCAGTTGACCATGACGTGCTGGGGGCTGCAGGCCATGACCTCGCAAGTATAGCCGGCAAAACCGAGCCGGTGGTAGGTCTGCACGTTGCGCATGAGGGCGAGCGGTTGCAGGCTCGCGGGATAGCTCATGTAATCGTAGGCCAACGCCTCCGCGCCGGTGGCTTTCAGCGCGGCGATCTCCTGGAGATAGAGCTGAATGACCGGATCGCTCGCGTCGTCGAGGTCGTGGTTATTGTGGTCGACGTGGCAGGTCACGCCGACGATGTGCCCTTCCGCTTTCGTGCCGGCGGGCGGCCCTTCCGTTGCGCCGTAGCTACTGAAGAACGCGATCCCGCGGTCGGGGCGCTTCTCCGCGATGCGCCGCGAGACTTCGTTCATGAATCCCCAGACGAGCCGGTCGCAATGCTCCGCGGGGTTCACGCCGCCGTTCGCCTTCGTGCATTCGTCGCATTCGCACACGCCGCCGGTGTCCTGCAGCGAAAACGACGCGGTCAGCATGTCGGGATTCTTGTCGAAATAATCCAGGGCCCATGCGACGCCCGCGTCGATGTTCTTCCGATTCGTAAAGCAGATCTGGCCCTTCACACTGCGCTGCTTCGTGCCGTCGGCTTTCGTCACCAGCGGATAGCGTTCGGGCTCCTTCTCGATGCTGGCCTTCGTCGACTTGAGGACAATCTGGACGTTGTGTCCGAAGGAATCGTACATGGAGATCAGTGAGAGTGGAAATTCGGGAGTCTTCACCTTCGCATGGGGACGATACGACACTTGCAAACGGTTCCGCACCCGCCACACCACGGAATCACGGACCCCATTCGCGAGTGCCTCGGGGGTGCGCGCGTCGTGATGCCAGTCGGCATTTCCGCTGATCCAAAGATAACGCGTGCGGAAGCCGGGATGCACCTCCTTGTGCTGGCCGTCGAGCGCTATGCTCGCGCGGGCGGGGAGGTGCGTGCCGAGATCGCCGGGCGCGAACCAGCGCACGCCGAGATCGCTCAGGTATTCATACGCGCCGTAGAGCACCGCGAGATCGGATTGACCTTCGATCGACACGCCCGTCCCTTTCTGGTCGATGACAAAGGACTGCTCGCCGCCATCACGCTGCGTGATCCTGGAGGCGTTGGGCGCGACAACCAGGCGGATCGAGCCCGCCGGCACCGCGCCACCGGGATCGGCCGCGACTTCGAGTCGCGCGCCGGTCATTTTCTGGAGGTGCGCGACGAGTTCATCGGCGGCAAATTTGATCTCGGGCGAGGGGCTGGCCGGCGTCAGGATTTTTCCCGCGGCCTTCCCACCCTGGATCACAAAGGTTTCCGCAAGCGCTCCGGCGGTCACGACGATCATGAGCGCGATCGACGATAGCAAACATCTGGGGTACATTCTGTTATCGTGGCAGCTTCGCTTGCCACGGGCGAGGCATTTGGCAGCCAGCGCAATTCGCCTTGACGCCATGGGCCGGGTCTCTTCCTGTTGGCAACTGTCCGTCCTCACGGCTGCGACCTCCTTCAGGAGGGGCGCCATGAACCACCATGAACTCTCCCCAGGTCAGTCGCCTTCTTTCGATGCTCGCATTCGCCTGCGGGCTCGGGGTCGCGCGCGCGGAAGAACCGCTCCCCGCGACGGTCGAGTTCAATCGTGACATCCGCCCGATCTTCTCGGACGTCTGTTACAAGTGCCACGGCCCGGACAAGGCCAAGCGCAAGGCCGATCTGCGTCTCGACGTGGAGGCCAGCGCGAAGGCGAAACACGACGACGGTATCGCCATCGTCCCGGGCCGGCCCGCGGAGAGCGAACTCATCCATCGTATCACGACGAGCGATGCCGACGAGCACATGCCGCCCGCCGATGCGGCCCGGCAGCTCACGCCGCGGCAGATCGCGCTGCTGCGCCGGTGGATCGAGCAAGGCGCGAAGTGGGAGGCGCACTGGTCGTTCATCGCGCCCCGGCGGCCCGAACTGCCGCCCGTGAAAAATGCCGGCTGGGTGCGCAACCCGGTGGACAGTTTCATCCTCGCCCGCCTGGAGCGCGACGGGTTGCAGCCCTCGCCCGAGGCGGACCGCACCACTCTCATCCGCCGGGTGTCGCTCGACTTGACCGGACTGCCTCCGGCGCTCGCCGATGTGGACGCCTTTCTCGCCGACACTTCGCCGCAGGCCTATGAGCGCGTGGTGGACCGGCTGCTGGCCTCACCCGGCTACGGCGAACGCATGGCCAGCCGCTGGCTCGACGCGGCGCGCTACGCCGACACGAGTGGCTACCAAAGCGATGGCGAGCGCTCGATGTGGCGCTGGCGCGACTGGGTCATCGATGCCTACAACCGCGACCTGCCCTTCGACCAGTTCACCATCGAGCAACTTGCGGGCGACCTGCTGCCCGGTGCCACGCGCGCGCAGCGCATCGCCACGGCGTTCAATCGCAACCACCGCGGCAACGCCGAGGGCGGTATCATCCCGGAGGAGTATGCCGCCGAATACGTGGTGGATCGCGTGGACACGACCGCGACCGTGTGGCTCGGCCTCACGATGGGCTGCGCGCGCTGTCACGACCATAAGTACGATCCCGTCACGCAGCGCGAGTTTTACCAGGTCTTCGCGTTCTTTAATAACGTCCCCGAGAAAGGCCGGGCCGTGAAGATCGGCAACTCGCCGCCGGTCCTGACCGCGCCCACGGACGCGCAACAGCGGGAACTGGCAAAGCTCGAAACGCAACTTGCCGCCGCGGAGGAGCGCGTGCGCGGCCTGGAGCCGCAGATCGCCGCCGCGCAAGCGGACTGGGAGAAGACGCTCGCTGGCGCACCGCCGGTGTCGTGGACGGTGACAGGCGGCATGCGAACGCGCTACGAACTGGCCGGCAATCTTGCGAGCGCGCCTGGCGCCAACCCGCTGGCGAAATTCGAAGACGGCGATGCGGCTTTTGCGCCCCGACCCGGCGCGCCGGCAGCCGTGCTCGATGGCCGGCGCTTCATCAATTGCGGCGATGTCGGGGACTTCGGCTTTTTCGACAAATTCACGCTCGCCGCGCGGGTTCAACCGCAGGGCTCGGGGGGCGGCACCATCCTCTCTCGGATGGTCGAGCAGGCCGCGGATTCCGCCTTCGCTTCCGACTCCGAGGGCTACAGCGTGCATCTCAAGGAGGGCCGGCTCCAGGTCCGTCTCACGAAGCGATGGCTCGACGATGCGTTGCGCGTGGAGACCGAGGCCACGCTGGCGCCAGACCGATGGCAGCACGTGACGGTTGTTTACGACGGCTCCCGCCAGGCTTCCGGCGTGAAGATCTTCGTCGACGGCCAGCCGCAGAAGTTGCGCGTGCTGCTCGATCAATTGAACCAGACCTTCCAAAATAAACAGCCGTTTCGCATCGGCGCCGGTGGTGGGCCGGCGAACCATTTCCACGGGATGGTCGGTGACGTGCGCATTTACGACCGCGTCCTGTCGGCGGAGGAAGTGGGCATTGTGGCCACGGCGCAGAGTGTGACGGAATTGGCCGCGCTACCCGCCGCGCAACGCACCGCTGAGCAAGCGGCGAAACTGCGTTCCTGTTTCCTCTCGGAGCATGCGCCGGCCGTGCAGCGTGAATCGCAGGCGACTGCCATGGAGTTGCGCGGGCAGCACGCGAAACTTATGGAGAGTCTGCCGACGGTGATGGTGATGGAAGAAATGGCGGAGCCGCGCGAGACCTTCGTGCTGAAGCGCGGCGAGTACGACAAGCGCGGTGATCGCGTCGCGCCCGGCGTCCCCGCGAGCCTCCCTCCGCTGCCGGTCGACGCCGCGCGGAACCGGCTCGGCTTCGCGCAATGGCTGGTCAGCCCGGCCCATCCGCTGACCGCGCGCGTGGCCGTCAATCAGCAGTGGCAGATTCTCTTTGGCACCGGGCTGGTAAAAACAACGGAGGACTTCGGCTCGCAGGGCGAACCGCCCAGCCACCCCGAATTGCTCGATTGGCTCGCGACCGAATTCCTGGATGCAAGCGACGCGGGGAAGGCCGCCCGCCATACGCCATGGAGCGTGAAGCGGATGTTCAAGACGATGGTGATGAGCGCGACCTATCGGCAGTCTTCGCGCGTGACAGCCGCACTCGTCGCGCGCGATCCGGACAACCGCCTGCTGGCACGCGGGCCGCGCGTGCGCTTGCCGGCGGAGACGATTCGCGACCAGGCTCTCGCCGTGAGCGGGTTGCTCGTGGGCGAGATCGGCGGCCCGTCGGTGAAGCCCTACCAGCCCAAGGGACTGTGGAAGGAATTGAGCGGGACTGACTACGAGCCGGACCATGGGGACAAGCTCTGGCGCCGCAGCCTCTATACCTTCTGGAAGCGGACCAGCCCGCAGCCGACGATGACGACCTTTGACGCCGCCGGCCGCGAGATGTGCTCGGTGCGATCGACCCGCACCAGTACACCCCTCCAGGCCCTCGCGTTGATGAACGACGTGACGTTCGTGGAAGCCGCGCGTTGCCTCGCGCAGCGGGTGATGCGTGAAGCCGGACCGTCGCCCGAAGATCGGGTAGGCCTGCTCTTCCGCCTCGTGCTCATCCGCGCGCCCAGGCCGCCGGAATTGCAAGTATTGGTCGAAGATCTGAACGGGCACCTCACCCGCTTCCGAGCGGAACCGCAGGCGGCGTTGTCCCTCGTCAGTGCGGGCGAGTCCCCCCGCGACGCCAAGCTTGCCGCGGATGACCTGGCCGCTTACACGGCTGTCGCCGGATTGATCCTGAACCTGGACGAAACGATTACGAAACAGTAGGGCGGCGCGTTATTTTGAAAGGTGGCGTGTCGGCGCTGTGCCTACACGTTAACGGTTAGCCCTACCGCCTCAGCGAGTCGCCGCTGATTCGTATCAAACGTCAGGAATTCAGTCGCGCCAATGTGCAGCGCGGTTGCGACGTGAAGAATGTCCATCGCGCGTGCTCCATCGCGGGGCGTGTGGTCGAGCGCGAGTCGCTCGGCCTGAAGGACGATACTTTCCCAATCCGGATGCGCTAGATTCCAAACACTACCAGTGAGATCGAGATCAAAGGCCGCGAGTCCCGAATGCGCGTCCGTCTCACTTAACCCGGTCGAATGTCCATTCGCCCGCCGCCAAACGTCGAACCACACCGCCTGCTGAAACTCGTAGCGGGCCAACGCGGAAATCTGAGGAGCGACGTGCAGGGATTGAATCTTCGCCACGGCCTGCTCCGACACGGCGCGCGGGAAATAAAACGCAAAAAGAAAGCTCGTATCGGCAAAAGCGCTCACAACCCGCGAGGCCGGCGCAATTCATCAAATAACTCAGTCACGGGAACATGATTGCGGAATGCGTCCGGTCCCCACATCTGCAAGAATCGAGCGCGAAAGTCGATCGACGGTCGCTTCGCTGTGTCGCTCGACAACGTTGCCACCTTGCGTGGCACCCACTCAGCCACCGCACGCCCATTGCGCACAACCTCTACCGTCTCCCCGGATTCGAGGTAGTGATCGAGTTTGTGTGGATCAGCGTAAATCTCTTCGAGCGCGAGGGTTTTCACAACTAGACCACTGTGCCAGAGCTCGGCGCAGGTCGCAAGCAATGGCTCCGCCGCAGCAGGAATGTTCACGATCGGGTCGGCAGTGGAGGCTTGCGAAACGCCGAGGGGGTGCGGCCAAAGCGCTTTCTGAATACTCGGGAAAAATAGAAGGGGCAGGTGAAGCCACATTCTCCGGCGATCATCTGGATCGCGCGCGGGGTTTGCTCCAGCAGGCGGGCCGCGAGTTGCAGGCGTCGCTCGTTGAGCCAGGCCATGGGACTATCGCCGGTTTCGCGTTTGAAGATGCGGCTGAAGTAGACCGGGTTCATGCCGGCGGCCCTGGCCCATTCATCGAGCATGACGACTTTGTCCAGGTGTTCGGTGGCCCAGCGCTGGGCGTGCAGGATGCGATCCACAATCTGCCGACCCATCACCGCTTCCCGGCGGGAACTCACGGGTGCGCGCAGGTGGGAGAGCATATAACCGATCCATTGGAGCACGGCCCCGGAAGCGGTGAAGTCGCGACCGGGCTTGTTGACGGCCAGCGCGGCCATCACTTTTCCAAACTCGGTAATGTATTCCTTTTTGGAATGCCAGCGTTTGCGCCGGGGCATGGCGCGCTGCAGCAGGATGTTGGGTTCACTCCCTTGCGAGACGGCCAGGCACGCGCTGAGGCTCACGGCTGGATGGCGCGCATCGTGACCAAACTCGAACTCATCCGCGCCCCGGATGACGAGCAGGTCGCCTTGCTGGAGAGTAAGGCGTTTTCCATTCAGTTCGCACCAGCATGTGGAGGACTCGACGAAGAAAAATGCCAGCATGTGGGCGGTGAGTCGCGTGCGGTCGATGTGCCACTCGGGATAGCCGGCGAAGCGTCCAAACCAATGGACCTGCAGGCCGTAGCCGCCCTCGTGGAGCAGCGGCCAATCGTGATGATGGGGGAGCCAGCGCATGGTTGGAAAAGTACAGGTTTTGGTGGTCCTATGTCCATGGCGAGGTGAATGTTCCCGTCTAAACTCATAGTCCTATGTTTCTGAGTCCTCCCCTGGAACGTCGCCTTGCGCATCTGATCCGACTGAGTGCCATGATGATGGCACTCGCGGGGGTAGGGCACGAAGCGTGGGCCGTTACGCTCGTGGAAAATAACGCTGCTGCGGCCAGGATCGTTCTGGCGGACCAACCGTCGCCCACGGCCATGCAAGCCGCGCGAATCCTGCAGGCGCACCTGAAGCAGATCAGCGGCGCGGAGATCGAGATGGCGATGGAAAGCTCACTCGGCGCGGCGAAGAAATCGGCGTTGATCCTCGTCGGTGAGAGTCGGTTGACGAAGGAACGTGGCATGTCCGTGACCGGTCTCGGTGCAGGTGGTTTTCAGGTGGAGGCCAAGGGCGATGTGCTCGCCCTGTTTGGCACCGACATGAGCACGCCGTCGGATACCGCCGGCACGGTTTACGCCGTGACCTGGTTCCTCGAAACCAAGCTTGGAGTGCGCTACCTGTGGCCCGGTGAAGCGGGCAAAGTCGTGCCGAAGCAGGCCACGATTGCGATCGCGGACTTTCAATACCGCTTCACCCCCGTCCTTGCGCAGCGGCAGATTCGCAACATGGGCTACAACGACCGGTTGGGACAGGGCTTGAAGCATCTTTACTTCACCGTAAGTGACTACGATCGGCTGCGGGCCGAGGCATGGCAGACGACGGCGGAATCATGTTCCTGGTTTCAATGGCAGGGCCTCGGCGGCGCGCTTAATCTTCTTAGTGGACACGCCTTCGAAGGACTGTGGCCGAAGTATGGCAAGGAGCATCCCGAATGGTTCGCCATGCAGCCGAATGGATCTCGCGAGCCGATCGGTTCGGGCAGGACGCGCCTGTGCAAGTCCAATCCCGAACTGATCGCGGCGATTGCCCGGGACAAGATCGAGGAGATCAAGAAAAACCCTGGGGTGCTCGGCGTCTCACTGGCTCCGAACGACGGCGGGCGCTCGACGTTTTGCACGTGCCCGAAGTGCGAGGCGCTCGATGCCCCCCCGGCGCCCAAGGTCACGCTTTGGGATTATACGGGCAAGGCGCGGCGCGACTTCGAGCACGTGGCGCTCACGGATCGAATGGTCTATTTCTGGAACGCCATCGCGGACCAGGTGACCAAAGTGTATCCCAACATGCTTTTCACGGTCGATGCCTACAGCGTCTATGCGACCCCGCCGGTGCGGCGCGCGCTGCATCCCAGTCTGGTCGTGCGCTTTGCCGCCCTGGGATACAGCGATGAGAAGGAACGACAGCAGGCGGTTGGCGACTGGGACCAGTGGGCGAAGATGACGAAGCACATTTATTTCCGCTCGAACTGCATGCTCGCCGGGCGCCGCACGGGCATGCCGCTGATTTACGTGCATCGTTTCGCCGAAGATTTCCGGCACTTTGCGGCCACGGGAATGATGGGCACCGACCTCGACAGTTGCACGCACAACTGGGCTACCCAGGGGCTAAACTACTATGTCGTGGCGCGCCTCCACACGGATCCGAACCTGAATGTGGACGCCATCATCGATGACTACTGTCGCGCCGGATTCGGACCGGCGGCGAAGACGATGCGGCGTTACTACGACAAGCTGGAGTCGGTATTTGCCGCCAACGCGGCACGCCATGAAGACTCGGACGGGGGATTCACCGATGTGGTGCTCGAGGAATTGCACAAACTCATCGCCCAGGCGGCGAATGAGGCCGCGAACGATACGGACTGCGCCCGACGGGTGGCATTCGTCGCCGTTGGCACAAAGTGGACTGATCTCGAAACACACGCCCAGCGTCTTCTGACCGCCTCCCCGCCACCCGATGCGGCGACCGTAAAGCGGGTGCTCGATGAGCGCCACGCCTTCATGCGGGAAATCTTTGAGAAGAATCCGCTCGCCTTGAACGTGGCCTACATCTCGTGGGGCGAGGACGCCGGTTGGGGCAAACTCAAATGGACCCCGCCGCCGCCCGCCACCGCCACCCCAACATCCCCAATCCCATGACCATCGAAGAAAAACTCAGCGCCATGCATCTGCAACTGCCCGAGCCCTCCAAAAAGGGCAAGCTGCGGCCCGCCATCCGCGTCGGGAACATTGTGCGGACGAGTGGCCAGACCTCTCCGCAGACTGGCAAGGTCGGCAAGGATCTGACCACCGAGCAGGGCCACGACGCGGCACGCGATTCCATCTTGAAGGCGCTCACTGCTGTGAAGGGCGTGGTCGGCGACCTTGCGAAAGTGAAGCGCATCGTCCATGTGCTCGGCATGGTGAACGCCGCGGAAAACTACGTGGACATGCCGCTGGTCATTCACGGGGCCACCGACTTGCTGCTGGAACTGTGGGGCGAGGATGCCGGCTGGCATACGCGGAGCGCGATTGGGGTGTATCAATTGCCAGCGAATTGCGCCGTGGAAATCGAACTCACGGTCGAGGTCGAAGGATGAAAGCTAAACCAACCGGGTTGGGTCGAAGCTGGCGCGGTGATCTGAGGCCATGAACCGGCGGACTTTCATCCTGCAATGCGGCGCCGCACTCGCGGTGGCTGGCCGAATTCGCGCTGCATCCTCCGAGCCGGAGGACAGGGCGCTCGCCTTGCATCGCGAGACGGGCGTGTTCGATGCCTACACCAAGCCCCTGCTCAAGCTCACGAAGGCTGGATTTGAACCGGGCAAATTTATCGAGCACGTCGAGACGATGCAGGCCGGTCTGTGGCGATTGCGCGAGGGCAACGTGCGCATGGCCAACATGAGCGTGGGCGTGCCGCGCTACCATCGGCCCGCATCGCCGGATGGCAGGCAGCCCACTTCGATGCCGATCTGTGCGCTCGACGAAGAGCCGCGGATGGTCCTGCGCCAGCTCGATGCGCTCTATCGCTCCGCGGAAATGCAGCCGCACGAACTCGGCATCGCCCGAACCGTGGCCGAAGCCGGGAAACTCAATGCCGAGGGGAAGCTTGCCTTGTTCCTCCACCTCACGGGCGCCTGGATCGCGGATGATCTGGCCGTGCTGCGCATGTACCGGCAGATGGGCGTGGTGGCCATTCATCCGTGCATCGAAGGGCATCACCGCATTGGCGATGCGGCCCATGAGGTGCGCCTGCACGGTGGACTCACGCCGCTGGGCCGCGAAGTGGTCGCCGAGATGAACCGCCAGCGCATGGTCGTGGATGTCGCGCATGGCAGCGACGAATCAATCCGCGACATGGTCGAGACTTCCGCGGCTCCGGTGATCTACTCCCACGGATGCTGCCGGGCCTTGTGCGACAATCTCCGCAATCTCACCGATGAACGCATCCAGCAGATCGCGAAAAAAGGCGGCGTCATGGGCATCGCCTTCGTCTCGGCCATGCTGAGCAATGAGGCGCGCGAGAAAGGCGGGCGCGCCGATCCGCGCTACGGCGAGGAGATTGCGCGCGGGGAAAGCGAACTGCATGAGCAATCGAAGGACCCGTACGTTTACCTCGAACAACGCGCCAACGGCACCTTCATGCCCGGTGTTTATAGCCGCCTCGGCTGGCCGGATGGTGGACGAACCGCCGACGTCGCGAACCGCGCCAGCATCGAGAGCGTCGTTGATCACATCGACCACATTGTGAAGCTCGTGGGGATCGATCACGTTGGCCTCGGCTCCGACTACGAAAGCGGCGATGTGCCCAGGGGGCTCGAGCACGCGGGCAGACTCTCAAACCTGACGATCGCCCTTCTGCGCCGCGGCTTCAGCGAAGCCGATGTGCGCAAGATCTTGATCGGAAACGTCCAGCGCGTATATCGCCAGGTGTTGGATCAAGCATGAAGCATCACGAACCAAGCCCGGTTATGAAACTCGGAATCATCGGACTCAAAGGCCATGTGGGCGCCGTGCTGACGGGTGCTCAGGCGCTCGGCGATGTGCACGTGGAGGCGGTGTCGGAGGAAGATCCGAAGCTGCTGGCCTCGTTCCTGAAGAAGGAGCCGCTTTTGGCGAAGGCTCAGACCTACGATCAGTGGGGGCACCTCGTGGAGCACACGATGATGGATGTGTGCTGCGTGGCGGACGAGAACGCCCTGCGGATCGAGCAGCTCCTGGCGCTGGTCGAGCGAGGCATTCATATTGTTTCTGAAAAGCCGCTGGTGACCACGCTGGTGGACCTGGAGCGATTACGGGCGGCGTTCGCGAAGTCGAAGTCGCAACTCACCATGCTGCTGGAACTGCGTCATCAGCCGAAGTACGCCCGCGTGCGGGAGATCATCCAGCGCGGGGACATCGGCGAAGTGTGCCAGGTGGGGACGCAGAAGTCCTATCAATGGGCCAGCCGTGCCGCGTGGTTCAGCAGCCGGGCGCGTCTTGGGGGCACGATTCCCTACATCGGCATTCACTCGCTGGATACGATCCGCTGGGTGACCGGTCTCGACTACACGCATGTCGCCGCGTTCCACGGGACCATCGGCCGGCCGGAGATCGGCGAGACCGAGGACCATGCCTCGGTGCTCGCCCATTTGTCCAATGGGGCCTCGGTGACGGCGCGCATCGACTATCTGCGTCCGGCCAAGGCGGCGACCCACGGCGATGAACGCCTGCGGGTGGTCGGGACCAAGGGGATCGTCGAAGTCAATGAAGGCGACGAGGCCATCTCCTTGATCACGGACGACAAGATCGAGCGCATCGCGTTTGGCGAGACGGAGAACCTCTTTGTTGAGTTCGTGAAGTTTCTCCGCGGCGGACCGCCTCCGAGGATCACCGCGGACGATTGTTTCTATATCACCGAGGTCGTGTTGCAGGCGCGGCAGGCCGCGGACGAAAAGAAGATGATCACGCTGGCGCCATTGCGTCCCGTGCGCGATTCAAAGTAAACTGGGGAACCGCTCCCCCCCATGCACCCGCTGCTCGACCATCGCCTGCTGATCAACCGCCGACACTTTTTCGGACGGGTGGGGCTCGGCGCGACCGCGCTCTCGGCGTTGTTGAATGACGAGTCGTGGGCCGCACCCGGAGGCGATGCGGCTGCGACTGGGAAGGATGCGGCCGCCATCGGCGGTCTCCCGGGCCTGCCACATTTCGCGCCGAAGGCGAAGCGCGTCATCTACCTGTTCCAGTCCGGCGCCCCGTCGCAGTTGGATCTATTCGACCATAAGCCGCAGCTCGCCGAGCGGCACGGGACGGACCTCCCGGACTCGATCCGCCAGGGCCAGCGGCTCACGGGCATGACGGCCGCGCAGGACCATTTTCCCATCGCATCGACGCGCTTCAGTTTTGCGCAGCATGGGCGCAGCGGCGCGTGGTTGAGCGAACTGATGCCGCACACCGCGCGGATGGCGGACGAATTGTGCTTCATCAAGACGATGCACACAGACGCCATCAATCACGACCCGGCCATCACCTTTTTCCAGACGGGCGCGCAGCTCGCGGGGCGGCCGAGCATCGGTTCGTGGCTGAGCTATGGACTCGGCAGCGAGAACCGCGATCTGCCGGCGTTCGTCGCCCTGCTTTCGAACGGCACGGGCAACCCGAACGACCAGCCGCTCTACGACCGCCTGTGGAGCAGCGGCTTCCTTCCCACCACCCACCAGGGCATCAAGTTCCGCTCCGCGGGCGATCCGGTCCTCTTCCTCTCGAATCCGGCCGGGCTCGACACATCCGCGCGCCGGCGCATGCTCGACGACCTGGCAAAGCTGAACGGGATGCAGTTCGCGGAATTCGGCGACCCCGAGATCGCCACGCGCATTGCGCAGTACGAGCTGGCCTACCGGATGCAGACGAGCGTCCCGGAGTTGACAGATGTTTCCCACGAGCCGGAGAGCGCCTTCGATCTCTATGGCCCCGACGCGCGCAAACCCGGGACTTTCGCGGCAAATTGCCTGCTGGCGCGCCGGCTCGCGGAGCGCGGCGTGCGGTTCATCCAGCTTTTTCATCGCGGCTGGGACCAGCACACGAAGCTGCCCGCGCAGCTCCCCGGCCAGTGTCGCGACACGGATCAGCCAAGCGCAGGTCTCATCCAGGACCTCAAGCAGCGCGGGCTGCTCGACGACACGCTGGTGGTATGGGGCGGCGAATTCGGACGCACGGTCTATTGCCAGGGCAAGCTGACCAAGGACGACTATGGCCGCGACCATCACCCGAGGTGTTTCACCATCTGGCTCGCGGGCGGCGGCATCCGGCCGGGCATGACCTACGGCGAGACGGACGACTATTGCTACAATATCGTGCGTGATCCGGTGGACGTGCACGACCTGCACGCGACGCTCCTGCACTGCCTCGGCATCGATCACACGCGGCTCACGTTCAAGTTTCAGGGCCGCCACTACCGGCTCACCGACGTGTTTGGGAATGTGGTGAAGGAGATCCTCGGGTGAGGGCAAATCCCCCATGGACGGATTAGGCAATGAGCGGCCAGTCCTGACCCTCGAAGTCAAAACGCTTCTCCAACTTCCACCCGTCTGCGTGTCGTGTGGCGAGGCGACATCGCACACCACGCGCATCGATGTCGGGCAAGGCGACAGCATCACGGAAGTAAAGGGCGCCTTGCTCAAAGCGGCGGGAATTCACGAGGTGCGGACGGTTCAGGTGCCGTGCTGCCGGCGATGCGCCCGCGCTCTCAATCGCAAGACCCTTTTGGCGGCGTCGATGTTTGCCCTCGGCCTGGGGGTCTTTGCGCTTGTGCCGATCCTCTCCGGTATTTTCGGTACGCTGCCGGAAATGCTGTGGATGCTGCTGACCTTCCTCGGATTCATGATCGCGCTCTTCGGACCTGTCTTCATATACACGCGGGCTCGCAACAAGGCGATACCGGTGCATGTATCCCGCATCTCGGGTCCCGGCTATCGCTATACGTTCTACAGCCACCTGTTTGCCCACAAATACCAACCTGCGATCGAGGAAATTGGATAAGACGTTCCAAAGAACCCCGCGTCTGAGTTTTAATCGGATGTCATTTCCTGACTTCAAACTCCCGTTTGCAGAAGCCTCCCGTTGCGCCAGCGATCGCTGGGCCTTTTTTCGGCCCACACCATGACTGCGTCCTTCCACCCGTTCAAAAGTTCGACTCTCGTACCTTGGAGCCTGGCGCTTGGCATCATCGCAGTCGTTTGTCTCGGGCCGATTGCGGGGATACCCGCCGTCGTGTGTGGCCATCTGGCTCTTTCGAGAATCAAAAAGTCCGTTGGTCCCGTGCGCGGAAGGGGGAAGGCGATTGCGGGTTTGGTCCTCGGCTATACGGGCAGTGTCCTATGGTGTCTGATTTCGGCGGACGCGCTGGCGATGGAGAGAGAGCAAACGAGGAAGGTAGAGGCAAAGGTCGCTGTCGCTGCAGCTTCCTCCGCGGTGAAGATGTACCACACGGAGTATGGCAGATATCCGCTGGCCGCATCCACGTTGGGAGACGTCACCGTTGCCAGCGATAACAATCGCCTCTTCGACATTCTTCGCGCGCTCCCCGGCACGGAGGCTGAAAACACCCGTCGCATCGTTTTCTTCGAATACCGGGTCGCGGGATCGACTTCGCCCAAATCAGGCTTCGGTCCCAATGGAGTGCTGTACGACCCGTGGGGCCGGCCTTACTGGATTCGCATCGATACGAACTACGATGAGCGCGTGGCAAATCCCTATGACAAAAAAGGCGCTTCGAATCCCATTCGCTACGGCGTGATCGCGTGGTCGCTCGGCAAGGATGGAGAACTGGGCGCCCATGGAGATCTTGACGGCAACGCCGACATCCTTTCGTGGCGGTAGCGTGTCGCTCAGTCCAAGTTCGTCAGTCGACGAACTTGGGCCCAAGGCCTGGACGATGTGTTCAGTTCGACGTCTGCGGAGAACGGCGATGTGCTTCCTTAGAACCCGGGTTTCCCCTTGTTCGCGATATCATTTCCGAGCCTGGTGGCGATCTCCTGGATGAAGAACATATCCTCGTGGCCAGGCGATCGGAAAGCCTCGAGCCTGTTATCGCCTCGGATCATCCTGTCTGTCTTTTTATCGAACCTCCAACTGTGGCCGTCCCCTTCAGTTTTGAGGATTTCTTTGATGTCCTGGTCAGTGATTATCGGACCAATCCGGTGAAACACTTCCATGGCGACCTTGCCATCGGAAATAACGCATTGGATGCCAATTCCATCCTTTTCAAAATAGTACTGGTCATGGCCCGCCATCCGAATGCGTCCGGTATTTTTCTTTCCTTCACCGAAACGCGTGATGAGTTGTTCGAGCGTTTCTCCCATTCTGCAATGTGCGGATACGGTGGTGAAGAGGATGGTGGCCACGATGGCGATTAGTGACTTCATATTTCCCGGGAGGTTGTGGTCAATTGATCAAATACGGATGGGCCTAACAAAGCTTCCCCAGTGGAGTGACCATCGGTCTGCCTTCGCAGTTGGAAGCGGATCCATTAGTCGCTTATCGGTAGTGCGCGAAATTGCACCAAATTGCGGGCACTCGGCGAGGAAATTTGTTCGATATCTACTGATACAGCCGTTCTTCCTTCGGGATGTCGTCCACCCTCCACTTCCCGGAAAAGAGTCGGAGAATTTTCTTGGGCCGGTTGCCTTCGAGCAAGGTTGAGGCTTTGAACCTGACGCGAATCCCGCTGTCTCCCGGGCCGGTCGGCACGCTTTGTAGTTCAAGAATGTCGCCCCTCATGCGGTCGCTGCCTTGATCGTAGGTTCGCAGGGAATCCTCGGACACGGCGGAGGACACGCCACCGTTGACGGGGTAGTCGTCCATCAGCTTCGCATCGAAGCCGGCGAAGAGCGCCATCGTGATGATCCCTTGTTGGTTGTCCACCGCCTCCACCCAACCTGGGAGGCCGTGCTCGCGTTGAAACTGGCGATGCACTTCCACTTGCTGCGCACGCGCGACATCGCGGCTTTCCCCATCCACCCAGATGTCGATACAACGTCCCGGCCCTTTGAGCGTACAGACGGTGAGATTGATCAGCAATGACTGACCGGCCGAGAGGTCTGCCAGGGAGCCGATGGCTCGTCCCTTCCAGACACGCGTGGCGGCGTTCACGATGAAGCTGGCGGGCTTGAGATCCGCTGGCTTTCCGTCGGTGCCGACGGCGGTGACCGTGAGGACGCCTTTTTCCAGATCGACGGAATCGACCCGCCACGTGCGTTCCTGACGGGCCAAGTAGCTAAAGTCGTCCTCCAGGCGAAGTGCCTTGGTAAATGCGCCTTTGCCGTCTTTGCCGCCCTTGGGTTCGAAGTAGAATTGCCCGTGCAGGTGTGTGCCCAGGGGAATGTCGCGCATTTCCGCCGGGGCTCCGTGGAAGCTCAGCGAACCGAAGGATAGCATCGTAAATGACAAGGGCTCATCCCAGTGACTGCGGCTGGTGGCGTCCGTCCGATCCTGCCGGAGAACGCCCGAGCGATTGATGTGATCGACCGCGATCAATTCTCCCGCAATGTGATGGGCCGACCCCTCCGGGGGAAATTCGCCGGGCTTGAGTTGGAACCACGGGAGCTTTTCGTCGCCCTCATCGGTGCGGAAGGTTTGGGCGAATGCGGGTTGGAGAGCGAAGAGCGATGCGAGCAGGACCCAACCGGGGATGAGGAAACGGGAGTTCATCCTCCGCGATCCCAATCTCACGCCAGCACTTCCGACACGGGCCCCAGGCTATCCACGAATTGCTCGGTGTTGACCTCCATCTTCTGCATCATCGTCAGCAGTAGGTTGGTGAGTCGCGCGTTCCCATTCACCGGCCGGTGGCACAGGCCGTAGTGCTCGCCGGCATTAGCCAGGTTGTAGCTCTTGATGGTGGGCAGGTTATAGTCGATGTGCTGGCCGTGCTTCAGGCCCAGCGCCTTGCCGCCGGCCAGGATGGTCGGGAGGTTGGCGTTGCCGTGGCTGTGGCCGTAGCTCATCCCGCTGCCGAATAGCACCATCGTCCGGTCCAGCAGCGAATCCTCGCCGTCCCGGATGGATTGCAGTTGATCGAGGAAATAGGCGAACTGCTGGGTGATGAACCCGTCGCTCTTGCTCAGGCGGGCCATCTGCTCGGGATCGCCGTTGTGATGCGAGAGTTCGTGGCGGGTCTGCGGCACGCCGATTTCCGGAATGGCCAGCCCGTTCCCCTCGCTGCCGCTCATGTAGGAAACCACGCGCGTCATATCCGTGCGTAGCGTGAGCACGATCAAGTCGTACATCGTGCGATAGTATTCTCCGGCCTCGGAGCGCGAGACGGTGCGCGTCAGGTGCTCGGTGGTCTGGGGATCGATCGTCGGCTTCGGAACGGTCAGCCACGCATCCAGGCGTTCCGTGCGGACCTCCACTTCGCGCACCGCGCCCAGATATTCGTCCAGCTTCGTGCGATCCTCTCCACCCAGATCCCTGCGCAGCGTTTTGGCATCGTCCAGCACCAGATCCAGGACGCTATGGCGCCGGTTCAGGCGCCGCCGTTGGACATCGATCCCGCCCTGCTCGACGCCAAAAAGGCGATTGAACACCGTGCGCGGATTGTCCTCCGCGGGCAGCGGCACGCCATCGCGCGACCAGGCCAGGGTGCTGGCATTGTTTGGCTGGCCGACACCCGCGGAAATGGAAAGCTCCAGGGAACTGAAGCGGGTCTTCGGCGCGGTCACTTCGGCCATGATCTGATCGCAGGAGACCGAGTTATGATACGCGGCTCCCTCCATACTCAGCTTCGCGGCGGTGAGCCACGAGTCGGCGCACACATGCGCCTGGCCGATGCCGCCGGGATGATGCAAGCCGCTGATGGGCGTGATGTTTTCCCGGTGCTTCTCCAGGGGCTTCATCGGCTCGCTCAGTTCATAGTCGCGCCCCGCCTTGGTGATCTGCCAGGTGAGGACGTTCACCCCATTGGGAATGTAGACGAACACGCTGCGGCGCGGCTTCGAGGCGGTCTCGGCTGCCGTCGCGCGGAGCGGGCGCATGCAGTCCAGCAGCGGCAAGGCGATGGTCGCGCCGATACCGCGGAGGAAATGGCGGCGGTTCAGGAGCCAGTTTTGGGTGAGGATATTGCTCATGGTTGGGTGGGCCTGCGAGATTGGATCGGTCAGCGTTTCTGGAAAATGTCGGAGAGCACCAGCGCTTCTATGATCGCCAGCAACTTATAATCGGCGGCTTTGCTCTGTTTGGCGAGGTTTTGTAACGCCATGCGGTCGTCCACGCTCATGGCCCGGCGCAGGGCGAACGTGGCGAGCTTCTCGACAAAGGCGGCATTGAATTTATCCATGTCGTCGAGGAGCAGTTTCTTGAACCCCTCGGCATCGGCAAACTTCCGCCCGTCGATCAGCTCCCCACTCGCGTTCACCTTGGGATTGTCCCCATTGCCGTCCCGCACGATTTCCTCGGTGCGCCAGCGTCCGATGGCATCGTAATTGTCGAAGGCGAGACCCAGCGGGTCGATCCGCCGATGGCAGGCCGCGCAGTTCGCGTCGGTCTCGTGCGCCGCCAGCTTCATCCGCAGCGTGGCTTTGGGACTGGTTTCCGGCGTCGGCTCGATGGGTTTGACATTCGGGGGCGGGGGAGGTGGCGGCTTGCCGATGATGGACTCGAGCAACCACTTGCCACGATGCACCGGACGATGCCGCTGGCCATCCGAAGTGAGGCTCAGGACGGCGGCCTGGGTGAGCAGTCCGCCGCGATGATCCTCGGGCCGCAGGGCCACACGCTGGAAGTGGTCCTCCGCGATATTCGGAATCTCATAATGCACGGCGAGGCGCGCATTGAGCATCGTCCAGTTTGAATCCACAAATTCGCGCAGGCTGAGATTCTTTGCGAGCACCTCGTGGAAATAGGTGGTCGTCTCCGCGATCATGCTCTTCTGCAAATA
>JBBRPL010000025.1:0-80874 GCA_038228205.1 Chthoniobacterales bacterium
CGGAAATGGGAACCACGGATTTCACGGATAGCACGGATAAGGAGGCACGAACGAGGATTCTCACCTTCTGCATCGGGTGAGTGGCTTCGTGCGTCCGGACACCCGCATCCCTTTGAATCCGTGCCATCCGTGAAATCCGTGCCATCCATGGTTATTCCCATCTCAGTTTTAGGCTAAGTCACCGACATCACCGACCTCACCGAGACCCAGCTTCCGTGGAACCCGGAGGGTTCACAGCCATTAGCCGGGGGTTGAGTGAGGCACGAACGATACCCCCGGAAACGCACCCTCCACGGCCCGACCCTGGAAGGGTCGAAGCCTCCATCCAGCACAGCCACTATGGCGTCACATCTTAAGCCGGTCCGGCTGCAGCGACTCCACCAAGTCCGCTACGGCGGGGTGATTCGGAGCGATGTCGTAGAGGCTCAGGATGAGATTGAAGGCGGCGATGAAATACTGATCGCCGTTGCGGAAGTCGGCATACACATAGCCCGCGAGAAGATCGGGAAAAGACGACTTTTCGGTGCCTTCCAGGAGAATCGGTGACACCGCTCGCCTTTGCACGATGCGCGTGCCGATGATGTCGCCTTCCGCGGCGAGGACGTACGGAGACATCGGTGTCGCCGTTTCATATTTCTCGCGGTAGAGCAGCGTGCCAACCACGACCACTGCGTCGGCTTTCGCGGCCCGCTCAACAAAGCGCGCGATATGCGCCCCGACCTTCGCGTTCTCCCAACGGTCCAACACCACGCCGATGCCCGCCTTCTGCAAATCCGTCGCGAGGGATTTCTCCACCCACCGCTCGTGCTCCTTCACCCCCCACGCGTAGCTGATGAAACACTGCGGCGGCGCAATCCCCTGCTCCTTCACATACGCCTGCACCCGGAAGATCGCCTGCTCGAAACGGGTCCGCGCATCGGCCTGCCGGCGCTGCTGCTCCACCGTTTCCTGCTCGGCGCGCGTCCGCTGGATCTCCTCGGCGACGGACAGCGCCAGCTTTTCCCCGCAATCGTTGCAGAAGGCGAAGGTCTTCCCCTCCTGGAGCCGCTGGCGCACGACGGATCGCGCGAGCCGGCTGCCGCACTTTCCGCACGCCACCGGGTCGTAGCGGACCACGCTCAGGTTGCGCCGGGCGAGGCAGTTTTCGAAAAGGCCCTGGAACAGCATGCGCACCGGACGCGTCGCGGCGGGCGAGAAGCACAGCGCCAGGTCCAGCTCGCCGTCGCGCTCCGCAGCGAGGCGAAAGCCGCACACGGAACCATCGGCCACGTCGTAGCGGGCGTTGTTCTGCCAGTGCGCGATGCGGGTGAAAGTGCTCGTATAGCCGAGCAGCACCACCAGCGACGCGAAGACATTTTCCACCGCGCCGCTCACCGTGTAGGCCGCGCCTTCCTCCGGCGCCTTTTCCTCCTCGATGGGACGCTTGAGATTGATCAACTCCGGGAAGATCACGAAGGACTGGCCCGCGAGCGGGTCGGTCTCGCGGAAGCAGGCGTGATGCTCGATGAAGAGCAGCGCCGCCGCGTCCGTGAGGATCGTCTGCTCCTCGGCGGCGAGCGACGCGAACTCGGGAAAAGCGTAACGCTCGCCGTCGCCGAGGAGCCGCCGCTCCTCGAGGGCGCCGAGCCCTTTGGAATTCCGCCGCGCCTCGAGCACGAAGGACGCGGCCAGATTGTTCAGCAACTCCGGCGCGAGCAGGATGCGCGATTCCCCGCGTGAAGTGCTGAGGCGCCGCACGTAGCCATACGTTTCCAGATGGCCCACGGCCGTGCGCATCTCGTCATCGGTGAATCGCCAGGCCGCGTCGGTCGCTTCCAGCCGCGCGCGCAATTCTTCCGCGGTCGCAATGACGCGCCTCTCAGTTTCGTTCTGTTTCAACTTCAGCACGTAATCCTTGATGCGCTTGAAAGTGGCGGTCGTCACGGTCGCCGGCTTGTCGTCCCAAGCCACCAGCCTCTTCATGTGGGAGAGGAGATCGTCGATCCCATCGCCGCCGAAGGCGCTGGTGCGCACATAGCCCGCCAGGCCGCGGGCGCGGCAGAAGGCCTCCAACTCTTCCGCCGTGAGCCGGGAATCGCCGCGGTCACAGCGCCCTGCGACAAGCAACACCGGCACTCTAGTACCGTTCTGTGAGCGCCTACGGTCGGCTCCGACGTTGAGTTGCTTGAGCCAAAACTCGACGCCGTGGAGCGGATCTCGGGCGTCGGTGGGATCGAAAAGCACCAGCGCGAGATCGGCATCGTCGAGGAAGAGCGAATGGATGAGACGATAGTCCGGCTGCCCCGCGAGGTCCCAAAGCACCGCTTCGCACTCCGTGCCGTCCCGGCGCTTCGTGCCGAGCGCATCGCACACCCAGAACTGCTGCCCGTGGGTGGAGGCATGCTCCTTAAAGTGCCCGTGGGCCAGCCGCCATCCAAGTCCTGTCTTCCCCACGCCGGAATCTCCCACGAGAACGATCCGCGCCGTGACGTGATGCACCGCGCGCCCTGTCGCCACGCTACGTCCAGACGTTCCCCCCAAGAGGAATGCCAGGTCGAATTCGTAGATCTTAGTCAGCTTGTCGGCATCCGCGGACCCGCCCTCAAAACTCCGCGCGCCGGAGGCAGCCAACCACGGGAGCCGGGGATGAAACGTAGCAGCCGTCAAGTCGCCTGTCGTCCTTTCCGGAATAATCGCCAATACCTCCCACGTATGACAGCTCCAGAGCCGGATCGTGTTGTCTAAGCTTCTCGTTGCAAGCAGATCACCGCTTGAATTGAAACTGACCGATACGACGGTGCCGGTGTGTCCTTCGAGGGTGCACTGAAGTCTGCCGGTTTCGGTCTCCCAGAGCCGCACCGTGTTGTCGTCACCGCCGGTGGCCAGCATCCGGCCCTGCGGATCGAAAGCGACGCTATAGACCCAATTGTTGTGCACTTCGAGTGTCCGAATTAGCTTACCGCTTTGCGGCTCCCACAACCGCACCGTGTGGTCGGTACCGCTGGTGGCCAGCAGGCGACCTTGCGGATCGAAGGCGACGCTGAAGACCAAGCCGCCGTGCCCTTCGAGTTTCCGAAGTAGCTTACCGCTTTGCGGCTCCCACAACCGCACCGTGTTGTCGCCGCCGCCGGAGGCAATCATGTGGCCCTGCGGATCGAAGGCGACGTTCAAGACCGGGTTGCGGTGCCCTTCTAGTGCCCGAAGCAGCTTACCGCTTTGCGGCTCCCACAACCGCACCGTGTTATCGCCACTGCCGGAGGCAAGCATGTGGCCTTGCGGACCGACGGCGACGCTGTAGACCGCGCCGCTGTGCCCTTCGAGTGTCCGCAGCAGTTTGCCGGTCTGCGCCTCCCACAACCGCACCGTGTTGTCGTCACCGCAGGTCGCCAGCAAGCGGCCTTGCGGATCGAAAGCGACGCCGAAGACCCTTTTGCTGTGCCCTTCGAGCGTCCGCCGCAGCTTTACACCCGGCGGCAGTTTCCGCGCGTCGCCGCTTTCTTCGGTCTTCGATGTGCGCTTTGGCATGGGAAAACGAGAGCACTGCTCTCCTGGTTGCGGTCAGCTCCACCCGTGGGCGTTGCGAACTTTGATCATCACGTCGAGGATCGCGTTCCACGTCTGCCCTTGCTCCAGCTTGGCGTTCGGGAACATGCAGCCGTCCCAGCAGATGTGCTCGATGCGCCGCGAGGCCGCGTCCTTCAGCCAGTATCCGGCGCACTTCACGATATCCAACTTGCCGTTCGGGTCATCGGCGGGGCAGTGCTTGCCCGTCTTGTCATGCGCGCCGGCGCCGTGCACTTCGCCGTCATTTTGCGCGACGTGGAAGTCGATCGTCCACGGGCGCAGCTTGTCGGTCATCTGGCCGTAAGCGGCCCAGAATTCGGCGTCGTTGTAGCCTTCCTTGAGCAGGGAATACTCGGGCGCATTGTAGCCGAGTGTGTAGAGATAGGTGTGCGCCAGGTCGGCCTGGAAGCCGAGCGCCTCGGGCATGCCCACGCCTTCGAGCACGTCGAGCATGTCCTTCCACGAATGCATCCCCGCCCAGCAGATCTCACCTTCGGCGGCGAGCCGTTCGCCGGAATCCCTGGCGATCTGCGCGGCCTTCTTGAAGGTATCCACGATGCGCGCGGTGTTCTTCTGGGGATTTTCCCGCCACTTGTTCACGCCGAACTCCGCGGAGTCGATGCGGATGGACCCATACTTGCGGACGCCGTGCTTGTTAAAGATGCCCGCGATGCGGCAGGCCATCTTCACCGCGCTAAGGAATTTCTCCTGCTGCGCGTCGTCGCCCATGGCGGAATCCCCCACCGTGCCGCCCCACACGGGCGCGACCAGCGTGCCGACCGAGAAGCCCTTGCCCGCGATGAGATCGGCGATCTTCTTCAGCTCGTCATCGCTCGCCTCGGGATTGGTGTGCGGGAGGAAGAGGAAGTAATCGATGCCCTCGAATTTCTGGCCGTTGACGTTGGCGGCGGCCGTGAGATCGAGCATGTGCTCGAGGCTGATCGGCGGTTCCTGGCCTTCGCCAGTGCCTTTGCCGACGAGGCCGGGCCACATGGCGTTATGCAGTTTCGGGAGGGTATGGGTGCTCATAGTGGTGCGAATGGGGCCGAGCCTCGCGCGGCGCGACGAGGATTCGCCGGGGCGCCGTGGGAGAAGCGGGGGCATCTCTCTGCCGAAAAGCCCGCACGCGAACAAGCATCTTTTCGACGCTCCCCGCGTTCACAGCGCCGTCGGATCATCCACCAGCCTCGGCAGCGTAAAGGAAAACACCGCGCCCCGCCCGGGTTCGCTATGGGCCTGGATGTGCCCGCGATGATCCTCGATGATGCGTTTGCAGATGGAGAGGCCCAACCCGGTGCCGTGCTTCTTGCCGTGGGTCGCAAACGGCTGAAAGAGCCGCGCCTCGATCTCGGGCGCCAGCCCCGGACCCGTGTCCGCAAACTCCGTCACCACCTCGCGATCCTGCACGCGGAATCGCAGCGTCACGGTGCCGCCTCCCGGCATCACGTCGACGGCGTTGTTGAAGAGATTGAAAAAGACGTGCAGCAACCGGCCGCGATCCAGAGCGATGGCCACGGCCGGCGGCAGGCTCGGGCACTCGATCTTCACCGCCTTCTCCGCGACCTCCGATGTGATGTCCGCCAGGAACTCCTGCACAAAATCCCGATAGTCCGTCGGCACGAGCTTCACGGAGCGAGTCGAGCCGCGGGTGAACTCCAGCAGTTCGTTGATCATGTTCGTCAGCCGGTCCACCTGCCGGCGAATCTGCACCTTCGCTTCCTTCCGATGTTCCTTCGTGGAGTCGTCACCCGTCGCCAGTTCCGCGGCAAAGCCGATGATGTTCAGCGGATTTTTGAAATCGTGGACGATGGATTGCGCGAAGCGTCCGACCAGGGCCAGGCGCTCGGTTTGCAAGACCTCTTCCAGAAAACGCCGGTCGAACTCGCGCACGCGCAGCGAAAACTCCTGCACCAGCAGCGTCAGCAATTCCGGCGATCCCGCCAACGCCCGCAGCATCTCGTCCCGCGGAATGAAGGACACCACGGTATCCACCGCGGCCTTCGCGGCGGCGGAGCGCGGCAGGCCATCGAGCACGGCCATCTCGCCAAAGAAAGTATTCGGCCCGAGACGCGACAGCGTGCGCGCTTCGTCGTTGTTGATCATCGTGGAGATCTCGACCATGCCTTCCTCCACCACGTAAATGCCGTCTCCGTCGTCGCCCTGTTGGAAGATCACCTGCCCTCCGCGGTAGGAGCGCGTTTGGGCCGTTCGCTTGAGATCGCGCAATTCGGCGGAGAGCAGCCCGACAAAGGAACCGGACGGCGGCAGATCGGTCATGCGGGCACCGTAGGGGAAAACACGCAGCATAGGGAGAGATTTCTGCCGAAAGAGTTCATGACGTTCGTGGAGCATGTTCTGCACTGCGAACGGCTGAGTGTCCCGGAGGGACAAGAGAACGCCCTCCAGCCTGACGCAGGAATGCCTCGTCTCGCGGGCCTCCAACAAGATATTCAAGTCAAGCCCAGCGCAGTCCCCCACCCCGAATCGACCTCCTCATGTCCCAGCCATCCATTCCGAGCGTACGGGTCTCTCCACGAGAGAGCCCACAACACCTGAGTTCCCCCGGCCATCGACCTGGAATGCTGCCCGCGACCGCCGTTTGGTGGCGCCTCTTTCTCCTGCTCCCCGCGCTCATGGGTTCCGCCATTGCCGCCCCGGAACTCACCTTGGTCGAGGCCCGGCAACCGAAGGCCATGATCGTCCTCGCGGCTGCGCCGTCTGCCGCGGCCACGGCTGGCGCCAGGCTCATGGCCGACCTCGTGTTCCAGATGTCCGGCGCGAAACTCCAGATCATCCACGAAACAGATCTCAAGGGCGCACAAATCGTGGAGGGTCGGGTCGTGGCCGGACCCCAGGGATCGGCCAATACCTTCATCCTGATCGGCGAGAGCGCGCTGGCCAAACAACTCGGCGCCAGTGGCGAAGGACTCGGACCCGGCGGCATTTTGCTTCGCACCCTGCCCAATGCCCTCGTGCTCCTGGGGCCGGATGCCAGCACTCCCGCAGACCCGTGGGGCACGCGCTACGCCGTCACCACGCTCCTGGACGAGACCCTCGGCTGCCGCTACCTGTGGCCGGGCGAAACGGGATTGGTCGTGCCGCATCGGGACACTGTGAAAGTGCGGGCCATCGATCGGCGTTTCGCCCCGATCATCGTCGAGCGGAAAATCCGTTCGAACGAATACGGCGAGCGCATCCAGGTGGGCCTGGATCGCCTCCAAATGAACAAGGAAGCCTGGGACCGCGCCCGACGGATCACCACGCCGGATTGGTTTGCCTGGCAGCGCATGGGAGGCACCCTCGGCTTCCAGGCGGGCGACGGATCGATCATCCCGCCGGCGGCCTGGGACCGCTTTCAAAAAGAGCACCCCGAGTGGTTTGCCATGCAGGCCGACGGATCGCGCGAACAAGCCCCCGGCGAACCGCGGCCCCGGCTCTGCAAGTCGAACACCCAACTGATCGACGCCATCGTCGAGGAAAAGCTCAAAGAACTTCGGGAAAACCCGGGCCAGAGATGCGTATCGCTCAATACCCACGATGGTGGGCGAACGGGCTTCTGCCTCTGCCCGGCCTGCAAGGCTCTGGACGCACCCGAGGGACGCCCCACGGAAATATGGACCTACAACCATCAGTCGAAGAAGACCGAATGGATGCCCTACGTCTCGCTGAGCGACCGCATGTTTTGGTTCAACAATCAAATCGCCGAGCGCGTGGCCACGGCCTATCCCAACGTTCTTTTCTGCGGCTCAGCGTATAGCTGCTATACCGCCCCGCCCTTGCACATCAAACTGCATCCCCACGTGGTCCTGCGTTACGCGGGGATGGATTACAACAGCGACACCGCGCGCCAGGAAGGTCTGGAAGAATGGGACGGCTGGGTGAAGGCCGCCTCCATGGTCCAGTTCCGCCCCAATCTCCTCCTCGCCGGGCGCCGCGAAGGCGTTCCCGCCATCTTCGTGCACAAGCTCGCCCAGGACATCCGCCACATGGCGGAGCGCGGATTGGTCGGCACCGACTTCGATGCCTGCATGCACAACTGGGCTACCCAAGGGGTGACCTACTACGTCCTGGCCAAGCTCCTGTGGAATCCGAACCTCGACGTGGACGCGGAGATCGAGGCCTGGTGCCGTGCCGGATTCGGCGATGGATGGAAGGCGATCGAGAACTACCTCGCGCGCCTCGAGCAGCTCATGAACCAGACCGCGGCGGTGACCCACACTCCCGGTCCGGATACGCCGGGAGGCTCCATCACGATCCCCTACACACCCGCGGTCCTCGCGGAGCTGCGAGGTTTCCTCGATGCGGCCGATCGCGCCACGATGGAAGACACCGCCGCCCGGCGGCGCATCGCCTTCCTCCGCCGCGGGCTCGATTTCACGGAACTCCAGGCCTCCGCCTATGCCCTGCTCAGGCGCGCCAACGAACTCAACGCGGACGAAAAAGCCGAAGCCGCGCGCCTTCTGGATCGGCGCTGGGTCATGATGCGAAAGATGTTCGAGGAAGAACACTACGCGGTGAACGTCGCCGCCGTCCTGCATGGCGAAGACCGCCGGTTCGCCCCTCTGGGCTGGGACGGGCCCAGCGCCGCCGCGCGGGCGAGCGTTCCTGCGCCGCCTCCCAAGTGACCTCGCGGGCGCGCTCTCGCGCCGCCGGGCACGTTCTATCTCCTTTTCAATTCGTAAACCCAAACGTCGATCACGCCGTAATTCTGATCGAGCACCAATCCGTGAACTTCGAACTGGCTTTCCTTATCGAGTCTCTCCAGGCCATGGGCTTCGGGGTGCAGGCGCACCCGCCAGATCGTTCCCAGAATGTGCCATGCGGACTCCCCACCCGGGCTGCGATTCTCCTGCCACCCGATCGGCAGATCGAAAATCGCCGGTTTCCGGCGCAAGGCCGCTTCGCGCAGTTGCCGGTCGAGTCTCGCATCGAATTCCTCCTCGCCGCGCGCCATATGCGTGACGGTCAAAAAAGCAGCCACGCAAACAGTGATGGCGATGATCGGTGAATATTTCACCCACCGATCCTCTCACGCCCAAAATCCCAAGCCAATCGAATTACCGTTGCGCAGCGAGCGCGAGCGCCACCCCCCAACTTTGTCATCCGGGGACCCAGAGACGAAAGTCCTTCATCAGTGCGGAGATGACGTTGAGCAGTCCGGCGCAAGATAGGATCTCCGCATACAGAAAGCGCGGGTGGATCGCGTTCTCCGCAACGCGATGGGAAAAAGAATCGCAGCTCCGCCGCCCATCTTTACCCTGCGGAAAATCGATTGTCCGACCCGCCGTACACTTCTACCATTTACTCCTTATGAATCCCTCCCCGATCCAACTTTCACTGCCCCTGATCCCCGCAAGAAGGAATGTCTCCGCGACCGCGACACGCGTCCTTCCGCGACCCTGGTTGCCGCTGTTGTCCTCCCTCCTCCTCACCGCGTCGCTGGCCGCCCAGGACCGCACGCCGCCGAACGGCGCCCCACCTGCCACGCGCGAACCCGTCGCCGGAGCACCCCGCGGCGAGCGTCAACCGGGAGCCGATTCGCCCCGCGGAGAACGACGCAGCGATCCCGTCCCCGGAGCGCCCCGCGGCGAGCGTCAGCCGGGAGCCGATTCGCCCCGTGGAGAACGACGCAGCGAGTGGCCCGCCGAAATCAATCTCACGGACGTCCAGCAGGCGAAGGTCAACGAGATCAACGATAGCCTTGCCGCCAAACAGGCCGAGCTTTCCAAACAGCGCGACGCCATCCTGACCGACGAGCAAAAAGCCGCCCATACCGCGGCGAGAGAGAAGCTTCGCGACGGAAGCGCGTCCCGCCAGGAAGCCGCCGACCTGCTCGCCGCCGCGCTCAAACTCACTCCTGACCAAAAGACCCAACTCGAGGCGCTGGAAGTCCAGATGCGACAACTTTTCCAGGAGACCACCGCGCAGAAAACGGCCCTCCTGACCGAGGAACAGCGCACCACCCTCCGCAAACTCACGATCGCCAACAACGTCGCCCGCATTTTCACAGTTCCCGGCGGCATCACCGTTTCGGAAGAACAAAAGACCGCCCTCCTGGGCCTGCAAACCGAGTTTGGTTCCAGGCTTGCCGACCTGACCGAAGCACAGGCCGTGATCCTCACCGACGAACGCCGTGCCGCCCGCGACGCCGCCGCGAAGGAAATCCGCGAAAGCGGGAAAGATCGGGAAGCGGCTGCCGCCGCCATGGAAGCCGCGCTCAAAATGACCGACGCCGAAAAGAAACAGCTCGCCGAAACCGAACAAACCCTTCGGGAACTGAACCAGCAAATCCACGATCGCATGATGACCTTGCTGACCCCGGAGCAGAAAGCCGAACTGGAACAGAAATTCGGAGCCGCACGCTCGCGGAATTAACCCTGGAGGCGGCGAGGGACAGGAAACGCGGTAATCAATCTTTACCGTTCCTTGACAATTCTCCCAAAAACAACCGCCCGGCGGCGACGTTTATGAGGTGGGCACAATTTGCATTCCGCGAAGCTGCCCGCTTTCAAACATTCAGACCAAATATGAAACGTACTCTCATCACCTTGAGCGCGCTGGCCTTCGCCTCCGCGCTCGCGCTCGCCGACGATAAACCAGCGCCCCCGCCTCCCGGTGGACCTGGCGGCCCGGGGGGACATCCAAACCCCGAAGAAATCTTCAAGAAACTCGATACCAACGGTGACGGCGTGCTCACCCTCGAAGAACTCAAGGCCGGCCCGCGCGGACAAAAAGATCCGCCCAAGGCGGAAGAAGCCTTCACACGGATGGACAAGGACGGAGACGGCAAAGTGACCCTCGAAGAATTCAAGGCCGGGCATCATGGCGGGCCGGGCGGCCCCGACGGCAAGGGCGGACACAAGCATGGGGGCGCCCCCGGCGCCAAACCGGCCGACCCGAAGCCAGCCGACACAAAGCCCGCCGACACAAAGCCCGCCGACCCCAAGTAAGCTTCGCGATCCGATCGCCACTTCCAGCGCCGCGTCCGTAGCCCGGACGCGGCGTTTTTGCATCCCCCTCCTCGGAAATGTCGCTTTTCACCCCGCGAATGAATGGCGACGTTGGGTTCATGCTTCGATCGAGATACATTTGCCGAAAATCGAGTTGCTGCCAATCCACCCATTGATGCCGCCACGGTTGTTGCCAATCTGGAAACGCCCGTCCTGAATGGCCTTGATGAGGTGAATATATTCGCTGCCGTGGACGCGACACAAAACAATGTCGCCGACCTGCAAGCTCGACGAATCGACCGGTGCCACCGTGCAAAGCTGCCCTGACTCGATGCGTCCGGTCATGGAGCCGCCGCGAGGACGGAATGAAACCGTCTCGCCCTGCTGCAACTTGGTGATATGTCCGATGGCCCAGCCCATGATTGTTGGAAAGCGCGTGCGAAGTCGCCAGTAGAGTAGGCGAGAGGCAACGGCAGGAGGAAGCACAATGCTCTGTCCGCGTTCGTCTCCGACCCCTCATCAAACCGTGCAGGCGGCTTTTCCGCACACGGCTTTCCGAGTTCCATCCTTCGTTCGGCCTTTGGTTCTCATGTGGTGGTCCATCCCGCGGAACAGGGCAGTTTCCAGAGTCCATACCGTTCTTCGAACTGGTCGTGCGCGTAGTGCAGCGCTTGGTTGATTCATAATCTGCCGGCGCGCAGTTCCTGGATGACCCCGTCCTCAATTCTCACACGAATCAATGGAGCGACGTGCATCCCACGCGGATTGTGATACCACTCGAGCCAATCCTCATGGGGTCCTTCGGACTTTCCATTAACCACTCGGCCCTTTTGAGTCTGGTATCGCTTCGTGGGTTCTCCAAGAACCTTGACGAATTCATCGAGGTTCATCCCGACTCGAAGAACTGTTGACGCGGGAATCCCATTCGCTCTGAAATAATACTGCATGTCCGCCTGGGTCTCGCGTTCCTTCGCGTCCGGCACTTTGAGATTGTCCGTTCCTCCCAGAGTTGGAGTCCTCGTGGCGTCCGCCATCATCTGCGAACTTGGGAGCACGAACAGAAGCGCACATAAAATTCGCAGCCTCGCTTTCATTTGGTTCGATCTAGATCGCGCGAGTTTCTCACAATCTTCGGCTACAGAGTGCGCGGGTGGATCGGCTTCTCCGAAGACGATGGCAAAAGATGGGCGGCGAAGCCGCGATTCTTTTTTCCCATCGCGTTGCGGAGAACGCGATCCACCTGCTCTGCATCCGCCCATCGATCAAATTCCAGACGCTGGCTGCATCGCAACCGAATATTCAAACACTCCCTAACGCCCCAACCGCAGCAGTGCATGGAAGGCGTTGCGTTTGATGTCATTTGAGAACTCCTTCGGCCTCGGCCATGCAGCGAATATTTCCCCCGGATGTTTCGTAAAAGTAAATCTTTGCCTTGCTGCCGCTTTTCAACTCCTCAACCCTCACCTGGATGACAAGATTACCGCCTGTGCGATTTGCCGTCCCTTCGCTCGTCAAACGAATCACACTGCCGGCGATTTCCTTCGAGCCCATTTCCACTTTTTCGACTGTCAGCGGACCTCCAAAAGGAACATAAGGAGAAACATCTTTCTTTGGGTCGAAGTGTGGCCGCGTGAACTTGATCATCTCCTTGGGTAAATTGGTCGGCTCAAGCTCGAACGTATCGCCGATGTGAACGTGTCCGTAAGTGCTGAAGACGCCGATGATCTGCTTCATCGTTCCCTGCACGACCAGACCATCCAGATCGCTTTTCTTCGGATCCCCAACGGTCTCCCCTGCCACGGCATTGGTCGCGGCAACGACAGCAGGCTTATCCTCAGCGTTCGTGAGCGCACCCGTGAGCATGAAAGCGAAGGTGACGAGGTGTCGCAGTAGTTTCATGGCTGCAGGATAGCAGACTCACACCGCGAGTTGTCAAAATGTTGTCACGGAAGTGTAAATCGTTCGGCTCCTCTCGGGGGGTGATTGGAGGGGCCTACAACAACAAGTTCAGCGACGGCGGCCGCGGGGCCCGCCGCTACAGCGCCAGGGTTAGGCCGGTTCATGGGGCTGGTATTCGGGACTCAACGAAGTAAAGCGTCTCCGACTGCTGATCTCCTTTTCCGCGCCGAGCAGACGGCATCTTGGTGGTAGCAGCTTTTTGGTTATTGTGACGTGGCCACTCCTCGAACGCGTCTGTGCGAACACAACGATACTCGCCAGAGACGTATCGATATAAACTGCGACTCCAGGAGCCGCCGCCACCACGCCCCCAAATCTCAATCTGAGGCTTGCCGCGATAAGACTCCAAAAGCCTCTCACCGACGCTCTGCTCAGTAAACGTCGTTGACCAACTGCTCTTGATGTCCCGTAGGGTGAATTCTACTATCGGTCCACCTGAGCCACCAGAAGCTTGAATCGCTGGGTCGTCAGGTACGCGCCGACTGAACTGGAAGCTGCCGGATGTGAATGTCCCCTTCTCTCCGCCCGGAAAGTCGGTAACCGACTTCGGCCACGGAATCGTCGCAATGTCCGGCTCGGAACAAAATGCTGTTAGTGGCAGCAATATCGCGAAGAGCCGCTTCATATCAACGACCCCGCGGTCAGCGACTGCGGAGGGCGGCGCGGCTCCTGCGCGGCGGGGTCTGAGGAACTGCAGGCCTGGATGGCCACGGGTTATCCAAGGAAATGGAACTCTTTGAAAATACCCGTCACGCCTTGTGCGCGGAGTTCCTGTTCTCGCGTCTGTAGCTGGCTTGCGGCCGCTTGCTTCGGTCCGGGCTCATGCAATGCAGATAAGCGTGCGCGCAAAGCCTTCAGACGGGCGGCAAGCAGTCGGTCGGAAAGGTGGTGAACGGCCTTCGCCTTGGATTCACGCGCGGGTTCTGGTGTCGCATCGAATGCGGCGACAGCCTGTCGCAACAATGCTTCGATGTCTTGCACCTTCGTCTCGTGCGTCAGTCCGCTGTATTGTCCAGTCCATTGAGCCATTGTTAGGGGACGGTTGATTCAGGAGTGACATGCGCAAAGGAAACTCCGCCTCGCTCGGTTGTGGGGAAAGACTGCGTCATTGCGAGCACTGGAGGACGGCGGGTGAACTGGCGGTATCCAGTAGCACGAAAGGAAATCTCGCCGTCCAGGCAGTCGAGTAGCCACTTCCAAGTGGTGGCGTGGTCAGGAATGGTGACCGGCTCGGAACGAGTCACGCCCATGATGATCGGTGCACCGTGTGGCTCAAGGTCGAGTCGCAATCCGCTGATGTTGTCGAACACCAAGGTTGCTGGGGACAGCCAGAATCTGTAATAAGTCTCCCCGGGAGCAGGATCTACCCAGCGGAACATGTAGTCGATGTCGAGGCTGAGCGTGCAAGCGTTGAAAGCGGAAGCGTGGATGACGACATCGTGCCAACCCATCTGCTCGAAGTCGGCCTCTGTCCAAATCCACTTTTCTGGCGCGTATTCATTCATTCAGTGCAGAGCCGCCAACGACCCCAGGCTTTGCGACACGCCGGAGCGGCGCGGCCTGTAGCGGCGGGCGGAAAGACGGTGGTGGTCGGAAGCACACGCCGTGACACGGAGGCGTGTTCGCTGCAGCGCCAGGGTCGAGACTTCAGGATTAAGCAACTTGGTTGAGTTCACTTCGCGGGTGGAGTGGGGTACCTTTCCGACCACACTTTGTCAGTGAGGCCGGAAACCGAATGCATGATCGCGTCCTCGTAGGTGACCACCGAATACATCCTGACGCCAGCGGATTTGAGGCGGCGCAGGATATCGCGAACGGTTCTGAACGACGTGCGGTCATCCGGGTAGATGATAACCAGCTCTCGGGTATGGTCGGAATGCGCCCGGAGCCAAGTCTCAATCTCGTCAGGCGTCATGGTCTCCTTCGAGATGCCATAGCCTTCCTTGTGGAGCGTGTAGCCAATGCCGGCGTCGCTCGTGATAATCTCAATTGAGGGGGCGCCACTCGCCCGCGCGTGGCCAGCCAGCGAGAGCGCAAACAGAAGAATTAACAGCGCGGTTTTCATGAGGAGCACTCGAAGTGGCCTAGCGCAAAGGTCAGCGATCGAAGCCAGCTGCCACTGACGTTCGATTTGTCTCGGCGCGAATCGGCTGGCTCCGATTCGCTGCACCGTCTTGTTGGAATCCCATTCTTTGCAAATCCTCAATTGACGCTCTCTCTTGCTGCGGCAAAGGCCAGTCTCTCTCGAATCTGCCGTCGTCACCTGTATCATGTGACCACGCAACCATGCGACCAGATTCGTCAAAAATGTAGGCCGCAGGACCCGAGGGCAGTGCCAACCGAGAATCCATGGGGCCGTAGGCGATAAAGAACGTGCTGCCCTTGGTGGTGAGCATGGTAACGCGGCTCGGTATTCGCCCGGCAGCCAGATACTCGCTTACAGATGAGAATTTGCCTTGCGGACAGTTAAGTCTCGCCAAGCGCACCTCCGACCCGAGCCACGCAAGGGCTGAAATTCCGATAATCAGCAAACACACGATCAGCCCTTTTTTCGCGATGCGCATGCGATGTGATTCCAGTGATTATATGAGTCTGTTTATCACCCCGTTTGGGGGGATAAGCGAACGGATTGTGGGATCGAGGGGGATGACGCTCATTTCCGCCGATATTAGCCCCGGGGGGTATCTTGAGAAGCACTTTTCCTCTGTGGGACGTTCCGAGGCGCGGACATCCTGGCGGCGATCGTGCAGGTGACCGCATTAAGAGGGGTTCATCTTCCAACCGTTACTCAGGAGGCATTGCGGCTTTGGTCATTGGCGGAGAGCAAGAGCGCGCTGAAAGCGGGCATACCGATGCAAAAGCTGGATCATGGCGATGGTCGTTACGGCGAGAGCCACCCACGCCAAAGTGCGATTGATGAGCACCTGAATCGCAGATGGCGCGTCGAGGGAATGGCCGATGATCCGAAAGAATTTTGCGATGAAGATCTGTGCATCGATGGGAACGCGCAGCAGCATACCTACGACGAGCAACGTGCTCGACAGGCAAAGACGATGACGACGAAGTCTGCAAGAAATCCCGCGCTGAAGAATATGTCCCAGTAGAGCAGGTCAGAATTCATGGCAAGAGTTTCGGTTCACAGAAAGCGCGTGGAAACGCCTAACGACCCAAAGCGCAGGCGCTGCAGCGCATAGGCGCTTCGGTGGAGTGCGAATCTATAGTCGCTGCCGTCACGGCTTGGGTACGATTGGAGGTTCGGCGCGCTCCCAAAGTTTGAAGCGTTTATCTGGGTTAGTGGTGGCTAGCTTCGCTTGGAGCATCAGTGCAAAGTTATTCGCGCGTTGGGCGGCGAGTTGGGGATCGCTGTCGTGAACACCAATCTCGTAGAGTCCGGTGTTGCGGACGGGGAGCAACGTGACTGATGGATCGTTCTTCGGGAGAAGTGCTCGAATTGCCTCCTCGTCTGCTGCGTTGTTGGCGGCACCGAACTCGAAGGTCGCCTTCGCATCAAGTGCCTTGGAGCAACCGCCGAAAAAGATGGCAGCGACGAATGCGAGAACGATGTGAAGCGTGGAGGTTGTCATTGATGGAACGACGAAGCAGCGCCGAGACCCAAACGAAGCGACCCGGCGCACGGGACGCGTGAATTGCAAACCACGACGTCATGCCGGGTTCGCAGCGCCTGGCGACGTTGGGTTCATATGTCGGTATCCTCCTCTTTCGGAGTGGTGAAGAAATGATGATCTCCAGCGAATAGGAAATCGTCCCCTTGGATAACAAAGGCGCAGTGCCCGCCAAGCGGCGACTCGAAATAATAGGTGTCTGGCCACTCGGGGCGCGTCTTGTGCATCTTGGTTATCTTGCCGCGGGCCGAAAGCCAAGAGAGCTTTTCCTCGGGGGATGTGCCCCGAAGCAATCGTTTGACAACCGCCGCCTGCGAAACGAGGTCGAGAAGATGAAAGGCATCGCTCATTACGGAACGCGCGTGTAGTCGCCTAACGTGAAGCGGTGTACCCGTCATGCCGGGCTGGCGAGTGTGTGGCGAAGAGTTGCGATGTGACGGTCCGGAATGACGGATACACTGCGGTTGGACTGAGCCGTTTTGCGGGAGCTGGCGCGGGGCTCCAGGGTAAAGTATTTAACCGACCGCTGGAAACGAGGGGAAAAGGAGCCGCCGCATGCATCGCGGCCACCGTAGGCCGTGGCTGCGCCTCGTGAGAAGCTCAAAATCCGCACTCCCGCACTCCTGGTCACATCTTTCCCCTCTCCCTCGGAGATGCGGCTTCGCCGGGACGGATGGAGCGTTCGCTGTTGGGTGGATACCCCGGGTATTCGCTCGTTACACTCCCTCGACCCCGGGGCTAATTTCTCTCGTCCCTCCGGGACACCCGGAAGAGCACGCTCCAGCTAGAACCCCGGTGTGGGCGACGAAGAACCAAAAACCAAGCACCAAGCACCAGGAACGTCCTTTCCGATCGAGTGGTCAATTCCATCTCCGTTTTAAGTAAGTCTCATCGGAAATGTCGCTTTTCACCCCGCGATCCCCTTACGCTCCCTCGGACTATGAACGAACGCCGCTCGCGCCCCCCAACGCGGATCATCACGCACCTCGCGCTGGCCATTACCTTCTTTACCATGAGCTATGCAGCCACACCTCCCCCGCCCATGACCGACAAACGGCCCGTCACCGACGAATATCACGGTGTGAAGGTCGTGGACGACTATCGCTGGCTGGAGACCGCCGGGACACCCGAAGTGAAGGTATGGACAGAAAGCCAGAACCAGCGGACGCGCGCCTTTCTGGACGCGCTGCCCGGCCGACCTGCCTTGCAGACGCAATTGACCGCGTGGTTTGCGAAGGATTCACCCAGTTACGGTGGGCTCACGTCGCGCCCTGGCCGGCTCTTCGCGACAAAATTTCAACCACCGAAACAACAGCGCCTGCTCGTGGTCCTGGCTTCGGCCAATGATTTGGGCTCGGAGAAGGTGGTGCTCGATCCCAACGAACTCGCGCCGAAAGGGCAAGTCTCGATGGATTGGTATGTGCCCTCTCCGGACGGAATGATCGTGGCGGTGTGTTTGTCTGAAAATGGCAGCGAGGAAGGCGCCCTGCACTTCTACCGCACGGACACCGGCGAACGCCTGCCTGACCAGATCGCACGGGTCCAGTATCCGACCGCCGGAGGTAGTGCGGCATGGACGCCAGATGGGAAAGCAATCTATTACACGCGCTTCCCCCGCGCCGGCGAAAGGCCCGAGGCCGATCTCAATTTCTTCCAGCAGATCTACGTCCATCAGCTCGGCACACCGGACACCGCCGACCGCTATTCCGCGGGGCACGATTTCCCGCGCATCGCCGAGATCGACCTCGACACCTCGCGCGACGGACGCTGGCTGCTGGCCAGTGTGGCCAATGGCGACGGCGGGGAGCACGCGCACTATGTGCGCGATTTGTCCGCCGGGGATCGTGCGACGTGGCGCCAGATGACCCGGTTTGAGGATGGCATCAAGCGCGCCGCCTTTGGCTGCGACGACGCGACGCTCTATCTGCGCTCGGTCAAGGATGCACCTCGGGGAAAAATCCTGCGCCTGCCGCTCGGCGGGACCGCGGCGTTGCAAGACGCAACCGTGGTCGTGCCGGAGAGCGATGCCGTGATCGAGGGTTTCGCCGTCACGGCTTCCTACCTGTATGTTTCGGATCTCGTCGGCGGACCGTCACGGCTGCGGCGCTTTGATCTCGCGGGGAAAAATGGTCGTGAGCTCCCCATTCCACCAAACTCCGGAGTGGGAGGCGTGCTTCCGCTGGAGGATCGCCCGGAAGACGACCGCATCCTGTTTCGCGAGACGAGCTACACCGAACCCGATGCGTGGTACCTGTATGATCCCGCTGACGGTGGCAACGCGGGCACAGCAAAGAAAACGGCCCTCGTCAAAACCTCGCCGGTCGATTTCCGCGACATCGAGGTCGTGCGCGAGTTTGCCGTGTCCCTCGACGGCACGAAGGTCCCGGTCAATATCCTGCGCCGCCAGGGCGTCAAACTCGATGGCGCCAATCCCACGCTGCTCACGGCCTACGGTGGCTATGGCGCCAGTTTGCGGCCGGGCTTCGAGATGACACGCCGGATGTGGTTCGACCACGGCGGCGTGCTGGCCATCGCCAACATTCGCGGTGGCGGCGAGTACGGCGAGGAGTGGCATGTGGGCGGCAACCTCACGCGCAAGCAAAACTGCTTTGACGACTTCGCGGCCTGCGCCCGGCATCTCATCGAGCGCGGTTACACCCAGCCCGCGCGCCTCGCCGTGGAAGGCGGCAGCAATGGCGGACTGCTCATGGGGGCGTTCCTCACCCAGCATCCCGATCTGGCCCGCGCCGTCGTCTCGCACGTCGGGATCTACGACATGCTGCGCGTCGAACTCGACCCCAACGGCGCTTTCAACGTCACGGAATTCGGCACCGTGAAAGACCCCGCGCAATTCCAGGCGCTGTATGCCTATTCCCCGTATCACCGGGTGGTCGATGGCACGAAGTATCCCGCGGTCTTCTTCCTCGCGGGCGAAAACGATGGACGCGTGAGCCCCTCCAATTCCCGCAAGATGACCGCGCGTCTGCAAGCGGCCACCGGTTCCGGATATCCAATCCTGCTGCGGCTCAACTCCGATTCCGGCCACGGCATGGGCACCGCCCTCACCGAGCGGATCGCCCAACAAGCCGATGTCTTCGCCTTTCTGTTCGATCAACTCGGCGCGCGATAGCAAGCACGGTGGGGATGCAGAGGTCAGACAGGAATGGAACGAATCTAAGAACCATTCACCTTCCGGGTCACTGGGTACAAGCTTTTGCCATACTCGCCCCGGCGACCTTCCGCTTCCGCAGAGTTTGCCATGACCCCAACCGCGTGACATCCTGCCACCCATGAAAACGGACCCCCAACCGTCACGCGACGCCTGCCATCCGCGCGGAATCCCGCGCCGGACGGCGATCCAGGCAGGAGCGATCGGATTGCTCGGCATGGGGATGAATCACATCGCCGGTCTTCGGGCGCTCGGCGCGGCGGGCGGCGGGGCGCCGCTGACGGAGGGAAAGGCCAAGTCCGTCATCTACATTTTTCTGTCCGGCGGCCTCGCCCAGCACGAAAGCTTCGACATGAAGCCGGATGCACAGATTGAGGTGCGCGGCGAATTCAATCCCATCCGCACCAGCGTCCCGGGCATGCACATTTGCGAGCATCTTCCGGAATTGGCCAAGCGCGCGCACAAATTCGCGCTCGTCCGCTCGCTCACCCATCCGTCGAACGACCATTCCGCAGCCCACCACATCATGCTCACGGGGCGGAGCGAGTTGCCGCTGGGATTCGACCCGAGCAAGCCCAAGGGATCCGACTGGCCGAGCATCGCAACGATCGCGGGCGCCCTCCTGCCGGGCAGGAACAATCTGCCACCCGCCATCGTGCTCCCGGAAAAATTGCGGCACCGCGAGGGGCGCATCATCCCGGGACAACTGGCGGGACAGATGGGCAAGCAGCACGACCCGTGGTTTCTCGAAATGTCGCCCTATCACCCGGCCCACTACGGCGCGTTTCCCGAGTACCTTTTTCACCACGAGCAGGGCAAGCTGGTGGACTCCGGTTTGGTGTTTCAAGCGCCGCATCTCTCGCTGCCGCAGGGCTTGAGCACCGCGCGGGTCATGGATCGCGTGTCGTTGCGGGAGGACCTGGAGCGGCAATCGCGGCTGGCGGAGCGCGTGGTGGATGATCCCGATCTCGACAAGTATCGCGAAGCGGCCCTGTCACTGATCACCAACGGAAAGGTCCGCGATGCCTTCGACCTCAGCGGGGCCGATCCCAAGTGGCTGGATCGTTACGGGCGGAACAGCTTCGGCTGGTCGCTGCTCATGGCCCGGCAATTGTTGGAGGTCGGGGTAAAGCTCATTCAGGTAAACCTCGGCAACAACGAATCCTGGGACACACACCAATCCGCTTTTCCCAACCTGAAGAATTACCTGCTGCCGCCGATGGACCGCGCGGTGGCCGCGCTCATGGATGACCTGGATTCGCGCGGCTTGCTCTCGGAAACGCTCATCGTGATGGGCGGCGAATTTGGCCGCACGCCCCGACTCTCGAAGCTCTCCGGGGCGAGACTGCCCGGACGCGATCACTGGGGCGCCAGCCAGACGGTATTCCTCGCCGGCGGCGGCGTACGTGGAGGAACCATCATCGGTGCGACGGATCGCATCGGAGCGTTTCCGGTGGAAGCAGTGCAGCGGCCGGAGAATCTCGCGGCGACAATCTACCAGGCGCTAGGGCTGCCTCGGGAGATCGAGTGGCGCGATCCGCTGGACCGTCCGCACTCGGTTTACGACGCCGAGCCAATTGCCGGGCTCACCTAAAGCGACAGGCGGAAGCCGATCATCGGAAGCCTTGCGGGAAAGCCCTCACAAAGCTGCCAGGCTGTGTTCGTGCCGTTTTAGGTTCACGACCGTTGTTTTCGCGCACTCGATGATGACGGGAACGGCGACCTCGCCATCGACTTCCGACTCCGCAAAGATCGTGTATCTCCCCGGAGCGAGGCTGACCCGATCCAAAGTCTCGTCCCAGGCGCCGAGGTGGTTGCGCACGGTGCGCACGAATGCCCCATGACCGTCGTAGATGGCATACGCAGAGTGTGGGTAAAAGTGGGTGTCGAAGTAGATTTGCGAGGCCGGTTCCTCGATGGCTGTATTGACGATCAAATAACCGGTCGCACGCACTTTGGTTGCCAGCACGGTTGGACCCACGGGCTTGAGAACAACAACGTGCCGATCCCCGGCGCACGCGGCGCACCCCAGAATCATGATGATGCCGAGGAAGCCACGGACGGCATAGCTGCGGCTGGTGTTTTTCATAGGCTGGTGTGGCCTGCTCATGGCTCGGGAACTGCAAGCGCAGTTGCAGGCGGATAATGGTTCGCAGCAAGACCTCTCGCCGAGCGTGAAATTCGCAACTTCGATTCGGAACGGCCATAGGACTACCGGGCGGGAGAACGTCCGCGCAACGCAATCAACTGCAAATCGGAGCATCGCCCCAGAGCCAAAACTCCCTAAAAGACTCGACGAGCGACCGCCTACTGATGCGCGCGGACGTACGTGAGAACGGCCAGAATAATCGTGGCGGTGACCCAGCCGATTGTGGCTGAGCGAAAATGATATGGGTCGAGGCGCATAGGGGAGAACACGTAAGTGTTCGTCGGTATGCCAGCATCTGCAAGGGGAATTTTTATCACGTTTCACCCCGACGGATGCCACCACAGAGATGATTCAGAGATTCTGCTGCCCCTCAATCCACCAATTTCCGAAACTTCACGCGAATGCCCGGGTCTCGAATTTCCGCGCTCAATCCGCGTTCCCTGGCAAACTCTTGAATCGCCGCATCCAACTGCCGCATGGCTCTGCTTCTCATCGGAAAAAAGCGCGCCAACTCGGTTTCAAATACCGTGCAGGATTTCTTGGTCACGAGCCGTTCGATGATGTGTTTCGCAAGCGTTTCCATGGCGGTCAGCAGGTCTGAAAGGGGGGTGGCCGGGAGACACCACATCTTCCCGACCACCCGTACGTTTTCGGCCCCATGCAAGGGCGCGATCATCGGATCATGGATCACGCGCCATGTCGCTCAGGACACACCCTGAGGCCCGTATCGGGGTCAACTACACCACCGTCACCAGCACGTGCCCTCTGGAGTCGATGGAAAGTGGAAGCTGCGGCAAGTCGCGAGTCGCCGGCCCTTTTGTCACCTTGCCGCCCGGGTCGAAGGTCGAGCCGTGGCAGTCGCAATAGAAGGACCGGTCTGGCTCCGGCGTCAGCTTGCAATGCCGATGCGTGCAATAGGACGAGAGAGCCACGAGTTTTCCATCCCGTCTCGCGAGGAAAAAGCCCTGGCTGAGAAAGTTGGCATACAGCCCGTCTGCCGTGTAGCTACTGCCCGGCCCGGCGTCGATGATCCGACCCGTCCCAGAGGGCGTTGCGCCGCCGCCAGGACTCACCGATTCGCAGCTCGTCGCCGTCAGCGCCGCAGCGGTGAGAAGTAGAAATTGTTTCCGACTCAGGCCGCCGTCCGCTGCGTCGTCATGGTTCATCCTTCCTCAGTATTCAAATACGAGGCTGGTGTAAATTCCCCAGTGCAGGTCTTCGCGCGCGGCGCTATTCATCGGGAAGACATAGCCCACACCCAGGCGCGGCTGGATGGGACCGATACTGCTCAAATTCACCCGGAGAGCGGCGTTTCCGAGAACGGTACTGCGGCCGGAATCCTCCTTGTTGAGTTGCTTTTCCCCCTGAAGCTCGAAGACCGGGGTGATCTGTTGCACGCCGGGGATCGCGATCTCCTGACGCGTGAACGCGTAACCCAGCGTGAGGCCGTATTCGAGCGTGTGAATGCCGTCGTCCTCTCCCCCGTAAAGCGCCGAGTAGCCCAGGATCGACTGCACGGTGATATGCTTGCCGATCCGCGTGTCGTTGAAAATCTTCGGCACCAGCTCGGTGCTCTTGCTCATCACGGTGTTCGTGGGAATGCCGACTTCCACAGCCACCCCGAACGTCGTGTCGAATTCTCCGTCCTGGGTCACATATTGAAAGATCGGGTGGCGGGCTCCGAGATTGACACTACCCAGCCCTTTCAAGGTCTCTCCCGGCGAGGATTCGCGCTCATAGTTCAGCTCCAATTCCAAAGTGAGCAAGCCAAACCCCTTCTCCAGTTCCACCTTCACGCTGTCGTTGCGTTGCGCCTGTATGTCCGCATGAAACCAATCGATACGGAATTCATTGAGTTCCAAATTGGTGTCATCGATCAGCAGCGGCTCAGGAAACGTTGACGCCCCATACTCGCTGCGATGATCCAGCAGGCCGAAGATCCCGTAGCGGGTGCTCGCCTGCGATGCCGGGGTGGGATCGCCTGTGGCCCCGGCGTGGAGCATTGCGGCGCACGCCATCGGCAGGACGAAACCGCAGATCCGTGCGGCGCTCTTCTTTTGGGATTTCATGGGCCACACCCTAGGGATCGATATTTTCACCGCCGTCGCTGGCTTGCTATTTCCTGTCGATGGCTTGCTACATCTCTCCGTTGCGATGGGAACTTGAGAGTGAGGGAATGCAAAAAAACGCCCCAATTGTCCGATCAAGACTGCCTCATTCGTCGAATCGTTGAATAGCGCATCCTCATTTTACCCTGAACTCTGACCCTCTCAAATCCACTCCATGACCAGCAAGATCATTCCCTGCCTCTGGTTCGACCATCAGGCCGAAGAAGCCGCCGGGTTCTACACGGCCATCTTTAAAGACTCGAAAATCACGGCCATCTCGCGCTACGGCGAGGCGGGAAAGGAAGTTCATGGCCGGTCGCCGGGGTCGGTGATGGTCGTGGCCTTTGAACTCGACGGTCAATCCTTCACCGCGCTCAACGGCGGGCCCATCTTCAAGTTGAACGAAGCCGTCTCACTCCAGATCGAGTGCGAGACGCAGGAGGAAGTGGACTACTATTGGGACAAACTCTCGGCGGGCGGCGACCCAAACGCCCAGCAGTGCGGATGGCTGAAAGACAAGTTTGGGCTCTCCTGGCAGGTGGTCCCCAAGATCCTGCCCGAATTGATCAGCGATCCGGATATCGTGAAATCACAACGAGCTTTTCAAGCCTTGATGGAGATGAAGAAGCTCGATATCGCCGGACTGCAGCGGGCGTTCGCGGGATAAATCCCGCCAGCTACGGTAAATCCCGTCGCAACTCTACCGTGTAGGTCGATCCGTCGGCTGAGAGGACGCTCGAAAAAAGCACAAAGCCGGTGACCTTCCACAAGCCGAACTCCGTGTCCGCGTAGCGGCGCAGAAACGGCTTGAGGGAGGCGCGCGAGACATCGCGGAGCCGGCCCACGGTGATGTGCGGGTGGAATGGTTTCAAATCCGGTTCCAACCCCGCGAGCAACACGGCATCCTGGAGATGCTGGTGCAACGCAAAGAGATGCGGGTGCGCCTTGCCAACTCCGGCCCATAGCACCATGGGCCGGTCACCCCCAAATGCGCCCAACCCGGCCACCGGCAAAAAGAACGCTGCCGGCACACGCACTGTCGCGAGCGTCTCCCGCAGCGCCTCCTCGCGCGTGGCATCCACATCGCCCAGAAAACTCATCGTCAGATGGATCCGCTCCGCGGCCACCCAGCGAACGCCCTTGATGTGGGGATTCAATTCGGCGAGTTCCTGCCGAATGCTCGCCGGCAATTCGAGGCCGAGGAACAGGCGCTTGGACATGCCGGTATCTTAACAGCTTGTCGAAACGCATCGCCAGTTTTTGAACAAATTCAAGCATTGGGGAAACCGGGCTTTTCCCGTTGTCAGATCGACCCATTGTCGCCAGCCTTCGTCGCCCTGTTCGTCCGCCAATAACACGAACCTCACCACCCACCTCACTCCCCCATGCACCTGCGTCCCGCCCTCGTCCTGTCCTGCCTCGCTCTCACCTCTGCCGCCTTCGCGGCGGATCTCCCCGCCGTCCCGACCGCTTCGATCGCCAAGAAAAAGGAACTTCTCTTCTCCGATGACTTTGCAGGAGCCACCCCGGCGAAGGTCTGGCACAAAGTCGTCCCGACCTTCGCGGTCGAAAACGGCACGCTGAAAGGCACGCAGACCCGCGACCAGAACATTCCCGCCGCGGACGGCAAACCCGCCGTGACACCGCACGCCGCGGTGCACGGTTTGGAAATCCCGACCAAGGACAGCGTGGTCGAGGTGAAGATCCGGTTCGAAGGCGCCACGATGATCGACGTCGAGTTCGACGATCGCGCCTACACGGGTTCCCACTACGGCCACCTCTGCCGCGCCCAAGTCCGCCTCAATGGCGTCCAGATCATCGACGAAAAGGACGGTTCGATGCGCAACGACGTCTACGAGATGAGCAAGGATCCGACAAAGAAAGAAGAACGCGCCAAGCTCCTCGTCGGGCGCAGCGTGACCTATCCGGCGAAACTCGAGGCTGGCAAGTGGTATACCCTCGTCGTCGAGACGGTCGGCGACACGATGCGGGTGACCATCGACGGACAGCCCGCCGCCGTCCTCAAGTCCTCGGGGATCGGCCACGCTACGAAGTCCAAGATCGAACTCGGCGTCGGGGGCAAGGATGGCCTTTTCGACGATATCAAAGTCTGGAACGCGGAGCCCGCCCAGTAGCCGCCGTCCAGCGTCCAGCCTGGACTTAAGCCCTCCATGGACGGCGCAAAAGAGATGGCGGGGCCTCCAGGCTGAGCACTCCACGAATGAGAGCGCATCAAAGTTGAAATGATCGCGTGCGCCAAGTCCGCCATGCCTTAAGCTACCGGATGAGCACCGACGCCAACATCTCGCCCCGCAAACTGTTTTTGAACCAACTCAAAGAGCGGGGCGAAGATTGCCATGCCGCCGATAAAGATCGCATGGCGGTCGTCCACGACGAGGCTGCCGAGAATGATCCGGTGTTCGAATTTTCCGAGGAATTCACAATCGACGTGGGGGAAACGATCAAGCGATGGGAGTGTGAAACGGACTATACGGTCACAAATACACGTCCCAACGCGCACGCCGGTGCGTTTGTGAGCTTCCAGGTGACCGCCTCCGAGACGAAATAATGGCGGGGACGAAGTCTGCCGGCACAGGCCTTCGTTCCCCGGAAGCAAAGCAGCCCCACTAATACCGCCGTGAATCCATCTGCCGAGCCCAAGGAAAACACGACCAAGGGGCATGTCTCGAACGATCCATTCCTGGCTTTCGACACATCAGGATCACTCCTCCACCCGTGGAGTTTGGCTCGGCGTGTTGTGTCTCGGTATCCTTCAAACGCCCCAAGTTTGTGCACCGAGTGCCGTTAAAACCTTCAGACATGCACGCCACCGCCCTCCAATTCGCTGACCTTTCCAAGGTCTTCCCGGTTGCGGATGCAAAAGTGAAGCCGATTCCGATGCAGAGTTCGGGCGGCAGCAAGCCGCGCATTCTCATCGGCGACGACGATCCGGTTTACACGCTGACCATTTTCGAATTCCTGGTCAAAGCAGGTTACGAAGTCATGGTCACGGAAGTCGGTACGGACGCCATCGCTGAGTTGCGCAAAGCCGACCATCCCCCTGTGGCCATCCTCGATTCGAAAATGCCCGGAATGAGCGGCCTCGAAATCTGCGACCGGATGCGCGACGCGGGAAAAAACGCCTATCTTATCCTCAGTAACGCAACGCCCACGACGCAGGAAATTGTCGCAGGGCTGGAAGCCGGCGCTGATTTGTATATTTCAAAATCCATGCCGCCAGAGGAACTGCTGGCCCACATCAATGCCGGCCTGCGGATCGTCAACCGGCAACGGGCTCTCGCGCACGACCTGGAATCAGCCCGGCTGCGAAACGCCCCGTAGCGCTGGCGAGACGGCGACGAAGGGCGGTTCTTTCCCGTCCTACTTCCCCGCGATCTGCGCCCGCGCCTTTTCGATGACTTCCTGCAAAGTCACCTCGGCGCCATCGCGCCGTTTGCTCTCATCGGCCGCTTCCATAAAGGCGTAAAGCTCGATCGTTTCCTCCGCGCTCACTGGCGCGACCCCGGTCCGGAACATCTTGATGATCTCGAACAGCAGCACGTCATACCCATCGTAGCTGCCCACCAGGGACTCACCCTGGTCGCCGATCGCCTTGCCGCCGTATCCCTTGCGATCCTGCCCATTCTCCTGGCGAAAGATGCCCGTGCGTCCGTCCGCCCACGTCCCGACCACCTCCACCTTGCCATCCGGCGTCAGATTGCGCTTCACCGATTTGCATCCCGTTCCCATCACCGTAAACAGCGATTCGCACCCGTGCACACCGTACCAATAGAGGTCCGGGTGGGTCGGCTCCAGGCTCATCGGACTGAAAGTTTCGGCGCTCTTCACCTTGCCGATCGAACCCTGCCGGACCGCCTGCGTGGTCTTGCCAAAGCGCAGTGACGACGAGCAGAACAACGGGACTTTGGCCTTTTTCGCCGCCTCCAGAATGCGAATCGTATCCGCGAGCGAGGCCGCGATCGGCTTGTCGATGAAGACCGGTTTGCCCGCTTTGAGCACGGGCTGGAGTTGCTCCCAATGGACCCGCCCATCGTTGGACTCGAGAAAAACGACATCCACGCGCTTCACCAGTTCATCGACCGAACTGACGATTTCCACCCCCATATCCTTTACTTTCTGGGTGTACTCGGGCACCCGCTTGGTGCTGCTCTCGATGTCCTTGCTGCCCTCCGGATAGGCCGCCACCATCTTCACCCCGGCGGTTTTTTCCGCATCCTCGGGCTTCTTCGGCCCCTTGTTCAGCGTCTGGGTAAAGGCGACGACGTGCGACGTATCGAGCCCGATGACACCCGCCCGCAGGACCTTTGGCTCTTGAGCGTTCGCGGCAATCGTCAGGGCCAGAAGGGAGACAAGGAATCGGGGAGACATGCGCTAGCTTTACGTTTCAATCCGCCCCGCAAGCAAGAAAAGTCCGCAGGTGACGATCTACCTCCCGCGCCATCATTTTCTCCCTCCGCGCGGCTTGCATCATTGCGCCTTTCTCCGAAAGTGCCCGGCCAGATGACTGGTCTTGAAATCCTCGCTCTCACTTCCGCGGCGGCGGCGGCCGGTGTCATCAATGCCGTCGCCGGTGGCGGGACGCTGATCACGTTCCCCGCTCTCCTCGTCTTCGGCACCGCTCCGATCGTCGCGAATGCCACCAGCACTCTGGCCTTGGTCATCGGCACCGGGGGGAGCATCTTCGGCTTTCGCAACCACATCGCCCTGGTCAAGGCGTGGCTCATCCGCTTCATCCCGGTCAGCCTGATCGGCGGCCTCCTGGGCAGCGTGCTGCTCACCCACACCACCAACGCGGCTTTCGCCAAGCTCGTCCCGTTCCTCATCCTCTTCGCCACGATCCTCTTTCTGACCCAGGGTGCGTTCCGCAAGCTGGCCGGGCGGGAAGCGAAAGCGCACACCGGCCAGCCCTCGGTCTGGTTCGCCATGGCCTTTCAATTCGCGGTCTCCGTCTATGGCGGATTCTTCGGGGCCGGCATCGGCATCCTCATGCTCGCCTCCCTCGGCTTCCTCGGGCTCAGCGATATCCACGAGATGAACGCCGTGAAGAATGTCCTCAGTTCGGTCATCAACATCGTCGCCGCCGTCTGGTTTATCGCCAGCGGTCTGATCGACTGGCCCAAGATGGCGGTCATGACCGTGGGCGCGCTGGCGGGATACTGGTTCGGGGCGCATTATTCCCAGCGCATCCCCCAGCAGCGCGTGCGGTCGCTCATCACGGCCGTCGGACTCCTCGCCGCCGGCTATACGTTCTACGACCAATTCCTGAAGCCCAGCCTCGGGGCGCCGTGAGAGTTGCTCGTCACGGCCCCATCTCCGGACCGCCCGGTGGGTTTCGCCAGGAGGGTCGGCGGCATTTGTCCCAGGTCGGAATCTCGCTATCTTTTGTGGATGAAAGCCGCGCTCATGCTCCCGTTGCCTTTTCCCGCCGGACAATCAGCGCATCCGGCAGCCCGATGGAGGATTGCTGGTTTACCACGAAGTCCCGGTCTATAACGCTCTCGAAGATTCCGTTTCCGATCATGGCTCACGCTGACCCACCCGCTCCCGTGCAAAACTACGAAGTCGTGCAACTCGACGCCCTCGACCCGATCCGGTGCCCGTGCGGCTGGAGTCGGCGAGCCTTTGCCGACCGCGAAAACTCCGAGGCCAGCATCCACCTCGTGGAGATCCTGGAAGACGCCCGGACGCACGACGCTGACAGAAACCTACGTCGTGCTCGAAGGCGAAGGCTGGCTGGAACTCGACGGCGAGCGCATCCCGCTCAAGGCGCTCACTACCGTGAAGATTCACCCCGGATGCGGCCATCGCGCCGTGGGGAAACTGAAGGTCCTCAACATCGTCCTCCCGGTCTTCGACCCCGCCGACGAATGGTTCGATGAGTGACCTCGCCGACCTCACGGAACGCATCCGCGCCTTCCGGGATGCGCGGGACTGGATGCAGTTTCACAATCCCAAGAACCTCGCCTGCTCGATTGTGATCGAAGCCGCGGAACTGCTCGAGCATTTCCAATGGAAAACGCCGAAGGAGAGCGCCGCGCACGTGATCGCCAGCAAGGACCAGATCTCCACGGAGATCGCGGATGTGGCCGTGTATGTCATCGAGTTGGCAGACAACCTGGGCATCGATCTGCATGCGGCCATCCTGCGCAAGATGGCGATCAACGAGGCAAAATACCCGGTGGAGAAAGCAAAGGGTTCGGCGGCGAAATACACGGACCTGCAATGACCCTCGAGGCGGGGCGCGGAACGTGGGCGGCTCTACCTGGCAGGCTGCCAAATTGCGGGCCAATGGTGGTCGCGACCCTCCTCCGAGGCCTGCCCCCGCCCCATATCGAACTTCTCGCCACTCAAGACTTCACCCCCTACCCTCCTCCTCCATCCCTCCATGAATCGCCGAGAATTTTGCCTGACCAGCCTTGCCGGAATCGCCGGAATCACCTCTTCGAAGTCCTTTGCCGCCGCCGCGCCGCCGAGCGCCCCCGGCGAAGGCGAGCTGCTCTATAACGGCATCCGCCTTCCGGCGATCTGGCCCCCTGTCGGCAACAACAGCACTCTCCACCTCCCGTCCACGCCCCCGTATCTCGTCACCCCGCCCGCCGTCGTGAAGATCGACGTCGGCCGCCAGTTGTTCGTCGACGATTTCCTCATTGAGAGCACCACCCTCAAGCGCGTCTTCCATCAAGCCGTGTATCACCCGGGCGGTCCCGTCGTTCGCCCCGATCAGGAGTGGGAGAAGCAGGGCGATTTCCCGATGGCCTCGGTGTTCAGCGACGGAGTGTGGTACGACCCGCACGATCGCCTTTTCAAAATGTGGTACCTGGCCGGAAATCGGATCCGCACCTGCTACGCCGTTTCGCAGGATGGAATCAAGTGGGACAAGCCGAAGCTCGATATCCAGCCCGGGACCAACATCGTTTCCCCTGCCGACCGCGATTCCACCATCGTGTGGCTCGATCACGAGGAGTCCGATCCCGCCCGCCGCTACAAGCTCTTCCGCGCGCACCGCGAAGCCACCGAAGGCAAACCCGCCAATTGGTTTTTCCAAATCCACGTCTCGTCCGACGGCATCCACTGGAGCGACGTCATTGCGAAGAGCGGCAACATCTACCCGCGTTCGACGATCTTCCGCAACCCATTCCGCAAGCGCTGGGAATACGGGATTCGCAAAGACTCCACCCTCCAGGTCGGCCGCTGCCGCCGCTACTACGAGTGCGAGGATCCCATCGCCAGCGCCGCATGGGATGAAAAAGACCGCCGCTGGTGGGTCGGCTCCGACACCCTCGACATCGCGCGCGAGGATACCAAGTTTCGCCCGCAGCTCACGAATCTCGACGGCGTCGCCTACGAGAGCGTCATGCTCGGCCTGTTCACCCTCTGGCGCGGCGCCGCCCCCGAGGCCGATGGCCGCCCCGAGTTGAATGACGTCTGTCTCGGGTTCAGCCGGGACGGATTCCATTTCGCGCGACCCGATCGCATCCCATTCCTCCCGATGTCGGAGACGAAAGGCGATTGGAACTGGGGCAACGTGCAGTCGGCTGGCGGCGGCTGCCTCATCGTCGGCGACCAGCTCTATTTCTATTGCAGCGGCCGCAGCGGCAGCCCCGGCAATCGCGAGGCTGGCGGCTCCACCGGCCTCGCCACTCTGCGGCGCGACGGGTTCGCCTCGCTCGATGCCGGCGATACTGCCGAGACGCTCACCACGCGGCCCGTGACTTTCACCGGCAAGAATCTCTTCGTAAATATCGACGCGCCGAAGGGTGAACTGCGCGCCGAACTCATCGACGAGCAGGGCCAACCCGTCGCCCCGTTCACCCGCGAAGACTGCGTGCCCGTCTCGGCCGATTCGACGAAAAAAGCCGTGACCTGGAAATCCTCCGCCGATCTCTCGGCGATCGCCGGAAAGCCCGTGCGTTTCCGCTTCACCCTGCGCAATGGCCGCCTCTTCGCCTTCTGGGTCAGCCCCGACGCCACCGGCGCCAGCCGCGGGTACGTCGCCGCCGGCGGACCCGGCGAGACGCAACCGGCCTGAGCAGCCAGATCCACTTCCTCGTCCCGTGACGATTCGGCATCCTGGTTTCCTGGCGTCGCTCCTGGCGCTCTGCCTCTGCACCCACGGCGCCACCCCCACAACACCCACCGAATTCCAGGCCGCCTCCCCGACCGCCACCACGATCAGCCTCGCCGGCGTCTGGCGGTTCACCATGTCTCCGGCGCAAGCCCCGGCCACATGGGCTGCCGGGGACATCGACGAGAGCACCTGGCGCACGCTGAACGTCGGCAATACCTGGAAGGGCCAGGGCGTCGCCGAACACGGCATCGGATGGTATCGTCAGCGCGTCCCGATTCCCGCCGCATGGGCGGGCCGTCTCGTCTCCCTGAGACTCGGCACCGCCGGTGGCGCGATCGAAGTCTTCCTCAATGGCGCCAGCATCGGCACTCGTGCGCGTGGCCAGCAAATCGTTCTCACCCTGGCCCCCGCCGCCGTCCGCTTCGGCGCGGTCAATACGATTGCCATCCGCGTTCATGACGAAGACAAGGACGCCGGAGGTCTCCTGGGCGCTCCGTTCATCGCCGGCATCGGATCCGACCTCGACGCTCCCACCCTCTCCACCACTCCCGATGGCCACCAGCGCTTCGAACTCAAGGGCCTCTGGCGATTCCAGCCGAGCGCCGCGACGGATCCACCCGGCTGGGAACGGCCCGCATTCAACGACGCCGCCTGGACCATCCTGCCCGACGATGCGAACTGGGCGGACGCCGAGTTTCGCGATCTCGGCGTCGGCCTCTACCGGCGCGCGGTCCATATTCCCGCCGCTTGGGCCGGCGAGCCGCTGTTCATCAAGCTCGGCAAGCTCAAGCCCGGCGATACCGTCTGGCTCAATGGCCGCGAGGTCGGTGGTCTGCATGGCAAATACGCCTTCCTCAATCGCGAGGACCGTTCCTATTACCTCCCGCCGGAGGTCGTAAAATTCGGCGCGATGAACTTGATCGCCATTCGCCTTTCCATCGCCGGCGCCGAAACTGGGACCGCCGACACCGGGCGCTTGTCCTTCGGCGGCTTCGTCATCGAGCGCGACCCCGGCCATGTGCGCATGCGCTGGTCCGGCGAGCCCGGCGAGGTTCCCGCGGAGTCCTTCGACGTCAGCCGCTGCCAGCGCGGCGCAGCCCTGGAAATCATCCGTCCCTTGCCCAAGGAAGTCACACCGGACGCCGCGATCACCGCCGTCGTCAACGATCGCTTTGGCAATCGCCTCACCACCGGCCCAGTCACGATCGCTCAAACGAGCAACGGTCAGACGCGCGCCGTGATCGCGTTCGACGCCGTCCAGTCGCGCGCCCTCTATCAGCGCGGTGGCTTCGACCTCAAGCTCGCCATCCCCGCCGCTGCCGGCCGCAAGGCTCTCGCCGTGGACAGCACCGTCCCTTACCTCTCCTACACCGGGCGCGACTCCCGCGCCCTCCCGCCACTCGCGGAAACTTGGGAACAAACCTCCTACGGCCGCCTCCGTTTGGTCGACTCCATCGATTGCGCCAAAGCGCCCGAAGAAGACGAGCACCCCTACCTCGAGAGCGGCCTTTCGAAGCCCGCGCAATTCCAGTCGCCCGGCGTCCCGGCCAAAATCACCGTCCGCGAAATCCTCGGTTCGCGCTGCCGCGAAGTCTCGGAGGGATTCTTCGCCTATCGACTCGGTCGCGGCCGCATCGCCGCCCATCGCGAATACCTCGTGCGCCTCGACTACCCGGAAGATGTCCCGCGTTACGCCAGCGTCGAAATCATGACCGGCTGGAACCAGCTCGACATCGGGTGGCGCAACGGCCTCGGCAAGGACGATCCCTACGACGACTTTCCGCTCTCCGGATCGATGCAGAGCTTCGACTCCATCGTCGTCACCGATGACCGCACCTACGGCTCCGGCGGAGCGGAATCGACCCCGATCGACCACGGCCTGTGGGTCTTCATCCTCGACAAGGGCCGCAAGGCCACGCCGCAGTACGCGGGCGGTCCCGCCGTTTCCCGCATCCGGCTTTACGAGATCGACACCGACAAGAACTCCCCGATCGTCACCCGCCCCACCGGCCAGCCGCAACGCACGCTGATGGTCGATTGGGAGCGCGGTCCCCAGCTTGCCCCCGCCGACATGGTGCGCTACTGCCGCTTGATGGGCTACGACGCTGTCGCCCCTTGCATTCAGAAATGGGCCTTCGCGGCCTACTGGCGGGCCGGCAATGAATACATCCATCAGCAGCCGTCCGAACGCGCTATCTACCAGCAGTACCTCGATGCCTGCCGCACCTCGGGCGTCAAGCTCATCCCCCGCATCGAATACGGCGGCACCAAGCTCCTCCCTGATGCCGCCAAGGCCCTCGGCCCCGACGGCAAGTATGCCAAACCCAGCCGCTTCGCAGAATGGGGCGCCGACATCGTCCACCCCGACACGTGGACCGACCTCGAGGGCGTCGTTGACACCCTGGTCAAAGCCCATGCCGACAATCCGCAACTCGCCGGCCTCCTCTGGCGCCAGCGCTGCGATCGGATCCAGCCGGGATATTCCCGCCAGGACATCGAGCAGTTTGCGAAGGATCGAAAACTTCCGCTGCCCGCGGGCGACGACCGCGCCCTCGCCGCGTGGGCCGCCACCGGCACCGCCGCGGCCGAATACGCGGACTGGTGGCAACACCAGTTGCACGACTTCCACCTCCGCCTCCGCGACAAGCTCCGTGCCATCCGTCCCGACCTCCGCCTCTGGTGGTACCATTGGGACAGTGATAAATTCAGCGTCGGCCCGTTCGACTGGTTCTCCGCGCAAAACTACGCCGCCATCGGCAGGCAAGGCGGCCTCGCCGTCCGCGCCACGCAGCTCAAGCAGCGCGCCGCGCTCACCGGCGCCGACTACGCGCGCATGGCCCGCACCGGTGTCGTTGGCTACAGCCTCGTGCCCTCCACCCACCTCGCCATGCGCGCCGATCTCTATCGCCAGGATACCGGCATCTCCCTCTTCGCCCCGGCCAACTATCGCTACCTCTCCGACAGCCCCGAATGGCTCGACTGGTTCCGCACCGGCGACGGCGTGGCCATGAGCAACCAGATCACCTACGACGAACACGGTGGCCGCAGCCTGAACCCCAAGTACGAGACCTCGATGATCGTGCCGGCGGGTCCCGCCTTCAGCATGGCCAATGAAGTGCGCGCCTGCTTCCACGCCGATCCCACGACCATCACCTACACGGCCTATACTTTCGGCCGTGGTTTCGCCGACGCCCACCGCCGCTTCGCCCAAGCCTACCTCGCCCTCCCCGCCGTCCCCGGCGCCATCATCCCCACCACCGACCCCGACGTCCGCATCCGCACCTACCCCGCCAACCCCGCCGGCCTGCCCGCTCCCACCTACGTCGCCGTGATCCACCGAGGCATGACCCCTCGCGACATCAAAGTCACCATCCCCGGCCCCTGGCCACCCACGACCACTGTGACCGACCAAGTCACCCGCCTACCCGTCCCGACGAACATCACGCCAACCGCCCTCACGTTCACCATCAAAGCCGGCCCGATGGAACTGGACGCCTACCTCATCCAACCCACTATCACGCTGGGCCGTTAGGCGACCGCGAGTCCGCCGTGATGGCTCCATGAGTCCCATGAGTCCTATCGGTCCCATGGGACTTATCTGAAAGATCGGAACACCGATCTCCGTAAACTCGAAGAACCATGGACCTTCCCAACACCGCCCTTCTCGCCCCCTTTCCCGTCACCGCCGACGAAACCGCCGCTCCGCCGCCCCCCCTCCACGAGTTCCTCCGCTTCGGCTGGAAACAAACCCGCTCCTGCATCTTCGCCGGCTCCTTCTTTCTCGTCCTCCTCCTTTCCAAACACCTCCCTCTCGGCTCCCTGCCTCGCTACGACTTCATCCTCCTCGCCGCGCTCACCATCCAGGCGTTGCTCCTCATCCTCCGCATCGAAACCGTCGCCGAAGCCGCTGTCCTCACCGCCTTTCACCTCCTCGGCCTCGGTCTCGAATGGTTCAAGACCCAGCCCCACATCGGCTCCTGGAGTTACCCCGAACCCGCCTTCACCAAACTCGGCGCCGTGCCCCTTTACAGCGGCTTCATGTACGCCGCCGTCGCCAGCTACATGTGCCAGTCCTGGCGGATCATGAAACTGCGCCTCACCGGCTATCCGTCCCAGACTCTCAGCCTTGTCCTCAGCGCGGCGATCTACGCCAATTTCTTCACCCACCACTGGATCGGCGATCTTCGCTGGTGGCTCGTCGCGGCCGTCGTCGTCCTCTTCGCGCGCACGCGCGTCCATTTCACGGTCATCGCTCGCGAACGATCGATGCCCCTCGTCCTGAGCTTCGTCCTCATCGGATTCTTCGTCTGGATCGCGGAGAACATGGCCACCTTCTGCGGCGCGTGGGTCTACCCGAATCAGCAGCACGCCTGGGCCACAGTCTCCACGGGCAAAATCAGCTCGTGGGCACTGCTCGTCATCGTCACCTTCATCCTCGTCGCCGATCTCAAGCACATCCGCGAAGGCGACGCCGCCGTGACCGCCCGCCGAAGCTAGCGGCCGTGACCGACTGACCTCATCGCCCGCGGTCAAGCCCGATCAGGCGGGAGTCTCGCTCTCGGCCGGGGCCGTGCCGGACGCCTTCGCGTCGGCCTGTTCTTTCTTGCGGCGCTTCTTTTCCTCCTGCTTGGCCTTCTTGTCCATGTCCCGCTTCCGCTTTTCGAATCCGTAATTAGGCTTTGGCACTCTTCGTCCTCCTTTTGGCAGTGACAGTCGCGGTGGCAGTCGACGTCGACACTTCCGTTTGATTTCCTTCCACAGCGCTGATCCGTGGCCGTGTGGCAAACTTCGCGTTCAATTCCGCCGCCGTATCAAAGAAAGTCGCGAGCGCCGCCGGAACGCCGACGTATTCCTTGCCCTTCTTGTTGACGATCCCTGCCGCCACGAGGTTTTGCAGCTTTTCGTAGGCCCGGAGCCGCAGCATTTCCTCGCCGCCTCCCGCGATATTGCGCGCTTTGAGATTGGCGTGGACTTCGAGGAATAACGCTTTGAATTCGTAGGCCGCCTTGTGCGACAGCACCCTGGCTACCTCTTCTGCGACGTTATCGGGACCTCTGCGGGAAAAACCGTAGTTTGCTTTCATTCACACCGTATCGCAGAAAAGTTCAGAAAGTCGAGATTCGATTTGGCATAAAACGTTCCACCGCGTCCTCCAAACCCCGTTTTTCGTCTCCAAATCGCGATTTTTCCCTATCAATGCCGGCATCCAGGTTCCCAGGGCTTACTCTTTCGGCAGTTCCTTGATTTCGATTTTCCGGAAGCTGACCGCCCCGTGATCCCCTTGCAGGAAGAGAGATCCAGGCTCCGTCACGTTTTTGTCCAATTCGCTCCCCGTTGCCTTGTCGCACACCACGCTGTCGTGAATGAGCTGGCCGTTCAGGCGCACGGTAATCTTGTTGCCGATGATCGTCGCTTCGACCGTTTGCCATTCGCCGCCCGGCTTGCCCGCCCAGACGTCGGCCGCCTTGAAATTGTAAATCGCCCCGTTGCCGGTCAGCGTCGGCTTCCCGTCCTTAAAGTCGCCGAGGATCTGGATCTCGTGCCGCCCGCGGAGGTAGAAGCCGGAATTCGAACCATCGGGGACCATGTATTCGTAGCGCACCGTGAAGTTCCAAAATTTCGCGTCGGTGATCAGATCCACTCCGTGCTCACCGGCCTTGAGATCATTTTTCAGGACCCCGTTCTCGACCACCCAAAGACTCGGCCGGTCCGTCCGCCGCACATGCCAGCCCGTGGTGTCCGCGCCGTTGAAAAGAGGTTTGAAGCCATCGTCCGCGGCGCACACGGCGGCTGTGAGGGCGAAGGTCAGAGGGAGGATGAATCGGAGAATGGGGATCATTGGGGTAAGCGGGTGCATCGGTAGCGTCTGATACCAGAATCCGGCTCGGAGGGAAGGGCCAAGAAACGGTCACGTTCCGGTCCGCAGCCCATCGCGAAGCTGGTCGCGATCCACGGGCTTCACCATGGATCGGTCGAAACCGGCCGGGCGCGCTTCGGCGCGATCTTCGTCGCGCCCATAACCGGTCATGGCGATCAGGACGACGCCAGCGAAATCGATGGCATGGCCAAGCCGGATGAACAGGCCCTCAAGATCGTCCTCCCCTCCCTCGGCGAATACCGTCGGGAAAACCCTACTTTGGAAGCCGAACCCGCTCGAACGGCACCCACTCGTTATCGGCAGCCGTGTAGCCCTCGTAGTGAACAAGGAACAAGCCGAGTTCGCTGCGCAGGACTTTCCCTGCATACCACTTCTTTCCCCACTCGATTTCCACCATGGTACCGTCCGCGAGCATCTTGTGACCGGCGGGACGCAGGTTTTCCGGGGTCAGCCACGAGTTGCTGGAGCTGTCCCACCCCGGCCACGTCACGAAGTACTTTCCGTCGCGGGCGGAAAGGATGCTTGCCTTGTACCATTTTCCTCCTTCGCGTCCCTCGCACCCCTCGAGAACGTGGCGCGATGCGGGGCCGGCCACGGTCGCGAGCACCAGATCCCCCGGGAAGGCGCCGATCGTGGCGCTGGTCGAGCGCTGGTCCTCGCGGAACGCCATCCGCAAATCGGAACTCTGCCCCGCCTCCGCGAAGGTGATCGCGCCGTCATGGTCGAGATCCATGAGTGGATTCCCGCTGAAGATGTCTGCCAGGCACTGGGTAAAAGTCCAGTTCCCGGTGCTCGTGGCGCTGGAGCGGGCGCTCGTCAGTGTGCCAAACGCGATCCGCCCGGGATGCCGTGCCGCTTCCTCCGCCAGTCCGCCGGAATGGCAGCAGTCTGCCGTGAGCAACACGCGGGAGCCTTTGAATCCGTCCACGATGGTGTCGAGCACCGCGGCCGTCGGCCACGAGACCTTCGAATCATACGGGACGAGGTAAACGGGACGCGCCGGGTCCGAATAATCCCGGCCGCCATGTCCGGCATAGTAAAAGAGGAGGGTGTCATCGGGACCGGCCTGCCGAACGAACTCGGCAAGGCGCTTGCGAAGTTGGGCGGAGGTGGCCTCCTCGTTCTTTAGGAATAGAATGTGGCCGGAAGGCACGCCGCGCTTGCGCAGCGCATCGAGCATCTGCACATCCACGCGTCCCTCCTCGGGCCAGCCGTGCAGGGCCGCGCCTTCGAAGCGGAGAATGCCGGCGGCAAAAACCCAGGTGGTTTCCGGCTTCCAAACTGGGCGCTCGGCGAGAGCTGGCGCCAGGGTCAACAGCCAGACGAATAGGGTGAACACGCGCATGGTCCCGCATTCGTAAGGCGATTCCGCCGCCTTGGCCAGCCCGACAGGCCGGCCAGGAAATTTCAGCGACTTCTCAAAAAAGTTCATAGCTGGAACGCTCTACGCTATACCACGTAGCCATGCCGAAATCCCCCTCGCTCCCGCCGCTTGCCGAGCTGCTCAGGAAGTCTCGCGAGATGCGAATCCGCCTGTTGATGCACTCCGACCTGGCCGCCAAGTTGAAGGAGTCCGTCGAACATGCCAGACAGCGGATGTCGGCGAAGTCTCTGTTTTCGCCTGAGTAAAGGAGGCTGACCCGTGGGCGGACGCAGGTTTAAAGAAGATTGATACACGCATCGGCGGCGAGCCCACCGAATTGCTGCGGATGGCAAGTATGCCTTGCTTCAGCCTTCGCGTTTGCCTTTAGAATCGCTGCGCTTTACCAATACTCACCTTTCCGCCCTGAGCCATGGCGCACCCCGAACATCGCGTTCTCCGCATCGTTCTTCTCGAGGATAGTCCTCTTGACTCGGAATTGATCCAGGGGGAAATGGAGCGCGCCGGGCTGGCGAGTGAATGGCTCGTGGTTCAGACGCGGCCCGAGTTCGAAGCCGGAATCGTCGACTTTCACCCGGACCTCATCTGCACCGACTTCAAGCTCCCGTCCTTTGACGGAGCCGCGGCCCTGGCCATTGCCAAAGATATTTGCCCGGATGTCCCGGTGATCATTATCTCCGGCACCGTCGGCGAAGAGACCGCCGTGGAATTGCTCAAGCAGGGAGCGACCGATTTCGTCTTGAAGGATCGGCTCGGGCGCTTGGGACCAAAGGTGCAGCGCGCTTTGCGCGAAGTGGACGAACGCCGCGCGCGCTATCAAGCCGAGCACGATTTGCGGCGGATGAACGAGGAACTCGAGCAGCGGGTGGCCGAGCGAACCCGCGAGCTCACCGCGAAGAATGCCCTCATGGAAGAGGAACTCCAGATGGCTCGTGAACTCCAGATGGCTCTGCTCCCGCACCGCTACCCGACACTTCCCAAGGGCGCCGGGTCCGCGGAAAGCGCCGTCAGGTTTTGCAGCATGTATCAGCCGACGCAGTCGGTCGGAGGTGACTTTTTCAACGTGTTCCCATTGTCGGACACCGCCGTGGGCGTCTTCATGTGCGATGTGATGGGCCACGGGGTGCGCGCCGCGCTGGTCACCGCCATGATGCGCGCCCTGGGCGAGCAATTCAGCGGCGCCGCCGACCAACCGGGAGAACTCCTCACCAAGATCAACCGGACCTTGTGGGAGATCCTCCGCCAATCCGGCACCCAGCTCTTTGCCACCGCCTGCTATGTCGTGGCGGATGTTGCGACTTCGCGCATCACCTTTGCCAATGCCGGCCACCCGAGCCCCCTGCTCGTCCGCAGCTCACCCGGCCTCGTGGAGCCGATCGTGCCGCCCCGCGGGAGCGGACCCGCTCTCGGCATCTTCGAGAACGCGCAATACGCTGTTCACGAGCGGTCGCTGCAAGCGAATGATCTGATCCTGCTCTTCACAGATGGACTTTTCGACGTGGAGAACCATCAAGACGAAGCATTCAACGAACAGCGCTTGCGCGAGTCGATTCAGACGCGGGCGGGCATGATGCCTCCCGACCAACTCGTGCACGATGTTTTCGACGAGATCGAACGCTTCGCCGAAGGCCGCGCCTTTGCCGACGATGTCTGTTTACTTGGGATGGAAATCGCGCATCTGCCGTCGTCCAGCGCCGCGTAAGCGCGGGGAAAAGCAGAGGTCGGGAGGTCAGAAATCGGACGTCAAATTCGCTCGTGCATCGTTGCCGAAGCGTTCATTGCTGCCGGTTCGAACAGCACAATTGATTTCGGCGCCTGCCCTCCGACCCCTGCTCTCCGACCTCTTCCCCTTGCGTCCCGCGCGCATTTCTGACGCATTAGCGCCCGCCTCGCCCCACCCCACCCGTGTCCCTCCCCTTCGCGCTCGCCGCTACCAATCCCATCACGTCCGAAACGCTCTGGCCCTTCGCCGTCCTCGCGATCTGCCTGGCGACGATCGTATTCCTCATCAGTGTCGTCCGGCTGCACGCGTTTTTTTCGCTCATCATTGCCGCCGTCCTGGCCGGAGTCCTGGCGCACACGCTGCTTCCCGGCGAGTACGGCACGCTGCCAAAAACGCCGGAGAAAGAACGCGGCCACTGGGTTCAGGCTGCGGAACTCACCACGGAAGGCTTCGGCAAGATTGCCGCGAAGATCGGCGTGGTCATCGCGCTCGCTTCGGTCATCGGCACATGTCTGGTCGAGAGCGGCGCGGCGGATAAAGTGGTGAGGCGCTTCCTCGGCCTCTTCGGGGAAAAGCGCGCCGGCACGGCGCTCCTTTGCAGCAGCTACGTCCTCTCCATCCCCATTTTCTTCGAAACGTTTTTCATGTTGCTCGTGCCGCTCGCCCGAGCACTCCGCGTGCGCACGGGCAAAGACTACATGCTCTTCGTCCTTGCTATCTGCTGCGGCGGGACTGTCACGCACTCCCTCATCGCCCCCCACCCCGGCCCATTGGCCATGGCGGAAAATCTCCATCTCGATCTCGGCTACACGATCGTTATCGGCGTCATGGCGGGAATCATTCCAGCCACCGTCGGCTGGCTGGTCGCGCGGATCCTGGCTCGCCGACTGGATGTCCCGATGAGGGAAACCGGCGGTGTGTCACTCGCGGATCTCGAGGAAATGGTCGCCCGCCGCGAAGACGAACTCCCCGGCCTTGGCGCCTCACTCCTGCCGGTCCTCCTGCCCATCGTCCTTATCGGTGGCGCCTCCTTTCTCGGCGTGCTGGGCCACCGGGAAAATTATCCCGGCCTGTATGAGGCGGTGGAGTTTCTCGGGAATCGCAACATCGCCCTCGTCATCGGCGCGGCCCTGGCCATCGGGCTGCTCATGCGGCAGCGTGGCTGGAACATGGCCAGGGTGACGGAGATCATCGGACCGCCTTTCGCAACCGCGGGCGTCATCATCCTCATCGCCAGCGCCGGCGGCGCGTTCGGCGCGATGCTGCAAAATGCGGGTGTCGGCAGCGCCATCAAAACCCTGGCTGAAGGCCGCAACGTTAATCTCGTGCTGCTCGCCTGGAGCGTCTCCGCCATCATCCGGATCGCCCAAGGGAGCGCGACCGTGGCCATGATCACCACCTCCAGCATGCTTTACCCGATGATTCAGGAGCCGGGCGCGATCGCCTATCACCCGATGTATATTTATCTCGCGATCGGCTTCGGCTCGAAAATGCTCTCGTGGATGAATGACAGTGGTTTTTGGACAGTGAGCAAGCTGAGCGGATTTACCGAGAAAGAGACCCTCCAAAGCTGGACGATCATTGTCTCGACGATAAGTTTCACGGGCCTGCTCCTGACCCTTCTCGGATCGACCGTATTTCCCTGCAAGTAGCTGAGCGCGAACGCAGAGGAGCGTCATTCCATGGCGATCCTTTCAAGATCTCACGATCTCCAATGGATGCCGCGGTCGAGCGCGCACACAACCGCGGGCCGGCATTACGGCGATTGCTTGTGACCTATGATCGAATGCCCTCAAATTCCCGCAAAGCCTCTCGAACTGGCGGTCCGCGTCGGATGCGAACTCATTTATGAATCCACCTGCGAGGCGTCCATGCTCCTCAGCGTCAAGCCTCGACACGACGCGCATCAAATGGTCGCACAAGAGTCTCTTGATATCTCGCCCTTGCAAACGGCCAACGACTTTCAGGACGATCATGGCAACTCCGTCCTTCGCATCAACCTGCCGCCGGGGGTGACGACGCTCGTTTACGACGCGATCGCGTTCGTTCCCGCGGCCAGCGAGGATTTCATGCACCTGGATCATCCCATCCCGCCCCATCGCCTGCCCGCCGAGTTCCTCCGCTACACGCTCCCGTCGCGCTACTGAGACAGCGATCGCCTTCGCAATTTCGCATGGGAGAAATTTGGAAAATATCGGCAGGGCATGGAACGGGTTCAGGCCATCTGCAATTGGCTGCACGAAAACATCGAGTATCGAACCGGATCGGGCAGCAGCGAGATCACCGCCTACGAAGTCATTGAACGCGGCTTCGGCGTTTGCCGGGACTTTGCCCACTGCGGCGTCGCTCTCTGCCGGACCTTCAACCTGCCAACGCGCTATGTCAGTGGATACGTTCCGGACATCGCCTGCTTCGATCCGGGCTCCCCGATGGATTTCCATGCTTACTTCGAAGTATTCATGGGCGGACGCTGGCAGGTCTTCGATGCGCGTTTCAATAGGCCGCGCACGGGACGTGTCCGCATCGCGACGGGCTATGATGCCGCTACGTGCGCTTTTTCCACGTGTTACGGCGCGGCCCGGCTCACGTGGTTTGAGGTGTGGTCGTACCAGGTCGATCCTGCCAGAGCCCGCGTGGGCGATCCCATCGATCTGGATCAACGTCTGTGCGGGACACCGGAGATCCGGCGCCCCGCCCCGGCCGCGGCGTTTCTCTCCGCCGCGGCATAGCTACGATCGGGCGGCAGCCTCGCCTGCCGCCTCCGCGACCTTTTGCGCCAGGGCGACGATTTCCTCGCGATCCGCGAGCCCCTCGATGAAACGCGGCGGAATACCCCGCAGGCCGACCTGGGCACCGACGAGCGCGCCGGCCAAACATGCCCGCGACATGTTCTGACCTCCGCCATTGATCGCGTGCAACACCGCGCTTTCGAAGTCGCCCGGAAATCGAGCCGCCAGGTAATAGGCCCCCGGCAAAACAAAATGAATCGCGCAGGACATTCCATAGACGAGCGAAACTCTCCACGCGGGCTCGATGCAGATACCCGGGTCGTGGGCAGTCTCGACGATCCAGGAAGGCAGGAGGAGGGCGTCCGGGGAGGCAAAACCAAACGACTCCCGCGGCGTCCCCGCCGCGGCGATGGAACTCCGGGCGACAAACGGAAGTTCCCCATCCCGCACCAAATCCATGAGCGTGTCCGAAATTCCCTCGTCAAAAGGCTCCCCGCGCACCAACGCCGCCGTGACACAAGCAAAGGCGACGCTTTGCTGCGCCACGAGTGAATCGGTCTGGCTCAAGCGACAGCAATCGAAGGCATGCTTCGCCGCCGCGTAGGGATCGAGGGCGAAACGCGCGGCGATGATGGCGACCCGCTCCGCCGCTTCCGAGGTATCGGCATTTCCGCCGGTTTCTCCCCACGGCTTGCCCTCCCGCACGCGGGCCTGCCAGACCTGGCGAAACGAGTGGTTCGTGTAGCCACCCGGTCCCGCAAACGGTTCGCCGTTCAACTTCGGCAATAACTCCTCGTCAAGGCGGCGGGTGAATTCCGCCTCATCGTAGGTCCCGCAGGCGGCGATGGAGCGGAGCAGGATGAGCATGATGAGCCCGGTCTGGGACAACTCGCCGGCCTTCATTCCGGCGTGGTAACGCGCGTGCGGCAGCGGCGCCCGGTAACCGTCGATCCATTCGCCAAAGTCGTGGCGGAGTTCATCGAGGTCGTAATACCAATGCGGGCCCAGGCCCAGCGCATCGCCGATAAATGCGCCGACAATGCTCCCGGCGGCGCGGTCGATCACATCAGAGGGTGCGGTGGAACTGGTCATATTCTTGGAATCGTGCGGCGCGGCAGACTATAGCGCCGTTACGGGGGATGAGGAAAATTTCCGCAAACCCGACCACCGGGCCACCGAGCATCGAACAGGATCTTGCAACCAAACATTCGACCTTCGATGAGCGACGATCCCGCACCTCCGCCCGATGACGATCTCGACGCGATGCTCAACTTCGGCGACCCGGCAACCCGCCGCAGTTTTCTCAAGCAGACCGCAGCGACCGGCGCCGCTGTCGCCTTGGGGCCTCATCTTATGAATAGCGCGCTGGCACAAGCCCCGAAGCCTGCACCGGAAGCCGCGGCTACCAACACCGTGGAAGTTCACCTGATAATCAATGGCCGCGCGACGGATCTGCGCCTCGATCCAAGAACGACGCTGCTCGATGCACTCCGTGAGCGACTCGCTCTCACTGGCACAAAAAAGGGCTGCGACCACGGACAATGCGGGGCCTGCACCGTGCTGGTCAACGGACGCCGGATCAATTCCTGCCTCAGCCTCGCCATCACCCACGATGGCGATGAAATTACGACGATCGAAGGTTTGGCGAAGGGCGACGAGTTGCACCCCGTGCAGGCGGCCTTCCTCGAGCACGACGGTTTCCAATGCGGTTACTGCACGCCCGGCCAGATCTGCTCAGCCGTGGCTTTGCTGAAAGAGGGACATGCGGGAGACGACGATCAGATCCGGGAATGGATGAGCGGAAATCTCTGCCGCTGCGGCGCCTACGGAAACATCGTCGCCGCGATCCGCGACGCCAAATTGAAATCCGAGTCCGCCGCATGAATCCTTTTACTTACTCCCGCGCCGCGGATGCCCAGCAGGCCGTGGCCGTACTCACATCGAAGCCCTCGGCCAAATTATTGGGCGGAGGAACGAACCTCGTCGATCTCATGAAGATGGGCGTCGAAACACCGGCGGAGATCATCGACATCAATCGAGTCCCGCTCGCCCAGATCGAGGAATTGCCGGGAGGCAAGGGCGTGCGCCTCGGCGGCCTCGCACGAAATTCGGACGTAGCCGAACATCCCTTGATCACGAGCCGCTATCCGGTGCTGAGCGAAGCCATCCTCGCCGGAGCCAGTCCCCAGTTGCGAAACCGGGCGACCACCGGGGGAAACCTGCTCCAACGCACACGCTGCTACTATTTCTACGATCCCGCTTTCCCGGCGTGCAACAAACGCCACCCCGGCAGCGGATGCGGGGCTCTCACGGGCTTCAATCGCATGCACGCGATCCTGGGGCAAAGCGAGCATTGCATCGCCACACACCCGAGCGACATGTGCGTGGCGCTCGCCGCTCTCGAAGCGGTCGTGCGCATCCGCGGACCGCACGGCGAGCGCGAGATTCCATTCCAGGATTTCCATCGGCTCCCGGGCGACAGCCCCGCACGCGAAACGAATCTTGCCGTGGACGAATTGATCACCGCGGTCGATCTGCCCGCCCATCCGTTTGCCGCCCGGTCCCACTACCTGAAGATCCGAGACCGGGCGAGCTACGCCTTCGCTTTGGTGAGCGTCGCCGCGGCCCTGCACCTCGATCCTTCCGGGAAGATCGTGACGGCGCGGATCGCCCTCGGCGGGGTCGCTCACAAACCTTGGCGAGCTCTGGAGGCGGAGCGTTTGCTGGTCGGCCAGAATCCGGATCAAGCAGTCTTTCGGGAGGCCGCGCGGGCCGCCCTGGCCGACGCCAAAGGATATGAGCACAACACGTTCAAGATCGAACTGGCGCGCCGCACCATCGTTCGCGCCCTGACCACCGTGGCCTCCAAGGCATGAATACCTCCACTCTCTCTCCACGGGTTCTCGGCCAGCCGATGAACCGCGTCGATGGCCGGCTCAAAGTCACCGGCGCCGCTCAGTATGCCGCGGAATTCAGTCCGCCGGGAGTCTGCCACGCCTTTGCCTTGAAGAGCACGATTTCCCAAGGCCGAATCGCGTCGCTGGATACGACAGCCGCGGCGGCGGCCCCCGGCGTTCGCCTCGTCCTCACGCATCTGAACGCTCCCAAACTCCAGGAACCGAAAGCGTCCCAGGAAAGCGGTGGCGGAATTCGCAATGAAGAACGACTGCCGCTCAGTGACGACCTCATTCACTATGGAGGTCAGTACGTGGCCTTGATCGTTGCCGACTCGCTGGAGCGGGCCCGCCACGCAGCCTCGCTCGTCAAAATTGAGTACGCTCCCAAGACCCCGGTCTTAACCGCAAGACAGGCTGGCAACACCGGCAAGAAGCCCAGGAAGAATAACGGCGAGGCCGTGCAACTCGAGAAGGGCGATGTCGGGAAGGCGATGGGCGATTCGAGCCTGGTCATCGTCGAGCGCATCTATGAGACCCCGGCATATACCCACAGCCCGATGGAGCCATCGGCCACGGTCGCGGAGTGGGTGGCGGAAGATCGACTGACCTTGCACGACGCCACGCAATACGTGAAAGGCGTGCAGGACATCCTGTCCAAAACCTTCGGTCTGCCAAAAGAGAATGTGCGCGTCATCAGCCCGTTCGTCGGCGGCGCCTTTGGTTGCAAGGGCCCGGTCTGGCCCCACGTCTTCCTCGCCGCCATGGCGGCAAAAGTGACGGGTGTTCCCATAAAACTCGCGCTTTCGCGGCAGGACATGTTTACCGGCACGGGCCATCGCACTCCCACGTCACAAACGGTGGCGCTGGCCGCCACGCGCGACGGAAAACTACAGGCCATCCGCCATCGGATCGACACGCTGACCTCACCCGTCGGCGACTTCGTCGAAAGCTGCGGTGCGCGCTCGACCGGCGTCCTTTACGCGAGCCCATCCATTACCGTGGAAGAGACCGTCTACGCCGTGAACGTGGCCACGCCCACCTTCATGCGAGCACCCGGCGAGTGTCCGGGCACCTATGCGGTGGAATGCGCCATGGACGAACTGGCCGCCGAGTTGCGCATCGATCCGGTCGAACTGCGCGTCATCAATCATTCCGACGTCCATCCCATCACGGAAAAGCCGTGGAGCACCAAACACCTCAAGGAGGCCTACCGATTGGGCGCCGAGAAGTTTGGCTGGGCAGCCCGCACCCCCGCCCCGCGGTCGATGCAGCGCGACGGGAAACTTGTCGGCTGGGGAATCGCCACGGCAACCTATCCCGGGTACAAGATGATGGCGGAAGCGAAAATCCGGCTCGAAGCCTCGGGCGCGGTCCGCGTGCAATGCGCCGCGCACGATATCGGGACCGGGGCGTATACGGTGCTCACACAAATCAGTGCCGAGGCGATCGGGGTCCCGGTCGAGAGCGTGAAATTCGAATTGGGAAATTCCGATCTGCCCTTCGGACCAGTGGCGGGGGGGTCGAATACGACGGCGACCGTGGGATCCGCGATCTACGATGCGGCGCAAGGGCTGCATCGGAACCTGGCGAAGCTCGCCATGGCCGACGCGCATTCACCTTTGCATGGCCTTGATGCCGGGAAAGTCGTCATGAGCGTTCCTGGCCGGCTCAGTTCCCAGGACGATCCCACGCGGAGCGACAGTTTTGCAGAAATCCTTCAGCGGGCCGGGAAGGATTCTGTCGAGGGTGAAGGCAGTTTCAAACCGGCCCTGCTCACCAAACCGGCGGTCGCCTTCCAATCCTTCGGCGCGCATTTTTGCGAGGTGCAAATCGATCCCGATTTTCCGCGCGTCAAAGTCACGCGCTTCGTTTCCGTCATGGATTGCGGGCGCGTGATAAATCCGAAAACCGCGCGGAGCCAAATTCTGGGCGGAGTCGTCATGGGAATCGGTATGGCTCTGGAAGAGGAAACGGTCCTGGACCGCGTGACCGGCCTGCCGGCGACGCGCAACCTTGCCGACTATCACGTCCCGGTAAATGCGGACATCCCGGAGATCGAAGTGCATTTCGTCGGGGAGCCGGATTTCGCGTTCAATCCGATGGGCGCCAGAGGCATGGGTGAAATCGGTATTACCGGCACCGCGGCGGCCATTGCGAACGCGGTCTATCACGCGACCGGCAAGCGTGTGCGCGATCTGCCCATCACGCTCGACAAGCTGCTCTGATGCGGGAAATCGGCGACATCGTTCGTGAGTTCCAGCGACGCCGCGGCCAACCCCTCGCTCTCGCCACCCTGGTGCGGGCGCGCGGCTCGAGCTATCGCCGGCCTGGCGCTCGCATGTTGATCGCGAATGACGGACATACTGCCGGATCGCTCAGCGGCGGATGTCTCGAGGACGAGGTTGTCGAAAAGGCGCGCTTGGTCCTGCGGACCGCGGCGCCGGAGGTCATGACGTTCGACACGCGACGCCGCTTCGGGTGCAACGGCGCCCTCGATATCCTGGTGGAAAAGGTCCGTGATGAATTCCTCGCGGAACTTTCCGCGCATTATCTCGCGCGACGTCCTTGCCTCCTCTCGACGAGCTTTCCGCGGGGCACCCGCCTCGTCCGGGCTCCGCAGCCACTCGACGAAGACGCGCTCATCCAGCACGTTGATCCTCCTCTTCAAATGCTGGTCTTCGGAGACGGACCCGACAGCGACGCGCTCCACGGCATGGCGAGGCTTCTCGGCTGGTCGGTGACGGGCATGGAGAGCGCGGGCGAACTCGAAGGAGCCTACGACGCGTGGACGGCGGCGGTCGTGAAGACCCATAGTTACGGACGCGATTTCGCCATCCTTCGCTCGCTGCTCTCACTGAACCTGCCCTACGTCGGGCTGATGGGACCGAGGGCCCGGCGCGAACAACTCGTCGGAGACCTTCTGGACACCGGCATCGTCCCCGGCGCAAACCTCTTCGCACCCGCGGGAATCGATCTCGGAGGCGGAGCGCCGGAAACCATTGCGCTCGCCATCGTCGCGGAAATCCAGGCCGTCTTCGGAGGCGGCTCGCGCGCATCCTTGCGTGATCGGAAAGCTCCCATTCATTCACCCGCGATGTGCCCCGCCGTCGCCCCGTTGTAGGCATGGAATCCATCGGCGCGGTCATCCTCGCGGCAGGAGCCTCGACGCGCCTCGGTGAGCCAAAACAACTCCTGCTCCATGGCGGTGAAACGCTGGTCCGCCGGGCAACGCGGGCAGCATGCGTTGCCGGATGCTCTCCTGTCGTGGTTGTCGCCGGGGATGAGCAAGAGCGGATTGGAAAGGAGTTGGCAGGGCTGACCGCAAATCTTTTGCGCCATCCGGCATGGCGCCAGGGGATTGGCAGTTCTGTGCGGGCCGGCGTCTCCCATGCTCTCGCCCTCGTGCCGACTCTCGATGCGCTCATCGTCATGGTGTGCGACCAGCCATTCGTTACGGCGGAGATTCTCCGCGCTCTCATCGCGGCCCACGCGCGGACGCAAAAGTGCGCGGCCGCTTGTTTCTACGCCGGGGGCCTGGGCGTGCCCGCATTGTTTCACCGTGCGCTCTTCGCCGATCTGCGCGCGCTGCCCGACCACCAGGGCGCAAAACGAATTCTCACGGACCGGTCAGACGAAATTGCGCGCGTCCCGTTTCCCCAGGGGACTGTGGACATCGATACACCGGGCGATCGCGACGCGCACTGCAACGGCCTCAAGCAGACCTCGGCTTCCGGCCCACGAGCAAATAAGCCACGGCTCCGAGAAACGGGAGGAAGAAAATGACTGCCGCCCAAACAAGCTTCATCGTGGGGTCGAGCGAGGCGTTCGTCAGCGCGTCGAAGAGCATCCATAACCAAAACAAGAAGACGACGAGTGCGACCGCGAGGCCGAAAGCACCGAGCCCGAAAAAAAATCCGGCGGCATTGTCGGCACTATCTGCGAGGAGAATAAGAGTGTTCATAGGATGCACTGAATGTTCGACCACGAGACCGCCGTCGGTTGCCTCCACCGCGCAAATCGCGGCTCAAATATTTCCATCCTCGCAACGACGAGCGCGGCTGACTCCTGCCCACCGCTTTCAGCCTCGCGCCCGACCAACCGCTGCCAACTCCGCGTTGCCCCGCTCCTCACAAATCATTTTCCGGGCGCCGACGCCCGTGCGCACTGGGGAAAACATCAACCGTCAAAATGTTAGAAATTAGAGGATTTGCGATTGCCGCCATCAATTTACCCAGATATATCCGCGCCATGCCCACTAAAAAAGCCCCAGCCAAAAAAGTCGTTGCCAAGAAAGCCCCAGCCAAAAAAGCTCCCGCGAAAAAGGCTCGTAAAGTGAACCCCGCGCTGATGAAGCCAGTTCAACCGGACGAGGCTCTCGCCAAAGTGGTCGGGTCGAAACCGCTCCCACGGGGCGAGATGACCAAGAAGCTTTGGGATTACATCAAGAAGAACGGTCTTCAAGACGCCAAGAAGCGGACGCAGATCAATGCGGACGAAAACCTGAAGGTCATCTTCGGCGGTAAGAAGAGCGTGACCATGTTCGAGATGACGAAGCACGTCTCCGGACACGTCAAGGCCTGATCGCGTAAATTAGGTCGCGCACGGACTCGCGTCGATGGTTCGACGAAGGTTGGAACCAGCGCAGGCGAGAGATAGTTTACATGGTGGTGGATCCGTCGTGCGCGGGTCACCACCGAGGCGAGGAAATCAGGGGCTCGGACGAAGTCGATGTGCTGAAAGCCCGGCTCTTGCTTCTCCCGCTGGATTTCAAAGGTAACGATTAAAGCAATCGTATCGGACGGCGGCGACGCGGTGACGCGCTGGAAATTTACCGGCGCGCGCGGCGCCGTCGCCGCTCCGATGCGGCTGCGGCACCCTTCGGCCAGGTAGCCGCTCCGAGATTTCGGAACGCTCGTATCATGGAAAGCGGCCCGATTCCATGGGCCGCCCTGATCTAGCGACGGCCGCGGAACTGCTGGAGCCGCCCCCCTTTTCCGAAATCTCCGTTCTCGACAAGAGTCCGGTCTTGGCATGCCTTGAAGGCGATGAGCCAGAAACCCGCGAGCGCATACGACACCGTCGGAGGCATGGCCTACCTTCCGCGCATGCTCAGCAAGATTCGCCTTCACGCGGCGGGCGAGTTAACCTCCGATTATCAGGCGAATCTGGGCAAAGGCGCGGATGGATTCTGTGCAAGTTTTCTCCGGATTGAGTATGACGCCTTGAGGCAACGTGTGCTGGCCGGCGGCTCGAATGAGGACATCCTGGAATGGTGCTGCGCCACCGGACGGCGCTTGAACCAGGAAGACTTGTTGGTGTGGAACGGCTTCATTCTGAAGTTGGGGTGGAAAGACCCTGCCGCGCGCCGCTTGCAAAAGGTCAAAGCCGAGAATGGTCTCGCGCATCGGGACGACATTCAAACGATGGCCGATTTCTTCGACATCGACGAGGGACGCAAACCGTAGGGATCAAAGACCGCCCCATGCTCCCGGTTGACGGCGCGCGTCGCGGCCAGCGCGACGCGTTGCAAGAACGCGAGACGGTCGGGCTCCGGCACTTCATGCCAGTGCGGTTTCGTCTTTAGCACCAACCCCTCCCCTGCCCGCTCGAGCAAACCCCAACCGCAAGGCAGCGCCGCCGACGTGACGAGGCCGGGTTCCGCCACGACGTAAAAAAGGTTCGCCGCCGCGTACTTCGCCAACCGCTCGAACTTTGTGTTCTCGTGCAACCGGGCACTCAGTTGGCGCATCTCGCGGATAATCTTGTCGTAGCGCTCGTAACCGGGCCGCTGAAAATCCAGCGTTTCATACTCCTGAAAAAGTGAGTCCCCGTTTCGGATGGAAGGATAGTGAATCCGCAATTCCTCCTCGGCCCTGGCGCGCCTCTCATCGAGCACCGTCAACCGTGCGAGCGTTCGGCTGATGGAGCGGCCATCGCGAATAAAATCCGCCCGGAATGCCTTGCACTCAAAGATCGCCGTCGCCCCCACCTTCGCCTTCCACGCCAGCCGGGTCGTCTTCGTCCCCTCCGCATGCCGGGCCTCGCGCACACGTTCGGGACGGTAGGCCGCGACGTCCATGCGCACGCGATGATCTGGCAGGGAAACTTCGGCGGCGGCAATGCGGAAGCCGCTCGACTGGGCCCAGATCAAAGCCCTGCGTTTGAGATCGCGGTGAGCCTCCGTTTCTCCCGCCGTCTTCGTCGCGGGCTCGCTCATATCGGAAGCAATAGTTGATGCCGTTCGGGCGCCACGAGAGTCGAGACGCCGACCCCGATCAATCGCAGCGGACTCTTCACCAGGCGATCACGGGCGAGAAGAAATTGGGTGAGCCGATAAATCTCGGCCATCGTCGTTACTGGCTCTTCCAGCCGGATCTGACGGGTCAGCGTCGTGAAATCGCTATACCGCACTTTGACCTGCACCGTCAGCGCGCCGACCTCGTGCTTCTCCAATGTCTGGGCCACGTCGGCGGCCAATTCCCTCAAGACCGCTCGCAACGTCGGACGATCGTCCGTGTCCTCCAGGAAGGTGTTCTCAGCGCTGATGCTCTTGCGATCATCGCTCGTATCCACGAGCCGATCGTCGTTCCCGAAAGCGCGCTCCCTCAAACTCTCCGCGAACGAACCCACCACTTCGTGCAAATCGATGGCCGAGGTTTGCAGGTCGCCGATCGTCCGCAGGCCCCGCCCCTCCAGCATCTCCGCAGTGACCGGCCCGACTCCATGGATGGACCGCACGGATAGCGGTTTCAAGAACTCGACCTTTTCTCGTTCGCGAATGAGCGTCAGGCCATCCGGCTTGCGAAAGTCACTGCCAAGTTTTGCCAGGAATTTGTTTGAAGCCACCCCGATACTGGCCGTGAGATTCCTTTCCGCGGCGATCCGCCGTTTGACTTCCTGCGCCTTCGGCAGCGCGGCCTCGAGAGCCGCATCGGCGTCGCCGAACGCTTCGAAGGAGCCGCTCACATCGAGATACGCCTCGTCCACGGAGACCTTTTCGATCGTCGGCGTGATGCTGCGCAGGATCTCCATGATCGCGCCCGATTCCGCGCGATAGGCCTCCATGCGCGGCCGCACAAAGATCCCATGCGGACAGAGCTTCCCAGCCGTGCGCGAAGGCATCGCCGACCGCACCTTGAACTGCCGGGCCTCATAACTGGCCGCGCAGACAACGCCACGTTGCGTTGGCGGGGATCCGACGATCACCGGCTTGCCGCGATACTCCGGATGATCCCGTTGCTCGACCGACGCGAAGAACGCATCCATATCGACGTGAAAAATGACGCGGGGCATGGGATCAATGTTGCACCACCGGACGCCATTTCGCGACCGCCGAAATTGGCACACAAAATCGACGTAGAGGGGCGGCAATCAAAGAGGGTTTCTAAACGCAGAGACCCGGCGCAGCAGAGCCACAACCAAAACACAGGGAGGGAAGAATGGCCGCAAAAATGCGCAAAAGGCACAAGAGGGTTTTTTGACTCCGGTCGCGCACTTCAGTCGATCGGCACGAAAGAAATCTACGCAGGAGGCAAAGACTTTAAAGGTTAGCGGTGCAGAGTCGCAGAGGAGAAAATACTGGATCTCGCGCCGTCAGCCAGATGACGATCGTGACGTTTTGGCGGCGCCCCCTCTTCGTCATCGTGAGGAACGAAGGACCTGTGATCTCGGCCTTTCCTCACCAGCGAGGTTGCAGATGCCCGAAGGAGAACAGAAGCTTCGCAAGCTGCTAACGACGGCGAGGGGTAATGCCCAGCATGCCAAGCTGACGCAGCGCGAGCCATCGTTCCGCACACCCGTACTTAGCGACTCAATTCAGTATCATGTTCCCGCGTGACGGCACGGGACGCCAGCTCCCCTGCGAGCAAAAACGGCGCGAACATGATCCAAAATTGCCACTCCCAGACCATAAACCCGGTATCATAACCCAACCACAGGCCCACGCTGCTGTAGCCCAAAGCCATCCACAGATCGGCTCGAACTTGTCGACGGAGCCACGAACGTCTCTCCGCAGTTCCTCCCAAGTTCGAATAGATCATGGGTTGGTATTCGGTGATCGTTTTCATGCGTGTTGGAGATGTTCGGCTGGCCGTCCATTGAGTTGGAGGACTTCGGCGATTTCGCCCTCTACGTTGAGAATTTGAATCTCGGCGTCGAGTCCCTGCCCCATCTGCGCGGCCGCGATGACGGCCTCGATCAATCGATGGACGCGCAATGGCTCTTCAATCACTCCCTCGCAATCCAGTTCAAACCCCTTGTCCACAGAGAGCGGTCGAATCAAAAAGACGAATGCCGGTGTCATGTGTTCATAAGAACACTGTTCGAGAAATACGGCAACAGAAAATTGCTGCGGGGCCTCACTTTTATCGAATTCGTCCTTGGGCTCAAGCCAGTGCCCCATAGCGAAAGTCCCGCCCCACAACGCGTTACAAGTCTCCGCGCAAGTCATCGTCCAGACTTGAGAATGCCAACATCTGTCCCCCGCCATCCGACGGAACTTCGCCGAAAGTCTTAGCGATCGAGCCCGGTCGGAGCCACCAGACTGCGGGGCGCGCTGTTGGTCTTCCTGGCGTGATCCAATGGTCCCGCCTCGGTTTTCGGCACCAGCCTCCACCCGGCGGCGGTCATGAACGTCAGAACGGTATGCCGTTCTGTTTGCTGCCTCGCATTTTTTTGGTCAGGCGCGCCGGGCGTCTCGTCCGCGTGAGCCTTGACCGCCTGCACCTGAGCCGCAGCCAGGAGGCGATCGCGTTCCTCGATCGTGCCGCCCGGTTTATACCAAACACGATCCCCGATATCAAAGGTGGAGTTCAGGGTGGAGCACGCTGCCAGGCAGCCCGCGAAGATGATCGCGGCGAGCAGCCAAATGAGTCGATCAAGAGCGGGCATAAGCGCGGGTATGAGTCGAATTCGCGTTCGGCCTTCCGCGTGGACGTGCCCTTGCGCCAGCTTTTTACCGCCCCTATGCGACCGCCGGGATCTGCCACCCATCGCGATACGATTTGGTGAGCAATTTACCAGCCTCGGCATGATTGGAAAAACGGAGCCCCGGAGCGTCCCATTCCAATTTCGCCCCCGGAAAGCGCGTCGCGACATTTCCGAGTTGCACCACCTCCGTGAGCGGACCCGCGTAGTCAAAATGGTCCGTCGTCCGGAGACCGCCCAACGCGGCCTCGACCCATGCGTGGTAGTGGCTGGAGCCGGGCACTTTTTGGATCTCGAATGTTCCGAATTTCTCCTGCGGATAGAGCTGCGGCATCGCGACGTGCGGGACGATCAGCGTCCCCCCCTCCCCAACCAGGAGAGAACCGGATCCTGGGAGCTTCTTATCGGCCGGCATCTGCGCCAGCGCCAGTTCAGGCTGGCGTCCACCATCGTACCAAGTCAGCGGAATCGTCCCGCTCATCGTCCACTGCGTCCCGGGGAAAACGAAACGGATCGTCTCGGAGTTTGGCCAGGTGTAGGGGTTCAGGCCGTTGTTTTCTGCTTCGATACTGATGGGGGCGGTGAACTCGAGCGCGGTGAATACGGGATCGAGGATATGACAACCGAAGTCGCCCATGGTGCCGGCGCCGAAGTGCTGCCAGTCGCGCCACTTGAAGGGATGATAAACGTCCGGCGCATAGTCCACCATCGTCGCCGCGCCGACCCAGAGGTCCCAATTCAAGGTTTCCGGCACCGGGCCGGGAGTCGGCAGCGCGGTGAGGCCGGTGTATTTGTTGCCGGGGTTGCCCAGCCACGAATGGACTTCCTTGATCTTTCCAATCACACCGTCGCGCACGAGCTTCACCGCGCTGCGATAGGCCTCGTGCGAATGGATTTGGTTGCCCATCTGCGTGGCGACCTTCGATTTGGCGGCTTGCAAGCGCATCTGCCGCGCCTCCCACACCGTATGGGTGAGCGGCTTCTGGCAATAAACGTGTTTGCCGCGCCGCATCGCATCGAGCGCCACGGGCGCGTGCATGTGGTCGGGCGTGGAGACGCTGACCGCGTCGCAGCCATCGCCGAGTTTGGCATACATCTCACGGAAGTCCGCGAAGTGCGGCACGCCGGGGAACTTATCGTCCGCCTTGGCGAACCGCGTGGTATCCACGTCGCAGAAGCCGACATATTTCGCCTTCGCGTGCGAACCGATCTCCATGATGTCGGAGAGGCCTTTGCCCAGACATCCGACGGCGGCGATTTGCAGGTTCGAGTTGAGATTAGCCGCGCGCAGAATGGCGGGAAATCCGAGGACGGCGGCGGTGGAACTCTTGAGGAAAGTGCGGCGTGTCGTGAGCATGGGAGGGATGGATTAGTGGGTGGGTTTCATCAGCGGAACGATGAGGCGGGAAGGGTGCGTCTTGTCATGCCAGATCGTGTTCGTCGCAGGCACGGCATCCTTCATCCAGTCGATGGTCTGCGGGCCGCCGGTCTGGTTGTTCGGCTCGTAGAGCGGCGCGCCGGTGCTGGCGATGGTCACGCGCACGCGATGACCTTTGTTGAAAATGATACTCGTCCAGCCGATGTGCCACGCCAGCCTGGCCGGCTCGCCGGGCGTCAGCAGGACCTGCTTTTCGAAGCCTTCGCGATACCGGGCGCGCAGCGGGTAGTCCATGAGCAGCATGCTGCGGCCATCGGGATATACGTCCGTCACCCGCAGCAGGAAGTCGGTGTCCCTGGCCGTGGAGCTGGCGTAAATTTCCGCTTTCACTTCGCCGGTCCACTCCATCGGCTGCGCCAGCGGCTCGGTCGTCCAGGTGCGGACTTCACTCTGCTGCTCAAAAGGACGAGCGTCCTTCGCGCCCGGAAAGCCAGTGCCGGGGATGCTCATCGGCGCGCGCGGGTCGCTCGCGTAGCTCGTCTTCGCGGAGGCGACGGAGGCACGGGTGGACGTGAGTGCGCCCTCGGGCTGGAGGTAATAGGACGCGCTCTCCACGGCCGGCGGGAAATCCTTGGCCTCGCGCCAGACATTGCCCGGCGCCCCTTCCTCGCTGGCCGCACCCATGACATAGTAGCGGACCGCCGGGTCTTTCTCGACTCCGTTCGCTTCGCCCTTGAGGTAGTGGTTGAACCACTTCGTCATGCTCGCATAGACGTCGACCATGGCGTTTTCCGGAAAGACGAGTTCGCCGATCTTGTTCGACTTGGGATAGCCGCCATGCAGCCACGGCCCGAGGAGAAGATGCTGCTGGCCTTGCGAATTTTTTCCGCCGTGATGCTGCCGGCCGATAAAACTCGCCACCGAGCCTTGCACCATGAAGTCGTACCAACTGCCGATCGTGAAACATGGCACGTTCATCTTGTCGAAATGCCCGGTGCAATCTTCGTCGCGCCAGTAGTCGTCAAAGTCCGGGTGCTGATCCCACTCCTTCAGCAACGCATCATTGTCGGCAAGGTCCCGCGCGACTTTGCCGCCGGCCTTGAACCGCTCCGGACGGGTGACGCCACCGATACGATACCCCTCCTGATAGAGGCTCAAGCCGGTGTCGGTCATGTATTGCGCCACCAGATGGGGCGGTTGCGTCACCGCCAGATAGTTCTGCGCGTAACCCGCCTGGGAGCCGCCGTAGGTGCCGACCTTGCCGGTGGACCATGGCTGCGTGGCCAGCCATTCACACATGTCGTAGCCGTCGCGCAATTCACCCCACTGCAACCCGCGGTAGCCGCGATACACACCCTCACTCTCATGAGTCCCGCGATAGTTCACCAGCGCGATGACGAAACCACCCTCGGCAAATTTCGCGGCCGCCTTGCGCGAACCGGCGCCGGTGATTTCCGCATACCGTTGCTCTAAGATGGCGGGCCACTTCCCCTCGCCCTTCGGGAAATAAAGATAGACCGAGAGCTTCTTGCCGTCGCGCATCGGCACCATGACGTGCTCCTCGCGCACGCCTCCGAAATCGAGCGGCGGAAGATCTGCGCCATAGGCGGACACGACTAATTGCGCACCGGCGAGGAGAATGAGGGAGAGGCGATTCATGGGGTGAGTTTGAGAAAGTGTTCGAAGAAGTGGTAGATGAGTGCGTTCGACTCGGGGGTCGGGTCGTGCTTCGGCCGGGTCGACATGCCGACGCGCTGCTCGTAGCCCAGCAGGCGATTCACCGCGACGACGTGATTGAGGCCCGGCCAGCGGGCGAAGGTGTCTTCCGCTCCTCCGGAAACGAAAAAGGGACGCGGCGCCATCAGCGCCTGGAGTTCGTGCAGGTCCATGCCCTGTTCGATCATCGCCCGGTAGGCCCCGGTGCGCGGATGCGTCGCGTCGGGTATGCCGACCGGACGCTGCGCCCCGGCTTCGGCGCCCAGATACCACGACTCCCAGTAGTTCACGCTCGAGCGCTTTTCATCGAAGGCGATCCCCGGATCGGACCACACCCCGCAAGCAAAGCGATCGCTCAGACAGGCGGCGAACATCGCCCACTTTCCACCATACGAATGGCCGACCACCCCGATGCGCGTGGCGTCCACCTCGGGCAAACCGGCCAGCGCCCCGGCACAATTGGCAGAGATGTAAGCCAGGTAGGACAGCGGTTGGCATTGCGCAGCGCCAATGACGGGCTTGCGCGCATCTCCTCCCGGCGAACCGATGGCTAGCGTGACGAAGCCGCGCTTCGCGAGCTGGTAGGCAAAGTCGCGCTGCTCCTTTTGCAATCCGACACTGGTCTCCGGATCATAGTAGGGGACAAACACCGCCGGAAATTTCGGCGGGCCATTCGGGATGAGCAGATACCCCTGCGCCATCCGATTCGCGTCAATCTCCACTTCGACACGGCATTGCGTGAAATTGTCGCGCGGCGCCTTTTCCAGCACCGTGAGCCGGGGCTTTTCCACCAGCGCCGGCCATGGCCCCATGACCTCGTGCCAGTGCCGCCGAATTTCCTCGCGCCGCCGCGCCCAATCTCCGGGTGTCTTCACCGGAGTGCCGTCGGCAAATTGGAGCGGCGAATGGAACGCGCCCAACTCATGGGCGAATTCCGGCGGCGGCGTAAACAGCGGGGCGAGATCATCCGGAAGCGGCGCAGATCGGACCGGAGATGCCAGCACGAACCCACCAAGGATGCAGAGGAGCAGGCGGGAACGAGTGCGCATGGGGATCGAGTCGGAATTCAACGGGGGAGCGACGGGAGACAATCAGGAGAACCTCGGCGCCGACGAATCCTTTTGTCGTTTTTGCCAAAGAATTTCACTTTCTTGCCCATATAGCTCATAGCATTCATCTCCTCTCCCATGAACATCCCCCGCCTCTCCCGCCGCCGTTTCCTCCAATCCACCGCCGCCGGCGCCCTCGCCTTTCCCGCCATTCTTCGCAGCCAGACGCCCGGGAATAGACTGAACATCGCCATCATCGGCTGCACCGGACGCGGCGGAGCGAACATGGCGGAGATGCTCGGCGAAAACATCGTCGCCCTCTGCGACGTCAACGCCAAAAACCTCGACGCCGCGGCGGCGAAAGCACCCGGCGCGAAAAAATTCCGCGACTTCCGCAAGATGTACGACGAGTTGAAAGACTCCGAATTCGACGCCGTCGTCGTCAGCACCACCGAGCACACGCACGCCTTCGGCACCCTGCCCGCGCTCCGGCGCAAGAAGCATGTCTATTGCGAGAAGCCGCTCACGCGTGATGTGCAGGAAGCGCGGATCATCACCGAGGCCGCGAAGACCGCCGGGGTCGCGACGCAGATGGGCACCCAGATTCACGCCAGTGGCAATTACCGCCGCGTGGTCGAGCTCGTGCAGGGCGGCGCGATCGGTCCGGTGCGCGAATGCCATGTGTGGGTGGGCCGCACTTGGGGCCGCCAGTCTGCGGAAGACGCGGCGACCTACAAGGACATCGTGACCGTGCTGGAACGGCCCGCCGCAGCCGAACCGATCCCGCCGGAATTGGATTGGGATCTGTGGATCGGCCCGGCGCCGATGCGCCCCTTCAATAACATCTATCTTCCCGGCGCGAAATGGTATCGGTGGTGGGATTTCGGCAACGGGACGATGAGCGATCTCGGCTCGCATTGGAATGACCTTGCCTTCTGGGCCCTGAATCTCGACGCACCGCTCACCATCGAGGCCAGTGGTCCGCCACCGCACCCGGAGATCGCCCCCGCGAGCATGAGCGCGGCCTACACCTACGGCCCTCGCGGCGACATGCCGGCGGTCAAACTCACCTGGTATCAAGGCCAGATGAAACCGCCGCAATGGACCGACAAGACCATCCCGCAATGGGCCAGCGGCGTCCTCTTCGTCGGCGACAAAGGCATGCTGCTCTCCGACTATGGCAAGCACCTGCTGCTCCCCGAGGAGAAGTTCAAGGATTTCGTCAAACCCGCGCCCACGATCCCGGATTCCCTGGGCCATCACAAGGAATGGCTGCACGCCTGCCGGACGGGCGCGCCCACCACCTGCCACTTCGGCTACAGCGGCCGCCTCACGGAAGCCAACCACCTCGGCAATGTCGCTTATCGCGCCGGCAAGAAGATCGAGTGGGACACGAAAAACCTCCGCATCCCGAACGCCCCCGACGCCGAGCGCTTCCTCCGCCGCGAATATCGCGCCGGGTGGAAATTGGCGTGATCACAGAGCGTCATCCTCGCCCTCCTCTACTTCAAGTTCCAGCGCCGGGATGTCCTGCAAGGCATTCCCGGAAATCGCCTGCATATCTCCGATCATGCCCGCCATATTCTCGACGACGGAAGTAATGTGCTTTTCGCGCTTCGCCCAGGCACGCGTCATCCCACGGCGCTCCTTTTCCAAATCCTCGCGCATGAGGCGAAACGCGTCGATCACCGCGCTGACCCGTTGCCGGAACTCCACGCCCGTCAGATACGTGTAGAGAAGCTGCATCTTTTCCTGCGCCCCGACTTGATGCCCGCGGGCGATGGCCAACTCCTGGACCATGCGCCGTAGCGTATGGGCGAGCGGAATGGCCGACGCGATATCGCAGACGAAAAGACCATCCTGCTGACCAAATCGCACGATCCCCTTGGGCAACACTTCGGTGACGATCACGCCGATCTCGGCCTTCGCCCCGCGCATGTCCTCCTTCAGCTTGGCGATCCAGCCATCGCTCCAATTCTGGGTGCGCTTCAGCTCATAAAGAATAAGTCCACACGCCCGGCCGAGATTGTTCCGCACTTCCTGCAGGACATCCGCCCCGCGCACCCCCTTGGAAATCTCGTTGATGACATCGATGGGAAACGCCTGCCGTAGCAGCTGTTCGAAGTCCAATTCGAGCACCTCCCCCTGAGACTGCTGCGATCCCTGCGCGGCTTTTCGCTGCGCTTCTTCCAGCTTCACCATCAGGTCGGTGATCACCTTCTCCTTCTCGGCGATCTTCAATCGATTTTCCTCGTCCGAAGCTGCGCGAAGCTGCTCCTTCAGCTTTCCCCGTTCCGCGTCCAGCGTCCGCTGCACTTCGAGCTTGAGTGCTTCCTTCGCCTCTTCGAGTTGACGCTTTTCGCGCCGCAGTTCCAACTCCTGTTCCTGCGCCTTTCGCAAGGCGCCCGCCTTTTCCGACAATTCCGTCCGCAATTCTTTCATCGCCAATTCCTGCGCCTCCGTCGCCTGCCGGGAAGCCTTGGTCTTGATCTCCTCGGTCACACGCGCCACCTGCTGCTTCACCTGCGCTTCCACCTGCTCCTGCTGTTCCGCCGCCTGTTTCGCCAGCGCCGTCTGCTGCTCATGGAGCGTCTTCAGTTTCTCCGCGAGCGCCTTCTCCCGCCGCTCCACATCGGCCCGCAATTCCTTCTCCACGCCATCGCGCACACTCCCCATGACCGCGTCACTCAACGGGAATTCCTGAGTGCACGAGGGACAGCGAACAGCGATGGGAGAAGGCATGGGGGAAAGGATGAAGGATGAAGGATGAAGGATGAAGAAAAATGAGGGCAGCGTTGGGTCGCCACAGTCGCTTCCGTAACAATAACCCACCATTCTCTTCATCCTTCCGCCTTCATCCTTCATCCTTTCCCTTTTTCCGTCTTGCCCGTCATCGCCGGGCTCTTCACCCTCCCCGCTCCCCTGCGATGAAAGCCTTCCGTCTCAACCGACTTTTCAACCCAAAGTCCAACCGCTGTTTCGACGTCGCGATCGATCACGGTTTTTTCAATGAGCGCGGATTTCTCACCGGCATCGAAAACCTCGAGCGCAGTGTCCGCACTCTCGTGGAAGCCGCGCCCGACGCCATCCAGCTCACCATCGGCCAGGCCGAACTCCTGCAGAAGATCCCCGGCAAGCAAAAGCCGGCCCTCGTCCTCCGCACCGATGTCGCCAATGTCTATGGGGCGGACCTCCCGCGCGCCCTTTTCAGCCGGATCATCGGCAACGCCGTCGAGCAAGCCGTGCGGCTCGATGCCGCCTGCGTCGTGGTCAATCTCTTCCGCATTCCCGGCCAGCCCGAAGTCACTGACCAGTGCATCGACAATATCCTCAAGATCAAGCCCGACTGCGAGCGCTGGTGCGTCCCCCTGATGATCGAGCCGCTCGTCTTTCGTCCCAATGACCAGGCCGGCGGATACATGGTCGATGGCGACCTCGACAGGATCCTCCCCCTCGTCCGCCAGGCGGTCGAACTCGGCGCCGACATCATCAAGGCCGATCCGACCGACGACGTGAACGTCTATCACAAGGTCGTCGAAATCGCCGGCCGCATTCCGGTTCTCGTTCGCGGCGGCGGCAAGGCGCCGGACGCGGAGATCCTCGCCCGCACCGAAAAGCTGATCCAGCAGGGCGCCGCCGGCATCGTCTATGGCCGCAATATCATTCAGCACCGCGACCCCGCCGGAATGACACGGGCGCTCATGGCGATCGTCCACGACGGCGCGACCGCGCTGGATGCCGCCAAACTCATCGATTCTTCAAAATGAAAACACTACGACTTGGAATTATTGGAGGCGGCCTCATGGGCCGCGAAATGGCCAGCGCCATCGGCCGCTGGTGCTCGCTCACCGACGCACCGGTGCGCCTCGAACTCACCGCCATCTGCGATCTCGCCGAACCCGTCCGGGAATGGTTCCGCCGCATCCCCTCCGTCAAGCTGTTCACCGCGGATTCCAAGGAACTCTGCGCCAGTCCAGACGTGGATGTCATCTACGTCGCCGTGCCGCATCACCTTCATTTGCCTCTCTACCTCGACGTGCTGAAAGCGGGCAAAGACCTCTTCGCGGAGAAACCCTTTGGCATCGATCTCGCCGCCGCCCGCGAGATCCGCAAGACGGCCACCGACTTGGGCCGCTTCGTCCGCTGTTCCTCCGAGTTCCCTTTCCTGCCCGGCGTCCAAAAAGCGATCCGCTATCTGCGCACCGGCCAGCTCGGCCACGTGCTCGAAATCCGCAGCGGGTTCCATCACGCCAGCGATCTCGATCCGACGAAGGTCATCAACTGGAAGCGGCAGAACAAATTCTGTGGCGAGATCGGCGTGATGGGCGACCTCGGGATGCACACCGCCCACGTCCCCCTGCGCCTCGGCTGGCGCCCGAAGCGGGTTTATGCCCAGTTGCAAAAGATCTATACCGAGCGCCCCGACGGCAAAGGCGGCATGGCCCCATGCGACACATGGGACAACGCCCTCATCCATTGCGACGTCGAAATCGCGGGGCGCGACGTCCCGATGCGCCTCGAAACCAAGCGTCTCGCCCCCGGCGAGATGAACACCTGGTATCTCGAAGTCTTCGGCACCGAGGGCGGTGTCCGCTACTCCACCAAGGAGACCAAGACCGTCTGGCAATTCCGACGCGCCAAAGAGCAGATCTGGGAACGCTACGACGCCGGCATGGGCGAAAGCGCCTTCCCCGTCGTCACCGGCGGCATCTTCGAAGCCGGCTTCCCCGATTGCTTCCAGCAAATGCTCGCCGCCTATGCCGCGGAACATGCCGGCCAGCTCGGCGACCGTTTCGGCTGCGCGACGCCCGACGAAGCCGTGGCCAGCCACGAAATCTTCGCCGCCGCCCTCAAGTCGCACACGGAGAAGCGGGCGATCGACCTGACGTAGCAGCCTGCGAGGCGCCGCATTTTATAGCGGGTTCAAACGTGATCAACCCAGGGAGCGGCGGTTTCCCTACCGCCGAACGACCCTCGCGCCGGAGGCGCCCGTCTCAAAAGGATGGCCGAGCGGACGGACACGCAGATCCCTACACGCGCCACTCCATTCACTCCACAATCTTTGCGAGTTCGCTCTCCCAAAGAATATACTCACCCGGACGAAGCCGCGCCTTTCCCGGATTCCGGCGGATATATCGAACGCAATTACACAAATGCCCCTCGTTGCGAATGAGTCGATCGAAATAGTCCCGCTGCCAAAGCTCACCGGCCCGATGCAAAATCCGGTTGATCCCCCGTGCGCTAAATTGCTTCCACGAGCCGATCAAGCGTTCCAGCTCGAAGGATTCATGCAGAATAAACAACGTGTGGACGTGATTCGGCATCACCACCCACGCGATTTGCGTGCTACGCGAGCCTTCGAAATACGCCAGCGTTTCGGCCACGATTTGGGCACAGGCCGGATCGCGCAGAACGCAAGCGCCATGTCCCGCATCCAGCCATTGTTCGATCTGGGCGGAGAATCGTGCGTGAAACTCGTGCTGAACTTCGGGCGTCCACGGCTCAGGGTGGTGAGAGCGCCAGATCACCTGCTCTTCCTGCCATCGCTTCAACATTGAACTCGGCACGGCATCGGCCAAACGGAACGTCACGAATAGCTCTTCCCCGCCTGCTGCCAATGAGGGAGGCGATTCTGCGTGTGATGAATCTCCTCATGGGGATCGAAGTAACGAAGATCGTCCAACCGCATCGCACGAGGATAACCGTGTCTTTCAACAGAGTCACGTACTGCGGAGCCACAAGATAGGCGCCTCCGGCGCGGTTCACAGGTCGGCGGCAAGGAAGCCGCCGCTCCTTGCGCACATCGACTTCGACGGGGCGCCTCCGTGGCCACGCCAATTGACATTCACAGATAGTCCTCGCACGTTGAACACATGCCAGCCGCTCTCTCCCCAGAGAAAGGTTCCCGACGCACTCCGAGCGGGCGGCCATGTTGCCTTCTCCATCTCGGGATCACGGTCTGCGCACTCATTGCGACCCTCCTCTCGCGGTCGCTCGCTGCGCAGCCCGCCACCCAGCCGCTGCCGACCGAGCCCGAAGTGCGCCAGATCATCGAACGAAGCCTGCCGTTCCTTCTGAGCGGGAGCGAGGTCTGGAAGACCCGAACTTTCTCGGCGAAGAAGGTTCAGTGCATTTCGTGCCATCACATCCCATTCGCCGTTTGGACCCACAATGAAGCGAAGGCCCATGGGTTCGCTGTCGATCAGGGAAAGGTCGACGCTCTGGCCGATCGGATGCTCGACTTCCCGACCAACAACAAATACCCGGGCGAGATGGTGGACGGCTTTCTGGATACCGTGATGCTCGTTCGCGAAACGCTGCGGCCCGTCAAAGAGGACACCAGGGCTTTGGAGATGTTTGAGCATCTCCTCGCCCAACAGCAACGCCCGGATGGCTCCTGGATGCTCCAGGACGGCACCACCCCGAACGAGCCCGGATTTGCCATCGTGCCTCCCGACGCGACGGATGTGGTCGCGGCAAAACGGGAGGCCAACGAAGTCGATACCATGTGGACATTGCTCGGCTTGAATGTCCTCCATCGGCTGGGCACGGCGCTATCCCCAGCCACCCGCGAGTCGCTCGCGAAGCAACAGTCGCAGGCGCTCCCTTCCTCCATGACGCGAAGGGCGGAACGCGGAGCGATTGGCTTGCTTTCCGCATGTGGATCGAACGCGAATTGGGCGACCCGGCGAAGGTGGGGACCTGGCGCGGAACCTTGCTCGGCCAGCAAAACGAGGACGGCGGGTGGGGGCTCGTACGGGGTGAACCCAGTCATCCGCTGGTCACCGGCCAGGTCCTCTACGCGCTGAGCATCGCAGGGGTCGGCGGCGACCAGGCGACGATTCCGCGAGCGTGGCGTTATCTCCTGACAACCCAACGGAAGGATGGCTCCTGGGATGCTCCCAGCCGCGCCATTGCCGACCACAGCAACTACGTCACCGTGTATTTTGGCACCGGTTGGGCGACTCTCGGGCTGTTGCGGACGTTGGGCGCTTCCCCTCCCGGACCTTAATAGTGGCAGCTTACGCCAGCATTTCCTCGATCTCTCCCAGGCTGAGTCCCTCCATCATCGGCTGCTCGCTTTCGATGGTCGCCTCCACGAGAGCCCGCTTCCTCTGCTGAAGGGCGAGGATCTTCTCCTCGACCGTCCCGCGGGCGATCAGTTTATAGGAAGTCACGACCTTCTCCTGTCCGATCCGATGCGCCCGATCGGTGGCTTGGGCTTCTACCGCAGGGTTCCACCACGGGTCAAAATGAATGACCGTATCCGCAGCGGTGAGGTTCAGGCCGGTGCCGCCCGCTTTGAGGCTGATGAGGAACACGGGGACGGTCCCGGTTTGGAAACGGTCCACCTCGCCGGACCGGTCTTTGGTCGAGCCGTCGAGATAGCAATAGGCAATTCCGTCGGCCGTCAGGGCTTCGCGGAGCAGGGTCAACATCGAGACGAATTGGCTAAATATGAGCACCCGGTGTCCGCCATCGACGGCCTCCTCGAGCAGTTCGCGCAGCAGTTCGATCTTCGCCGATGCCTGCGATTCCTCCACTTCCATCCCGCCCAGCAGCCGGAGATCACAGCACGCCTGCCGGAGCCGAAGAAGCGCCGTGAGCATGGCGATCCGCGCCTTGTTTTGATCCTGTCGCCCCGCCAGCTCTGAGAGCGTCCGCCGGGTGCTGTGAACAAGTTGTGAATAAACGTCACTCTGTGACTTAGTGAGTTCACAATAAGCGACTTGCTCTATTTTATCCGGAATTTCCGTAGCAACATTTCGCTTCAACCGGCGCAGGACAAATGGTCGAACGCGGCGCAATAGACGCCTGGCCGTGGGCCCCATCGGGTCATTTTGAATTTCCCGTTCGTAGCGCTCCCGGAAATCCTTGGCCGACCCGAGATACCCCGGCATGAGGAAGTTCATCAGCGACCATAGATCCCGGAGCGAGTTCTCGATCGGAGTCCCGGTCAGGATGAACCGATGCCGAGCCTTGAGCGCGCAGGCCGCCTGAGCATTCTGACTGTCCGGATTCTTGATATGCTGCGCCTCATCCAGAATCGCCGCCTCAAACTCCCAGTCACGGTACCGGTCGATATCCCGACGCAAAAGCGGGTAACTAGTTACGACCAAGTCTGCCCGCTGCATCTCTTCCCCGAAGAGCCGGGCCCGCCCGTCTCCCTGCACCACCAGCACCTTTCTTCCCGGCGTAAACCGCTCCGCCTCGCGCTGCCAGTTGAAGAGGAGCGAGGAGGGGCAAACGATCAGCGCCCGCCCCCCGAGCGAGCGCAAAAATGCAAGAGCCTGCACCGTCTTTCCTAAACCCATTTCATCCGCAATAATGCCGGCAAGTCCCTGTTCTGAAAGGTATTTAAGCCAATAGACCCCCGTCTTTTGATACGGCCGGAGGACGGTTTCCAATTCCAGCAAGGGAGTCGACGGCAGGCGGTCGAGATGGGCGAGCGTTTCCGTCCATGATTGCCATCTCGGGTCGGACTTCACCGCCGTCCCCTGCTCCGCAGTAACAGCATCCAGATAGCCCGCGTGCGCCTTCGCGATCCGGTATTGGCCGGGCTGCTTCTGTTCCGGATTGCAGTCCATGAGCGCCTGTTGGAACTCATCCAGCAAGCCGGGATCGAAGACGGCGATCTTCCGATTCTTCAGCCGGGTGGAACTCTGACCCGATTGCAGCAGCCGCTGAATCTCCGTGGCCGCAAACCGCTCCCCGCTCGGAGTCGCCAGGTCCAGGGAGAGGTCGAACCAATTCTCCCCCGACGCCCGGATTTCCAGTTTGGGCTGGATTCGTTCAATGTCCCGCGTGACGTGGCCAAACCGCTCTCCGATCTCGACGGTCCACTCCTTTTGCAGCCGTGGCAGTTCCGCCGCGAAGAAGCCGAGGATGCGCGGTTCCCCCTTCAGCACCAGTTGTCCATCCCGCTCCGGACCTGTGAAACCGCTCTTGCGCAACCGCTCCAGAGCCGCGGTCTCCGCCGGGTGACGCGTGGGCGAACCCGAGGAAAGGGTCGTCCGATGCTCGTCCCGCACCGCCGACAGGCGGGCGGTCAAGTGATTGAGCGACCCCTCGATCCCGAGATGAAACCGGGGTGCCGGGCCGATCGGCGCCGCCGGAATCGACGCCGACAGCGCATGGGGGGAGCCAATAGGGCTTTCCTGAGAGGAAGCTGTCGGAACCGGGGCAGCCGGACGCGGCTTGATAATCTCCAACCCGAGCGCCAGTGAGTGGGCGCAGATCACCCCCCTCTGCCGGGATTCCCGGCACGTACAGAGGTTTTCCACATTCGAAGCCGACAGGATCTTCAGCCCGGATCGAAACTCCGAGTCCCCTTCCTTCACCCGCCCCTGGAGCAGCGGCGGCTCGTAGGTCACCTCCAACACCCGTCCCATCTGATGGATGGCCCGCGCCTGCTTCAGCGCCTGCCAGCCGCCGGCATCGGAGAGGAAGCGTTCAGTGATCGGGATCATGGCGGTGGGGAGCCGCATCCACTACCGCACGGCGCGCTTTCGGCAATCAATTCTGTTCAAAAGCCCGCCCCTATCTACACTCGCCGCCCCTATGAAAATCATCGCGGTCGCCAACCAAAAGGGCGGCGTCGGCAAGACCACTACCAGCGTCAACCTCGCGGCCTGCCTCGCCGCCCGAGGCGCGAAGATCCTGCTCATCGATCTCGACCCCCAGGCCAATGCCACCAGCGCGCTCGGCCTGCCGACGATCGACGGCCACAGCATTTACGAGCCATTGCTCGGGGGCGCCCCGATTGCCGACAAAGTCGTCCCGACGCGCTGGGAGCATCTTTGGATCATACCCGGCGATCTGGCCCTGGCGGGCGCGGAAATCGAGGTCGCCCGGGCGGACGATCATCTTACCCGGCTGCGGTCCGCCTTCGAGCCCTTGCGCGCCGATGCCCCTTTCGATTTCGTCCTGCTGGATTGCCCTCCTTCCCTCGGCATCCTCATGACAAACGCCCTCGCCGCCGCGGACGAGCTGCTCATCCCACTCCAGTGCGAGTACTTCGCGCTCGAAGGGCTCAGCAAGATCCACCACGTCGTCAACCAGATTCGCGACTGCGGCGCAAACCCCACCCTCACGATCGGCGGCATCCTGATGACCATGTTCATGCGCAACAACCTCGCCACGCAGGTCATCTCCGAGGTCCAGAACCACTTCGGCGACGTCATTTACAAGACGGTGATCCCGCGCAGCGTCCGGCTCAGCGAGGCTCCGAGTCACGGCAAGCCCATCACCGACTACGAGCCTACCGGCCTCGGGGCCACTGCTTATCGCGCTCTCGCTGACGAGTTCCTGGTCCGGAATCCGATCCCCCAGATGCATGTCGAGCCAGCTCGCTGACCACTGGGCGCTCGATCCGGGCGTCATCTTCCTCAATCACGGCAGCTTCGGCGCCTGCCCCCGAGTCGTGCTCGAGGCGCAATCCGAATACCGCGCCCGGATGGAGCGGCAACCGGTGCGCTTCCTCTGGCGGGACCTGCCCGACCTCATCGATGCCGCCCGCGCGGACCTGGCCCGGTTCGTCGGCGCGACGCCCGACAATCTCGTCTTCGTCGCGAACGCCACCGCCGGCGTGAACGCCGTCGCCCGCTCGCTCGTGCTCAAGGCCGGCGACGAACTGCTCACCACGGATCACGATTATAACGCCTGCCGCAATGTCCTCGCCGAGGCCGCTTCGCGCGCCGGGGCCAAAGTGGTCGTCGCCAAGGTCCCCTTCCCTCTCACGGACGAGCAGCAGATCGTCGATGCCATCCTCGCCGCGGTCACCCCGCGCACCCGGCTCGCGATGATCGACCACGTTACCAGCCCGACCGCGCTCGTCTTCCCGATCGGGAAAATCGTGCGGCTCCTCACCGAGCGTGGAGTCGATACCCTGATCGACGGAGCGCACGCCCCCGGCGCGGTCCCGCTCGATATCGAAACCATCGCGCCGGCCTACTACACCGGCAACCTGCACAAATGGGTCTGCGCTCCGAAAGGCGCCGCGTTCCTGTGGGCGCGCCGCGACCGGCAGGACGCGCTCCGTCCGCCGATCGTCAGCCACGGGGAAAACACCCACCGGCCCGGACGCAGTATTTTCCATGATCGCTTCGATTGGCCCGGCACGCTCGACCCCACGGCGTGGCTTTCCGTCAGCCACGCCATCCGCTGGGGCGCGTCACTTTTTCCCGGCGGCTGGGATGAACTGCGGGACAATAACCGCATGCTCGCCACCGCCGGTCGCGCCTTGATCGCCGGCCGTCTCGGCATGCCCCTACCCGCGCCCAATCAGATCCTCGCGAGCATGGCGACCATTCCCCTCCCCGCACCGTTGCAGAGCCTTCCCAAGAGCGGCACCCGCTTCGATCCCGTGCACACACGTCTGCTGGAGGATGCGCAGATCGAAGTCCCGATCGTCCACTGGGGCGCGCCCTCGCAGCGATGGATCCGCATCTCCGCACAAGCCTACAATGTGACCGAGCACTACCGCGCCCTCGCCGAAGCGCTGGCGCGGATGACGGAAGGGACAGCGGGCAAAAAGAAATCGTGACCCCGCGCCCGGGCCGCACAACGAGGCCTCAAGTATCACCCGCATCTGTACGACCAGACGCGGCGCCTCCCGAACCCGAAGGGTTCACAGCCATTAGCCGGGGGTTGAGAGAGGCACGAGCGACACCCCCGGATCGCGCCCCCTCCACAGCCCGACCACGGAGCGGGTCGCAGCCCTACCCGATCGCAATACGATGTCCACGCACCTCACGGATCCCGCGTTGCAGCGCTTGACTTGTGGGATGGCCTTCGCGCCAAATGTCCGGATGAAATCCCTCCTCGTCGCCGCGCTCGCGGCGCTCCTCACGGCGGCAGCCTCCACCCAGGCTGCTCCCATCCCCGATGAATACAAGACCAACGGCTTTGCCATCGGCTGCCAGGCGTACACCTTCAATCGCTTCTCCGTCTTCGAGGCCATCGAGAAGACCGCGGAGGTCGGCGGCAAGGTCATCGAATTCTATCCCGGACAAAAGCTGAGCAAGGAAGAACCGACCGTGAAATGGGATCACAATGCATCCGACGAAGTGATCGCCAAGGTGCAGGCCAAACTCGACCAGCATAAAATCAAGGCCGTGAATTACGGGGTCGTCGGCATCCCGACCGAGGAAGAAGGCGCCCGAAAGATTTTCGCGTTCGCCAAAAAGCTCGGTCTGCGCGCCGTGACCACGGAATCGTTCGAGGCGATCGACACGATCGAAAAGATGGTCAAGGAGTACGACATCAAGGTCGGCTTTCACGATCACCCGCGCAAACAGGACAAGCCCACCTATCGGATGTGGGATCCCTATTTCATCCTCGAACTGACCAAAGGCCGCGACGAGCGCATTGGCGCCTGCGCGGATACCGGCCACTGGCAAACCTCGGGCATCAATCCCGTCTGGGCCGTGCGCGCCCTCAAGGGACGGATCATCAGCAGCCACATGAAGGACAAGCTCGATTACGGCCCGAGCCACGACGTGCCCTACGGCACCGGCGTCGGCGAGATCGGCCGCGTGCTCGATGAACTCAAGGCGCAGGGCTTTGATGGCAACATCTCGATCGAGTACGAATACAATTGGGAAAACTCGGTGCCCGAAGTGAAGCAATGCATCGACTTCGTCCGTTCCTACCAGGGCAAGAAGTAAGCCCCCTCACATTCCCGCAATCAATACGGCGGACACCGAAAGGTGTCCGCCGTTTTTCGTGAAAGGCCACGCCGTAAAAGGGCGAGCATACCGACATCCATTCCCCGCCCCAAAAGCGTGTTCTGCATGTTGAAAGGCGGGGGGATTCTGAATATGCCGAAGGCATATCTGACAGCAGCGCGCCAAGGTGCACGACACGCCTCGGCTATCGTGGCTATCAACTATCCACCATCAACTATCCACTTACTTGGCTGTCTCAATATCCTCCGGCAGGGCGCGTCCCTTCGTCTCCGGCAGGAAGATCAGCGCCACAAGGCCCAGCAGAAAGATCGCGCTCATGTAGCTCGCCGCGTTGCGGAAGGAGTCGATCTTCGCGTCCGGCGTCATCGCGCCGGCGCTCGCCCAGGTCTTGATCGAAGCGGTCTGAATGATGCCGAAAGCCGCGACAAAGCGCCCGACATTGTAGCAAAAGCTGGTGCCGGTGCTGCGCAAACGCGTCGGGAAAAGTTCGGGCAAGTAGATGGCAAACCCGGCGAAAAGTGAGAGCTGGCAGGCGCCCATCACTCCGCTCATCCAGATGTCACCCTTGCCGTTGAAACAGCGAAAGAAGAACACGGTACCGGCCAGCGCGAGAACGAAAGCGATCGCAAACGCGGTCTTCCGTCCGCTGCGTTGCGCCAGCCTGGTCATGGCGATCATGCCGACGAATGCCCCCAGGTTTTGCACGATCGAATTGATACCGATCCACCGGGCCTTGGCCCCGGCGATCTCCGAGAGCGGCAAATTCTGCGCACGCAATGAGCGCTCGATCACCGGGCCCACCAGTTCCGGCGAAAAGAAACCGATTCCCCACAGCCCGATGACCCCGGAGACACATAGGATCATGCCGAAAATCGCCGGCCCCCGCCAGCGCACGTCGCCAAACAACGAAGCGTAGGAACCAAATTTAGCGCCCGTCAATCGTCCCGCTTCCCGGGCCTTGACCCACTTCTCCGGTTCCTTCAGGCGCATCTGCAAAAACACACACATGAAGGCCGGTAACGCGCCCACGAGGAACATGAGCTTCCACGACCACTCCGGTGGGATGCTCTTCGCCGCGACCATCCCACCGACCCACATACTGATCAGCCCGGCGGTGATGTTCCCTAGAGCTGAGAGCGCCTGGAGCGAACCGAGGGCGCCGGCCCGGCTGCGATCGGGCATCCCGTCCGCGATCAAGGCCACGGCCAGGCCGAATACCCCGCCGACCCCGAGACCGGTGATGAAGCGATAGCACGCAAAGTCGATCCATCCCGTCGAGAGTGCCGATAGACCGGTGAATACCGAATACATCAGCACCGTGAGGGTCAGGGTTTTGGCCCGCCCGATGCGGTCACCCACCGAGCCAAAAATCAGGCCTCCCGTGGCCCATCCGGCGACAAAGATCGCCGTCGCATAGGTGCCGTATTTTCCCACGTCCATGCCCTTGGGAAGCAGGCTCTCCATCGCGAAGTTGCGAGCGAGAATGAAAAGCTGCTGGTCCAGGCAGTCGAAAAGCCAGGCCAGCGAAGCCATGGCGAAAACGAACCAGTGATACGGGGTCAAATCTTTCCACCAAGGTATGGAGATGGCCGGAACGGGTATGGCAGCGGCGGATTCGGAGGGAGCGGACATTGGGGCAAAAGGCTGGGGGGTATACGGCAACATGGCCAAGCAAAAATGCGGGCCTTTTATTAGACTCGTTAACCAACCATCATCCCATCCCTTTCCACCACCATGCCCGACTCCCCGTCCCCAACCACCGGCATCCGACCGGCGACTATCACCGATGTGCCCGTCATCCTCGCCTTCATTCGCGAACTGGCCGAATACGAGCGGTTGACCCACGAAGTCGTGGCCACCGAGGAGTTGCTTGCCGCCGCCCTCTTCGGTCCGCGTCCGGAAGCGGAAGTGCTCATCGCATGCGCGGACGGCGCTCCGGTCGGCTTCGCCCTTTTCTTCGCGAATTTCTCCACCTTTCAGGCACGCCCGGGCCTCTATTTGGAAGACCTCTTCATCCGTCCAGACTTTCGTGGTCTGGGGCTGGGCAAGCGCCTGCTCATCGAAGTGGCCCGCCTCGCCGTCGCCCGCGGTTGTGGGCGCTATGAATGGTCGGTGCTAGACTGGAATGCACCGTCCATCCGTTTCTACGAAAGCCTCGGAGCGGAAATGCACGATGCCTGGCGCCGCATGCGGGTCACCGGCGCCGCCCTCGCTCAACTCGCCGCACGGGAAACGTAACTGCTAGTCCACGAAGACGAACTCGTTCGTCTCGAGGAGCACCTGCGCGTACTGCTCCCATGGCCGGAGCGGTGGCGGCAGCGGCGCGGCTGGCCCGGCAAATTGCCCCTTGGCGTCCCATTCGCCCTTGTCGCCCCGCACGATGGGCACCCACACAAACGCGTCCGAATTGTCGCTTCCACGGCACCCGACCAGGAAGTCAATCGTGTCGCCCGCCTTCACCGACACCCGCTCGACTTTCGCCTCCGCGCTTCCCGCCGGCGCGATCTCCGCCTTCCACAATTCCCCCACGCGGCTCGACACGATGCGACCCAGCACCCCATCCCCGTCCGTGCTCGGCCGGCGCAATGTCCCGGAAATCGTGATGGTGCCATCGCGCGGCGCAGTCCATCGGCGAATCGCGTCGTGTTGGGCATCCCGCCCCGGGTGCCCGCCATCATTGCGAATGGAGACAAAACCAAGCCTTTCATCCGGCAATTTCGCGCCGATCTGCCAGGTGTCCTTCACGAAGGCGGCGAACTTCTTGAATTCCACGCGCTTCGCCGCCTCGTCGTAATACCCGAATCCATTTTGCCACACCGGTTGCTCCGGCTCGCGCGGGCTGGGTTGGGTGGTCGCATTCATCACGAAACGCAACCCCGCATCCACCTCCGGAGCGTCCGCCTTCCGTGCGAAGATACATCCATACAATTCATGGACCTGCGCCTCGTAGGCCTGCGGTTGTTGAAACTCCGGCTTGGCCACGACCGCCCGCGCCTGCTCCAGCACGAACGGACTGTTCATCATGAAGAGCGCCTGCTGCGGCACCGTCGTCTGGAAACGTTGCGGGCTCGTCGTATCGGGTGACGCAAAGTCGAAGGTGCGGAAAACACCGGGCAGGTTCTGGCGATCGATGTAGCCATAGACGGCCCGCCTCTTGGGATACGGGACTGACGTCAATTCCACCGGGCGCCCACCCATCGTGGCGTCGAGTTGGCCGGCGGCGGCGAGCAGTGAATCCCGGAGCGCTTCGAAATCGAGCCGGCGCCGGTTCATGCGCGCGAGCAGACGATTCTCGGGATCGGCCTGCGCCGCGTCGGGTCGCGCATCGCTCGCCTGCTGGTAGGCGCTCGACAGCATGATCTGCCGATGCAGGTTCTTCACCGACCAGCCGTTCTCCATGAATTGCGTCGCGAGGTAATCGAGCAATTCGGGATGCGTGGGCGCCTCCCCCTTGACGCCGAAGTCTCCCGGCGTGCGCACCAACCCCGTGCCGAAATGGTAGGCCCACACGCGATTCACCAGCACGCGCGCGGTCAGCGGGTTGGTTTTGCTGGCAATCGAGCGCGCCAGTTCCAGCCGTCCGCTGCCGTCCTTGAACGGTTCCGGATGGCCACCGCTCAGCACCTCGAGGAAACGCCGCGGCACCAGATCGCCCGGCCGGCTCGGATTACCCCGGATGAAGACGTGCGGATTGACCGGTTGGGGCAGGTCGACCAACGCCATCGGACGCGGTGGCGAGAGCGGCCCCGCATTCAGATCCTCCACTTTCTTCTTCAATCGATTGAGTTCGATCCGGCCGTTCTTGTCCACAAAGCGCTCCGATTGATCCTGCGGGATGACCGTGGGCACGCCCAGCAGCGGCATCGAGCCCATGGCGAAAAGCCGGCGGTAAAGGTCCAGGTGCTTGTTCACTTCGCCATCGCGCTCCGCCAATTGCTTGCGGTATTCCGCCTCCGCCGCCGAGTCGAGATCGCTCTTCAGCACCGGCAGATCCTTGCTTTGCGGCTCCACCGATGACGCGAAGACCCCATAGAGCGCGTAGTAATCCTTCTGCGTGATCGGGTCGAACTTGTGATCGTGACAGCGCGCGCAGCCCACAGTGATGCCCATCAACCCCCGCGAAACGGTATCGATGCGGTCGTCGATGATATCGGCCTGGTTATTGAGAAAGCGCCGGCCCAGCGTCAGAAAGCCGAGTGCCGCCAGCGGCTGCGGATTGTCGGGCGTCGCGATCCGATCCCCGGCCAGTTGCTGGATGATGAATTGATCGTAAGGCAGATCGCCATTGAACGCGCCGATGACCCAATCCCGATACGTGTAGCTGTAGGAATAGCGGCGGCTTTCATCCCCCGCGAGATAGCCCTTCGTGTCCGCATACCGCGCCACGTCGAGCCAGTAGCGGCCCCAGCGTTCTCCGTAGCGCGGCGAGGCCAGCAACCGATCGATCACGCGGGCAAAGGCATCGGGCGCATTGTCTTTTTCAAAGGCCTCAATTTCCGCCGTGGTCGGCGGCAGCCCCGTCAGATCATACGTCGCCCGGCGGAGCAGGGTGCGCTTGCTGGCCTGCGGTGAGGGCGCAATCTTCTTCGCTTCGAGTGCCGCGAGAATGAACCGATCGACCGGCGTCCGACCCCAATGTCCGGCATCCTGCACCGCCGGCGGCGCCGCGTTCTTGATCGGCTGATACGACCAGTGCCTCTTCGCCGCCTCCCCCGCTGACGGTGTGGCCAGTTTGTCATTTTCCGGCCATGGCATGCCCATGCGGATCCACTGGCTCATCGCCTCGATCTGCGCGTCGGAAAGTTTGTCCGCCTTTTCCGGCATCTTGGAGTCGCCGATGTGCCTGAGCGATTTGATGAACGGGCTCTCGTCCGGTTTGCCCGGCACGATCACCGGCCCATCGTCCGTCCCTTTCAAAATCGCCGCCCGCGAGTCCACCCGGAGCGCGGCCTTTTGCTTTTCAGGTCCGTGGCACTTGTAGCACTGCTCGGCCAGCACCGGCCGGATGCTCTTCTCAAAAAACTCCGCCTCCTGCGGGGTAATGGCGCCCGCCGGGAGCGCCGTGGCGGCAAGAAGAGGAATACTCAGGAAAATCGGGCGCATGGACTTCGGCGAAAGTAACCCATCCCCCGCGGAGTCGTTAGCCATTTTTGCCCCGACATCCAGGGATGGAAAACGCCAGGACGCCAAGACGCAGGGGAAGAAAAGACGGCCGGCGGCCCTGCCTGCCAGACGCACCTGAGGAAGCGGAGGCTGATTCGATCCTCCGAAAATCACTCCGGAGGAAGTTTTCGCGGGATGCATTCGAGTGATTCGTGCCCTCAAACCTCCTCCCCCCAATCTCTTCATCGTTCCGCCTTCATCCTTCATCCTTCCCCTCCCTCCTTGCCGTCCATTTTTGCGGATGCTAGCGTGCGCGGCCTTCATGCCATCCCCTCCGTCCGATTCCCATATCCAGGAATGTTCCACCTGCGGCACATTGCTCGATGTCACGGCGGAGGAGCCCTTTGCGCTCATGCATTGCCCCACCTGCGGTGGGGCCATGCGCGTGCGGCGGCGGTTCGACCATTTTGAGATCCAGGAGCAGCTCGGCGCGGGCGGCATGGGCACCGTGTATCGCGCGCTGGACCTGAATCTCAATCGGCCCGTCGCGCTCAAGCTCCTCCAGCGGCAGCACAGCGGGAATCCGGAGTTCATCGCCCAGTTCGACAAGGAGGCGGCGATCACCGCGTCGATCAATCACCCGCATGTGGTCAAGGTCTACAGCACGGGACGCGACCACGGCCTGGTCTATATCGCCATGGAGTTGGTCGACAAAGGATCGCTGGAAAGCCTGATGCACACCCAGGGGAAGATCAGCGAACTGCAGATCCTGACGATCGGCGTGCAGATCGCCCAGGGACTTCAGGCGGCGTTGGAAAAGGGCCTGATCCATCGCGACGTCAAGCCGGGCAATATCCTCTTCGCCAATGCCGCCACCGCCAAGATGGTGGATTTCGGCCTGGCCATCCTGGCGGAGCATACCGGCTCGGTCACGGGCGAGGTGTGGGCCACTCCCTACTACGTGTCGCCCGAAACTGTGGAAGGAAAACCGGAGGATTTCCGCAGCGACATGTATTCGCTGGGGGCAACGCTTTTCCACGCCATCGCCGGCCAGCCGCCTCATGCGGTGGAAACCAATTCCATGAGCGAACTGGCGGCCGCCAAGAAAGCGCCCGTCGATCTGCTGGTAACCGCGCCCGAGGCGTCGAGCACGACCGCCTTCGTGCTCAACAAGGTCTTGAACCATGACCCGGCCCTGCGCCACCAGACCTACGCCGAATTCATCGAGCATCTGGAGTTTGCCCGCACCCAGCTCCTGGACTCCCTGGCCGCCAACGAGCAAAAACTGGCGGCGGACGAAGCGGCCGCGGCGCGGGACTGGGGCTGGCTCACACCCGTCGCGGCGTTCGCCACCGTCATTCTCGGGGTTGGCGCCTTTTTCTTGCAGGAACACCTCTTTTCAAAACCTCCCGTCGTGGTCGAGGAGGAGGAAATCCCGCAAACCGCGGAACGCATCGACGCCAAGTATGAGGAAGCGCGCAAGGTGCTCGTGGCGGGCGATCCGGCGAAGGCCGCCGAAGCCCTCGCGAGCCTGGATGCCAAAACCAATCCCCCGCAGCCCCTGCGGAGCTGGATCACGTTGCACGCTGGCCTCGCCGAATTGCTCGCCGGTCACGACGCGGCGGCCGAGACCCATTTCAAGGCGATCGTCGACCGCGGGATCTATTCGCCCGATCCGGCGGAGAAGGTCCTGGCCACATTTTTCGTCGATACCGCGAGGAAAGCGGGCGGCCAGGAGCCCATCAAGATGGAGGCCGTGGCGGGTCTGGACCGGTCCAACTACGAAGCTTTCAGCTTGTTTGTCTTTGGCATTCGGGATTGGTCTCTCGGGGCCTACGACGATGCCTGGAACCTCTTCCGGCAGTTCACGCTCTGCACGCCGCAGGACCGCCACGCGTGGATTTCCGAATACAAGGGCCTCGCGTCGCCCTACCTGGTGGAGATCGACTCCGTTCGCGGCGCGAATGAAACGGCGCGGGCGGCCAGTTCCCTGGAGGCGCGTCAACGCGCCCTGCAACTCGTCAAAGACACCCAGGAACACCTCCGGTTGGGCAGCCGTTTCCCCGCGCAGCTCAAGGCGCTGGCCGACGATTTGCAAAAGAAGATCACCGCCGAGCAGGAGGAAGCCGCGCGGCGGATGTCGGCCACCGAAGCCGCCGACGCCAAAGCCCTCGCGGACGCCCAGGCGAAGATCGAACCCCTCTGGAAACAATTCCGCCTCGCCGAAGCCGCCGCCGTCGCCAAAACCACTCCCGTGGCCGGGGAAAAAGGCCAGGAAAAGCGCGCCGCATTGCTCCGGCGCTGGGAATGGCTGGTGAAGTTCAAGACGACCCTCATCAATGATCTGAACACCGTGGGCTATCCCGCCGCCGTGACGAAAAAGACCGGCGGCCAGGTCCCCGGCCCGGTGCGTCGTGCGAACGAAACCCAGATCGAGACCCTCACGCCTTTCGGCTCCCTGCCCGCATTGTGGACCGACCTCGCCCCCGAAAGTATCCTCGCCATGGGCAAGTCTTTCCTTCGCCCGGAACTGCCCGTCGAGATCATGGCCGACCGCCAATGGCTCCTCGGTGTCTATGCCATGCAGGCCGGCCGCCCGCGCGAAGGCCGCGTCTATCTCGTCCAGGCCAGCCAGGCCAAGGAGAGCTACCGGGACGATCTGCACCTCTTCCTCGAAAGCTCCGACGCACCGTAGGAGAAGGCCTGCTTCGCTTCCGCGCCAGGCGCACGAAACCAAATTGCCACTGCACATGGTGGACGGCGCGACGAATCCTGCGAACCCTGCGATCCGGCCCAAAACAGGATTGCTAAACAGGGGTTGACAGTTGGTAAGGACTTTGGGATCCGTCGGCGATGGAAAAGGATACCTCAAGACGCAGGTCGGCCCCCACGGGCAAGGAGGTAGGTGAACGTCCGAAGGCGCCGAAGAAGAAATGATCCGAATTCATGACGTGGCGCCCCCTGCGAATACAAAGATGCAAGACAACGCTTCGTTCCTCAAAAATTCCGCCGACGTCCTCGCCGAGAACAGCGATTACTCGTGGCTCAGCAGTATATCTCCTGAGTGTATTGAGAATTTGCACAAGCTCTGTGACGAGGTTCATCAATCGCTTTTGGGTGGCCCCCTATTCTCCTACGAGAAAAGTGATTGGGAGAGGGCTATTGAAAGGTTCGGAATCGATAGAATGCACATTCGGTATGCTCAAAGGTCTGAACTGGCCGGAATGTTGACTGTGCAAACCGCTGAGGGCGTTCATCGTCATTGCGAAGTGTTGCTTGGACTCACCCACGCTGTGGTGCATAACAGTGATAAGGGTTCTTTTCTCACAAAGATGTTTTATGATCCTTCAGATGGAATTGAGGAGAATTGCAAACGTGTGCGTTTAGCGTTTCTGGAATTAGTCGATACACGCTACAGAAATTCGCATCCCCTTCCTTGGGATCGGAACTTCCCGCTCGCAATACTCAACGCGATCTGACTCGCAGATCGTTTGCACATTAAAGCGACTCCGGATAAAGAAAGGCATGCCGCTGCTCGAATCGCCTTCGTCGGCCCCACAGTTTCACCGGCAAGCACAACCCATAAAAGTTATGAACTGAGGTGCGCGAAGATTCTGGACCACGAAATAGAGGAATAAGCGACAATGAAATCAGTGACCAGAAAACGATACACCGCAGAGTTCAAAGCCCAAGCCGTTGGGCTTGTGGGTTTGGGGAAACCAGTCCCGGAAGTTGCCCAAGATCTTGGGATCGGCACGAGCATCCTCTACGGGTGGGTGCGCAAGGGCTCGCAGCCTGGGCATCTCGGGAGCGGAG
>JBBRPL010000026.1:0-79878 GCA_038228205.1 Chthoniobacterales bacterium
ACCTTGGCCGCCGAACTACGGGCCTGGCAGTGCAACCGCAATCAAGCCGCACGCGGCATCTCCTGGCAATTCACCACCGCCGACGCCCGTGTGAAACTCCTCAAACTGTACCCATCGTATCACGAATGACAGACCACTAGCGGTGCTGGCGTGTTTCTGGCTCGGCAGCTTCGCTCATGCTGCTGAACCGCTGCTCGTCCGCTCCGCGCAAAGCGGGTTGTGGTCCGCTGCTGCGACCTGGGATGGCGGAAAACTGCCGCCCGCAGGCGCGAAGGTGCAGATTCGCGGCGGGCACAAGGTCGTGTATGACCTTGATTCAACGCAGGCCATCCGTGCTGTTTTTGTGGCGGGGACCTTGACGTTTGCGCGTGACCGCGACACACGGCTCGATGTTGGTCTGTTAAAAATTCAACAGGGCGATGGCACGAGCGAAAATGGCCTTACCTGCGATGCGCACTTGCCGGAAGTGGACCTGTCGCAGACGAAGCCCGCGCTCGAAGTCGGCACGGCGGAACAGCCGGTGGACGCGAAGCACACGGCGCTGATTCGCCTCGTGTATTTCGAGGGCATGGACAAGGCGTCGTGCCCGGCCATCGTGGATTGTGGCGGGCGGATGGAGTTCCACGGCGCGGAGTTGAATCACACCTGGGTGAAGCTCGGCGCGCCAGCGAAGGGGGGCGACACGGCCATCGCGCTGGCGGAATCCGTCACGGGCTGGCGCGTCGGTGATCGCGTTTTCCTCACGTCCACGACGCGGCAGACCAAGCGCGAGGAGCCGAAAACTTTTCGCCCGACGGTGCGCGACAACACGCAGACCGAGGAGCGCATCATCCGCGCAGTGAATGGCACAACGCTCACGCTCGATCAGCCACTCGCGTTCGAGCACATCGCCGACGGCGCGTATCGCGGCGAAGTCGCGAACCTCAGCCGCAACGTCATCGTCGAGTCCGCCGATCCGGCGACGGCACGCGGGCACACGATGTATCACCGCGGCTCGGCGGGCGCGATCAGCTACGCGGAGTTTCGGCACCTCGGCAAAGAGGGCGTGCTGGGGCGTTACAGCATTCACTTTCACCTCTGTCGCGACACGATGCGCGGCGCGTCGGTCGTCGGCGCGAGCATCTGGGACAGCGGCAATCGTTGGATCACGATTCACGGCACGGACTATCTCGTGGTGCGCGATTGCGTCGGCTACCAGAGCGTCGGGCACGGCTTCTTTTTGGAAGACGGCACCGAGGTCTTCAACGTGCTCGATCACAATCTCGCCGTGCAGGCGTGCGGCGGAAAGCCGCTGCCCAAACAAGTGATGTCCTTCGATCACAACCTTGGCGCGGGCTTTTGGTGGGCGAACAGCTTGAATACCTTCACGCGCAATGTCGCCGCCGAGTGCGATGAATACGGTTACCGCTTCGAAGCCCCGCCGACGCCGGATTTTAATCTCACCCTCAACATCCCGCAGCCCGACGGCACGCGCCGCGCGACGGACATCCGCACACTGCCGTTCGTGCGCTTTGACGACAACGAAGCGCACTGCCAGCGCCGGCACGCGTTCAACTTCGGCGGCTTCCTCGGCGAGGATCCCGTCGAGCGCAGGGAAACGGTCGCCGGCGTCGGGCCGGACGTGCGGCATCCGTTCATCGTTCGAAATTTCAGGGCGTGGGACGTTCACTGGGCACTGCACCCGCGCGTGCCGAGCCTCATGATCGATGGCTTCGACGTGCATCACGCGCATTACGGGTTGTGGCTTGCAGACTACACGCACCACGCCTATCGCGGTCTTCACTTCGACGACATTTCCGTAAGCGCGGATAAGGATCCGATCGGGAAACAGCCGATGGCGGCGGATTTTCCCGGAGAGTTGAATCCCGTGGACGACTTGCCGCCGCAGACCGTCATCACTCATGTCACGCACTCTGATCAAGGCATGCTCGTGCGCGGCACGACGAGCGACAACGGCACCGTCAAGCGTGTCGTAGTGAACGGCAGCGAGGCGAAATCGCTGCGAGCAAACTTTGCTGAATGGGAAACGCTCGTGCCAGCGACGACGGAGTTGAAAGCATTCGCTGAGGACGCGGCCGGTAACATCGAACCGCGGCCGCACACCCTCACAGTCGCACCCTGATTGACCTGAATACAATACGCCTTCATCAACCCATGAACTCAATTACCAAACTCCTCGCGCTCGCACTTGCTTGCGCCACCGTCGGCATTGCTGCCACGCCAGCGAACAAGCCCGAAGACCCGGCGCCCTTTTGGGCCAGCGCCAGCGGCCAGGACGCTTTCGGTTACTATGCCGATCTGAAAGTCAACGACGTCACGCAGCGCATGCGGTGGATCGCCCCCGGCACCTTCACGATGGGCAGCCCGGTCGGTGAGGCTGGCCGGAACGAAAATGAAACGCAGCACCCAGTGACGCTGACGAAGGGCTATTGGCTGGCGGATTCGCCCTGCACACAGAATCTGTGGGTGGCGGTGGTGGGCGTGAATCCCAGCCATTTCAAAGCTGCCGATGGTGTGTGGCAGGAATTACCTGTCGAAACGGTGAGTTGGGATGACTGCCAGACATTATTCACGGGCAAATTGAACGCCCAATTTGCGGGGCTCCGTGCGGCGCTGCCCACCGAAGCGCAGTATGAGTATGCCTGCCGGGCGGGCAGTGGCACGGCGATCTATACCGGTGCGCTCACCATCCGTGGCGGTTTTGACGGTCCCGAATTGGATCTGATCGCGTGGTATGGCGGGAACTCTGGGGAGGGTTTGGAAGTGACCAATCCGAATTCGATTAAATATAATGAAAAAGAACGGCAATACCCCGGCCAAAACTCGGGCCCGCACCGGGTGAAAATGAAGGCTGCGAATGCCTGGGGCCTGTATGACATGTGTGGGAATATGTGGGAGTGGGTCGGGGATTGGTACGACGATTATCCTCCCGGGGCCGCCACTGATCCCACCGGCCCCGCCTCCGGCGAAAAGCGTATCCTGCGCGGTGGCGGTTGGGGCTCCAACCCTCGGAACTGTCGGTCGGCACAGCGGGACAAACAACCACCCAGCAAGGGGGCCTTCCTTGCCTGGGGTTTCCGCTTCGTTATCCCGGCCAATGCCAGGCCATGAGAAAGAAAGTTCAACGGCAACGCAACTCGATTGGCATCCGATGGCACCGCCAACTCTGGATGTGGCCACAGAATAGTCGCAACGATGCGATGCTTGGCTTCACCCAGATCCGTCGCAATCAGCTCTCCGCTTGCCTTTCACGTCCGTGAGATTCATCGCTGGCCCATGCCTGACCCCCGATCTTCGATTTCGGTCTTCCTCAACGGTCGAGCTGCAGGAGGCGGAACTTGCTGAACCGCGCCCAACTCGGGTTCGTCTCTCCGTTGCCCGTGCGAAAGCCGACCTGGGCCGCGCCGTTGCCCGGCAACTCCACCTCGCCGAGTGACTGCCACGGGTCCGTGCTCGCTGCCCGGTACCATCCCTGCGCCTTTCCCCCGGCGATCACCATTCGCAGGTCCACGCCGGGCTCGTTAAAAATCACATTCTTGGGCGCGGAACCCGGTCCGTCCCCAATGCCGGCTTTCCGTCGCACGAGCGACAATATCCTACCATCATCGCCATGCGGTCCTTTCCGGATGGCCACGAAGTTTTTGTCGTCGTAGTACCAGATCAGCCCGGCGTATTCGTAATCTCCCGTGGGCACGTGCTCGACATGCACCTCGATGGCGAGAGCGCCCTTGCTGACCTCCGGGGTGGCCCGCAGCGGGATGTTTTTCAGGTTACCTTCGGACCACACTGGGCTGATAAGCAGTTCCTTCCGCTCTTTGTCCATTTTCCAATGATCTGGGATTTCGCGAAGCCAGGTCCAGCCGTTACCGGGTGCGCTGGTAAAGGTCTCCTCGAAGAGAACTTTTTCGCCCGGCAAGTCAGCCGAGCGCGCCGTCCAGAGGCCAGAGCCGAGCATGACACACAACACGAATGGAAGAATGGCCGTCCGTGGAACACTCCGGCGGCTCATGGCGCTTTCTCCCCGCCAATGGTGTGGTCTTTTGGGTGTCCATTTCATGAGTAAAACCGAGGAAAGCAAATCATATGATGGCCTCGGCGGATTTCGCAACGGCAGCATTAAGTCGTGCACGCACCACACTGACTTTCCACGGCCAGCGGTGCGGCTCGCGTCGGTCGGAGCGAACCCAAAGCCAGAGGAGAGAATCGCCGAAAGGCGCTTGGAAGGTGCGAGGGTCAGTCTGGAATGGCGCGAACTTAAGGCGATGTGTGGGGTCGTGAGATTCGGCTGTTACGGTGGGGCGAAACCTTCATTTTGCGTCTTGGTTTGGTGAGAAGGTGGTAATTTTTTGGGCGCCGCTTCTTAGCTCTGGGTTCGACGCGACCCGGGCGCTCCGGCAAGAGGTCGCGGGCGATGGTGGCCACGAGGCTCTGCCGGAGAGCTTGCTGTTTGCGCGGTTGGCCATGGGCGGCTTGGATCGCATGGGAGAAGTGAGCCATGGCATCGAGCGTTCCTTTGAAGGAAAGGCGGGAGAGATCCAAATGATATTGCAAAGCAGCCTCCTGCATGAGGGCGCGGACGATGTTGTAAGCAATCTGGTGCATGAGCACTTCCTTGAGAACCATGGGCGGGCTTTTGCAGCGCGGCATTTGTCAGCCGTTCCGAGATCGCATTTGGCACACGTGGCTGTGCCCTCCAGCGTGGTGTCCCCGGCGAAAACAGTTGCCGCGATGGAAGCCGCAATGAACGTGCTGAGCGTGAGCTTTTTCATAGGAAAGTGCCGATTCTTCTTTCATGGGTGCGAGGTGTCGATTCGCAATTCGAATGCCGAAGGGACGAACCGGTCGCTCCAAAAATGGAATTGCGCCGGGATTGCGGAGCATATAGGCGGGTCAGGCATCCAGTTCTGAAAGGCTGCGGATAAAAGAGTCGACTACGCCCACAGATTGCGATCAAGGGTGCGGTATTGGATCGCTTCTCCGACATGTTCGGCGAGGATCGATTCCGAGTTCGCGAGATCGGCGATGGTACGAGCCACTTTCAAAATGCGATCATACGCCCTCGCGCTGAAGTTTAGCTCGGTCATGGCCATTTTCATCATGCCTTCGGCGGCTTCATCAAGCTGGCAATGCTTCTTGATGAGCTGGGCGGACATGCGCGAGTTGCAGCGCGTCTTGCCGTTCTTCGCGAAGCGTTCGCGTTGCACTTCGCGGGCGGCTTGCACGCGGGCCCGAATGGCGTCGGAGGATTCGCCGGGAACGTTGCTGGAGATGTCGCGATACTGCACGGCGGGGACTTCAACGTGGATGTCGATGCGGTCACACAAAACTGGGTTTTCACACTGATGCATCATCTTCCGCGCTTCGCCTCTAACCCGCCGATGAAACCACCCTCGCCAAGTCCACGCAAGGGCCGAGCTCGAGGCCGACAAATGGAGGGAAAAAGTTTTACAAGCCGGTGCGGAACTGGCCATTCTCGGGCCACAAATTGGGTGCATTAAGACCTCATACCGGTCCCCTCACTTCCCGACGCCGATCTCCAGTGAGACCGTTTCCGGTGCGACGGGCACGAAAGCAAATTCCTTCCAGTAGAGCTGCTGCCATGAAAATATCCTGTCTCAATCGGTTCGGAGTGATTAGCGCGGCGGTCGTTGCGATCGGGTCTTGTTGGGCGCAGGGGGATCGCGGGACGGTGGCGGAGAATTTCGGATTTGGAAGTGAGGAGACTTTGTCGCCCAGGTTTCGGACATTTTACGTCACTTGGGGCGCGACAGAAAAGCCGGAGTTCACCCGGTATCTGGAGGAGGTGCGACCGGACGTGGTCCAAGCCGGTTGGTATGGGCCGATGTTCTTCAGTTATGTCGGTTTGAAGCAATCGACAGGGTACCCACTGCAACTGCCTGTCTCGGGTCTGTCCGCATGCTGGGAGCAGTGGAAGGAGATGCTGGCAAGGTCCGCTCGAACGGGTTGAAATCGGTGGCCCATTTCACGGTGACGAACGTGATCCGCGGACCGGAGAAGGATGATGAGAGCAAGCCGGGCTTTTTCGCGGACTGGTACATGAACGCGTGGCCGGAGGAACTGCTCGGCAAACGCCCGGCGCCGGACTGGACGGACCTTGTTTCGAAAGACGCGTCGGGCAAGGTGCTGATCGACCATCACTACGTGCAATACAACTCGTTGTGCGTGAACAATCCCGCGACGCGGACGATGTTGAAGCAGATGGCGCGGGCGGCGCTCGGCAACGGCGTGGACGGTTTCATGACGACGTACAATTACCGGCGCGCGTGTGCCTGTGTGCATTGTCAGGAAGCGTTCCGCGCGCATTTGAAAGGGACTTTTTCCCCGCAGGAGATCCAGCGTCATTTCGGGATCGCGGACATCGATCGCGCGAAGTTCGAAAGGATTCCGGGGCAGACACCGGGCTACCCAGCCGATGGTGAATGTGATCCTTTGACCTTGGCGTCGTTCCAGTGGTCGGCGCTGGCTTACAAGGCGGCTTGGGACGAGATTTTTTTGGGTGAAGGACGCGGAGCGAAGCCGGACCTGATCCTGGGACAATGGGATCATCTGGGGAACGTGGCCGTGACGGAGGAGCGTGGTTTCCTCCCGATCTCAAGTTTTGCGAAAGGTGAGAACTATCTGTGGTACTCTGGGAACCACTATAACCCGGATGCGAAACCGGGGGACGACAATGACGGGTGGTTGAACGGTCTGTATCTGCGCGCGCTGGCGGGAGACAAGCCGTACGTGATGGGGCGTTACGACAGCGTCCGGATTCGGGTGGGACAGGCCGAGGCGATGGCTTGGGGGGGGCTGGCACCGGGTTGAACAACACCGTGACGGATCCTGCAGCGTTTGCGGTGTTGAAACGGAATTTGGGGTTCGCAAAGGCGCACGAGAGGGACGTGCTGGACACGCACATCCGGGCGGTGCCGGGAAAGCCTGCTGAAAGAGTTCAACCGGTGATGTTGGCCGACACGTGTCTGGTGATCCCGCGGCAATCGGCGTGGGCGGGAAAGCGGCGTTCGTTTGACACGTTCCGGAAGGTGGGGACAGAACTGGTTCGCCGGCAGCAGCGGATATTGATGATGTCCGACGAGGTGCTGGGTCTCGGGGAGGCATTGGGTGGGGGAGATGCATCGGTGGCTGAAGGCCTTTCGCACCGGAAGGACATCGTGGCCGGGGGCGGGTTGGCGAAGTTCCGCATGGTCATCTTGCCGGAGGTGCTGGCGCTATCGGAGGATCAGGTCCGGGCGTTGGAACGTTGGATGGGGCAGCGCCCTGACAACCGTTTGATCATCATCGGCGACGCAGCCACGTTGGATAACCGGGGACGGCCTTGGGCGATTGCCGCGACGGTTGACGGTGGCCGTAGGATGGCTTGGACGGCTGCGTATGGCGCCGATCGAGTGGTGCGGGTGGATGTGGATGCGCTGGGGGCGGAGGGGATGGATTGGGGCGTGATGAAGCCGCTGTCGGAGCCGGTGTTGGATCTTTGGGTGGAGCGCAGCGGTGCGAGGGTGCCGCTGAAAGATGCCAACTCGTTGAGGGTGTCACTCTACCGGCATCCAGACGGGGCGCGTGTGTTGCACGTGGTGAACTATGCGAGGGACCTGGCGAAGGCGAAACAATTGAAGAAGGCGAACCCGGACGCGGAGTTCCCGACCGTCTCGGAGCCGTTATGGGTAAGGGTGCCAAAAGGAGGGGGAATCTCCGCCACGAAGTCACGGATTTTGACCCCAGACGTGGGGGAGGACGGTTCGCCCGAGGAGGTTGAGCGCGTGGAGGAGACGGATGGAAAAGGGGCTCGTTGGATCAAGCTGGGACCGGTCACGGTCTATCGCATCCTGGAAATGCAGTGATGCTGCCAGGAAGCGGCGATCGGGGTCAGGGAATAAATGTTTTCAGAAAGCTGGTTGATCACGCCCACAGGTTTCGATCCAGCGTGCGATATTGGATCGCTTCACCAACGTGGTCCGCTTGGATCGACTCAGAGTTCGCCAGATCGGCGATGGTCCGGGCGACTTTCAAGATCCGATCGTAGGCCCTCGCGCTGAAGTTCAGCTCGGTCATGGCCATCTTCATCATGCCCTCAGCGGCTTCTTCGAGCTGGCAATGCTTCTTGATGAGCTGGGCGGACATGCGCGAGTTGCAGCGCGTTTTGCCATTTTTGGCGAAGCGTTCGCGTTGCACTTCGCGCGCGGCTTGCACGCGGGCGCGAATGGCGTCGGAGGATTCGCCGGGAACGTTGCTGGAGATGTCGCGATACTGTACGGCGGGGACTTCGACGTGGATGTCGATGCGGTCGAGGAGCGGGCCGGAGATGCGGTCGCGGTAGCGCTGGACGTCGTTCGGCGAGCAGCGGCACTCGCGCTTGGGGTCGCCGAAGTAGCCGCATTTGCAGGGGTTCATGGCGGCGACGAGCATGAAGTCGGCGGGGAAGGTCATCGAGCCCGCGGCGCGGGAGATGGTCACGCGGGCGTCTTCGAGAGGCTGGCGCAGGACTTCGAGCGTCTGGCGGCGGAATTCGGGGAGTTCGTCGAGGAAGAGGACTCCGTTGTGGGCGATGCTGATTTCGCCCGGAGTCGGGTTGACGCCGCCGCCGATGAGGCCGATGTCGGATATGGTGTGGTGCGGCGGGCGGAAGGGGCGCGTGGCGACGAAGGGATGGTCGGGATCGAGGAGCAGGCCGCAGATGCTGTGGATCTTGGTCGATTCGATGGCTTCCTCCAGGGTCATCGGCGGGATGATGGTGGGGATGCGCTTGGCGATCATCGATTTGCCGGAGCCGGGCGGGCCGATGAAGAGGGCGTTGTGGTTCCCTGAGACGGCGACTTCGATGGCGCGCTTCACGTGATGCTGACCGCGTACGTCGGCAAAATCCACGTCGTAGTTCTGGTGGCGGGCGAAGAACTGGGTGACGTCCTCACGCAGCGGGAGGAGGGTCTGTGCTCCGGTGAGGAATTCAAAGGCTTCCCGCAGGTTGCGGACACCGTAGACGTCGATGCCTTCGACCATGGCGGCTTCGCGCGCATTGGCTTCCGGGACAACGACGGCTCTTTTGCCGCGCCGGCGGGCTTCCATGGCGACCGGGAGCACGCCTTTCACGGGGCGGACCTGGCCGGTGAGCGCCAGTTCGCCGACGAAGCAGAACTCGTCCGCATGGGGCAGCGGGATCTCGGCGCCGACGGCGATCATGCCCAGCGCGATCGGCAGATCGAAACTGGGCCCCTCCTTCTTGACGTCGGCGGGAGCGAGGTTGATCGTAGTGCGTCCGCGTGGCCAGCGGTAGCCGCTATTGCTGACGGCGGTCGTGACGCGGTCTTTGCTCTCCTTGACGGCAGCGTCCGGGAGGCCGACCACGACGATCACGGCATTGCCGGAAGCGCCGTTGACTTCGATTTCTACCTCGAAGGCGTCCACGCCATAAACAGCGGCTGAATAAACTTTCGCCAACACAGGTCCATAGAAGTGACAGAGCGGGCGACGGAAGTAAAAAGGTTTGAACACCCGCTAAGAAACCCTGTCTGAGAACGTAATACTTAACAGCATTGACTACTGACGCTCTGAGATAAAGATTTTCCTAGACAACGCGCAAAAGGACGCCATTGTAAATACACGAAAGCCCGGCTCAGCCCAATTTTCATCCCAATACAACCAAACCACCTCCTCAAGTCGTTCCCTTTACGCACGCAAACTGCTCAATAGAAAGTCTGAGGCACCCAAAATGAACTACAAGTCTGGCGAAGATTCCGATTCTGGAATCAAAATCTACCTGCGAGAGATCGGGCAAATCCCACTTCTGACCCCTGAGCAGGAGATCGAACTCGCCGCGAAAATCAAAAAAGGCGACAAAGCCGCGCGCTCCCTCATGATTCGCTCCAATCTGCGACTCGTGGTGAAGATCGCCCATGACTACGCCAATCTCGGGCTCCCCCTGCTCGACTTGATTTCCGAGGGCAACATCGGCCTGATGAAGGCCGTCGAACGATTTGACCCCGCCAAGGGCGGCAAACTCTCCACGTATGCCGCGTGGTGGATCAAGCAGTCGATCAAGCGCGCCCTGGCCAACCAGAGCAAGACGATCCGCCTGCCCGTCCATCTCGTCGACAAGATCTCGAAAATGCGCCGCGTCGCGCTCCAGATGAGCGAAGAGCTCGGGCGCGAACCGACGGACGATGAGCTGGCCGAGGAAGTCGGCCTGTCCTCCGGCAAGATCTCGCAGCTCAAGACGGTCTCGATCCGTCCGGCTTCGCTCGATGCACCCATCAGTGACGACGACTCGACCGAATTTGGCGAAATCGTCGGCGACCTCGAGGCGCTCACGCCTTTCGAAAATCTCCGTGACAAGAACCTCCGCGACGAGGTCAGCGACCTGCTGGGCGTGCTCGATGAACGGGAAAAGAAAATCATTTTCTCCCGTTTCGGGCTCGATGGCGGCAAGGCCAAGACCCTCGAAGAGGTTGGCAAGAAATTCGGCGTCACGCGTGAGCGCATCCGTCAGTTGCAGAATATCGCGCTGATGAAGCTCCGCCGGGCGTTGCAGAAAAAGGAGAAGCCCATCGAGCATCTCCTGCCCACGCACGCCGGGAATTTCGAGGATTAATCCGCCGCATCAAAATTCACGAAAGGGCGCCTTCCGCAAGGGACGCGCCCTTTTTGTCGGTTACGGAACGATGCGGAGCTGAATCGTATCGAACCGCGCCTCGCCGGCGAGCATATCGCTGACGATGACGAGGTGGTCGCCGGATTTGGCCAGGTTCAGTTCGAGCAGCGTATGGATGGCCGAACCGATGGTGCGGTTCGGATTTGGGTCGAAGGAGAGGTAGTGCGGGTAGGTTCCCCAGTTGATGACCAGCTTGCGGCACACCTCGAAGGTCGGCGAGAAAGCGTAAATCGGAGCGTTCGGGCGCAAGTTGGACACGTAGTCCGCCATGGTTCCGCGCCGGGTGAAGATCACGATCTTCGCATCGGGCAGCGAATTGGCGAGCGAGACGGCGGAGCGCACCGTCTTCTGGCGATCGTCCTCCAGAATGGCGTCCTCAGCGAAACCCAACCCGCCGCTGCGCTCGATGCGCATCGCGACCTTGTGCATGACCTCCACGCATTGGACCGGGTATTTGCCGACGGTGGTCTCGCCGCTGAGCATGATGGCATCCGCTTGTTCGAAAACCGCGTTGGCCACGTCGGTGATTTCGGCCCGGGTCGGCACGGGGTTGGTGATCATCGATTCGAGCATGTGGGTGGCCACAATGACGGGCACGCCTTTGACGAGGCAGCGCTTGACGATGCGGCGCTGGATGATGGGCAGTTCTTCCATCGGGCACTCGATGCCGAGATCGCCGCGCGCGACCATGATGACGTCGGTCGTCTGGATGATTTCGTTGATGTTTTTGACGGCCAGCTGGTCCTCGATTTTTGCGACGATACGGGCGGTGGAATCGTGCGATCGCAGCACTTTGCGCAGTTCATCCACGTCGGTCGGCTCGCGGCAAAAACTGAGCGCGACGTAATCCACATGCATCTCCGCGCCCACGGCGACATCGGCCAGGTCCTTTTCCGTGAGCGGCGGCAGATTTACTTTCACGCCGGGGAGATTGATGTGGCGGCGCGACCCCATCACGCCGGGGGTCAGCACTTCGCAGCGAATGACGTTGCCCTCCTTGGTCAGCACCTTCATGTGCAGGTTGCCATTGTCCACGAGGACGGTATCGCCGACCGAAATATCGTCGATCAGGCCATCGTAATTGACGCCGACGGAATGGATTTCCTCACTCTTTTCGCCGCGCACGGTGAACTCGAAAACGTCGCCGACCTTGAGGTCGAGCTTGGTCGGGAGATCGCCGGTGCGGATGGCCGGGCCTTGGGTATCCATGAGGATGCCGACGATCACTCCCATTTCCTTGGCGATGGCGCGGATGCGCGGGACGATCTGCCGCACCCAATCGTGGGTCGCGTGGCTCATGTTGAGCCGGAAGATATTGGCCCCGGCGGCAATCATCGCGTGCAAGACTTCCGCCGACTCGGTGGCCGGCCCCAGGGTGCAAATGATTTTGGTTTTTCGCATGCGGGAGGAGAGCGGGAACGCGGGACCGAGGCGAGCCGAAATGGCTTCGGTGGTTGGCGGGCGGGTGAAAACAGCGCAATTCAGCGTCCAATTTGGCTGCGACTCCGCTGCTGCGTGCAATGCGACCGCGTGGGTTTCCACCGAACTATGCCCCCGTTCGTCGCGCGACGGGCCGCAGTTTCCACGAGGTGGTCCGGGCGTGTTCCTGCGAGCCGGCGCTCAGCTTGAAGACGGACAGGGAGCGCGGCACCAGGAGAAGCTCGTCACCCGAATTGTGCGTGGTTGGTGTGGCGAGAAAGCCTGCTTCATCCTCGGTGTCGAGGATGCGCTCCCAGGTGACTGATTTGCGGCCGGGCAGGAAAAACTCCACGGGTTCGTGGTGGGCGTTGAAGAGCAGCATGAAGGTGTCGTCCTTGATCGGCTGGCCGTAGTAATCCCGGACGTCTTCCGCGAAGCCCGCGAGAACAACGCCGATGCACCGGATAAAGCTCCGGTTCCAGTGTTCATCGGTCATCTCCGACCCGTCCGCATTGAACCACAGGAGGTCCTTCGCTTCCATGCCTCGGATCTTGCGCCCCTGGAAGAACTTGGGCCGCCGGAAAATCGGATGCGCGTGACGCAAGTGGATGAGTTTTGCGGTGAAATCCTCCTGCCGCTGCTGCCATGGGAGTCGTTCCCACGAAAGCCAGCTCAGTTCGCTGTCCTGGCAGTAGGCATTGTTGTTCCCGTTCTGCGTGCGTCCATACTCGTCGCCGCCGCAGAGCATCGGCACCCCTTGGGAAAGGAACAGCGTGGCCAGAAAATTCCGCTGCTGGCGCCGGCGCAGTTTATTGATCGCCTCGTCGGCGGTCGGTCCTTCGACGCCGCAATTCCACGAGCGCCCGCCATTGTCGCCATCGCGATTGCCCTCGCCGTTGGCCTCATTGTGCTTGTCGTTGTAGCTCACGAGATCGTTCAAGGTGAATCCATCGTGGGCGATGACAAAATTGATGCTGGCGTAGGGGCGGCGGCCGTCGCGTTGATACAGGTCCGAACTGCCCGTGAGGCGATACGCAAACTCGGAAATGTGCTCGTCCCCTTTCCAGTAGCCGCGCACGCAGTCGCGATACTTGCCATTCCATTCCGCCCAGAGCACGGGAAAATTTCCCACCTGGTACCCGCCCTCACCCACGTCCCACGGTTCGGCGATCAGCTTGACCTGCGAGAGCACCGGGTCCTGGTGGATGATGTCGAAGAAGCCACCGAGTTTGTCGACGTCGTGCAATTCCCGCGCGAGGGTGGAGGCCAGGTCGAAGCGGAATCCGTCCACGTGCATCTCCAGCACCCAATAGCGCAGCGAATCCATGATGAGCTGGAGCACGCGCGGGTGCATCATGTTGAGCGTGTTGCCGCAACCCGTGTAGTCCACGTGGTAGCGCTTGTCCTTGGGCGAGAGCCGGTAGTAGGAGGCGTTGTCCACGCCGCGGAAGCAAAGAGTCGGCCCGAGTTGATTGCCCTCGGCGGTGTGGTTGTAAACCACGTCGAGGATCACTTCGATCCCGGCGGCGTGCAGATTTTTCACCATCTGCTTGAACTCCGCGACCTGCCCGCCCTGCATCCCGCTGGCCGCGTAAGCGGCGTGGGGAGCGAGATAGCCGATCGAGTTGTAGCCCCAGTAGTTGCTCAGCCCCTTTTTCGCCAGGAAGTCATCGTTGATGAACTGATGGACCGGCAACAGTTCCACGGCGGTCACCCCCAGCTTTTTGAAATAATCGATCGCGAATGGCGTCCCGATCGCGGCATACGTGCCGCGCAATTCTTCGGGGATGTGCGGGCAGAGTTTGGAAAAGCCCCTCACGTGGACTTCGTAAATGACGGAGCGAGGGAGCGGCGTGGCCAACTGATGGTCCCCGCCCCAATCGAAGTGATTGTCCACGACCACGCATTTGGGCACCCCGAAGGCATTGTCGCGTGGATCGATGACGAGGTCGGGATCCTTGGTGGCGCTGGTCTGGTAGCCAAACATCTCCGCGCTCCATTCCACTTCGCCGACGATCGCCTTGGCATAGGGATCGATCAGGAGCTTTGCCGGATTGAACCGATGCCCGGCCTTGGGTTCGTAGGGTCCGTAGACGCGGTAGCCGTAGATCTGCCCCGCCTCCACACCGGGCAAAAAGCAGTGCCACACCTGATCGGTATGCTCCCCCATGCGGATGCGGACGGTCTCATGCGGCGAGCTCGTGCTATCGAACAGGCAGAGATCGACGCCGGTCGCGTTTTCCGAGAAGAGGGCGAAATTCACGCCTTTCTCCATCACGGTCGCGCCGAGCGGGTAAGGCAGGCCCTGCCAGACTTGCGTTTGTGTCATGAATGAATCCCTAAAATTTCCCTGCAGCACCGGTCACTTCAGCACTCTCAGCGCCCGCTTCGTATCGTCCACGCGGAGCACCAGCAGCCCGATTTTGGCGCGCGGGCTCGTCGCGAGATACGCGTATTCGATATTGATTTTGGCCTTGGCCAGCTTCTTCGAAATCTTCGCCAGCGCACCGGGCCGGTTGTTGTTTTCGATCATCAGGACCTTGCTCTCCACAGTCAGCACCCCGCGTTCCTCAAAGATCTGCAGCGCCTTTTCGTGATCGCTGACCACCATGCGCACGACCGAATGATCCGCCGTATCCGAGATCGTGAGGGCGAAGATGTTGATTTTCGCATTGGCCAGTTCGTCGCAGACATCCGCGAGCATGCCCGGTTTATTGGCGAGAAAGACGGAGAGTTGTTTCGCGATTTCCATAAGCAGAATGGTTTGAAGTTCCGCCCGCAGTGTGCGCGCCCCGGCTGCCGCCCTCAACCTCGAATTAAAGGATCGGCGTCCCGACGAGATCGTAAACCTGTGTCCCGGTGATTTCGACATCGATGAATTCACCGACCGGCGCCGGCCGCGTGAGCAGGATGCGGCCATCGATATCCGGCGCGTCGGCGCTGGCGCGGGCGACTAGGGGTTGCTCGACCAGGGCGCGCAGGCGCTGGCCGACCCTGGCCTCGGAAATTTCGCGGGCAATGCGTTGCTGGAGCTTCATCGCACGCTTATAGCGGTCCGCCTTGAGCTTCTGCGGGAGCTGGCCTTCCATCTTTGCGGCGCGAGAGCCTTCCTCCTGCGAGTAGGTGAAAATGCCGAGGCGCTCGAACCGCGTGCGCTCGATGAAATCGAGGAGGTATTCGAACTCGTCTTCCGTCTCGCCGGGAAAGCCGACGATGAACGTCGTGCGGATGGCGATCCCGGGGATGCCGGCGCGAATCCGGGCGATGAGCGTCTCGATGTGTTCGCTGCTCGTTTCGCGGCGCATGAGCTCCAGCATGCGCGGGTGAATGTGCTGGAGCGGGATATCGATGTAACGGCAGACGTGCCGGCTCTGCGCGATCGCCGCGATGAGTTCATCGCTCCAATGCGCCGGATGGGTGTAAAGCAGGCGGATCCAAAACTCCCCCTCGATCTTGTTCAACTCGGCGAGGAGGTTGGTCAGCGTCGGACCGCGGGAGCTATCCACCTGCTGGCGCGGACCGGCTTTCTCGGCCCACAGATCCATCCCGAAGTAGGTGGTGTCCTGGCTGATGAGATTGATCTCCTTCACGCCTTCGGCGACCAGCGCCCGCACTTCGGCAACCACGCTCTCGATGGTGCGCGAGCGATGCCTCCCGCGCATCTGCGGGATCACACAGAAACTGCACGGATGGTTACAGCCCTCGGCGATCTTCGTAAAAGCGGTGTGCGCCGGGGTGAGGCGGAATCGCGGCGTGTCGTAGTCCGGGATATAGACCGGCTTGCGCGTGACGAGATTGAGCGGTTCCCACTTCTCGTCGACGAGCGTCTTCGCGGATTGGGTCCCGCCGGCCGGAGCCGGTTCCCTGGCCCGCGCGAAAACCTGTTCGATGATGCCCGCCGCATCGGCCACCTGATCGAGCCCGATGAACGCATCGACTTCCGGCATTTCGCCCGCGAGGTCCTTGGAGAAGCGCTGCGCCATGCAGCCGCTGACGATCAGCTTCTGCCCGGCCCGCCGCTTGAGCCCGCGCGCCTGGTGCGCCTCGAGAATCGCCTCGATGGATTCTTCCTTGGCCGAATCGATGAACGCGCAGGTGTTGACGATCAGGACGTCCGCTTCCTCCGCGTCGTTGGTGATTTGCATCCCGCGCCCGAGCACCCCACCGAGCATGATCTCCGCGTCCACGAGATTCTTGGCGCAGCCAAGACTGATCATGCCGACCTTTTTCGGAGATCGGAGATCGGGATTCGAAGTCTGGGAATCAAGCTGCGGCATTTTCGGGGACCTTCAAATTACTGGATGGGCACGCCGCTCGCCTGGTACGCGTACGGCAGGCCGTTTTTGGTGATCTGCACAGCCGACGGATCGCGGGCCTCGATGAAAAAGCGCGCCCCCTTGAGTTTCAAGGGGTTGGCATTGGGATAGACGTAATCTTCGAAGATCGGCAGCGCCTTGGGGTCGTCCTTGCGGATCGTGACCCACGTTTTCTTGACCGTGGCGACGAGGACTTCGTTCATGCCCGCGGGGCGCGTGGCGTTGTCGTTGGTGGTCACAGGAGAAGGCTTGACGAAATCCTGTTCGGGCGGTCTGGCCGCCGGGGTCGCCCCGGGGAGCGGGGCTGGAGTGGCGGAATGCGGATTCACGGCGACGAACGGCGGAGGAGTGGCGCTGCGTGGAGTCGTAGCAGCAAGGGGAGCAGGGGTGGTGGCGCGTGGAGTCGCGACCGCGACTGGCGCCGGGGTCTGCATGCGCGGAGTCCCAGCGGCGGGGGGGACAGAGGTCGAAGCTCCGGGGGTGGCGGCCACGATTCGCGGGACGATGGCCGGGGTGGCCACTCCGGGATGCGGGGTGATCCCCTTGGGGGATGGGGTCGTCCCCATCGGCGGGAGTGCATTGATAAAGGCGGCGTCCGGATTGGGGGTGGGCGCCGGGATGACCTGTTGGGACGGTTCGCCTTTGGCCGTCGTTTCGCCACCGACCCGCAGGTAGGTCTGGCGCAGCCACCACCCAAAAAGTCCCAAGCCGATAATGACGATGAAAAACAATAGCGGCGCGAGGGAAGGCGGACGGCGCTCATCGCGCCGGACGGCGATAGTCTCGGTCTTGGCGGCCGGCGCATTGGTCAAATACTGATAATCGCTGATGCTGATCGGATTCGAGTTATCGAGCGTGCGGGCGAATTCCTCGACGTCGACCTTGAGGAAGCGCCCGTAAATCTGGAGGAAACCCTTGGCGTAGGTGTTGTTGGGGAAGCGTGCGTAGTCATCGGCCTCGAGGGCCGCGATCTTGTCCGGGCGCAGCTTCGTGGCGTGCGCCGCCTCATCGACAGTGAGGCCGCGTTGCAGGCGGGCTTGATGGAGTTTTTTACCTACGGATTCGACCATATCGCGCGACGGCTAAACGGCCACGGGGGCCATCCATAGCACGAAATTGAGTTCTGTGCAGGTCGGAGCTTTCGGGAGCAGCGCGCGACGCGCGGCCCGAAAGTCTGGTCGGTAAAATCTGGCGATCCTTATTTCCATTAACAGTCGTTCCGGAGGGGGGTACGCACGGGACTCGGGTGCGATGCAAGGGTCATGCCATGCTGTCGAGATCCACGAGAATATCGCGCGGCTTGGCGCCTTCGCCGGGGCCGACGTACCCGCGCTGCTCCAGAATGTCAAGGATGCGGGCGGCGCGGGTGTAGCCGAGGCGCAGGCGGCGCTGGAAAAGCGAGGTCGAAGCCTTTTTCTCCTGGCGCATCACTTCGACGCATTTCTCCACGAGTTCCTCGTCCTCATCACTCACCTCCTCTTCTTCGTCATCGGTGCCGGAGGCCTGGAGGCGTTCGTGGATCGAGTTCTCGAAGGCTGGCTCGCTCTGGGCCGAGGAATGCTCGACGACCTGGCGGATCTCCTCGTCGGTGACGAGAACGCCTTGGGCGCGAATCATGCGCGAGGTGCCCGGCGGCCGGTACATCATATCGCCCTGCCCGAGGAGCCGCTCCGCGCCGTTTTCATCGAGGATGACGCGGGAATCGAGGCTGCTCGCGACCTGGAAGGCGATGCGGCAGGGGACGTTCGCCTTGATCACACCGGTGATGACATCCGCCCGGGGCGTCTGCGTGGCAATGATCATATGGATGCCCGCGGCACGCGCCTTCTGCGTGATGCGCGCGATGGCGCTTTCCACGTCCGCGGGCGCCGTCTGCATGAGATCGGCCAACTCGTCCACGATGATGACGATGTAGGGCATCCGATCGGGGATGATGAGATCGGTGTCCCGAATATTGCGCACCGTGGTCATCTTTTCGATCCGCTCCTCACTCGTTAGTGACTCCGGGTCAATCGGTTCGACAGGCGCGACAGGATCAAGATCCAGCGTCAATTCAGCCTCCTTGACCGCGGCGATGGCGTCGAGCTCGGCTTGCGTCTTGGGCATCGGGCGATCATTGAAGCTGCCGATATTGCGCACGCCGGTCTTGGCAAAGATGGCGTAGCGCTTTTCCATCTCATCGATCGCCCAGCGGAGCGCGAGGAGGACCTTCTTCGGATCGGTGACCACGGGCACGACGAGGTGCGGAAGCGTGTTATAGATCTGCATCTCGACCACTTTCGGGTCGATCATGATGAAACGCAGGTCCGCCGGGGTGAAACGATACAGGATCGAAGCGATGATCGAGTTGATGCAGACGCTCTTGCCCGAGCCGGTGGTGCCGGCGACGAGGCCGTGCGGCATGGCGGCGAGGTCCGCGATGATCGTCTTGCCGTAGACATCCTTGCCGAGCGCAATGGGGATCTTGGCCTTGGCGTTCTGAAAGTCGTCGGATTCGAGCAGTTCACGGAGCGTCACCTTCTGCTTCTTCGAATTGGCGATCTCAATGCCCACCGTGTCTTTGCCGGGACTGGGGGCGAGGATATTGATCCGCTCGGCCCGGGTGGCGCGGGCGATGTCACGCTCGAGGCTCACGATCTTGTCGACCCGCACACCTTTGGCCGGATAGACTTCGTAGCGGGTGATGGTGGGCCCGCGGGTGATATCGCCGCGGGAGACAGCGATGCCAAATTGCGCGAGTGTTTCAATGACGGTGTCCTGGATTCCGAGCAACTCGTTGGGATCGGCGGCCTCGCGGCCCTCCGTCTCGACCGCGTCGAGAAGATCGAGAGAAGGCAGCTCATAATCTTCGCAGGAAACAGCGGTGAGGGGTGCGAACTTGTCTTTCTTATCCTTCTTTTTCGGCGGCGGCGGCAGCGAACTGTCGATGATCTGGGGCTGCGGACGCGTGGGTTCCGAATCGGCCAGCAATTCCAGCACCGGCCCGGCGGCGGGTTCGGCCGCTTCCTCCGAGGGAGCGGCGCCTTTTTTCGCGAGGCTCTTTTCCAGTTTGCGCCGCTCACGATCCAGGCGCGCGGCTTCGAGGACGAGACGCTCCTGTTCGTCGGCCCGCGCCATTTGCGCGGCGCGCCGCCTTTCCATCCACTGTCCCGGAAAGGCGGCGATCTGGCGCGCGGTCGCGATCGGGTGAAGACCGGTGAGCAGGATGAGGCTGGAGACGTAGAGCACCACGAGCACGATGACCGACCCGGGACCGCCGATGAAATTACGAAGGAAAAGATCGCCGATCCATTTACCCACCCAGCCACCGGCCCCGGCAATATTCAGCCGGTCCATATCGAGCAGGCTGGGAAACCGCTGCGCGAGACAGGCTCCGGAAGCCACGAAGGCCACGGCCCACCAGGCACGGGAGGTCAGGCGCTGATCGGGGTTGAGCAGCTTCATGCCCCCGTAGCCGAGCAGCAAAGCGGCGATGAGATAGGAAGCCGCGCCGAGGAAAGCGTAGCTGCTGCACGCGACGATGGCGCCACTGCGCCCGATGAAATTGAGCACGGGCCCCCGCGGCGATGCGACGCTGCTCAGCGGGAACCAGCTCGGCACATCGGCCGGGGTATAGGAAATGAGCGCGAGAAACAGCAGCGTGCCGAGAGCGAGCAGGACGAGGCTGAGAACTTCGTGCAGCGAGTGGGTGTTATTTTCCTGGGCGCGAGCCATTGGGCGGGATTGTAGCCTCATCGTCGTGGCTTTCAATACGCGAACATGATGCGCGCCACACGCCTGAAATTTTTTCGCTCAACCGGCGGCGTCCGGCTACCGTTTGAACACTCTATGGATCAACCGCTTGTCTTCGAACCGCTCTTCATGGAACGCGTCTGGGGTGGGCGCCGCATTGAGACATTGCTCGGCAAACGCCTGCCGCCGGGGGTGCGCATCGGCGAATCCTGGGAATTGGTCGATCGCGAAGAAGCCCAGAGCGTCGTCCACGAGGGACCGCTTCGCGGCTGGACGCTCCATGATCTCTGGACCCAACGCCGGGCACAGATTTTCGGGACGGGCCTGGCCGACACGCCGCGCTTCCCGTTGCTGTGCAAGATCCTGGACGCGCAGGAGCGGCTTTCCGTGCAGGTCCATCCGCCGGCCAGCGTCGCCCGGGGCCTCCGTGGTGAGCCAAAGACGGAAATGTGGTATTTGCTGGATGCCTTGCTCGACAGCAACCTCTACGCGGGCGTGCAGCGCGGAGTGACGCGATCCGGGTTCGAACATGCCTTGCAAGCGGGGCACGTGGCGGAGCAGATCCATGCGTTCCAGATCCGGGCGGGCGACACCATGTTTATCCCGAGCGGGCGTGTCCACGCGATCGGCGCGGGCAATCTCATCGTCGAGATCCAGCAGAACAGCGATACGACCTATCGCGTCTTCGACTGGAACCGGCTCGGCCTCGACGGAAAGCCGCGCCAGTTGCACGTCGGGGAGTCGCTGGAGTCGATCAATTTCGAGGACGTCGAACCTGGCATCGTGGAACCGCGCGGCGAGACGCTCGTGGAATGCCCGTTGTTTCATGTGGAAAAATGGCCGCTCGCCTCGCCTCGCGTCAGTGCTGGCGCGGGCTTCGCGATTTTTACGGTCGTGGATGGCAGTGTCGAGTGCGGTGCCCGGCAATTTTCCCGCGGCTCATTCTTCCTCCTGCCAGCGTCGGCAACGGATCGGGAATTGCGTCCGGCAACCGCGAACGCGAGTGTCCTCCGGACGACCGTCCCGGGGCAGGGCTGATTTCCGCGCAGGAAAGCGTTTCTGCGAGGGAGGGGAACAGAGAGAATGCCCCGATCCTACGTCCGCATGCCGCCGAGACGGCGGTTCGCCGGCCAGCGTTTCAGCACGCGCACGCCGTCGATTTTCCACCCGTCCTCCTCATGGATGAGGGTATAAACACAGGGCATGATGTCCCCTTCCTCAAGAAAGAAATACGCTGGGATCAACGCGTGCGGGCCATCGAAACGAACCGCTCCAAACTCCACGTGCTGTGCGCGGACCAGCCCCGGATACTCGATGTGAGCCAGATCCGTGAAAGCTTCGATATTGAACCTTTCCTGGAAGCTCATCGACACCTGTCGATACGCTCCCGGGTAGTCATCGTCGCGAAACGCGCTCAATTGTTTCCACACCACGTCATATAATTCGGCCGGCGGCGTGGCGTGCCAGCGGCGTTCGATGACGCTCTGGAAAAAGGTCGCCACCAGGCACGTGGCGAAGAGTGCGCCGAGCAGGCAGAGCTTTGTCGCGCGGCTCATGATTTCTGTCCGGATGCCGATTCGCTGCCGAGGCGGCGGAGGTAGGGAAAAGTGTAAAGCCCGGTCCCGTGCCCATCCGCCCACGCCGGTTGGAGGGCATAGCCGCCGACGACCGCAAAACCGCGCAAATCAAAGCTGGCGGGCACATAGCTGACCTCCGGGCGAAGCACCCGCCCGAGCACATCGGGCTCGCCGCCGCAGGCCGCGCACGGGCAGGCCCTCCGCAAGGCTTCGAGCGGCAGGTAAGACTCCGTCCCGTCGCTCCAGGCGATGGCGAGTTCCGGGCCAATGGCCTGGATATTGGTCGGTGCGAGGCGCGTGGACATCTGATCAGTCGTTGTAGGATGCCCCCTCCGCGGTCGGTTTCCAAGCCTTCCCGCTCCGAGTGCCAAAAATCGCGGTGCCCACCCGCACGAGCGTCGCGCCTTCCTCGATGGCCACGGCGTAGTCCCCACTCATGCCCATGGAAAGCCGGGGCAGTGGCACGCGGAACTCGCTTTGCAACGAATCACGCACCTCGCGCAAGGAGGCGAAGTGCCGGCGCGAGTCCTCGGCCGCGGGCACCAGCGGGGCAATCGTCATCAGACCCTCGACCTGCAGCCGTCCCAGCGCGAGCAATTCCTCCATCTGTTCCCGCAGCTTGGCTGGCGAGAAACCAAACTTGCTCGATTCCCCGGCCACGTTCACCTCCAGCAACACCTTCGGAAACGCACCGGCCTCACTGGCCATGCGGTCGAGATCGCGGGCCGTGTCGAGCGAATCGATTCCGTGCAGCAACTCGAACCCGAGCCCCAGCGCGTGGCGGATCTTGTTGCGCTGCAAATGGCCGATGAAGTGCCAGCGCGCACGCCCGGGCAGCAGCGGGATCTTCGCGCGCGCCTCCTGGACGCGGCTCTCGCCGAAGAGCAATTGCCCCGCCTCAATCGCCTCGGCGACGGCTTCCGGCGGGTGCGTCTTCGAGACCGCGACCAGTTCGATCTCATCCGCCGCGCGCCTGGCGCGGACGGCGGCCTCGGCGATCGTGGCGCGCACAGCGGCGAGGCGGTCCGGAAGATTATCCATTAAAAGAAATCAGCGTAGTTGACATGATGATAAGGGCGTCTTATTCCCTTGATTGGCTTCGTTATGTATATCGACACGTTTAAAGTCTTTTGCGATCTCGCTGAAACCGGCAGCTTTTCCAAGGCTGCCGTGGTCAACTCGATCACGCAGAGCGCCGTAAGCCAGCAGATTCGGGCTCTCGAAACCAAGTTTCAAGTGACACTCGTCGAGCGGGGCCGGCGCAACTTTGCCCTCACCGCGGAGGGCAGTGCTTTCTTGAGCGCCAGCCGCGAGATTCTGGAAGTCTACAACAACCTCGACCGCCGCCTGCACGAACTGAGAGACGTGGTGGCCGGGGAACTGCGAATCGCCTCGATCTACAGCATCGGCCTGCACGAACTGCCGCCGTATCTGAAAGCGTTCCGCGATAAATTTCCGGACGTCGAAGTGCATGTCGAGTACCGGCGCTCGCAGCAGGTCTATACGCAGGTCCTGGCCGGGGATGTGGATCTCGGGCTCGTCGCGTATCCGGTGAAGCGCAATGGGCTGTTGATCGAGATTTTCAGCGAAGATCGGCTGGTCGTGATTTGCCACCCGAACCATGCGCTGGCTGGCCGCAAGCGCATGCGCCTCGAGGAATTGAACGGCGAGAAATTCATCGCCTTCGAGCCCGATCTGCCGACGCGGAAGGTCATCGACCGGCATCTGCGCGAGCATTCCGTGGAAATCGATCACGCCATGGAATTCGATAATATCGAGACCGTGAAACGGGCGGTGGAAATCGAGAGCGGAGTATCCATCGTCCCAGCCAACACTGTGCGCGCGGAGGTGGAGGGTGGGCAACTCGCCGCGGTGGAAATCGAAGGGACCAAGATGTCGCGCCCCCTGGGCGTGGTCACGAAGCGCAATCGCGCCCGCTCCCCCGCCCACAAGGAGTTCATCGAGGCGCTGAAAATGGAGCACGTGAAGCTGGCGGTGGCGGCGGCGGTGGCGCAGGTGGCGGCTTGATCCGTGCCTGGGCTGGGGTGAAGCGGCGATGACCGGCCGGCCGTTTGCCGCGATCCCGACTTGCATGAACACGTGTCGATGCCGCCTCCCATGGAAAGCCGCGAGAACGGCGTCCACCTTTCTCGTCATTCTCGGAATCCTCCTGGGCAGGTCCGCCGATGCGCGGACGGCCCCCACGCCGGTCAACGTGGTACTCGTCCACGGTTTTTGGGACACCGGAGCCATTTTTGATCCCCTCGTGGCGATCCTGGAAAAACAGGGTTGCCACTGTTTCGCGCCCTCTTTTTGTCCGAACGACTTCCGCGACGGAGTGCGCGCGGAAACACTCCAGCTCTCCGCCGCCGTCGATCGGCGTTTTGGCCAGCGGGCGCCGCTGGTTTTCGTGTGTTTCAGCATGGGCGGCCTGGTCGCTCGCGACTATGTGGAAAACTTTGGCGGCGAGCGGCGGACGAGCGGCATGCTTTTCATCTCCACGGCACACCTCGGCACCGTCTGGGCCGCCGCATCGCCCCGGCCGGGCGTACGGGAATTGGGGATACGCAGCGCGTTCATTCGCGCGCTCAATGCCCGCGTCGGCGCAATGGAGCGCATCCCCGTCCGCGCCTACTGGACACCGTTCGACCTTGTCGTGCTGCCCGCAACCAATGCGCGCTGGCCCTTCGCCAAAGGAATGTCGCAAAGCGTCCTCTGCCCAACCCACTCCAGGATGGTCCGAAATTCCGACGTGATGGCTGACATCGCGGCGAGGATCAGGGACTGGTCGCAGCGCCCGTGAAGAAGGACAACGGCAGCGAGAGGTTGCAGAAGATCCCGAGGGCCGTCTATGTCTCCCATCATGACAGCATCTCCAGCAATCGGCATCATCGGCGGCAGCGGCCTCTATCAGATGGACGGCTTGACCGATGTCCAGGAACACGCCGTTGAGACTCCCTTTGGCCCGCCCTCGGACGTCCTCATCGGGGGTAAGCTGGCGGGGAGGCAGGTCTATTTTCTCCCCCGGCACGGCCGCGGGCATCGCATCCTGCCGCACGAGCTGAACCATCGCGCCAATATCTTCGCCCTCCGTTCGCTGGGCGTCCGCTGGTTGCTGTGCGTCACCGCGGTCGGTTCGCTCCAGGAGCAATATGAGCCGCGCCACATCGTGCTTCCATCGCAGTTTTTCGACCGCACCAGCCAGGGCCCCGCGCACACTTTTTTCGGCGCAGGGATCGCCGCCCACGTGAGTTTCGCGGAACCGACCTGCGGTCCGTTGCGGCAGCTCCTCGCCAACGCCGCGCGCGATCAGAAGCTACCCGTTCACAACGGTGGGACCTATGTGAACATGGATGGCCCCGCCTTTTCCACGCGCGCCGAATCGGAGACGCATCGCAAGTTGGGCTTTGATGTGATCGGCATGACGAACCTGGGGGAAATCCGCCTGGCCCGCGAAGCGGAGATCGCCGCCGCGACGATGGCGATGATCACGGATTACGACTGCTGGAAGGTCGAGGAGGAGCCCGTCACCGCCGATGCCGTCATCGCGCATCTTCAGGCCAATGCCGAAGCCGCGAAACGTATCCTCGCGCAAGTGATCCCGCAGATCCCGGCCGAACCCAATTACCCGGAGCATCGCGCCCTCGACACCGCGCTGGTCACCGACCGGAAACTGTGGCCGGCGGAAACCGTGAAAAAGCTAGGTGTGATTTTGCAGCGTTTCGTTGATAAGTGACACTGATCGCATTACCGGCGGTCCTGCAAACGTCCTTCCGTCCATCCCCAAACCACGCTACACGATTCCACCCATGCACCGCTTCACGTTCGCCGTTTTCGCCTGCCTGTCAGCCGCTGCCTGCGCGGCGCCGCCGGCGGCGCCCGCTCCCGCCACCCCTGCGCCCGCTGCGTTGACCGCCTCCGCGAAGACCGGGTCACCGGAAGCCTCTACTCCCGCGCCCGCCAGTGCAGCCAAGATCACTTTTTCCCAGTGTCATGTGGACGGCCCTTATCTGGCGATGACGTTTGACGACGGTCCACACGTGACGAACACCCCGCGGCTGCTCGACATGCTAAAGCAGCGCAAAATCAAGGCGACTTTCTTCGTCGTTGGCCAATGCGCCGCGGAATACCCCGACATCATGAAACGCATTGTGGCGGAGGGTCATGAGGTCGCGAATCACTCGTGGTCGCACCCGCAACTCTCCGCGATGTCCGATGAAAAAGTGCGCGCTGAGCTGCAGAAAACGCACGATGCCATCGTCCAGGCGACCGGAGTCACGCCGAAACTCATGCGCCCTCCGTATGGCGCGTTCACCGCCCGGCAGCGGGCGTGGGCCAACGGAGTTTGGGGATACAAGTGCATCCTGTGGGATGTCGATCCGCTCGATTGGAAATTTCACAATGCCGAGCACGTGAAGAGCGAGATTCTCAAGGGCGCAGTGGCTGGTTCCATCATCCTCTCCCACGACATCCACAAGACCACCATCGACGCCATGCCCGAGACGCTCGACGGCCTGCTCGCCAAAGGTTTCAAATTCCTCACCGTTTCCGAGCTCGTCGCCATGGATCATCCCATTCCGCCCAAGCCAAAGGCCACGCCGGCGGCGAAGGGCGGCAAAGTGGAATCGGACAAGGTCCCACCAGCGACTCCGGCGCCGCAGGCCGAAAAGACCGAGGCTGGCAAAACGCCGCCAGCGACTCCGGCGCCCAAACCGGAAACGGGCGGCAAACCTCCGGGCGCCACGCCGGCTCCGGTGACGAAACCCTAGGCGTTGACGCGCCTGCGGCATGATCGGCGACGCGTATTTCCAACTCCGCGCGCAGGTCGGGACCGGTCTCTTTTCCCTGCTCCGCCTCGCGACTGAGGCGGGCGCGGGCGATGGGGCGCTCGTCGCGCTCCGGTCCGCGCAGACCGACTTGAGGGAGTCTTTCCTCTTCCTCGCGCTGGGGCCATCGGGAGGCGGAAAATCGACGCTGCTCAATTCGCTTTTTGAGCGCGAATTCTGCGGGGCGGTTGAACCAACAGCGGCCGGCAAGACGGTCGTTTACCAATACGGCGAGGATTCGCGCGACGAGGCCCTTTCCGCGAACGTAGTCGCCTGCCATCGTCCCCACATTTTCCTGCGCGACTTCACGGTGGTCGATGCCGCCGGGCTCGATCCGACCGGGCAGACACTCCTGGAGGACCTCAAGCCGTACCTCTCGCGGACGGAGCTGATTTTCTTCGTCGTTCCCGCGACGAGCGGCGCCCCCACGGATATCTGGAATTTCATGATGCGACTGGGCCGCGAGGCCCTCCGGCGGACCGTGGTGGTCGTCTGGCAGAGCGATCGGGTGTCATCGGAGGAGGGCGCAAACGCGGTGAAACGCCTCCGGCAGGCGATGTTGAAGAACCTCGGCCACGCGTGCCCGATCTTCGCCGCCTCGCAGAAGGATCGCGTGGGTCGCGAAAAGCTGGCGCGCTGGATCGAAAATGAGGTCATCTTCTCCACCGCCCGTCGGACGCGCCTCGCGGATATCGACCGCCTCGCCCACGAAGCGCTGCGTGAGATTGCCGGCAAACCGCATACTGCGGAACTGGCCTGGCAGCGCACCGAAAGACAGTTGCGCGGCTTGCGCGAGGATCTTGCCGAGCGCGAGGAACAATCGCAGCGCCAGATCGCGGGCGTGCTCTGGATGCTGGCGCAAAGTTTCGACGCCCTCCGCCAGCGCGGTGAGTATTTGCTCGGGCCGCACCTGGGAGTGGCGGAACTCCTGCGCGGGCAAGGTGCCTGGAGGCCGGCGTTTGCCTCCGAAATCGAGACCCAGGCCCGGGAATCACTGACCGTGCAGACGGAGGATGCGCTGGACGCCCTCGAAGCGGATCTGAAACAGGGAGCCACCGAACACCGGCAAGCCTGCCGCAAATTTTTGCCGGGCGAGCCCGAGCCGCCTCCGCTTTCACGGGCGGCAATTGCGGACGCTATCCAGCACCTCGATGCTCCGCTGGGCCTGGAGCCACTGCTCGCCGGAGAAGCCGCGCGCGCCTCCTTGCTCCTCCGCCTGCCGGTGCTGGCCGCGGCGGGTGCCGTGGCCACGGTGCTGGGAGTGTTACCTGGGGCCGGACTGGTCACTGGATCGGCGCTGATCGCCGTGGGAACGACGATCTTTGCCCTGCTCCTCGCGTTCCTTTTGCGGCAATCCATCGTCGCGGCGTTCGGCCATCACTTCACCGCAAACCGCGCTGCTCTGCTGACCGCCATGGAGGCGCCTTTGCGCGAAGCCAGCGCCCAGTTCTACGCCGCCCTCGCCCATCCCCTGGACGCGCGCATCGAGGCGCATGCCACCGAGCGCCAGCGTCACGAACCACTGCTGACCCGCGTCGAGCAACTTCAGCAGACCTTCGCGAAAATCGCCGAAGACCTGCGCGCGGGACGAGCGCCGGTTTCGTCATCCACGGAAGCGGCCTGACAACTTCTCCCATCAACCGGTCGAGGGTGAAGTCTACCTCAGTTCGCCGACACTGATCTACTGAGACGACTCCCCGTTCGACCCGCTTGTTCATTTATTGAGGCGCGCAGGCTTGCCAATGAGGCATGGGATGTCGATTCTCCCCGCCCGACCTGCATGACCGACAAAAGCCTCGTCTTCCTTCGCCGCTTTGGCTCGACGCTGGCCCTGTGGACGGTGGCCCTCTGGATCATCCTCTCGGGTTACGAGATCGGCTTCTTTTTTCTCATCAGCACCCTCGCGATGATCGGGCTCTGGGAATACTATGTGATGCTCGATCACAAAAATCTGCCGAATTTCAAATATATCGGCATGACCTGCGGGCTGATCTTCAGCATCGGCAGCTTCTATTGGTTCCGCAAGGTCGGCCCCGCCAAGGCCTACGATTTCGAGGTCGCTACCCTGCTCTTCTTTCTGCTCGTGGTCTTCGCCCGGCAGATGTTCCAGAAGACGCGTCACATTTCGCCGCTCGAAACAATGGCCTACACGCTCTTCGGGCTGTTTTACGTCATCTGGCTTTTCGGTTTCGTGACGAAGATCGTTTACGTCGTGCCGCGCAATGCGGACGGGAGTGTGACCGGGCATCTCTACGTCCTCTTCCTCATCCTGGTCACGAAATTCAGCGATATGGGCGCCTACCTCACCGGCTCGGTGATCGGGAAGCATCCCATGGTGCCGCATATCTCGCCGAAGAAAACGTGGGAGGGATTCTTCGGAGCGCTCGTCTTTTCGATCGGCGGGGCGTGCGGAATGGTGGCGCTCATTCCCGCAAAGCTGTCCTACCTCACCCAATTTCACGCCGTGATGCTCGGCCTGTTGCTCGGCTTTGCCGCGATCATCGGCGACCTGGGTGAGTCGATCATCAAGCGGAGTTGCGACGCCAAGGATTCGGGCCGGTTCCTGCCCGGCATCGGCGGCGCCCTCGATTTGATCGATTCCATCCTGTTCACCGCGCCGTTGCTGTTCTTCTACCTGCGTTTTGTCATCAAAGTGCCATGAGAAAACGCCGCGTTGTCATTCTTGGAGCGACGGGCTCGATCGGTGAGAGCGCGCGGAAGGTGGCGCGCGACATCCCGGAGCGCATGGAGATCGTCGGCATGTCCGCGCACTCGAGCGAGGAGAAGCTAAGGGCCGCGGCGCGGGAATTTCCCAATGCCAGGCTGGCCCTTTCCTCTGGTGCGGACGGTGTCGAGCGGTTGATCGAACTCGCGACCCTGCCCGAAGCCGATCTTGTCCTCATCGCCATTGTGGGAACGGGCGGGCTCCGCCCCGCGCTGGCCGCGATCGAGGCGGGCAAGGACATCGCCGTCGCGTCGAAGGAAATTCTCGTCATGGCGGGAGAAGCCGTCATGAACGCCGCCCGGCGCAAGGGGGTGAAAGTCCTGCCCGTCGACAGCGAGCATAACGCCATCTTCCAGTGTCTCGAAGGCCGGGACTCCCGCGAGGTGCGCCGCCTCATCCTCACCGCCAGCGGCGGCCCATTCCGCAAGTGGCCTGCGGCGAGCCTGGCCGGCGTGACGCGCGAACAGGCCCTCAAGCATCCCACCTGGGTGATGGGGGCCAAGATTACCATCGATTCCGCCACGCTTTTCAACAAAGGGCTGGAGATGATCGAAGCGCGCTGGCTCTTCGACGTGGAGATGGCGCGGGTCGAGGTCATCGTCCATCCGCAGTCGATCGTGCATTCCATGGTCGAATTCATCGACAGCTCGGTCCTCGCCCAGCTTTCGGTGACCGACATGTGTTTTCCCATCCAGTATGCCGTGACCTGGCCCGAACGCGTTCCCAACACCCTCCCGTCGATCGACTTCGCCAAGCTCGCCACGCTTGATTTCGAGGCTCCGCGGGTCGACGATTTCCCGGCCCTGAACCTGGCGCGAGCCGCCGGCGAGACCGGCGGGACGCTCCCCGCCGTCCTGAACGCCGCCAACGAAGTGGCTGTAGCCGCTTTCCTCGCCGGCCATTGCTCTTTCCCGACCATCTGGCAAACGGTCGACGCCGTCATGGCCGCGCATCGTTCCATTGCAGGCGCCGACTTGGATGCTATCTTGGCCGCCGATGCTTGGGCGCGCCACCGCGCGACCGAGCTCTTGACCTGACCACAGCGGGTTGAGGGGGCACGCAGAATGAACATGTATTCATCCTCTGTGTCCCTGATACTCCCTGTGGTTTATTTTCCTCTATGTTCCTCACAGTCATCAAGCCCATCCTGATCATCCTCGGGGTCCTCGTCATCTTCAACCTGATGATCATCGTGCACGAACTCGGGCACTTCCTCGCGGCGCGCTGGCGCGGGCTGGTCATCGAGAAATTCGGCATCTGGTTCGGCAAACCCCTCTGGAAAAAGAAGATTAACGGTGTGGAATACAGCCTCGGCTGCATCCCGGCGGGCGGTTTCGTCGCCCTGCCCCAGCTCGCCCCCATGGAAGTCATGGAAGGCAAAGTCGAGACGCCCCGCGAACAGCTTCCCCAAATCTCTGCCCTGGATAAGATCATCGTCGCCTTTGCCGGGCCCCTTTTCAGTCTCCTGCTCGCGGTGGTCTTTGCGACGATCGTCTGGAAAGCTGGCCGCCCCGTAGGCGACGCGGAAAGTACCCGGATTGTCGGGGAAGTGGCGCCAAAATCGCCCGCGGCGGAGGTGGGAATTCTGCCCGGCGACACGATTGTCAGCATCGACGGACATAAAGTGACGCGTTTCGGCGGCATGGGCGCCGACAGCGTCACGTGGCGGGTGGTTCGCAGCGAAGGGGAGACGGTCGCCGTCGAAGTCGACCGCAAGGGCGAATCCAAGACTTTCAATCCCAAGCCTGAAGTCCCGGAAAAGGCCAATTGGTACAATCGTAAAGCGCTAAGGAGGATCGGGGTTGGGCCGAAGATCAGTGCAATCATCGGGAAGGTGACGCCGGGTTCGAATGCGGAGAAGATGGGCCTGAAAAAGGGCGACGAAATTACCGAGGTCGATGGACAACCCATCTATGACTACAACGGCATATACAAGGCTGCGGAAGATGCCGCCGGGCGGCCCGTAGTCCTGACTGTGGAACGTGCCGTGGACGAGCACACGAAGACCAAGTTGACGATGCCCTTTCAGCCCTCGACCGTGCGGGTCGAGGAAGTGCAGAAGCCAGGCCTTGTCGCACGGCTCTTCGGCGCAAAGGACAGCCCGGCCGCCGTGGCGGGATTGCGCAAGGATGATGTCATCGTCGCGACGGACGGCCAGCCCACCACAACGGTCCAAAAGTTGAGGGAATACATTGCCGGCAAGGATGGAGTGCCGATTGGTTTCCACATTCGCCGCGGGGACGGTGAGCTCGATCTCTCCGTGACGCCGCAGATGGTGGACCTCGGAGACGGAGAGAAACGCGCAATCACGGGGATCGGGTTGCGCGAAAATGATGGCATGGCCTTCCTGCCGATGGGCAGGTACAGCACGGTCTATCCCTCCCCGATCGAACAGGTTCGCATGGGGGTGATGAGCATCGTCAACACCCTGGACGCGGTGCTTTCGCGCAAGTCGAGCGTCGGCCTGCAGCACATGGGGGGACCGGTGATGATGATGAACGCCTATTACACGATTCTCTCGGGTCCCGAAGGCATCCGCATGGCGCTCTGGTTTAGCGTCATCCTCAATGTGAACCTCGCGATGCTCAACATGCTGCCCATCCCGGTGCTCGATGGCGGCCACATCACGCTCGCGATCATCGAGTCCGTCCGCCGCAAACCGGTCAACGTGCGCGTCCTCGAATTCATCCAGACCGCGTGCGCGCTGACCATCATCGGCTTCATGGTTTTCATCGCGTTTTTCGACGTGCAGGATCTGCCCTTTGTGGGCGGCCACCAGGCCAATTTCAAGCGAGTGCCTGGGGCTGGGACCCAAAAATAGCGGCCATGGAGTATTGCACCTCCCCCTTCCACTACGAGCGCCGCCAAAGCCGCGAGGTGCGGGTCGGGAATGTCGGTGTCGGCGGCGCGAATCCGGTTCGCGTCCAGTCGATGATCACCTGCGACACCATGGACACCGCGGCATCCATCCGGCAGACGCTGGACCTGGCCGCGGTGGGTTGCGAGATCGTGCGCATTACCGCGCCCACCGTGAAGGACGCGGCCAATCTCGAGCATATCGTAGCCGGCTTGCGCACGCAGGGTTGCGACGTGCCCATCGTCGCGGATATCCACTTCAAGCCCGAGGCCGCGATGGAGGCGGCGAAGTGGGTGGAAAAGGTGCGGATCAATCCGGGAAACTACGCGGATAGCAAGAAGTTCAAGATCGTAGAATACACGGACGACCAGTATGCGGCGGAACTCGGACGGATCCGGGAGCGCTTTGCCCCGCTGGTGCAATTCATGAAGGAGCAGGGCCGCGCCATGCGCATCGGCACCAATCACGGCTCGCTCAGCGACCGCATCATGAACCGCTACGGCGACACGCCGCTCGGCATGGTCGAGAGCGCCCTGGAGTTTGCCCGCATCGCCCGCGATCTCGCTTACCACGACTTCATTTTCTCGATGAAATCGAGCAACCCCAAGGTGATGATCGAGGCCTACCGGTTGCTCACGGCGCGTCTCGCGGAGGAAGGTCCGGATTGGAATTACCCCATCCATCTCGGCGTGACCGAAGCGGGCGATGGCGAGGATGGCCGCATCAAATCCGCGATCGGCATCGGCTCGCTGCTCAACGACGGCATCGGCGACACCATTCGCGTCTCGCTCACCGAGGATAGCGTGCATGAGATCCCCGTGGCGCAGGCGCTGGCGGCCAATGTCGGCCGGACCGCCCACGCCAACTTGAGTCCCGACGGCACTGGGTCGCGCCACCCGCTTTCCTACGATCCTTTCACCTACCGCCGCCGCGCCTCGGCACGAGTCGTGGCGGGGGGCGTGCCATTGGGCGGAGAGGAAACGATGCGCGTTTTCACATCGGAGACGAAATGGCAGGCGCTCGCGCACAAGCTCGACAAGCTCGGCGACTATCGTCCCGAGGGGATCGTCGGGCAGAGTAGCGTGCTCGAAGTCGATCCTCGCGACGATCAGGCCATCGCTGCCCTCCAGCACTCTTCGACGCGATTCGTAACGGTCGTGGATGGGATCGACCTCCCGGTGATCGCGGCCTACCGGCTGCTCGCGGCCCGCATTCCGGAGCGCCACCCGATTCTGCTCAAGGACACTTTGACTCCAGGCACGGATGCCCGGGCCGACTTCCAGGAAACTCTCATCACCGCCGCCAAGCGCATCGGTTCGTTGCTCTGCGATGGCATTGGCGACGCCGTCCTCGTGCAAGGCGAGGAGGCGCCCGGCCAGTCCCTGCGCCTGGCCTACAACATCCTGCAAGCCGCCGGCGCGCGCATTTTCAAGACGGATTACGTGGCCTGCCCGAGTTGTGGGCGGACGCTCTTCAACCTCCAGACGACCACCGCCAGGATCAAGGCCGCCACCGCCCATCTCAAGGGCGTGAAGATCGCGATCATGGGCTGCATCGTCAATGGGCCGGGCGAGATGGCCGACGCCGATTTCGGCTACGTGGGCGGCGCGCCGGGCAAGGTAAATCTCTACGTCGGCAAGCAATCCGTGAAATTCAACATCCCCGAGGCCGAAGCTGTGGATCGCTTGAAGGACTTGATCCGCGAGCATGGCAAGTGGGTGGATGCGCCGGCGGCGGAAGCGGCAGCCGTCGTATAGGGATGGTGGCAAAGGGGTGTGGAAGTTTCCCCTTCCGCCCTCCCCCACCCGCTGATAGCTCTACCCGTCGCATGCAAACTCGTGAGCATCAAGATAACGGCCTCGACGTGCTCGCCATCGAGGGCGAGATCGACCTCGCGTGCTCACCGGATCTGCGCGCCCTGCTCCACGCATACGCCAAAAAGAAGTGCCCGGCGCTGCTCCTCGATTTTTCCGGGGTGGTGTATGTCGACTCGTCCGGACTGGCGACGCTCGTGGAATATGTCCGTCTCGCCCAGCCCTACGGCGGCAAGTTTGGGCTCGTCCATGTCAGCGACCGCGTGCGCACGATCTTCGATCTGGTGCGGCTGACCGAATTTCTTCCAATCTACCCGTCTCCGGCGGAAGCGCGCGCCGCTTTGCTCACCGCGCCCGGCGCGTGAAAGGGTACTTCGCGCTCAACGGTCAGATCCTCTACTGGACGCTCATCGCGCCCTTCCGGGGGCAGCCGTTCAAGGTCGCGGAAGTATTTCACCAGATGATTCTCATCGGCACGCGCGCGCTGCCGATGGCCGCGCTCATGTCGTTCAGCATCGGTCTGACCATGGCCATGCAAGGAGCGAATGCGCTCAAATCGATGGGCGGCACGAGTTTCGTCCCGTTTCTCGTGACTCTCTCCATCCTGCGTGAACTGGGTCCGTTGATCGTCGGTGTGATCGTCATCGGCCGCAGCGGCTCGGCGGTCACGGCGGAACTTGGCACGATGAAGGTCTCGGAGGAAATCGAGGCGCTTCAAGTGATGGCCATCAATCCGGTGCGTTTCCTCATCGTGCCGCGCTTTCTCGCCATGATGATCATGCTGCCGGTGTTAACGGTTTTCGGCGATTGCGTGGGTATGGTCGGCGGCTGGTCGATCAGCCACTACGCGCTCGGTTTCACCACGCCGGCTTATATCGTCAATTCCCTCACGCGGGCGGCGCCGTGGGATCTTTATTCCGGGCTGGTCAAGAGCGTCGTCTTTGCCTGGCTCATTATCACCATCGCCTGCCACATGGGCCTGGGGGTTGAGGGCGGCGCGGAGGGCGTCGGGCAGGCGACGACCAGTTCCGTGGTTTGGTCGCTGCTCATCCTGCTCCTCACCAATGCCATGATGACGGCCATCTTCTTCTTCGCATGAGCGACGAAACGCCCGTCATCGAAGTCACCGAACTCGTCCGTGAATTCAACGGACGCAGGGTCCTGAACGGCCTTTCCTTCAAGGTCATGAAGGGGGATACCATGATCATCATGGGGGGCTCCGGGTGCGGCAAGTCCACGCTGCTCCGACACATCATCGGCGCCATGAAGCCGACCTCCGGCTCGGTCAAGCTCTTCGGCGAGGAGATCACCGGGATGGGGGAAAAAGAACTGGCCCACATCCGCCGCCGGTTCGGCATGCTCTTTCAAAGCGGTGCTTTACTCCAGTCGCTGACCGTCGGCGAAAACGTCGCCCTGCCCATTCTCGAGCACGGCAAACTCGACCCCAGCATTGTCGATCTCATGGTGAAGATGAAACTGGAGATGGTCGGGCTCACCGGTTTCGAGAATCTCAAGCCCGCGGAAATCAGCGGCGGCATGAAAAAGCGTGTCGGCCTCGCCCGAGCCCTGGCGCTGGATCCCGAGCTGCTTTTCAGCGATGAGCCGACTGCGGGGCTCGACCCGATCATGGTCAGCGTCGTGGATATTCTGACTCAGGAAATGACGCGCAAACTCGGCGTTACCGCCGTGGTCGTGACCCACGACATGACCAGCGCCTTCCGCATCGGCTCGCGGATGATCATGCTCGGGACTGGCCCGAACCAGGGAAAGATCATCGCCACCGGCACACCCGCCGAGATCCGCGCGAGCACGAATGGCGAGGTCAAACAATTCATCAATGGCGAACCGGATGGTCCGGTGCCACTTCGTCTCTCGAAAGGTGACTACGTCGAGCGGCTCCTCGGTCAGCCCGGTGGCCGCAAATCCTACTCCGTATGAAGAAGAATCTGTCCGATTACATCGTCGCGTTCGCCGTGATCGCATGCAGTCTCGTCCTCCTCGGCGCGCTCACCTATTCCCTTTCCGGCGGGTTCGTCAGGAAGACCGATCGCACCCTCGAGATCGACTACCCGGATGTGAGCGGAATCAAGCTGCATTCCGACGTCCGCTACGCCGGCGCGCGCGCGGGCGCAGTCACACAGATCCGGTTGCTCACCTTTGACGAGCGTGAAGCGGCGGATACCCCGGAAAAAAAACGCAACGCGGTGCGCGTCACGGTCACACTGGGCAAGGGCTTGCCGCCGCTGCCTTCGGATATCCGTGCTTCTCTCTCCTCCGAGACCATGCTCAGCGAAAAGTTCGTCGCCCTTTCTCCGGGCACCCCATCCGCTCCGAAACTGGCCAACGGCGCCTGGCTCCAGGGCCATTCCGGTGGCGGACTCGACGGACTCTTCGAAGCGATCGGCCCCCTCGCGGAGTCGCTCCCGCCGTTGCTCAGAACCGCGCAAGATATCCTCCACGGCATGGATCCGCTGCTCCGGAAGACGACCGACGCGGTGGATACCGTGAAGTCGGCAGTGAATGAAATCGTCCCACGAGCCAACACCCTGCTCGAGGGACTGAAAGCCACCTCCGATTCCGCGGACATCGCGATCAAGAATATCAACAAGCTAATCGACGGTCCGGCGAGCCCAGTGAAAACCGACCTCGAAGAACTCAAGGAAACGCTGGTGAAATTGCAGCAAACGATCGGCACCGCCAATCAGCTCCTGGGCCGCACCGACAAGAACATCGACGGTCGGATGCAGGAACTCAGCGTGGTCTTACAGAATCTCAAGGTCGCAACGACGCACGCCAAGGCTTTGACGCAGGCCATCGCGGAGCATCCGAATCGCCTCATCTTCAGCGGCAAACCGCAGAAGCTGCCGACGGACGAGGAGATCATCAAGAGTCCCAAGCCGGTGCCGGGGACGAAGCCTTAGGGGACGTTGATAGTGGAGAGTTGATAGTGGATAGCCATTTTCGCAAAGGCGGCGACGTCAGGCGTGCGGGGCCGCATCTCACACCTGCGAATGGACGTTCTTCCACAATCGTGAACGCACCGCAAACTCCGCGGGGCTATCAACTATCCACTTTCAACCATCCACTCTACGCAAAGTAGGTGTCCTCATGCGCGTACGGTGGCGCGCAGCAGCACAGGAATCGCAGAGCTTCGCGGGCGGTGATCGTGTGCCACGCTCCGGCGGGAATCAGGATGGCGTCACCGGGACCGACGGAGCGCGTTTCGCCGTCGATCTCCATCTCGCCCTGGCCTTCGAGGATGAAGTAAAATTCCTCCGCGAGCTTGTGGTAGTGGCGTTGCGTCGCACTCCCCGCCGGCACGCACGCCTCGGCGAGGCTCTGCTTTTCCACCGGCGCATTGGTTCGGTCGAGGATGCTGCGAATGGTCGAACCATCCTTGGTCGTGAACGGTGTCTGGTTGGCAATGTTTTGGAGCGTCATACGCGGGTCGGTGCGGTTGATAGGAATAGAAGGGAATGCTCGCCGAATCGAATGCGTTTGAAAACCCCTTCCCACCGTCATTCTGAGACCCCCAAGCCGCTGCGCGGGATTGTTTGTGCGAGGATGACGTCCGGCTCCTTCCATCCCGGAGGGCCCCGCCGCACCGGTCGCAAATTTGCTTCCACTTGCCCTGCCATCCGACATCCTGCCCGTTCACATGAATTTCTTTCACGGTTGTACCGCGCTCATTACCGGCGCTTCTTCGGGGCTCGGGGCGGAGTTTGCGCGCCAGCTTGCTCCGCATGCCAGCGCGTTGATCCTCGTGGCGCGCCGGCTCGACCGTCTGGAAGCCTTGAAGGCCGAACTCGATCGGCCGGGATTGATTATTCATTGTCACGCCGCCGACCTCGCCGACGAAGTGCAGACCGAAGCCCTCCTCGCCTCGCTGGCGGCGAGCGGTGAACGCGTGAGCCTGCTCATCAATAATGCCGGCTTGGGGGACCACGGTTATTTCGAGGAAAGCGACTGGTCGCGGGTCGAGGCGATGCTCGACGTAAACATCAAGGCGCTCACCCGGCTCACCCACGCCATCGTGCCGGATCTCGTCCGCGTAGGGCGCGGCGCGATTCTCAACGTGAGCAGCATCGCCGGCATCCTACCCCTGCCGAAGATGGCGGTCTACGCGGCGTCGAAGGCCTACGTGACCAGCTTCACCGAGGCGCTGCGCGCCGAGTTGCGCGACACGGGCGTTTCCGCGACGGCCCTTTGCCCCGGTCCCGTGAACACCGAATTCTTCCTCACTGCGGAACGAGCGGACGGCCGCGACTCCATGCCCGCCCCGGAGCTTTTCAAAGTTTCCGCCGAGGAAGTGGTGAGTGCCGGCCTCGCGGCCGTGGAGCGCGACCGGGCGAGGGTGATTCCAGGCTGGTTTGTCTGCCTCGTCATGACGATTGCATCCCTGGTGCCGATCTTCTTCGTCCGCCTCTTTCTCGCCCAGCGCCGGTCCAGCCGCGTCGATCTCTAAAGCGCAAGGTTGTCGCCGCCCCACAATTGCCGTATCTCACTCCGATGCTCGACATCACTAAAATCTATTTTTTCATTTTTGGCGCGATCACGATGGCCGCTGCCGTTCAGGGTGCTGTCAAGGGAAGCATGATCTCACTCGCCGTCGGCGGCACACTCGCCGCGATGATTCTGGCGGGCGGATTTCTTCTTGGGACCAAAACCAATCCTGCGCTGATCCTCGCCTTAATCGGTGCGATCGGTATCGCTGGGAAGTTCATTCCGGATTTTTTCAAAAGGGGACATGCCATCTGGCCAGCCGGAACGCTGGCTGCGCTGAGCGTCATCAGCATTCTTCTCACCATTGCGGCCTTCTCGAAAAAGTAGCCGTCACCAAGTGTGAGGGCTCTACGCTTCGCGCAGTTCGGGCTGATCGGCCTCAGCTTGATCGCGCTCACGGCATGTCCGCGGCCACCCACACCGCCACCGGTTCCCACCCCTCCTCCGGTTCCCACCCCGCTCCCGACTCCCACGCCGACCCCGCCGCCCTACGTGCCGCTGAAGCGCGTCGATGTCGGGAAGATTTTCAACGGCATGAAGTATATCGTGAGGCTGGAAACCGAGAATGGGACCACGGCCACGAATGAGCGCAACGATGAAGCGAGCTATCGAGCGGAACTGGTCTTCAAGGTAAAGGTGCCCAAGCCGCACAAAGACATCGACGCGATCAGCAAGCTCAACCGCCACCTGCCGGATCTTCTCCCGTCGCTCGCCACGATGATCCAGACCGCGAAGATCTCGCCGGTCTTCGACGATCTCTATCGTCTGAAGGTCGATGAACTCATGCTGGGGCTCCATCGACTGGACCGGCTCCCGACGCGGCATAACTTCTACGACTGCGAAACCCTGCTCGAGATGCAGCATCCGGAGACCAAACGGCGCGCGATTTTCATCCAGTCCGATATGGATGTGGACACGGACGGATCAGACGTGGACCGGGTCCCGGACATCGAAGGCGCGTCGAGCACTTTCCAGCCCTCCACCAGCTATCGCTGGCCGAAGGCGACGAACAAGGTCAGCCCGCTCATTGCCCCCCGCGAGGCGAAGGTCAAGGACCTCGAAGCCGAATTGGCCGGTACTCCGACACCGGCCCGCAAGACGCAAATCCAGACGGCGATCCATGAGACAAAAGCGGAGATCGGCGAATTGCAAAAGTTCAGCTTTCTCATTGGTCACGCCGATCCGTTCATCGTGCTCCCGGGATCGATGTTCGGCGCCAATCGCGGCGGACCATTTGCCACTTCGGTCGGCGACTATTGCGTGGTGATCCACGAGGGCGCGCTCTATCCGGCAATCGTCGGCGATGTCGGTCCGCGCGCGCGGATGGGCGAGGCGTCGCTGCGCATCTGCAAACAGATCCTGCCCAAGGCGAATGGCGACTTCCGCGCCGTCACTGAACTCAAGGCGACCTACCTGGTATTCCCGGGCTCCGCGGACAAACTCATGGCCGTTCCGGACCTGGACAAGTGGCGGACCAAGTGCGCGAAACTGCTTGAGGAAATAGGGGGGTATCAAGGCGAGCTGTTTACTTGGGAAGACATCACCAAGCCGAAACTGCCGCCTGCGACACCGGCGCCAGTATTGGCGACGCCGGCTCCTGCGGCTGCGACGCCCGCCCCTGCAAAACCAGTCCCCTCGCCAGCCTCCCCAAAGCCAACCGCCACACCATCGTCTGCTAAACCTGCCGCGACCGTTTCGCCAACATAAGTAATTCAGCGCGAGCGCCGGCCGCGCCAAACTTTGTCATCCTGAGCGGAGCGGGGAAGCATGGGCGCAGTCGAAGGACCTCCAATATCCGCGGGTTCTCGCGCGGAGCCACTGCAACGACCTTTACAGGCTACCTCACGCTTAAGTTGACGCATATGCGCAGTCGAGGGATCTCCAATATCCGCCTTTCCTCAGCGGCGTGGGGTCAGATGCCGGAGTGATATTGGAGATGCTTCGACAGCGCTCCACCCACTTTTCCACTTCCGCTTGCTCAGCATGACAAAAAGGGACGGCGCTCGCGCTCATTCGCCGAATCCGAGATGCTATCCAAAGAAGGTGTCAATCTTGCCAATCCCAATGCAACCGAGCTATCGCGCGGGCGCGGGCGTCGGGGTCGCGTGGCTGAAAATTTGATACCACTTCCGCGGCGCTGGTGTCGGCGTGGGTGTTGCCTTTGCGGGGCGCTCCGGCGGAGTGGTCTCGGGCGGCTTTCCGAAGACGCGCACGGGGGTCCCGATCTCCACGATGTCGAAAAAGAGCGCCGCCCGGACCTCCGGCATCCGGATGCACCCGTGCGAAGCGGGATAGCCCGGCAGGTAGCCGGAATGCATTCCGGTCGCGCCGTCGAAGCGCAGGAAGTTTTTCATCGGTGCCTGGACGAACTTGGCGCCAGGGGGCAAGGGCATGTCGGCGTCGGCGTCGCGGACCAGCGTCTTGCCGTCGGCATCGACGATCTTGCCGTAGAGAGACGAGAGATGGTTTGGGTCTTTCTCGAGGACTTGGAAATTGCCCGTGGGGGTCCGATGGTTCGGGCGGCCGCTGGAGATTTGGGATTCGTAAACGATCTTCCCGTCCTGAAGCAGAAAGGCCTTTTGCTGCGCGAGATCGATCTCGATCGATAGAGGACTCGCGGCTTGGCCCACGATGGAGGTGAGGAGGAGGATGGCGAGGGGGAGGAACGGGCGCACGGGGGCGCATCATGCCGCAAGTCGGCAACAACGCAAATCCGCCGTGAGTGACAAACACCGCGGCGTCCGCTAAAGACCCCATCATGTCCGCGAATCTTCCCGCCGGTGTCACCGTGGTCAATCATCCACTCGTGCAGGCCAAGCTCACCCAACTGCGCGACGAGCGCACCGGGTCGGCCGAATTCCGCCTGCGCCTGAATGAGTTGTCCACGCTCATGATCTTCGAGGCCACGCGCTCCCTGGCCACGCGGGTCCAGCGCATCCAGACGCCGCTGGCCGCCCATGATGGCCAGGCGCTCGCCCGCCCCGTCGTCGTCGCGCCGATTCTGCGGGCGGGGCTCGGGCTCGTCGAGGGGATGCTCGACCTGCTGCCGGACGTGAGCGTCGCCCACATCGGGATGTTCCGGAATGAGGAAACGCGCCGGCCCGAGAGCTACTATTTCAAGGCCCCATCGCATTTGGCGGAGGCCGACGTCATCCTGGTCGATCCGATGCTCGCCACGGGTTTTAGCGCGACGGGCGCGGTCACCCAGCTCAAGGACGCGGGGGCGACCTCGATCCGCTTTGTCTGCCTCGTGACCTGCCCGGAGGGAGTGAAGCAATTGCGCACCTCGCATCCCGACGTCGAGATTTTCACCGCGGCCATCGACCCGGGCCTGGATGAGAGGGCCTACATCGTTCCGGGGGTGGGCGACGCCGGGGATCGCTATTTCGGGACGGCGGGCTGAGCCGGACGAACCTTGGAGTAGTACTCGCGCAAGCCTTCCGCAACGGCGTCCGCGTACTCGCGAAAGAGGCTGCGGCGCAGTTCGCCGCCGACCGTCAGTTCGCCCTCATAATCGCCGGCCTGCACGCGGGCCCACGTGATTTCGCTGTTCATCACGTAGGGCTCGAGAAAGACGACCGGGGCGTGGTAGAGGCGGTTGGCGAGGAGGTTGCGCGCCCAGAGATAGGGGCTCGTGCCGGCGCGAATGGCGTTGCCCGTGGTGTATTGGTAGGGCGGCAGCTTGGTCGCGGTGGCGAGTGCGCCGGCGACATATTCGGAAGCGGCCAGCTCTTCCGGGTAGGAGTGGCTGAGCAATTTCGCGAGCATCTCGAACCGCTGGTCGTCGTAGCGCAGTTCGCCCGCCGAGTAGCAGCCGTTGACGATGACGTGGAGATGATTGCGCGGCACGAGGTCCGGCCGGACAGGATCACCCCAGCCCTCGGCGTTCAGATGGAGGCAGAGGACCAGGTCGGGTTGCAGCCGAGTATTGACCAGCTCGGCTCGCTGGCGGATTTCCGCGATGCGATAGAAGAGGAGCTCGCTCTCCGCCTGGACGGTCGAGCCGCGCTCCGGGTCGCTGAGGACGTCGTAGTTCTCACGCGGCGCCTTGATGCCCAGCCTGGCCAGTTCCTCCCGGGCGATGGGGCGCAATGTCTCCGGGCGCTCCTGCGTGACCGGCTCCAGGGAGTCGCGGACGAAGGACACATCCGCGCCCAGGGCGCGCAACTTGGGGGCCAGCATCTTCGCCACGCGCAGCGCGATCTCTCCTTCGATGACCGGTCGCGATTCCCCGATCTGGAACCAGCGTTCCTCCATTTTTGCCCAGGCGCCGCCGATGTGCCCGGGATCGATGGCGATCTTGAGTCCCGCGAGCGGTTGCTCCGCGGTGGCGGGCGGGAGCTGCCCCGCGGGCCGCCAAAAGCGGGGAGCGGCTTTCGCCGAGGCGGCGTCCTTCGCAAAACGGAGGCGAAACTCCGCGACCGGAGTGAGGCGGGTCTTGATGACGGCGCTGTCCGCCTCCGCGTCCACGACCCCTTTGGCCGCGCCGCCGGGCGCGTAGACGTGATCGAGCAAGTCGACGAATTGCTCACGAGTGATCGTCTCCTGGAACGCCTCCAGTTTCGACCAATCGGGTGGCGTCGCCAGGGGGCTGAGCCGCTGCGCCGCGGCGCTGAAGATGACGAGCAGCCACAGGCTGGCAAAAACGATTCGGGGAAACATTGCCACTACCATTTCACAAAGAGCGCGCGGGCGCGATGCCTTGCTTTGGGACGAACACACTTTCCCACTCGCGGCCCGCGGCCCGCGGCCCTAGTCTTCCCAAACCCTCCATGAACGAACCGCCGGCCTGCAGCGACAGTCACATCCTGATAGTCGAAGACAGCGCCACCCAGGCTCACAAGCTCCGCCATTTGCTGCTCCAGCATTTTGACCGGGCGACGGTGGCCGCCCAAGGGGAAGAGGCGCTGGCCTTCATGAAAGACGAGGTGCCTTCCCTCGTGATCAGCGACGTAAACATGCCGGTGATGGACGGCTATGAACTCTGCCGGCGCATGAAAGCGGATCTCCGGCTCGCGGCGATCCCGGTGATCCTGATCACGGCGCTCACCGATCCGAGTGACGCGATCAAGGGAATGCAATGCGGGGCGAATGGATTCCTGACCAAGCCGTACGAAGAGGGCCATCTGCTGGCCCGCATTCAATTCCTGCTCGCGAACCCCGAACTCCGCCAGGCACAGGACGGGATCCACCCCGAGGCCGGGGTGGAATTCATGTACGGCGGAAAGAAATACTTCATCGCCTCGGAGCGTGAACGCGTCCTCGACCTGCTGCTCTCGACCTACGAACTCGCGATCTGGAAAAATCGCGAATTGCAGGCGGTCACCGACAAATTCGAAGCGCAGGCGCGGGAACTCCAGCGCTCGAATCGGGAACTGGAACAGTTTGCCTCCATCGCCTCACACGATTTGCAGGAGCCGCTGCGCATGGTGACGAGCTACCTGACCCTGCTGGAACGAAGGGTCGCGGACCGGTTCGATGAAAAGGAAAAGAGCTTCCTAAAGTTCGCGGTGGATGGAGCCCACCGCATGCGGCAGATGATCATCGATATGCTCGCGTATGCCCGGGTGGGAATGAGGGACCGCAGCTCCGAGGCGGTGGATCTGCAGGCGATCGTCGACGGCGCGCTGGCCAATCTCGAAGCCGTCCGCACGGAAAAGCAGGCCCGCATCACTAGCGATGCGCTGCCGACGCTCGTCGTTGAGGCCCCGCGCTTTTCCCAGCTTTTTCAAAACCTCCTCGGCAACGCGTTGAAGTTCACCGCGCCGGGGCGCGCCCCGGAGATTCACATCGGGTGTCGACGCGAGGGAAACGGCTGGCATTTCCAGGTGCGCGACAACGGCATCGGCATCCCGGCGCGGGATTTCGAACGCATCTTCGTGCTGTTTCAGCGGCTGCATGGCCGGGGAGAATACGCGGGCACGGGCATCGGCCTGTCGCTCTGTCAAAAGATCGTCGAGAGCCACGGAGGGCTCATCTGGGTCGAGAGTGAGCCGGGACAAGGGACGACGATCCATTTCACGGTGCCGGGCTAATTGGGACGTTTCTGGTTTTGGTTTGAAAGCCCGGCCTCGCTTCGCTCGTTGCAGCTGGTTTCCGGTTCCGTGGGGACGCTGCGACGGAAGTACGAGGATCGGGACTGTTGCCGCCTCTTGACCCGTGCGACGCTCTCGGCTGTCCTGTCTTCCCTTCCGTGAATCGTCTCCAACAAATCCTCGATACCAAACGAACTGAAATCGCCCGGCTGCTGCCGCGCCTCGAGCATTTGCGCGCGGCGGCGCTGCTGCGAAATGATATCCGCCCGTTCGCCGCGGCACTCGATCGCGGGCCGGATGCGCTGGGACTGATCGCGGAAGTGAAAAAGGCCAGCCCGAGTGCGGGCGTGATCGCGGCGGATTTTGATCCGGTGGCCATTGCCACGCAGTATGAGGCCGCGGGGGCGCACGCCATTTCCGTGCTCACGGATGAGAAATACTTCCAGGGGCATCTCAGCTACCTCACGCAGGTTCGCGCCGCCGTCAGTCTGCCCTGCTTGCGCAAAGATTTCATGCTGCACGACGTGCAGATTTTCGAGGCGGCAGTCGCGGGGGCTGACGCCATCCTGCTCATCGTCGCGGCGCTGGAGCAGGGTCAACTCCAAGCGTTGAACAAAACGGCGGAGACCTGCCAACTCGACGTGCTCGTGGAGGTCCATACGCGGGAGGAACTGGATCGCGCCATCGATCTCGGCGCCGGTCTGATCGGGATCAACAACCGGAACTTGACGACCTTCGAGATCGATCTCGCGACCACGGACGAACTGAGCGAAGAGGTGCCCGACGGTGTGATTCTAGTGAGCGAGAGCGGACTCAAGACGCAGGCGGATACGCGGCGCGTCCACACGGCCGGGTGTCAGGCGATCCTGGTCGGGGAAAGCTTGATGCGCACGGGGGATATCGCGGGGCAGGTCGCAGCGCTGCTGGACGTGGAGTCCGCCGCGGGCTAGGTTCGTTGCTGCTTTGGAGTTTCGGTGGTGACGGTGAAGGCGGTGGCGCGTTGCGGGTCCAGAGGCCGGATCTCGTAGAACAGGCCGCATCGGAGGCAGGGGTTGCCTTGGGCGATTTGAGCGGCTTCTTCCAGGCTGCCGGCGAGGATGAACCAGTATCCGCCCACGACTTCCTTGGTTTCGCCGAAAGGGCCGTCGGTGACCACGTCGTTGCGGGCGACGGTCCTGCCCTCGTGGCTGAGGCGTTGTCCCGTTTTCATTTTTCCGGCCTGAACCATTTGGTCGAGCCAGATGTAGAATTCGTCGATGGCGCTCTGGATTTCTTCTTGGGACGCAACGGTGTCCCATTGTCCGCGGGAGATGACGAGGTATTCGGAAGGGGCGGTGGGTGTGCTCATGAGTCGTGGTTTAGTGATCCGACGGTTCACTGGGGTGGGCATAGGCGTCGCGGAGGACTTGCATGGTGTGGCGGACTTTGATGGGAGATCGCTGCTTCACCAGGTGCATGCGCAGTTGAGTGAGGCAGCCGATGTTGCCCGAGGCAACCACCGTGGCTCCGGTGGCAATCACGGCGCGGGCCTTTTTCTCGCCGAGGGACGCAGCGATTTCGGGCTGATCGAGGTTGTAGCTGCCGGCGCTGCCGCAACAGATCTGGGCGTCAGCGAGTTCGCATAACTCGACGCCGGGAATGCCGCGGAGCAGAGCGCGCGGCTCGCGACGGACGCCTTGGGCGTTGGAGAGATGGCAGGCGTCGTGATAGGCGATTTTTCGCGGTTGTCCGTTGCCGGGCGGCTGCTCGCGCAGGCCCAGTCGCTGAAGGAACACGCTCACATCCATCACGCGTTTGCGGAACTCTTCGGCGCGCGCCTCGTCGGGAGTGCCCCGCAGCACGAGGTGATACTCGTGCATCGCGGAACCGCAGCCGGCGGCGTTGGTGAGGATGGCGTCCACGTCGGGGGGGAAGGCGTCGAGGTTGCGGCGGGCGAAAGACCGCGCGGCTTCCAGATCTCCGCTGTGCCACGCGAGGCCACCGCAGCAGCCCTGCTCCACAGGCACCACGACTTCCACGCCGTTGCGCGTGAGGACTTCGATCGTGGCGGTGTTGATGTCGGGATCGAGCACTCGTTGCGCGCAGCCGGCCAACAATGCGACCCGGGCACGGCGTTCGCCGCGGGCCGGGGTGACGAGGGGCCAGTGCTGCGCAGGAGGGATCTGGTCGGGGACCAGATCGAGCATGGGTCGCAGGAGGGAGGGCATCAGGGGACGGAAGATTTTTCCGAGGCGGCCGAGCATGGTGGCGATGCGGAACCGCGCCGGGAATGGGATCGTCTGCGCGGCCATGAATCGCCGGAACTTTTCGGCGGGAGACCGCGGGGTCCTGGACTGCATGAGTGCGCGAAAGGGGCTGATAAGGTCGCGATACGGGACGCCGCTCGGGCAGGCCGGCTCGCAGGCCAGGCAGCCGAGGCAACGGTCCACGTGCGGCTGCGCGGCGGAGAGCGGGAGCGTACCTTCGAGGACTTCCTTCATCAGCACGATACGTCCCCGCGGCGTGTCCATCTCCTGGCCCAATTCGCGATAGGTCGGGCACGCGGCGAGGCAGAAGCCGCAGTGCACGCAGGTCTCCACCGCATGGGTCATCGGTGCGCCGAGCGGTCCCAGCGATTCCGTGGGGATTTGGTGAAGCATCAGTCGTCGAGGGAGGGGAAACGGTTCATGGGGTCGAGCGCATTCTTCACGGCGGAGGCGATCTCCGGACTCGTGCGCGCGCCGAGCCACAGCGGTCCGGCGCCGCGCAAGACGACACCGGACAGGCCGAGTTTCCGGAGGCAGCCGTCGAACTCGCCGGTTTGCGCGGAATCGGCGAGTGATACGAAAGCGAGGTTCCCAGCGGCGCTGAGGTGCCATCGTGCTTGATCGATCGAGCACACCGCCTGCCCCAGCGTTACGGCGGTCGCGGGGGAGAGCGCCACTTTCACCAATGGGCCGGTGGAGCGAGTCCAGGAAAACTCGCGCAAGCTACGCCAGACGGTTTCGGCAATTTCCTGGGACAGGAATTCGCCAGGCCAACGCGCGAAGACCTCCCGTGAGAGAGTCTCCAACGCGGCGGGTGGGCCCGCGAGGCGGGCGAGCACGCCGGGTTCGTCGGACGTCACGTCGAGGGCTTCGAATTCGAATCGGGAACTGGCTGCTTCGGTGAGAACCTGGACGGCAGTTTCCAGCGTGCCGGCGGATAACCTGACCGTGAGCGCGGAGGCGGGACGCGGAAATACTTTGAAGGTGATCTCGGTCAGCACCCCGAAGCGGCCGAGGCTGCCGACGAAAAACTTCGGTAGGTCGAATCCGGCGGCGTTCTTCACAACCTTTCCTCCCATGCGCAAGAGGCGTCCGGAGCCGTCGACGAAACGCACGCCGAGGATGAAATCCCGCAAGCCGCCGAAGCGGAAACGGCCCGGTCCGCTCAGGCCCGCGGCCACGGTGCCGCCGAGCGTCGCGCCAGCGTCCGTCAGCATGGGATCGAAGGGCAGATACTGCCCGCTTTCGCCCAGGGCCGTGACGATTTCCGAGATCGGGGTTCCTGCTCCCGCGGTGAAAGTGAACTCGCTGGGATCGTATTCGCGGATGCCGCGCAGGCCGGTCGTGGAAAGCCTTGTCACGGCGGCGTCCACTTTCGACAGGCGCGGCTTGGTGCCTGCACCTACGGGGAGGACGCGCGGGCTCGAGCGCACGGCGTCGGCGAGTTCCTCGGAGGACGTGGGAGCGAGGACGGTCCTGTTCATTCGCGGGAAATGACGCCGGCTTTTTCCAGTGGATGCAGGCCGTGATGCTGCAACGAGGGCGCCTCGGAGGTGGGAAACATTTTGCCGGGGTTGGCGATACCGAGGGGATCGAAAGCCGCGCGGATGCGGCTCATGCAGTCGATCTCGTCGGCGGAAAACATCGCGGGCAAATAATCGCGCTTCTCCACTCCCACCCCATGCTCGCCGGTGATCGAGCCGCCCATCTCGACACACATTTCCAGGATGCGCCCGGCCAGTGCCTCGGCCCGGCCGAGCGCGCCGGGTTCGCGGCCATTGAAGAGGATGAGCGGATGTAAATTGCCATCGCCGGCGTGGAAGACATTGGCCACGCGCACGCCGGCCTCGCGGGACATTTCACCGATGCGGCGCAACGCCTCACCGAGGCGGCGGCGCGGGACGACGCCATCCTGCACGATGAAATCGGGCGACAAACGGCCGACGGCGCTGAAGGCGCTCTTCCGTCCTTTCCAGATGGCCACGCGTTCCTCGGCGTCGCGGGCGGGCCGGGCTTCGACGGGCTGGCTCGATTCGATGATCCGATCGAGCCGCTCGCGGTCGACGGCGACCACCTCGCGCGGGCCTTCGAGTTCCACGATGAGGACGGCCTCGCAGCCGGGCGGATAGTCGGCGTGCACGGCGGCGACGGCGGCTTCGAGGGCGAGCGCGTCCATGATTTCGATCGCGCCGGGCAGGAGGCCGCTGGCAATCACGGCGGAGACCGCGTCGCCCGCCTGCTCCAGCGTGCGATAGCCGGCGAGCACCGTGTGATAACATTCGGCGCGGGGCAGAAGTTGGACCGTGATCTCCAGGGCGATGCCGAAGAGGCCTTCGTTGCCGGTAAAAAGTCCGCACCAGTCCGGGCCGACGGTTTCGCGGCTGGGTCCGCCCCACTCCACCACCTCGCCGGTGGCCAGGACGGCCTTGATGCCGAGGACATGGTTGGCGGTCATGCCGTATTTCAGGCAATGGGCGCCGCCGGAGTTGAAGGCGACATTGCCGCCGATCGTGCAGATGGACTGGCTGGAAGGATCGGGTGCGTAGTGCAATCCGTGGGCCGCCGCGGCTTGCGAAACGTCGAGGTTGATGACGCCCGGTTCGACCACGGCGAGACGCTGCGCGGGGTCGAGCTTGAGGATGCGATTGAGCCGGTTCAGCGCGATGACCACCCCATCGGCGACCGGCAGGGACCCGCCCGAAAGGCTCGTGCCGCTGCCCCGCGCGACGAAGGGCAGCCGCTCCGCGTGACAGAAGCGGACGAGGGCGATCACTTCGTCCGCCGTTTCGGGGATGACCACGGCCAGCGGGCGCGTGCGGAAGGCGGTCAATCCGTCGCTCTCGTAAGCGGCCAGATGTTCCGGGCGTTCCAGCAACCGCCCGGGCGGCATCATCGCCGCAAGGCGCTGGAGCACGGGAGCGGACATGGGACGTGATTAACGCAGGATTTCTTTCAGCGCGGCCAGGACGAGATCCACGTTGCGGATCGTGGCGCCGTGGCCCATGAGGCCGATGCGCCAGGCTTTGCCGGCCATAACGCCGAGGCCGGAGCCGATTTCGATGCCGTATTCTTCGAGCAAGCGCCGGCGAACGGTCGCGTCATCGGCGCCGGCGGGGATGTTGATGCAGTTGAGCGAATGCAGGGAACGCTTGGGGACGTAGGTGATGCCCATGGCTTCCAGGCCGGCGCGCAGGCGCTGGTGCATTTGCGCGTGGCGGGCGATGCGGGTTTCGAGGCCTTCCTCGAGCACGATGCCGAGCGCTTCGTGCAGGGCGTAGGTCATGTTGATGGGCGCGGTGTGATGGTAGACGCGACCGCCGCCACCGCCGCCGGTGTAGTACTTGCGGAGCATGGAGACATCGAGATACCAGGATTGGACCTTGGTCTTGCGCGCGTCCATGGTGGCGAGGGCGCGGTCGCCGAAGCTGACGGGCGACAGGCCCGGAGGGCAGCTCAGGCATTTTTGCGTGCCGCTGTAGATGGCGTCGATGCCCCAATCGTCGACCCGTAATTCGTGACCGCCGAGGCTGGTCACGGCGTCCACGACCAACAACGCGCCGCGCGCGTGGACGGCATCGGCCAAGCCTTCGAGTGGTTGATGGGCGCCGGTGCTGGTCTCAGCGTGAATGATGCCGACGAGCTTGACCTTGGGATGCTCGGCGAGGGCGGCTTCGAGCTGCTCCAGCGGGATGACATTGCCCCACGGGGCTTCGACGGCGTGCACCGTGGCGCCGCAGCGTTCCATGACGTCTTTCATGCGAGTCCCGAAGACTCCGTTGACGCCCACGATGACTTCGTCACCGGGCTCGATGAGATTCGTGGCGACGCATTCCATGCCCGCCATGCCGGTGCCGCTGACGGGGAAGGTGAGGGCGTTTTTCGTCTGGAAAATATCGCGCAGGCGGGCGCAGGTCTCGTCCATGATGGCGAGATACTGGGGATCGAGGTGGCCGAGGGTCGGCGCGCCGAGGGCGCGCAGGACGCGTTGCGAGACGGGGCTGGGGCCGGGACCGAGGAGGATGCGTTCAGCGGGAAAGGCGGTGGAGATCGAGGGGTTGGTCATGGTGAGGGAGTTGGACCTAATTGGAGAGGCGGACAATGGAATGGGCGGGGCGGAGCGGCAATCCTGTTGTGCAGGAGATTAGGGGATCGGAGGAAAGGGATATCCGTGGTTTGAAAGCGACGGCTACTTGCCAACAGCCGATGACCAACGAAGATGAACGTTCATATCCCAGATGAACCCCCGCACCTCCATTGCCACACTCGCGATTGCCTCGCTGCTGGCTGCCACGAACGGCGGCTTTGCTGGCGCGCCTTCGCTGGATGAGGGCAGGAAGCACTGGGCGTTTCAGCCGTTGCGCGAGGTGGAGCCGCCGGTGGTGGCGGGCGCGAGTTGGGTGCGGAACGACGTGGATCGTTTTGTTCTGGTGAAGCTGGAGGCGGCGGGGTTGCGTCCCTCGCCCGAGGCGGATCGGGCGACGCTCCTTCGCCGCGTGACACTCGATCTGACGGGGCTGCCGCCGACCCCGGAGGAGGTCGGGGCGTTTACAAACGATGAATCTCCACAGGCGTATGAGCGGGTGATCGATCGGCTGCTGGCGAGCCCGCACTACGGCGAACGATGGGGGCGGCACTGGCTCGATCTGGCGCGTTACGCCGACAGCAGCGGGCTGCACAACGATCTCGATCGTCCCTACGCGTGGAAGTATCGCGATTACGTGATTCGCAGCTTCAACGAGGACAAGCCCTACGCGCGATTCGTCGCGGAGCAACTGGCGGGAGATGAAGTGGAGGGCGCGAACGAGGATTCCCTGATCGCGACCGGCTTCTGTCGGAATGGCCCGAGCAATGACGATAACATGGGGAAAACGCCCGAGGCGCTCGCGCAGTATCGGGCGGATCAACTCGACGATGTCGTGTCGACGACGAGCGTGGTGTTCCTCGGCGTGACCATCGGGTGCGCGCGCTGCCACGATCACAAGGTGGACCCCTTTACGGCGAAAGATTACTACAGCCTGGTGGCGATCTTCAACGGCACGGAAAAGTACGGGCTCACTCCCGGGACCGAGGACGCCAATGGGAAGAAAGTGAAGCTGGATCCCAACATCCAGATTCACGCCCTGGTGGAAACGAACGGCGAGGTGCCGCCGACGCACGTGCTGCGGCGCGGCCTCGCGGCGAACCGGGGCGATGAAGCACCGCCGGCGGCGCCCGCGGTGCTCGCGGCGCAGCGCTTGCAATTTGCGGCGCCGGAGGATGGCGCAAAGACTTCGCTCCGACGGCGGACCCTGGCGGAATGGATCACCTCGCCTGACAATGCGCTCGCATGGCGGGTCCTGGCAAACCGCGTGTGGCAGCATCACTTCGGGAAGGGCATCGTGGCCACGCCGAGCAACTTCGGCTTTGCAGGAGCGACGCCCACACATCCGGAGCTACTCGATTTTCTCGCGCGGCAGCTCGTGGCCAACGGGGGCCATCTGAAGCCGCTGCACAAGCTCATGCTGATGTCGGCCACCTACCGGCAGTCCTCCCAGCAAAATGACGCGGGGATGGAGCACGACGCGGCGAACAGCCTGCTGTGGCGGATGAACCTGCGGCGCATGGAAGCGGAGGTGCTGCGCGACAGCATCCTGGCGGCCAGCGGGAAGCTCAACGCGGAGCCCGGCGGTCCGGGGATCAAGCCGCGGTTGCGCCCGGAGTTGCTGCCGGCCAGCCAACGCAACAAGTGGCCGGCCCTGGAAAAGGAAGATGCGCGGCAATGGCGGCGGAGCGTTTACATTTACACGAAGCGCCAGCTTCTGATGCCGATCATGGAGCTGTTCGACGCGCCGACGACCACGGAAAGCTGCGCCGCGCGCCTCGAGAGCGTCGTGCCCACGCAGGCGCTGGTCCTGATGAACGATGAGTTCGTCGAGGAGCAGGCAGGTTACCTGGCTGGCCGGGCACTGGCCGGAAACGGCGATGACCCGGCGCCCACGATCGAGCGCATGTTCCGGCTGATCCTGTCGCAGCCGCCCGGCGTGGAACGGATGCAGCAGGCGGTAAAGTTTGTGCGGGCCCGCGAGGCGGACGGCGGACGGGAGCGGGCGTTTGCCGACCTCGCGTATGTGCTGCTCAATAGCAGCGAGTTCATCTATATTCCATGACCATGCCATTTTCCCGCCGACAATTTCTCCAGCGCAGCGGCGCGGGCTTCGGCGCGCTCGCGTTCCAGGCGCTGCTCGGGCGCGACGGACTTCTGGCGGCGGACACCGTCTCGCGCAATCCGTTGGCGCCGCGGGCGCCGCATTTCGCGCCGAGGGCGAAGGCGGTGATTTTTCTCTTCATGTATGGCGGGCCCAGCCATGTGGACTTGTTCGATCCCAAGCCGGAACTCACGAAATGGCATGGGCAGCCCATCCCGGTGTGGAAAAAGGAGGACGCCTTCATGGGTGGGAAGACGAAGAACGTGGCAATGGCGAGCCCCTATCAATTCGAGAAGCACGGACAGTCGGGGATAGAGATCGCAGAGACGTTTCCAAACCTGGCGCGGCATGCGGACAGCCTGTGCGTGATCCGCTCGATGCACGCGGAGAGCAACAATCACGCTCCCGCGCTCTTCCAGATGAATACGGGGTTCGTCCAGCCGGGCCGGCCGAGCATGGGCTCGTGGGTGACCTACGGGCTGGGCTCGGTGAACGAGAATTTGCCGGCCTTCGTGGTGCTTCTGGATCACCAGGGAGCTCCGGTGAACGGCGCCCTGAACTGGTCGAACGGCTTCATGCCGGCGGCGTATCAGGGCGTGCCATTCCGGAGCAGCGGCGAACCGATCGCGTATCTCACCCCGCCGAAAGATGTCTCCGCGAGCCGGCAGCGCGCACGGCTGGAGCTGCTGAAGCAATGGAATACGGACTACGCCGAAGCGCATCCCGCGGAGAGCAGCCTCGCAGCGCGCATCAACGCTTACGAACTCGCATTCCGCATGCAGATGAGCGCCACGGAATGCACCGATGTGGGAAGCGAGCCGGAGTCGATCCGCAAGCTCTACGGGCTGGATAACCAGGTGACGGCGCATTTTGGGAAGAATTGTCTGCTCGCCCGCCGGTTGGTGGAGCGGGGCGTGCGATTCGTGCAACTCTATAGCGGAGGGAACGAGGGGCCGAAGGCCTGGGATGCGCACGATGACCTCAAGAAGAATCACGACCTGCACTGCGCGGAAACGGACGGGCCGATCGCGGCATTGCTCGATGATCTGAAGTCGAGCGGGCTGCTCGACACCACGCTGGTGGTGTGGGGCGGCGAGTTTGGCCGCTCGCCGGTCGCGGAGAACGGCAAGGGGCGCGATCACCATCCGAAAGGATTCACGATGTGGATGGCGGGCGGTGGCATCAAAGGCGGGATGGTACATGGGGCGACGGACGAGTTTGGTTACGCGGCGGTCGAGAAGAAGGTTTCGGTGCCGGACCTGCATGCGACGATTTTGAACCAGCTCGGGCTCGATCACGAGGAACTCACGTATCGGCATAGCGGACGTGATTACCGGCTGACGGATGTGAGCGGGGACGTGGTGACGGGGCTCATCGCGGGGCGATAAGAAGGACGCTGGCTGGACGATCATTTGGGCCGGTCCATCGGTTTGGCGCGGCGGTTGGTTCCCGCCAAAAGCGGCAGGATGCCGCTTCTCCTGACGTTTTGCGGTGCTGGCCATGAGTGCGGCGGTTTGTCACAGTCTGCACCGCCTATGAATCGTTCCTTCCTGCTCTCCGCAGTGCCGATCGCCGTGACGATCGCGTTGTTTGTCGCCGGCGGCTATCTGTCGCTCGGGGCGACGGGTGGCAATTTCTTCATGCCGCACGCGCACTGCTACCTGTTCAATCAAAGGCTGATGACGCTCCAGGGCGGATCGGACCTTTTGATTGGAATTTCCTACGTGGCGATCTCGACGACGCTGGTCTGGCTGGTGTATCGCGCGCGGCGCGCGCTGCCCTTCCACTGGATGATGATCGCCTTCGCGAGCTTCATCGTGGCATGTGGCGCGACGCACTTCATGGAAGTGTGGACGCTCACGGCGGAACATCCGCGCTATTGGCTCTCGGGCTGGGTGAAGTTGGTGACGGCGATCGCGTCCATGACAACGGCCGTGGTGCTGCCGCCGCTGGTGCCGCACATCTTTGCCATGCTGGAATCGGCGCGGACGTCCGCGGAGCGGGGCCAGAAGCTGGAAAGGGCCTACCACGAACTGAACGAACTCTACGCGAAGGTCACGCAACTCGATCAGCTCAAGACGAACTTTTTCACCAACGTGAGCCACGAGTTGCGCACGCCCCTGACCTTGATCTTCGCCCCGATCGAGAGACTGCTGCAGACCAGTTCCGATCCCTCCGCGCAACGCGAACTGACGGTCGTGCGGCGCAATGCGCTCCTCCTCCACAAGCACGTGAACGATCTGCTCGACGTGTCCAAGTTGGAAGTGAGCAAGATGGAACTGCACTACTCGCGGGTCGACCTGGCGGCGATGGCGCGCGCCATGGCGGGCATCTTCGAGTCCGTGATCGGCGAGCGCGGCATTGCCGTGGCCATCGAGACGCCGGCGGAGGTGGTCGCGGAGGTAGACGGAGACAAGGTGCAGCGCATTTTCATGAATTTGCTCTCCAACGCTTTCAAGTATGCGCCCGAGGGCAGCGCGGTGTGGATGGCGCTGACCGAGGACGGAGACGATCTCACGCTCACCGTGGAAGATGCAGGGCCGGGGGTGCCGCAGGAGCTGAGGGCGACCATTTTCGAGCGTTTCCACCAGGGCGACCGGGAAACCCAGCGGCGATACGGAGGCACGGGGCTGGGACTTTCCATCGTGAAAGAATTTGTGGAAATGCACGGAGGCACGATCAGCGTGGGGGAAAGCGCGAAGGGCGGCGCGCAATTCCGGGTTCGGCTGCCACGACATGCGCCCCAGGGAGCGGAGATTCACGCCTCACCATGGGGAAGCACCGATACCGTGCTCCAGCGGCTCGCCATCGCGCGAACGGTCGCGGAGCCGGCACCCGCGGAACCCGCGCCGGCGACCCCGGAGATGGAACGCGCGGACGTCCTGGTGGTCGAGGACAACCGCGACATGCGCGAACTCATCTGCCGGGTGCTGGCGCCCGACGCCCGGACGCGATCGGCTGAGAATGGCCAGGCCGCGCTGGAAGCAATCCGGACCCGTGTGCCGGACCTGGTGGTGACGGACCTGATGATGCCGGTGATGTCGGGCGATGAACTGCTGGCGACGCTCCGCAAGGACGAGCGAATGCGCGACGTGCCGGTGATCCTGCTCACGGCCAAGGCGGATGAAGAAATGAAACTCAATCTATTGATCGAAGGAGCGCAGGACTACGTCATGAAACCCTTTTCCGTCGACGAATTGCGCGCCCGGGTGCGCAACCAACTCCAGACGAAATTTACGAGGGACACGCTGCGGAAGGCACTCGACTCCCGGTCCGAGGACCTCTCCGGCATGGTGCGGGAACTGGCCGCGGCCCGGACGGCAGCGGAGACCGCAAATGCGGCCAAGGACAATTTTCTGGCGGTGCTGAGCCATGAATTGCGCACGCCGCTCACGCCCGCCCTCGCCGCATCTTCCGCGCTCATGAGCGCACCATTGACCGACGCCGCCGAATTCCATGATTTTCTCGCGATCATCCGCCGGAACATCGAACTGGAAGCCCGGTTGGTGGACGATTTGCTGGATGTCACGCGCATCACCCGCGGCAAGCTGACCATCCAGTCGAAACCGGTCGATCTGCACACGATCCTGCGGGATGCCCTGGCGATCGCGGAGCCGATGCTGAGCGAAAAAAGGATCGCCGTCGTGATCGAACTGACCAATGGCCGGCCACAGGTGAGCGGCGATGCGGCGCGCCTCGCCCAAGTTTTCTCGAATCTGCTGACGAATGCGGCGAAGTTCACGCCGGAGGGGGGCAAGGTGACGCTCCGGAGCACGCTGGCCGAGGGAGAGGTGACGGTCGAGGTGACGGACACCGGGATCGGCATTGCCTCGGAGGTGATTCCGCAAATATTCGATCCATTTCGGCAGGGGGAGGCTGGCACGACGCGGCGTTTCGGTGGACTGGGATTGGGCCTGAGTGTGGCGAAGGGACTGGTCGAGGCGCATCGGGGCGCGATCAGCACGCGGAGCGGCGGACGCGATCAGGGCACAACCTTCACGGTCAAATTTCCCACATCGAAGGGTGGAGAAGACTCTGAAAGCGCGCCGACCACCACGCACGAGCCGGCGACATCGAATCGGAAATTGCGCGTGCTGCTCGTCGAGGACCACGACGACACCCGCCAGGTGCTCCAGCACCTCATCACGCGCTGGGGCCACCAGGTAACCGCGGCGAATAGCGTCGCGCAGGCGTGCCAGGCGCTGGAGGAAAGCACCTTCGATCTCCTGCTCAGCGACATCGGCCTGCCCGATGGCTCCGGGTTGGACGTGATCGCGACGCTCCGCAAGAAGTCGGCCATTCCGGCGGTGGCGATGAGCGGTTACGGCATGGAAGCGGATGTCACCCGTGCCCAGGCGGCGGGATTCACCGAGCACATCATCAAGCCAGTCTCCGCGGAAAGGCTGCACGAGACGCTGACGCGTTTGGCGGAAGGGTAAGGGCGGTCCGATTCCGCGATTCGTGTTGTATGCCAAAGTCGATCCCAGCGCCCACCCTCCTGGCGTCCGTTCCGCCGGATCTGGATCGTGTTTACTTTGACGGATGCGAAAAGTATCGCTTTTCGCCCCGTGCGAGCCAGTGTGACCTGGCAAACGCATGGTGGATGGCTGAGGCTTCATTCGCGGCCTACGACATCTTCGATCCGGCGGGAAAAGGGCGGGTCAATCTCAAGCCCGTTCTCTCGGCGGGCTATTCCGTGACACCGGGCTCCGCCGGCGACACACAATTTTTGGCGATCGAGGACGGCGAATTATTGATCGTCGCGTTCCGCGGCACGCGGCTGGAAGGTTTTAAAATTCCGCTTTTCAAGAGCGAAGGTTTCGCCGCGAACTGGGGCGATGTCGTTACGGATGCACGTTTCCGTCCGGCCTTGGTGGAGGGCGACGTTTTAGTTCACGAAGGCTTTCTCCGCGCCTTTAGGCAGATCGAGAATGCCTTTAGCACGGTCGTCGATCGGGCTCTGGAGAATGGCAAAGCTGTCTGGCTCTGCGGGCACAGTCTCGGAGCGGCACTTGCGACCGTCGCGGCCTACAAGTATCGCGATCGCGCACAGGGCCTCTACACGTTCGGTTCACCGCGGGTGGGCAATGGGAGCTTCGCCGACAGACTCATGAGCGACCTGAAGAACATCTGCCGCTTCGTTCATCACCGGGATATCGTCACCACGGCTCCTCCCGAGGGCGTCCCCACAACGGTCAGCGCCGCGGGATTGCGCGAAATTTTCAAGAAGCTCAGCAAGGGTGCGCCCATCGGTTATACTCACGTCGGCCGGCTCAGATTTATCACGGGTCACAAGACATGGAATATTCAGGATGGCGAAGAAGCGCTCCGCGGCATCCTTGCCCTGGCGGAGGACGCCTTTTCTCACGCCAAAGAGGTCGCCGGCATCCTCACCAACGGATTTTCGCCGATCGACCCACGCACCTGGCCGATTCTCGCGGATGTCGTCTCGGACCACGCTCCGGTGTACTATGCGAATAAGATCTTCAATGCCTGTGAAGAGGCGTCGATGCGGTGAGATTGCCATCGGAACCGAAGAGCAGATCCCGCGGCTCGCTCTCTGCGGCAAGGTGGGCGTTGGCGGAGACTCGCGCCCAGAGCGGTTCGGAGATTTCCATTTCGGAAAGGCTGAGGGTGTCGGCGATGCGGACGATGAACGCGGCCTGGGTGTCGGGGATCGCCAGGGAACCGAGGGTCATGTCGATGGCTTCCCGGTCGGTCTCGAAGTGGATGGGGATCTTGGCGCTCTGCGGGGCGAGGGCGGTGAGCGCATTGATGAAGGTCACGCGGTGATCCATGGCCCGGACGAGGCGTGTGGTGGTGACATCCGCGAGGCCGACACCGGTCGCGTTGCCATGGGTCTCGGGAGTCAGATCGCGGACGTAGATGCGGCGGATGAAGGGCGCGGGGCGGCCTTCACGCATCAGCGACCCGGAGTAGCCCTGCACACCACGGCCGATCACGTTCGGGTCCATGCCGGATCCACTGACGTTCTTGCCCAGCCGGTCAACGATCAAGAGGTCAATCTCGTCGAATGGCAGCAAGGGCATGAGAGAACGCGCCTCGACAAGCAAAGCGTCTTCGCCGGTCTCCATGGCCTCGCGGGAGAGCACGACGAGCCGGGCCGTGTCGTGGAACTGATTCTCGACGATGGCGACGCCGCCAAGGATCGGAGCGGTGCGCAGGAGCACGCTCGCCATGCCGCGAATGGCGCGCTCGTGGCCGATGCGACTGGCGGCGACGTGCATCGCGGTGGCGCCGGTGCGCTTCCCCAGGCCGATGACAGACATCTTGAGCAGTCCGCTGCCGAGCGCGCCGCTGAAGTCGGTGTGCGGCTTGATGCGGTTGATGAGAAGGATGCCATCCGCGGAAAGAGCCTCGGTGCTGCAAAAGACGGGGATGCCTTCGGCGGATTCGCCGACTTGCCGCACTTCGAGCGAGGCGCGGATCGGCACGCCCATGGCCTCCTCGGTGATGCCGTAGCTGGCGAGGACTTCGCGCTGGCCCTCAGGCGTCGCGCCGCCGTGGCTGCCCATCGCGGGCAGGATGAAGGGGAGCGCGCCCGCGGCCCGGAGCCGATCCAGCACGGCGACGACGATCGCGGGGAGATTCGTGATGCCGCGGCTGCCCACGCCGACGGCGATGCGCGCCCCGGGCGAAATGCGGCGGAGCAAGGCGCCGAGTTCGGCGTCGAGCATCGTGGCGATGTCAAGCTGGGGTGTCGGCGGAAAGTTCTGGCGGATGCGAAGGAAGCGGGGGAGGACGTTCATGGGAGATGATCTTCAGACCGGGCAGTACTTGATTAGCACCTCGCGCAATTCGCGCAGCTTTACCGGCTTGCTGAGCACCCGGTCCACGTGCGGCGGAATGTCCCCTTCCGCCACCAGGCGCTGTCCCCAGCCAGTGTGCAGGATCACGGGGGTAGATGGCGATACGCGCTTCACCTCAGCGGCGACCCGACGCCCATCGACGTGCGGCATGCCCAAGTCCGTAATCACCACCATGAATAGCTCGCCGCTGTCCAACGCCTGGTGAAAGGCGTCGATGCCAGTTTGGCCATCGTTTGCCGTCACGACGGTGTGGCCATCGAACTCCAGGGTGTGGCGCAGCGACAGCAACACCACAGGGTCGTCATCGATGACGAGAATGCGCATGCGGGGCGGCCGCTCCCCGGCCCTGGCGCCAGTGGGCTGGACTGGCTCGGCGGCTGCGGTCGCGGGCACGGGAAGACTCAGGCGCACCGTGGTGCCCTGGCCGATCACGCTTTCGATCTGAATCTCTCCGCCGTGCCGCTGGACTGTTCCGTAGACCATGGCGAGCCCGAGGCCCGTGCCGCGCTCGCCCTTCGTGGTAAAAAATGGCTCCAGGCAGCGGCGCCGGGTGTCCTCGTCCATGCCCGCGCCGGTGTCCGTCACCTCGATGTGAGCATGCGGCGAAACGTTCCCGGCGTCCGGCGCGATCTCCGCCAGTCCCGTGCGGAAGGTCAACGTTCCCCCGGCGGGCATGGCGTCCACGGCGTTGAAGATCAAATTGGTGAGAGCCTCGCGGATTTCGCTTTCGATGCCCAAGACGACCGGCAAGCCATCGGCGAGGTCGGTGATCACGCGAATCACAATCCCGCGCTGCTGCGGCAAGTCACTCCAGCGTGCGCGGGTGAGGTCCACGACCTGTGGCACCAGGCGGTTCAGTTGCACGGGTACCAGCTTCAGTTGCGGTTCCCTTGGGCGGGAGAACTCACGCATCCGCGCCACCGTTTCGGCCACGTCGTGGATGGATTGTTGAATCGTTTGCAGGCACTCCCGGGCTCGCGTGCTGAGGTTTGGCTCTCTCTCGAGGAGCGTTTCCGTGTAGAGCATCACGGGGGAGATGGCGTTGTTGATGTCGTGGGCGATGCCACTGGCCATCTGGCCGAGCGCACGCAGACGATCCTGCTGCATCGCCGCCTGCTGCGTCTGGTGCAGATCGTCGTAAGCCTGCCGCAACGCGGCATTGAGCTGCGCCTGATGCGAGGCCATGGCGACGTGCTCGCTCAACTGCCGCAAGAACTCGCATTCCCCGCTGCTGAAGCTGTGTGCCTGCCGGCGGGCGGCGATGAGAACGCCGAAGACCTTGCTTTCCACCAGCAAGGGTGCGGCGACCAACGAGCGCAGCCCGCCCCTGGCCAGCCGCTGCGGAAACGGGAACGACACCTCGCTAATGTCCGGTTCATGAACCACCTGCCCGCGTACACATCGGGACAAGCCATTCTGGTCGATATCGATGCGTGCTTGCTCTGTCATTGCCATCTCCGTGGCGACGGCCTGGCTCCGCTGGCCGACGCTCGTGACGGTGAGGGCATCGTCGGCGTCGTCATACAAGCAAACGCAACAGAAATCGATGGGGAGGTGGTCCTCGAGGCTGCGGATGACGACCTGAAATATGCTGCACAGATCCTGCCGCTCGGCGATGGCGCGCGTCGTCCGGCTGAGGAGATCGAGCCGGCTCAACTGTGCGCGCATCTTTTGTTCGGCGAGCTTCCGTTCCGTAATCTCGATGAGACAACCGAGGATGGCAGGGCGGCCGTTGTACTCCGTTCGCCCGCCGTGCGCCTCGACATCGATGACCTTTCCGTCCTGGCGCAACGCACGAATCTCAAAGTGAATGCTCTGAACGTCGCCCCGGAGACGTTTCTCGATGTTTTCCTTCGTCAGCGCGCGGCTTTCTTCCGCCACGAAATCGAGCTGGGGCTTCGCGGCCAATTCCTCCGGCGTGCAGCCATAGATCTCCGCCATCCGCGGGTTGGAATAGACGAAACGCCCATCCTGGATGACATAGATGCCAACGATCGATTGTTCGACCAAACTGCGAAATCTCGATTCGGCCTCTCGTTGCACCTCGGCGTGCTTCTCCACCGCGACGCGCGCCCTGGCCTGCGCCAGCATCATGCCGAAGAGCAGAAAGCCGATCAATGTCCCACCAGCGGCAACAAAAGGATCCAAAGGAAGGGCCGAGTCCTTTGCCAACCCGGGCGGTGGGGAAAAAACCACCGTCCACGTGCGATCGGCGATGGCCAGGGTCCGTTTCAAAGTAGGTGGCGGCGATCCCGGGGGGCGAGCGGATTCGGGTGCGGAATCGTAGACTAAATGACCTGGGTCCAACTCCGCGCCTTCGTAAACGCGGAAGGCGATTTCCGGATTCGGTCGCGACTTCGAGAGGCCCTTGAAAAGATCATCAAGACGAAATGAGCAGTAGATGAAGCCCATGAGCAGACGCAACCGCTGCTCGGAGGTCGGAGGGACTTTCGGGCTCCAGTACATGGGCGTGATCAAAAGAAAGCCGGCTTGTTCCCGGCCATCGGCGGGTAACGCGAGGGCGAACTTCCCCGAAGCCGACGGACGGCCCGTCTCCGCCGCCCGTTCCAAAGCGGAGCGGCGCACCGGATCGGAATACAGGTCGAACCCGATCTCGGCATCGTTGAGGTCGTCTGGCGGGGCGAGGAAAATCACCGGACACCATTCCGGCTGCTGGGAATCCGGCCAAACGTGAAATGAAGGAGAAGTTCTCTCCTTGATCTTCTCGAGTTCGGCCACTTTTCGCTCCTGAACCAGACGCCAGGCGAATCCGACGCCCTGAGCACCGGGGTAATTCTCCCGCAACGGGAGAGCTTCCACGTAAGCCTGAAATTGCGCTTTCCCCATCGAGACCTTCGCATTAGCCAATCCCCTCAAACCGTCTAGAAGGACGAGGTTTCCGTTCATGATCCGCTGGAACTGTTCCCGCGTCTGGTCGACCGCGCTATCGAGGGCGGCGCGGTCCCTGGCCTGACCGACCAGCGCGACATTTCGCGCGGCGACCAGCGTCAGCAAAAAGATCACCCCTAGAATGCAATACGCCGGCCACACCCTTCGAACGAGGGAGAGATTGGGCGACAAAAATTGCTTCATACTTCCCCGGGATGCATAGACCGCAGGTTTCGTTCTAGATCCTGAGGTATTTCGCGAACTTGGCTCTAGTGGGAAAGCCGCAAACTGGCCAGCCGATCTTTTTTGCATCCCCGGGAGGCGCCCGCCGAACGTCTTTGGCCTAGCGGGGCATGCTGGCACCTGACTAGAATACGGCACTCGTGAGCAACATCTTCCCCTAGTGTCACATTGCATGGGCACCGATCCTCCACGCCGCCAGTTCGCCAGCGACAACTTTGCCGGCATTTGTCCCGAGGCATGGGCGGCGATGGGGGAAGCCAATGCGGCGCACGCGCCGGCGTATGGGGCGGATCCGTGGACGGCGGAAGCGACGCGGCTGATTCGCGAAGTTTTCGAGGCCGATTGCGACGTTTTCTTCGTGTTCAACGGCACGTCGGCCAATTCCCTGGCCATCGCGGCCGCGTGCGCGCCGTTCGAGAGTGTGCTCTGCCATGAGCACGCACACGTGGACACCGATGAATGCGGCGCGCCGGGTTTTTTTGCGCATGGCGTGTCGCTCGTCCCGTTGCAGGGGAAGCACGGCAAATTCAGCTTCTCCGAGCTGCGGCGGGCCGCGACGCGGCGTTCGGATGTGCATCATCCGAAGCCCCGGCTGGCCACCATCACGCAGTCGACGGAACTGGGAACGGTCTATTCGGTGGACGAAATCGCGGCCATCGGAGCCACGGTCGACGAGCTGTCGTTGCATCTGCACATGGACGGCGCGCGGTTCGCCAATGCGGTCGCCGGGCTGGGAGTTCCGCCGCGGGCGGTGACCTGGGAGGTGGGGGTCGATATCCTCACGCTCGGCGGCACGAAAAACGGGATGGCCTATGGGGAAGCGCTGGTTTTTTTCGACAAGCATCTCGCGCGGGACTTCGCGTTCCGCCGCAAGCAGAGCGGACAGCTCTCGTCGAAAATGCGATTCATCGCGGCGCCCTGGGTGGGAATGTTGCGCGACGGCGCGTGGCTGCGGCATGGAGCCCATGCCAATGCCATGGCCACTCAATTGGAAAAGGGTCTGCGGGCCGTGCCCGGCGTGACGCTCCCCTCCCCGCGGCAGGCCAACGCGGTTTTTGCCATGCTCCCCCAGCCGCTGGTGGACGGACTGCGCGGACGCGGTTGGTATTTCTATACGGACGTGGGCCCCGATGGCGCGGCGCGGCTGATGTGCTCGTGGGATACGACCGCCGAGGATGTGGACCGGTTCCTCCGCGATTGCGCCGATTTGGCGAAGTGACAAGGTGCTGGTAAGCTACGCGCGGAGCCGAACATGAATCCCGCGCAGCGCCAAATCGCCCGCATTCTTTTCGACGAGTTCCACAGTGAGAGCTGGTCGATTTCGGCGGAGCGCGCCCGCGAGATGGAACCAGGGCGCGTCGCGAATTCGTCCTACGCGACGGCCGCCGGGGCGCTGACCGCACGCGATTTCACCGTGAGCCGCAACATTGCGCAACCTCTCTCTCCGGAAGCGCTGGCGGAGGCGGACGTGCTCGTGCTGCCCCACCCCTGTGACGCCCGGTGGGAGCGGACGACCTCCGGGGGCTCGCCGGCTTTGACGGCGGCGGAGATCGAGGCTGTGCAGAATTTTGTCCGCGGCGGCGGTGGGCTGCTCGTGATTTCGGAATACGAGCACGACAAGTATGGCGACAATCTCAACGAGCTGCTCGCGCCCACGGGATTGCGCCTGGAAAATGGGACGGCATTCGATCACTCGGCTTGTGTCCCCGGCAATCCGGAATGGCTTCTGGGCGAACCCGCCGGAGAAACACCTCTGGCGCACGCAGCGCAGCGGGTCTGCTTCTACCGCGCCGGCTGGTGTTCCGCGGAAGGTGAGGCGTCGCTCGCGTGGAAGACTTCCGCGCAAGCGTGCCCACCCGGTGCCGGCTTGATCGGTGCCGGTGCTTTCGGCAGAGGACGCGTGGTGGTCGTCGCCGATTCGGTGCTTTTCGGCGACGAGCGGATCGGAGAGTTCGATCATCTCCAGTTATGGTTGAATCTCATTTATTGGCTGGCCGCGCCGTCGGCCACGCGCCATTCGGCGACGGAAGGAAATTCGAGATCCGGGGTTGAAGAGCACTGGCTGTCGTTAAAGGCGGCGATCAATGAACTGCGCACGCGACAAGGCAGCGACGGATCCGTCGCGGCGGAACGTCACGTGGATGCAGACCGGTGGGTGCGCGCGGCTCTCGCGGCGCTGGAGGGGTTGCGCCCGCAGTTCCCGCATCAGTCGGAGTACTTCGCGACGCTGCCCGGTGACTTCGACGCATGGGTGAGGGGTCGATTTTGCCGGCCGGATTTCGCGGCTTCGCTGGCCGCCTTCCAGCCGCAACGCGACCGGCACGATGGGCGCGAGCACATCGTGCTCTTCCCGCTCTATACGCCGAATGCCTCGAGCGACACGCGCTTCGAGGCGATTTTCATGCGTTCGCCGTGGCCGGCCTGGCTCGAAGCGCTGGAACGCACCGCCTTTCACAACAAGAAATTCGCGCCCGGTCATCTTGTCGATTTCACCGCTGGCTACGCGAGCGAATGCGCGGTGCTCTTTCCGGAAACGGTAGCCGTGGCCGGGCGGGCCTCGAACCATTTCGCCACCATCTTTTGCGACCGGGAGGCGCGGCGCTTGCAACGTTCCACCCGGCACGGCGCCGCGGCCATCGGGCTCGCGTTCTTTCCGGAACTGGAGTTCTGGCTGGGTTCGCTTCCGCTCATCGAAGACACGACGGCACTGTGGGATCTGATCCATGATGCGTCGCACAGCGTGGGGGAACTGCCGTTCGATCCTTTCATGATTCGGCAACGCGCGCCGTACTGGATGTACGGCCTGGAGGAGTTGCGCGTGGACCTGCGCAGTTTTGAGGAAGCGGACCGGTTGGCCCGCGAAGGGTTCCCCTTCGCGCGCTACGTCACGTGGGCGATCGTCCTCGACCGCGTGCTACGATTCCCGATCACTGGCCCGCGCCTACGGAACTATGACGCGCTCGGCGGCCAGTTACTTTTCGCCTATTTGCACCAGCACGATATCCTTCTCTGGCGGGACAATCGGCTGGCGATCCGGTGGGATGCGCTGGCCGGCGGGATCCACGGGTTGCGCGGCGAGTTAACGGCGCTCTACAAACAGGCTGCCGATTGCTCCAAGCTGGCTTTCTGGCTCGCGGGACATGAACTTATTTCGCGCTACATCCGTCCGAATGTGGCGTCGCAGTGGAAGGCGGGCGAGCGGGTGATCAACGACGAACGGGATTTGAAGCGGTGGATCGGGGTGGTGCATGAGGATGAATTTCCGCTGGGGAACTTTCATCTCAATTTGCAGCGCAGGCTGGCGGTGGAGGAGGGGTAAGGCGCGTGATTCGGATCAGCTCTTGATCTCAAAAATCGCCTCGACCTCCACGGCAGCACCGGTGGGAAGCTGGACGAAACCGAGTGCGCTCCGGGCGTGGAAGCCATCCCCTTCTTTGCCGAAGATCTCGTGCAGCAGATCGGAGCACCCGTTGATGACGAGATGCTGTTCGGTGAAGTCGAGCGTCGAATTTACACAACCCAGCACTTTGAGGACACGCAGCCCATCGAGCGAGCCATGGGTATTCCAGACGGAGCGGAGGACTTTCTCGGCGCAGTTCTTCGCGGCGGCATAGCCGTCTTCGGTTTTCAAATCAGCCCCAAGCTTGCCCTTAAGGTCACTGACGTGACCCGAAGTGAGCAGTTGATTGCCGGTGCGAATGCAAAGATTCAGGTAACCGGGTGTTTGCTTTTCGAAAACGAGACCGAGGTTCTCGGCCCTTTGCTGTGGTGTCATGGTTGCCTATTTCTTGTCCAGCATCTTGATTTTGAGGTCCTTGAACTGGAGAGTCATCGTGTGGCCAGCGTGCATCTGGAGGCCGATAATGCCGTCCTGGCAGGCCTTGGGGCTGTTATCGATCATGTCGGTCGTGACCTGGCCATTGAGGCTGTAGGTGATGTGATTGCCATCGACGACGACGACGGCGTCGTTCCATTCGCCAATCGGCTTGATCATGGCTTTGATTTCGGCGTCGTTCTTGTCGAGCGGCGTGCTGGTGCGCTTGTTTTCGGCGTCCCACACGGTCTTTTCGCCGCGTTTGCTCATGATCCCGCGCCCACCCGCGACGCCGCCTTCGTCGTAGATGATGCCGGTGTAGCCATTGCCCGCGTCGATGTCGGCCTGGTAGCCGCCCACGTGGAGCATCTCGGGTCTGTCGATCTTGCCGCGGAACTGCACGCCCGAGTTACCGCCGGGGGTGATCCATTTGAAGCTGTAGCGGATTTCGAAGTTGGCGAATTTTTCGGGGTGGTCTTTCGAACTGAGCAGAATCAAGTCGGTCTGCTTCGAGTTTTCCTTGGTCTCGGAGCACTGGATCGCCCCGTCAACGACGCTCCAGTAGCCTTCCAGACCTTCCCAGCCGGTGAGGTCCTTGCCGTTGAAAAGCGAGATCCAGCCATCAGGGCCGGCCGCGGGGACTTCGGTTTTTGGTTTGTCGTCGGCGAAGCCGGCATTCGACAGAACACCGAGCGCCAGGATCATGCACAATTGGGAGAACGTTTTCATCGGGGAGATGATGAGATTCCGGGGAGATTCATGCACGAATAATCGTTGGCCCTTGAGTGCATGAAGAACGGGAGTATGAGACGATGAGGTCTGCCGACGGATTGACGAGTGACGAGCGCTGCTGAACGATCAACGATATGCGTCATGTGCACCGATTTCTGACCTTCGTCGTCGCGGGTATTTTCCTGCTTCCCACGTCCTGCAGCAAGAAGCCGCAGGCCGGGCAGGCCGATGTCGTTGCGCGGCTCTGCGCACACGTTTCGCAGAATCGAAAGAAGGTGATTGTCGATGTCAACGAGGCAGGAATCTGGTCCGACGGTGCGATACTCGAAGTCGGCGGCAATTTTCCTCCCGCATTGCAGGAACTTATTTCGCGACCGACGATGCAACGGGACATTCGGTCGTTTGTCACGCGAGTCGACTCTGGGAAATCACCCGAGTGGCAGGATGCCATGGCTGTGCCTTCGCCGCGCGGAGAACGCTTTGCGGGCATCAAGTCGGCGGACGGAAAGATGACCGCCACCGTGGAGGCGATTTATGTGGAGTATCTCCGGCAGCGCTATCCGGGCGCCCTCCTGCGGATCAAGGGTGAGTTCGATCCCGTCCTCTTCGTGGTCGGTGGCGAGTTGCGTGCCTCGGTGATGCCATTCAAGTCTGAATGAGGCCGTGAATGGACGCCTGTCCGCCTACGGTGGCAGCGCAAAAGCGACCAGACTTCCGCCCGATGGTCGCCCGGACTTGCCGCCGCCCGCAGAGATCACGACGTACTGCCGGCCGTTGACCATGTAGGTGCTGGGGCTGGCGTTGCCGCCAAAGGGCAGTTTCGCTTGCCAAAGGACCTTGCCGGTTTCCTTGTCGAAGGCCCGGAAAGTTTCATCCGCAGTGGCGCCGATGAAGATCAGTCCACCTGCGGTCACCAGCGGGCCGCCATAGTTCTCCGTGCCCGTCGGCGCAATGCCAAGGGCGGTCAGAGCGGGATATTCACCCAGCGGCACTTTCCATTTGATCTCGCCGGTATTCAGATTCACGGCGTTCAAGGTTCCCCATGGCGGCTTGATGGCGGGATAGCCTTCCTTGTCGAACCAGCGTCGAAATCCTCCGAATGCATACGAGGGAGGGGTACTTTTCGCGTCGCCGGTGGGCAGCGGCGCTCCCGGCTCTTTCCGGGAAGCGGATGGCGGATCTTCATTCAGCACGTAGCCCAGGATGGCGGCGCGCTTCGCCTCGGGCATGGTCGCATACCCGGGCATGCGTCCCCCGCCCTGGCGCGTGATCTGTTCGATCTCCGCGCGGGTCTTCCGCTTCATCACATCGATTAACGGCGGGAATCCTGCCGCAAGATTTCCCTTCCTGTCCAGGCCATGACATGCGCCGCAGAAGACCATGTAATCCTGCTCGCCGGGGACCAGTGGCGATCCGTCAGGCCGCCGGGTTTCGACCATCTGCAGGAGCCAGGGCATCTCGTTGACGTTCACGTAATAAATGCCCTCGGGATCAGCGGCGCCCCCACCCCATTCCATGCCGCCGTCGAATCCTGGGAACATGACGGCCTCACTCAGGCTGGGCGCCGGGAAGGGCCCGACATTGGGCGACGCGCGCAGGCGATCCAAGGTCATCTGATGGCTCTCCGGAGAAAGATCCGAGGCGTCCGCTTCCGTGTAGCGCTGCCGCATCAGCGGCGCCGGCTTCGTGGGAAAAGGCTGGGTGGGCCAGGTCTTTTCGCCTCGCAGATCGGACGCCGGAGCGGGCCTTTCCTCGATGGGCCACAGCGGTTGACCGGATACCCGATCGAAGACAAACAGCAGCCCGTGTTTCGTCCCCTGAGCGACCGCATCGATTTTCCGGCCGTCATGATTCACGGTCAACAAGACCGGCGGGCAGGGCAGATCTTTGTCCAGCAGATCGTGATGGACGATCTGGTAATGCCAGAGCCGTTCTCCCGTGGCGGCGTTCAACGCGAGCAGGCAGTTCGCGAAGAGGTTCATCCCATGGCGTTCGCCTCCGTAAAAATCCGGCTCGGCGGTTTTTGTCGCGATGTAAACAATACCGCGGCCTTCATCGAGGGACTGGCCGCACCAGGGCATGAGGCCGGTCGCGGTCTTGTAAGCCTCCTCGGGCCAGGTGTCGTATCCCACCTCGCCGGGGCGCGGAATCAGTTGAAAGATCCAACGCTGTTGGCCCGTCCTGACATCGAATGCGCGGAGCGCGCCCTTGCCGCCCAACCCACCCAGAATCAACAAGTCCTTGTAGATGACGCCAGGGGTGTTCAGCCCTGAGTTGAGATTGACGGACCCATTTTCTCCAAAGCTCCGGATCACCTCGCCCGTCTTCGCGTCCAACGCAAAAAGGTATCCTCCCACGCCCGTGAATAGTCGCCGCTCCCCGCCGGTATCGCTTTGCCAATAGACCAATCCCCGCTGCCGGGGAACCCCTTTGCCGGAGCGCTCCGTGGCTGGATTCCATTTCCAAAGTTCCCGGCCCGTGGCCGCGTCCAGGGCAATGACCTTTCTCGTGGGCGACGCCGTGAACAGCACCCCATCCACAATCAGGTTGTTCGCCTGATACTCGCCCTTGTCGCCGGTCTCGTAGGTCCAGGCGACTTCGAGCTTGGGAATATTGCCACGGTTGATCTGTTGCAGGGGTGAGTAAAGGCTGCGCTCTTTGCCGCCGAGATACGCTGGCCAATCCACGTTGTTAGGTTCCGCGCCCGGCGTGAGCATCGGGTGCAGGCTCAGCGCGATCGCGGCAAATTTCAGATTCCGGTCGTTCATGCGCGGGCGAGAGTAGCGGACGCAACTTCCGGTGCAACTCTCCGCCCCAACGTTGTCATCCTGCGACCCAAAGAAGAAAGGCCGTGATCATTAATCCTGAGATGACGTGGTTCGGAGTGGCGAGCAGCCCAAGGAGCGGTGGCTTCCCAGCCACCGACCCACCCAGCGCGGCGGAGCCGCCAACCTTCAACTCTCCCCCGCTGCCGCCGCCCGCACCCCTGCGAGCGCGTTGTCCGTATCGAGCAGCACGAGTGCTGCAGCCTGCGGTCGAGGCGCCGCATGCATAGTCAACCTCGAAGTGGTTCTCAAGCCTCAAGACGAAACCAGCACCGTATAGCGATACGTGACCTTCTTCTCCGCCCCGGGTGGGAGGGTGAGCTTCCATTCGAGTTCATGGCGGGGATTCACGCTGAAGACACCTTCGCGCCGGAGCGTATCTCCGGGTTTTTCCTCCGCCTCGATGAGCGCACCGGAGAACTGCGCCTTCATCAGCAGCGTCACCGGCGAGCCGCGAAAATTGCGCGCCGTTGCTTCCGCTTTCACGGTCGTGCGATAGTAGCGGCGGCCTCCGATCCAGACTTCATTCTCCCGCTTGCCCGATTCCTCGACCTCCGTGTGGTCGGTCTGCAGGCTCAAGGCCTTGGTGATGTGCAGGCAACTGCGCTGGCCAGGATTGGTCCAATTGCTCTGACTTTGTCCACGGAACTGCCCGCCTTCGCGAATCGTCGCCGAGGCGGTCGTCATGGGGAATTTCAGCGGGTTCTGGAAAATGACTGAGTCCCAGGCGTCCGACGATTCCACGAGCTCATTGCGGTTGGCATGCAGGTAATTTCCATACGCGTCGCGCTTGTCCGGGATGGCCCACTCGACGACCCGCTCATACGCCGTATCCGCCGAGGCCACCTCGAGCGACAGCGCGTCGCCCGGCTCCAGCGAGCGCTTTCCGAGACTCTCAAAATGAAGATCCTGGCTGGTGGCGCCCGGTTCATCGCCCGCGGGCAGCGGAGCGCCGAGGTCACCCGCGCTGTACGAATTCGAGGTAATCTGCTGTTGCATCCCCGCACCCGAACGGCCGCCGGGCCGGCCACTGATCTGTTGAAAAAAAGCCGCCAACGAACCACCCTGCCACAGCGGCGAATCCACATGCCCGAACTCCACATTGGGATACCCGGAGATGAGCGACAGTTCAGCGTTCGCGAGTGGCATCAGCTCATTTTTCACCACCGCCGTTTGCCGGATGCGAAGCGTTTTGGCATCGGTCAAATCGACGAAGTAGGCCGGCACCCAGCTCGCCCCCCTGGTGAGATAGGAAACTTTCACCGGGCCCGGTTTCGCCACCGTGAAGATCAGCGCCGGCTTATCCTGGAGACGTTTGCGCGCGGCGCCCGGATTCAGAACCTCCACCCGTCCGATACGCCCGAGCGAGATGTAATCCCGCGCCCCCTTGTCCCCTTCGAGCACCAGAAATCCGCCGGTCGTTGGAACCGGCTCGGTGGTGATGCTTCCAGTGAAAGAATTCCGGACATAGCCGGCGGGGACTGGATCCTGCGAACTCCACACCCGCGGCTTCGGTTTCGCCTCGGGCATGGTCCATACCTTTCCGTTCACAATGCCGCCCATCTTGGCCTCATCGTCCTTCAGGGTCAGCCTCACTTCCGCGCCTGCGAGATCCATCTGCAAATTCCCCGTCGGCAGAGCAACGCCAGAGGCGTCGTCCACCTTGCGCATCGTCGATCGAAGGGTGACCGCCCCTTCCGATTCCACGAGGAAAGTCCCGTGCACGACGCGCGGAGGCTCCTCCCAGACAAAGTCCCCGGCGCGGGCCGCATTGAAGGAACACTTGACCACACACAAGCCATTCTTGAATAGACCCACCGAATCAATCTGCGGCTGCACCGTAGTCTCCTCCGCGAAAGAAATGAACGCCGAGGCGAGGAGGATGGTGATCGTGGGTGCGGGGCTGGGGAGTTTCATGGCGCCCCGACTCTGCGGGAATCCGAAGGGCCTGTCATTTGCGAGGTTGTAAAAGAATTGTCAGAGAATGGAGCGACGCGTTGTTAGCTGTTCTCACCACCTCTCGTTCCCAGAGTGGAGCTTGGGAAACGCACACCTTCGGCTGAAGCTCTGTTTCGGTGGCAGAGCGATGGGCCCTAACCGCACCACTTTCGACGGCCGCGTAACTTTTCCGGAAGCCCACCACCACACCACGGAAACAGAGTTTCCCCATGAGTCTGCATTCCCAAAGCCCCACTTGGGGAACGAGGATCGTTCAACTCGGCTGCGCTATCTGCGAAATCTGCGTTCCAATCGCCGTTTCTAGGATAAGAATCGAGCATCAAGTCCCCCAATGAAAACTCTTCAACGACCATTGCTCCTGACCTCCTGCGCTTTCCTCTTTTGCTTCACCTTGAACGCCGCGGAACCGCCGCCGGACGCCAGGCCAGTGCTGACCAAACCGGGTAAGCTCCTGTTCAGCGAAGACTTCACCCAGGTGCCTCACGAGAGGGACAAGCAGAACAAGGTCAAAAAAGGATGGATGAGCGGCAAAGGGAAGTGGGAGATCAAAGACGGAGTTCTCATCGGCGCCGAGAAGGCCGAAGACAATCACGGCGCCATGCTGACGAAACCCGGGTTGGAATTCCATAACGCCGCCGTGCAGGTGTCGTTTCGCCTGGACGGCGCCAAAGGGATAACGCTGGACGCCAACAGCTTCGCCCTGGGTCGGATTATTGCCGCCTCGATTTCGAGCACGGAGCTCACCCTGTCCAGGAGCCTCGAGGGCGGCGACAAGCTGGAGGTGCTCGACAAGGCGCCGCTGCAACTCGAGACCGGCAAGTGGTACGTGCTGCTGCTGGAAATGCAGGGCAACGCTGTCGTGGCGAGCATCGAAGGCAAGCAGACCGTGTTCGGCGCCGGCGAGCGCATCGACGTGGACAAGACGTCGGTGCAGTTGCGGATCCGCGGCGAGTCGGTGGCATTTAAGAACCTTCGCGTCTGGGAGGCCACGCCCGCCGACGGGTGGGAGGCGACGAAAGCGAAACTGCTGGAAGGGCGTAAGACGAAATAGAAGCAAATCGTTCTTTCCGTCACGGCGCTCAATTTCCCTCCTGAATGACGCGGTGCCAATTGTTTGTTTAGGCGTTGAAGAATCGCGAAGATTTCAGCGCGCGGTTTCTACTTGCTTTCATTCCTGTCAGAAGGACGGCTATGTTGGACCTTCTGGTTGCCCATGATTATCTTCGAAACGTACATCAATGGAGAAAAGGTCTGTCGATCTGGGGTGGATGGCGACTGTGTTCACACGGTTCTCCTTACACATCATCTTCGAAAGGAGAGCGAAGGACCCAAGGAAAACAAGGTAGATGTGGGGATCGGAGCCCTCGACGTCATCCGAAACAAAAACCTTCTGTGGCTAATGCAAACTCTCAATATCGGCGATGAACTCAGAGTTGTTGTCACGGAGGGTGTCGAAGTAGACGCTCCACGAGAGCACGCATGACCTGAACTTGGTGCGCGCCAGATTGCGCGTTACTCCCAGCGAGAGCGCCGTTTCATCCTTCATCCTTCAACCTTTCCCCCAATGCGCCTGCTCCCGTTCCTCCTGCTCGCCCTCGCCGTCCCGGCTTTCGCCGAAGTGGTTCCCCCCAATCTCGTCGCCGACGGTATTCCCGCGATCCCGGATGAATTGCGCACCGACGTCAGCCGCTATCTCGAATTCCGTGCGGCGCGTTTGACCGGCTGGCACCCGCAGCGGCGCGAAATGCTCATCAGCACCAGGTTTGCCGACACCCCTCAACTGCACCTCGTGGCGATGCCAGGCGGCGCGCGCCGGCAAATGACATTTCGGAAGGAGCCGGTGAGCGGCGGTTCGTTCCGGCCGAAAACGGGCGACTGCATCGTTTTCAGCCAGGACACAGGGGGCGGGGAATTCTACCAGCTCTACCGTTTTGACGTCGTGGATGGCCGGGTGACGCTGCTCACGGATGGAAAGTCGCGCAACAGCGGGCCGCGCTGGACACGCAGCGGGCGGCAGTTCGCCTATACGTCCACACGCCGCACGGGCAAGGACACGGACATCTACGCGATGGACCCGAATGATCCGAAGTCGGACCGGCTGGTCCTGCGTCGCGAAGGCGGCGGTTGGAGTGTGAGCGATTGGTCGGAGGATGAGACCAGGCTGCTGCTCACGGAGTATGTGTCGGCCAACGAGAGTTCGGTGCATCTGCTCGACCTGGCCACGGGCGACGTGAAGCCGCTCACTCCCCAAGGCGCGGAAAAGGCGGTGCATGAAGGGGCGAAGTTCGCGCGCGACGGCCACAGCTTCTTCGTCGCGAGCGACCGCGGCTCGGAGTTTGCGCAACTCGTGCGGATCGATCTCACCAACGGCGAACGGCAGGTGCTGACGAAGGATGTGCCGTGGGACGTCGAAGATTTCGCTCTTTCGCCCGACGGAAAGACGATGGCGCTCCTCACGAATGAGGACGGCGCCGGCGTCCTCCGTTTGATCGACGCGGCCTCGGGCCGGGAGCAGCCGCGGCCGAAGCTTCCGCTCGGCGCGGCCAGCGGGCTGGTCTGGCACGAGAACGGAAAGGACCTGGGCTTCACGCTCGATGCCGCGCGCTCCTCGCGCGACGCTTTCTCGCTCGACGTGACGACGGGCACGGTGACGCGCTGGACGGAAAGCGAGACGGGCGGGCTGGATGCGAGCAAATTTGCCGAGCCGGCGTTGAGCAAATTCCCGAGCTTCGACGGGCGGGAAATTTCGGCGTTTGTGTATCGTCCCGATGCGAAGAAATTTCCGGGGCGGCGGCCGGTGATCATCAACATCCACGGCGGCCCGGAAGGCCAGTCGCGCCCGGATTTCCTCGGGCGCAGCAACTACTATCTCGATGAACTCGGCTGTGTGCTCGTGTTCCCCAACGTGCGCGGCTCGGCCGGCTACGGAAAGACTTACCTGACGCTCGACAATGGCCGGAAACGCGAAGACTCCGTGCGCGACATCGGCTCGCTGCTCGACTGGATCGGAAAGCAGCCGGACCTCGATGCGGCGCGCGTGGCGGTGATGGGCGGGAGCTACGGCGGCTATATGGTCCTGGCCTGCCTCACCCATTTCAGCGACCGGCTGCGCTGCGGCATCGACGTGGTCGGCATCTCCAATTTCGTCACCTTCCTCCAGAACACGCAGGACTATCGCCGCGACTTGCGCCGCGTGGAATATGGCGACGAACGGGATCCCGCGATGGCCGAATTCCTCGCGAGGATTTCGCCTCTCAATAACGTGGCCAAAATCACGCGACCGCTCTTCGTCGTGCAGGGCAAAAACGATCCGCGCGTCCCGATGACCGAGGCGGAGCAGATGGTCAAGGCGCTGCGCGACCGCGGCGGGGCATGCTGGTATCTCATGGCCACCGACGAAGGCCACGGCTTCGCCAAGAAGAAGAACGCCGATTTCCAGTTTCTCTCCCAGATTTTGTTTCTGAGAGAACACCTGTTGTAGAGCGCCTCGTTGACTTCCGCAGATGAGCTGGGAAACGCCGGCGAACTTGAAGATCGGATAACGCCGCGGCGACTTCCACTGCCTATCATCCGGAGGATCCAAACACGAAAGACCGTGATGATTAGTGCGGCGATGACGCGTTAAACTCTCCCTCTTCATCTTAATCTTCAGTCCCTGCGTCGATTTCCTGTGAGGTGCGCGTGGACGTGTTGACTGCTCCGCACGAAAACCCACTGGAAGATGGAGGTCCTTCGACTCCGCCCATGGTTGTCTCCACGGCACCGCAGACTTCTCGCAAAGCCTCGAATCCCCGCTCCGCTGCTAATGACGTGTTTTTCAACTCGTTGCAAATCAAGGCCATAGAGTTTGGCGGCTCCGCCGCAGATGGTGGGTCGGCGGTAGGGAAACCGCCGCTCCTCGGGCTGCTCGCCGCGCCAGGCCGCCGCCGAAGCCATACGTCATCCCCGCACTGATTATGACAGCCTTTCGTCTTTGGGTCCTCAGGATGACAAAGGAGTGCGGACGGCGCTCGCGCCAAGCGCGACACGAATTCTGGCGCATACCAAGTTCAGAAGTTCGTGACACGCTCCAGGCACCGCTCTGGGACCGAGGAAACCGGGGAAAATCTTCTCCTTCATAATTCATCCCTCAACCTTCATCCTTTTCCCTCCCCATGCGGATTCTCCCCCTCTCTCTACTCGCTGCTTCCCTAGTGGCTCACGCGGCCTTCGCCGTCGAGGTCCTCGATTCCCCCGACGGGATCGGCCTGGCCAACGAAAAGCTGTCTTTCCTGCTGCGCAAGGACGATGGCCGCCTGCGCGAATACCGCACTCTTCCCGGCGGTCCGAACCTCGTCGCCGCTCAGCCCGTGACGCCCCTGTGGACTGTCGAGGTGCGCTCCGGCACGGCAAAACCAAGAGTCGTCCCGCCCGGCCAGTCCGAAAAACTTTCCTTCGTCACACGGGGCGACGAGACGCAGCGGACGCTGGAAATGACCGGCGAGGCCGAGGGGCGCAAAGTGACGGTGCGGGCCAGCCTCGCCACGGGTTCGGAAACGGTGCGTTGGTCGATGACCGTGGACTTGCCGCGCGGCGAAGATCGGCTCTGGAGCATCACGTTCCCGCAGATTCCGGTGGCGGCTCTGGATCCGGTGGCCACGCAAAATGAGATGGTGGTGCCGTATCGGCGCGGCCAGTTGCGCGGGTTCGGCGCCGGCTTTCCGCGGGGGGACGCGGATCTCCCCTACCCCGGCGCTTCGGCCAAGTTCCAGTTCCTGGCCGCGTATGGCCAGTCCTCGCACGGCGGGCTCTACTTTGCGGCGGAGGATGGCCAGGGCTACTCGAAATCGTTCATCACGCGCAATTATCCCCAGGCGAATAGCGTCGTCTTCGCCGTGCAGCATTTCCCGGCCAATCGCGGCGCCCGTATCTATAGCTATACGCTTCCCTATGACATCGTCGCCGGCCCGTTCACGGGCGATTGGTGGGATGCCGCCCGGCGCTACCGCCGATGGTGGGTCCAGCAGGAGTGGGCCAGCCAGGGCCTGCTCGCCGAGCGTCACGACGTGCCGGGGTGGCTGCTCCAGGCGTCGCTGGCGCTCCGGCCTTCCACCACGAAGGCCGCGCGCACCGTCGCGAACAACGCGACCGCCATGCACGCGCTGAGCGATGCGCTCCCCGGTCGCCCGATGTTTGGCGTCTGGTACGGCGGACTCGAGACCCCCGGCGGTGGCGGCCTCGATGAAGGGCATGGACATCTGCTGCCGCCCAAGCCAGGGCTGCTCGATGCCGTGCGCGACGCCAAAAAGCGCGGCATCTATCTCGAGCAATACATTCAATCCATCATCTACGACTCCGGCATCCCGGTCCCGGACGCCGCCACGGCGAAGAAGGCCGTGATCCGCGACGAAAGCGGACAGCCCGTGCCCTACGGCGGCGGCCTTGGAGCCCACCTGCTGTCCATGTGCCGCGCCAGCGCCTGGTGGCAGGACCGCGAGATCGAGCTCTCGCGCCGCGCTGTCGCGGAGTGGGGCTTTTCAGGAGTCTATCTCGATAGCTTTGGCAAAGGCGCGCCGGAATGCTTCGCCGCGGATCATGGACACCCAATCGGAGGGGGAAATACCACCGTGGCCGGTCAGCGGGTCATGGCGCGGCGCATTCGCGAAGCCATCCGCGCGGTGAATCCGGAGGCCATCATGTCCGGCGAAGATCCCATCGAAGCGTTCCGCGATGTGCTGGACGTGAATCTCTACGCGACTAACATCATGTCCCGCTATGTGCCCATCTATCGCACCGTCTGGGGCGATTACAGTCTCGGCCATGGACGCGTCCTCACACCTGGGCCTGCGCTCATCCCGGAGCTGGCCACCCTGTTTCTCGAGGGCACCATTCCCGGCCGGCTCTATTGCGACACGCCCAACGTCTTCCTGTTGAAGCCGGAAGCCGCCGCCGATCTGGCGTTCTTCAAATCCATCACGGCTTACACCGGACGCGGCCTCGAATACCTGCGCCTCGGAGAATACCTCCATCCCCTCGATTTGGCCTCCGTCCCGCTGATGCCGACCGTGGATTTTCAGGAATCCGTCGAGCGCCAGGCCGTCCGCCTTCCGGTGGTGCTCCATAGCGTCACCCGCTCGCACCGCGACGGCACGGTCGCCATCGTGCTCGTCAACATCGGCGCCGATGCGCAGACCGTGAGCGTCCCCATCGATCCCGCGCTACGCGGCGTCAGCGCCGGCCCAGTCACCCTTCTCCGCCTCCATGAAGCCGGCGAGAGAACCAAAATCGCCGCTGGCCAACAACCGTGGAAACAATCCCTCACCCTCGCCCCGCGCGAAATCGCCTTCTTCATCCTTGAATAACCCAACCAACTCTTCCTCCGTGCGTTTTCCATCCCCCTCCATCAGCGCCCTAATCGCCGTCATGGCATTCGCCCCGCTGGTCCACGGCGATGTCACTCTTCCCAACATCATCGGCGACCACATGGTGCTGCAACAGGAAGCCATCGTGCCCATCTGGGGCGAGGCCGACGCGGGAGAAAGGATCACCGTCACGCTGGGCCCACAAAAGAAAATGGCGATCGCCGACACCACAGGCAGATGGATGGTGAGGCTCGATCCCTTAAAAAGCGGTGGGCCCTTCGAAATGACCGTCGCCGGTAATAACACGCGGACGCTCCACGACCTTTGGGTGGGCGAGGTCTGGATCTGCTCCGGCCAGTCCAACATGACCTGGGAACTTCTCAGTTCGACCGGTGCGAAAGAGTCCATCGCGGCATCCAATGATCCCCAATTGCATCTCTTCAATATCCCACGCAGCACGTCTGACAAGACGGGGCGCGACGTCAACGCCCAATGGACGGTGGCCGCGCCCGACACCACGCCTCGCTTTTCCGCAGTGGCCTACCATTTCGGTGCGGAGCTTCGCAAAACCCTGAACGTGCCGGTGGGTCTCATCCACGCCTCGCGGAGCGGTTCGCCGGTGGAATCGTGGACGCCCATCGCCACGATGCGGGCCTCGGAGGATTACAAACTCCTCCTCAAGACGTGGGACAAAATGATCGCCAATTTCCCTTCGTTCAAGAATGCCTACGAACAGAAAGATGGCAAAGCCCTGATGCACGTGTGGGGTGAGACGGTATCCGATTACCCGGCCTACAAGACCCATTACGAAGACAAGATCCAGGCGTGGATGGCCGCGGTCGAGAAAGCCAGGTCGGAAGGCAAGCCGGAGCCGCGTCTGCCGGGACCGCCACCGGAACCGGTGAGCCCGGACAGCATGTATCGTCCCGGCTCGCTATATGAGCGGATGATCGCGCCGCTCGAACCGTACGCCATGCGCGGCGTGATCTGGTATCAGGGCGAATCCAACGCCGCTCAGGCCTGGTCCTATCGCAAGCTCTTTCCCAACCTGATCCAAAGTTGGCGAACGACCTGGGCTGCGGCGGGCTCAGCCGGGATGGGACCAGGCGACCCTTCGACACGACCGATCCGCGCCGTGCAAGATTTTCCATTCCTGTTCGTCCAGGTCGCCAATTTTGGCGCCCCTACAGCTGAACCCGTCGAAAGCACCTGGGCCGAGTTGCGCGAAGCCCAGGCCGTCTCGCTCTCCGTGCCCGAGACCGGCATGGCCACCGCGGTTGATCTTGGGACTGGCGGAAACGTTCATCCGCCTAACAAGCGGGATGTGGGAATTCGCCTCGCGCT
>JBBRPL010000027.1:0-79403 GCA_038228205.1 Chthoniobacterales bacterium
CGTTCGACCGAGAGAACACGCCGGGCTTGAACGTGTTGGGGCAAGTGTATCCCGCTGGCGCATTGCTCTTAAACTGGCGCGCCCATTGCGATGCCGCCTTGAAGTGGCCGGCGTGCTCAGGCTTGCCGCTGTCGCGGGTGCGACCACACCAAACGACATCATCCGCCGCAAAGAGGGAAAGGAGTGAGCGCCACTGGTCCCCCGGGGACATGGTGCAGGGCTCCGGTTGCCAGGCGTAATCGCTCAGGATGACCGGCAGCATGCCTCTGGCGTTCGCGGCGATGGTCTGCGCCACGTGGTCCACAGGCGCGGGACGTTGGGGCAGACGTGTTGCCAATTGGCAACAGCCCGTCTCCGCGCGCCCGATATGGCTCTGCAACTCGTGATTGAATGCCTCAACGACCGGCAAACACGATTGGTGTACGCAATAGCCGTTTGCTTTGCCGTCCAGCAGGATGCGGAAATGCCGCTTGGCCGTGGGGCGTGTGTGTCGATCAGCGCCAGGGCATCGTGCATAGCCCTTGTGGGCGTCGGCCCATTCGATGCCCGGCCAGAGCTGGTCCGCAACCTCGCGGCGTGAAATGGCAGGGCGTTGCCCCGTTGACAAGACTATCTTCATGTTGCTTCGTTATTGCCGGGGTAGGTCTTGTTAACCTGCCCCGGCTTTTCGTTTTGAAAAGTTGCGAGGCTACACCCAGGCGGGTTTCGTGGTTATCGGCGTGTCAAGCCGGTTTGACTGGTCGGGCGGGCGTTGGATTCAGTTTTAGGTTTGTCCCCAATTGGGGAAACAACGCGCTCGGCTCGCGGCCTCGATGATCTCATCGTGAAGCTGCCGGATTTCGTCAACGGCGGTAGCCGTGAGGGTGGCGTCGTTCACTTGGCCACCTTCCTTGTGCGCCGGATGGGATTGTATGGCACGCTGACGCCAAGGAGCTTGTCGAGTTCGGCCTTAGTAACGTTCAGCCGCCCGAAGCTGGGGCAGACGTTCAACTCGCCGGCGTAGAGCTTTCGGTAAACCGTGGATGGATGCTTGCCGACGATCTGGGCGACCTCGGCGATGGTGAAGACCTGCTGTTCAAGTTTTGGGCGATTGGGTGGGCTTGCATTGTTTTGCATACCCAACAAAAGCACACGCCCCCCCCCGGTTGGTTGGCTGGGGCGAAAATAGTTGAAGATTCTTTACGAGAACGAAACGCGCTTCGCCGATTGCATGCTGTGATCGTCGCGAAGGTGCCCGTAGGTCTTCATTGCCAGGGCGCCGCCGTCTTTGTGCCCGAGCCAGCGTGAGACCGTGGGAATATCAATACCCGCCTCGATGGCGGTAGTCGCGAACAGATGGCGTAGATCGTGGTGGGTAATGCGTTTGAACCCAACCTTACCCGCGGCGGCGTCCATGGCGTGCTGGGCCTCTCCAACGCGCAACACGCGCGCCGCGCCGCGCTCATCGGGACGTTCGGAGCGCAGACGGGTCAGCAGTGCTTCCGCCTCGCGGATCATCGGGACGTGACGCGAGTGCCCGCCCTTTCCCTCTCGGATGTGGATGCGGCCGCGGGGGAAATCGACATCCGACCAAAGGACGTTGGCGGCTTCATCCTTCCGCGCTCCGGTGAACGCAAGAAATTCTACCAAGTCCGCGCAATCACGGGAGCACCAAGCGCGGTTTTCCCGGATGGATTCGACGAACGCGAGGAACTGGGGCCGGGTCGGGAGAACGAGCGTTTTTTGCAGCACCGTTGCCCGCGCTACTTCAGATGCGGCATTGCCATGGACGGCCCCGGCTGATTCGGCGATCCGGAAGAACTCCCTGAGCGTGTCGAGGGTGTTGTTGTAAACGGTCGGTGAGTAGGCCGACGAGAACCGCCCGGACCAAGCCTCTACGTCACGCTTCGATACTTTGCGAACGTCGGTCTTCTCAAGCTCTGGCCACGACCGGAAAAGGGTCTGGATACACCGCTCCCGGTATGAAATGGAGTTCGGGCGCAGCTTCCGAATTTTTCCCGTGCGTCCCGGCATGCTGAGCCCTTGTGCGAGCCGTTCACGCAGCATTGCCGCACAGTCGCCAATGGTCATCCGCCCGCGGTCGTGTGCCGCCTTCGCCTTGGACGACTTCACGATCTCGCCGGCTTGGTCGCGTAGCTTTGCCTTGGCCACTTCGAGGAGATCCGTCTTGAGTGCCCGCCAAGTTTCCTTTCCCCCCGAGTAGATTCGCGCATAGTAGCGCCCCGATTTATGCCGCATCAGATTTTGAACGTTCGTCCTCGTCCACGTCTTCTCGTTTTCGGGGTCGGCCTGGGGTGTTTTCATGCGACGACCGTAGTACGCGACCGTGAAAGTCTCAAGCCAATTTCCTTGGAATGGGCTTATTTACACTGATACGGGCCTGTAGCTCAATGGTTAGAGCAGGGGACTCATAATCCCTTGGTTGTGGGTTCGAATCCCACCGGGCCCACATTGCTTTTTTTTGATGCCCCTATTTCCAAGAACCATCGCGATCGTCGGCTCCGGCGCGCTCGGTAGTTATTACGGGGCCAAACTCGCGCGGCAGGGGGCCGATGTGCGTTTTCTGATGCGGGCGGATCTCGAGGCGGTCCGTGAAGCCGGGTTGCGGGTGCGAGAAGCGAAGGAGGAATGGACGTTGCAGCCCGCACAGGTCTTCGGTTCGACGGCGGAAATCGGGCCGGTGAACATGGTGGTCATCGGCCTCAAGACGACGGCGAATGCGGACCTGGAACGATTGATCCCTCCGCTGCTTCACGAAAAAACGCTGCTTCTCACGCTCCAGAATGGGCTGGGGAATGAGGAATTTCTGGCCGAACGGTGGGGTGCGGAGCGGGTGCTGGGCGGGCTTTGTTTTGTCTGCCTCAACCGTGTGGCCCCGGGTGTGATCGAATACTACGGGCACGGGACGCTTTCCATTGGGGAATTTCAGCGGGAGCCGATGGAGCGGACTCGGGTGATTGGGGATATGTTTTCTTCCGCTGGGATTGAGACCCACGTGGTGGAGGATCTGGTGACTGAAAGGTGGCGGAAACTGGTCTGGAATATTCCGTTCAATGGGCTCTCGATCGCCACGGGCGGGCGGACTTGCGACACCTTGCTCGCGGATGAGGGACTGCAGGCGCAGGTGCGCGGGTTGATGGAGGAGACCATCGCCGCGGCCGCCGCTCTCGGTCATCCCATCCCGGCGAGTTTCATCGATTTCCAAATCGAGCGAACGTTTTCGATGGGGGCGTACAAACCGTCGAGCATGATCGACTGGCAGCAGGGCCGCGCGGTCGAGGTGGAATCCATCTGGGGCGAGCCGTGGCGGCAGGGCAGGGCGGCCGGCGCGGCGCTGCCGCGTCTGGAAATGCTTTACCACCTTCTGCGACAAGTCACGATGCCTCGATCATGAAGCTCTCCCTGGATGCCAACGTCCTCCCCAAAGCCGTCCGCGATTTTCAACCGGAGTTGGGGCTGGTGCTCGGGTCGGGGCTTGGGCCGCTCGTCGATGAGGTCGACGCAATCCTGAGTGTGCCCTACGAGGAGATCGCCGGCCTGCCTATCTCAACGGTGCCGGGTCACGCCGGGCGCTTCGTTTTCGGGCGACTGGCGGGCCGGCGGGTGATCGTGGCCCAGGGCCGGGTGCATCTGTATGAAGGCTGCAACGCGGAGGAGGTGACAGCGGGAGTGCGGTTTATGGAGACTCTCGGAGTGCGGCAGGTCATTCTCACCAACGCCGCCGGGACGCTGCATCCGGAATTTGAGCCGGGGACGTGGATGATGCTGAGCGACCATCTCAATTTGACCGGAACTTCGCCGCTGCTCGGCGGCGCGAACTTTGTGGACATGTCGGAGGTGTATTCCGCGAAATGGCGGGCGACATTTCGTGGGGTCGCGCTGGAGGAAGAGATCTTTTTGCACGAGGGCGTTTACGCCGGGTTGATGGGGCCGCAGTATGAAACGCCGGCGGAAGTCCGGATGTTTCGCACCTTGGGCGCCGACGCGGTCGGGATGTCCACCGTGCTGGAGGCGATCCAGGCTCGGGCACTGGGGATGGAGGTCGCCGGTTTTTCGTGCCTCACGAATTGGGCGGCGGGGATCAGCGGGCAGTCGCTCGATCACCACGAAGTGCTGGAGACGGGACGCACGGCGGCGGAGCAAATGATGCGGATCCTGCGGAAGGCGCTGGCCGCGCCGGTGTAGACGCAGCCTAGTCGATCTGGCGCGACCGCGGCTCGCGGTCTTTCGTCGTCGCTGTCGAGGGGACGGTGACGAATGGGCCGCCGGCGAGCGGCGCCGCCTTGCTGAAGGCGACATCCGGCATATCGCTGGGCCGCCCTGCGAGGGGAAAATCCTTCCGGAGCGGGTAGAACGGATATCCCTCCCACATGAGAATGCGGGTGAGCTCGGGATGGCCCGCGAACTTGATGCCGTACATGTCGTAGGCTTCGCGTTCATGCCAGTCGGCCGTCGCCCAGACGTCGCTGACGGTCGGCACTTCCAACTCATCTTCCGACACCGCGATCTTCAACCGCAAATGGAGTCCCTGCTCGAGTTGATAGAGCTCGTAGACCACCTCGAAGCGCGGCTCGGCCCCGAAATGATCCACTCCGCTGAGATCGAGGAGAAAAGCGAAGCCCAGCGTTTCCTTGCAGAATCGGGCGAGGTCTTTGATCTCGGTGCGCTCGACGTAGAGAGTGGTCTCGCCTCGAAACTCGATTTTCTTGAGGACTTTAAACTTCGCCTGAATGGCAGAGACGAGGCTGGAAACGGAAGCGGCCATGAATCAGGAAATCAGGCTTTGAACGAAGCGATGAGTTCGCGCTTCTGCTCGCGCAGGGCGGGCTCGGTGTCGATCTTGCGCTGGAGCCGCATGAGACCTTCGATGAGCGCTTCGGGCCGGGGTGGGCAGCCGCTAATGTAGACGTCCACGGGGATGAGTTGGTCGATGCCTTGCAGCACGGCGTAGCTGCGATACATGCCACCACTCGAGGCGCAGGCGCCCATGGCGATGCACCATTTGGGCTCAGGCATCTGGTCCCAGATCCGCTTCACAGCGAGGGCCATCTTGTAGGTCACCGTCCCCGCCACAATCATCACGTCGCTCTGGCGCGGCGAAAAACGCATGACCTCGGCGCCGAAGCGCGCGATGTCGAAACGGGACGCGCCGGCGGCCATGAGTTCGATGGCGCAGCAGGCGAGGCCCATGGGCATGGGCCAGAGGGAGTTTTTACGCATCCAGTTCATGGCGGAATCCACCTTCGTGAAGATGATATTCCCCTCGATTTTCGAGTCGTACGCGACCGGGCTGGTCTCAGGCATGTTGGCAATTTAGGACCGCGCCGAAGCCGGGCAAGCCGAATTTGTGAAAGATTTCACAAGGGGTGGGGAGGGTGGTGGATGGTGATCCACCAGCCGCTACTTCGCCGGTGCGAAGATCGGTTTGTCCAGATACACGGGATCGGCCACACCCTGGCGATAGGCTTCGAGGGCTTCGGGGGTGGAATTCACCCGCAGGTTGCTGTAACGCCCGTCGCTGTTCTGCCACCGCTCGTGCCAAAAGATGCAGGCTTTGATGTTCGGATACTTCGGATCTTTCATCGCGCGGAAACCGTCGCGCAGCCAGTCGGCCTTGCTGCCGAGCAGAGGAAGCTCGGCGACACCCCACTCACAGATCATGATGGGCTTTGTCGCATCGATGCGGCGGAGTTCTTCGTACGGCCAGTCGAGCAACGGGGCAAATGGCGCCCATTCGTCATCCGCGGTTTGCACGCCGTAGAGGCTGAAGCCGAGCCAATCGCAATATTTTGGCCCGGGATAATACTGCGCGGCCAGGTTCCAGGGTTCCTGGGGGAGTGAGTAATTCATGAGGTGGAGCACCCACTGGATGTTGTTCGCGCCTTTGGCGCGCACACGATCCACGATGTGCCGATAGGCTTTTTTAAAGGTTTCCGGTCCCTCGTAGCGCGGTGGATTCGAGTCGGGAATGCGCGTGCTGCCGCCATAGTGGATGCCGCTCCATGGGAACCAGGAGCCGTTCATTTCATTGGCGAAGGAGACGACCATCGGCTGGCCAAAGTCGCGCGCTTTCTGCCCCCACATATCGATGTAGGCATCGTGCTCGCCGGCGATGATGCTGGTCAGCGAATACTTGTCGGGCGGGTGATTCTCCTCGACGTAGGGTTTGTCCCATGGCGACCAGAAAATCAGCGGCACCGCGCCGTGGTTTGCAATCAGACGGACGTTGGCCTCCGGGAAAGTCTGTTCCCCCCAATAGCTCGAACTCGCGATGATCGCCTGGTGCTTACCGACGAGCTTTTCAAAATTCTCGATGGCTTCGAGAGTCACGGCGTCCTCCTTATCCCCCCAGTCGATGTACGCGCCGGTGTAGATGCCGTGAGGAGGGGCGACCAATTTTGAATTTTGAATTTTGGATTCTGAATGATTCTCGGAACGCGGGCACCCCGCCAGTCCCAGACAGAGCAAGCTGGGCAAGACGAGAAAGCCTGCGCGCTGGAGAAATTCAAAATTCAAAATTCAGAATTCAAAATTTGGGCAGGTTGGTCAGGCTCTGCTGGGCACGCTTGCGGTGCGTTCCAGTTTTCCCCACGTCACGAGGGCTCCCTTGATGGCGCGCAAGAGGGATCGCCAGATGACCCATGCGAGGAGCGGGCGGTAGATAAAGCGCATGGGCAGGATGAGCAGCGCCTTGCGCAGCCGCTCGCCATCCATCCAGCATGCGAGGGTGGCGAGGAAGAGGTCCATGCCCAGGACCGCGGCAAACCAGTACCAGATCCCGGCGGCATGGCCAAAGAGCAGCGAGTAAAGCAGGATGGCATCGACCACCGGAGTGACGGCGACGAGACCGATCTGCATGAACCAGATATTGGGCAGGCTGAACCAGCCGAGCGCGCCGAAGCGGGGATTGAAGATCAGGTCGCGATGTTTCCACAAGCATTGCATCGTGCCGAAAGCCCAGCGAAAGCGCTGTTTGGCCAGGGTGGGGAAGGTTTCCGGCGCTTCGGTCCAGGCGACGGCGTATGGCGCGTAATCGATGCGGTAGCCGAGGCGATGGAGCATGAGGGTGAGATCGGTGTCCTCGGCAAGGGTGTCGTTGGAAAAGCCGCCTGCGGCGTCGATGGCGCTGCGGCGCAAGGCGCTCACGGCGCCTGGCACGACGGTGATGCAGCGCCATTCCGTGTAGGCGCGCCGATCGAGATTGAAGCCGCAAATGTATTCCAGGCTCTGGCATTTCGCGACGAAGGTGCGGAGGTTGCCCACGCGCGCGTTGCCGCTGACCGCGCCGACGAGCGGATTGGCCAGGGGCTTGACGATGGCGCGCAATGTCCCGCGTTCGAACAGGGTGTCGGCATCGAGGAAGACGAGGATCTCATGCGAGGCGCGCGCGACTCCGAGACTCAGGGCGACCGACTTGCCGCGATTGGGCTGGCAGAGCAGGACGATGCGAGGATCGAGAGCGGCGAGGCGCGTGATCTCGTCGGTGGTGTTGTCCGAGGAGCCATCATCCGTAATCACCACCTCCAGCGCTCCATCGTAGTCCGTATCGAGCAAGGATTGCAGGGTTTTGACGATCACCTTGCCTTCGTTGTACGCGGCGATGACCACGCTGACGGCGGGCCGGTAGTCCGGCGGCGGGACGGCTGCGATCCGCCGATGGTGGCGACGCGCGAGCCAGGCCACGAGGAGCGTGCGCGCGGCCACAACGGCTGTGGAGAAGATCATGAACGCCCAGAAGAATTCCACGATGCCATGCCAGATGCGGAAACCAGTTCCCGCGACGAGGCGTTCGAGGGGTTGCCGATTGGAATCCACCGGCGGCATCAATTCGTCGCGCGTCATGCCGAGCAACTCGGCGAGCGAAACGATCCGGTCGCCGCGGGCCTGGAGATAGTCGATGATCTTCGGGAGAGCGGCGAGAGTCTCGGAACGATCGCCGCCGGCGTCGTGGAGCAGGATGATATTGCCTTCGTCGCGCAAATCCTTGACGCGTTGGATGATCTCTTCCGTGCCGGGCCGCGACCAATCCTGCGGATCGATTTTTTCGAGGACGATCGTGTACCCGAGCTGTTCCTGGGCGAGGCGCAGCGGCGCCAGTTCGGCGAGGTCGGTTGGGTTGGAATCGGCGTTGTAGGGCGGGCGAAACAGGGTGGTGGAGCGGCCGGTGATGCTTTCGATGAGCCGCTCCGTGGCCGTGAGTTCCAATTCCATCTGCCACTCCGACATGATCGCCAGGTTGCGGTGGGAGTAGGTGTGGTTGCCCACTTCGTGGCCTTCCCGGACGATGCGGGCGACGAGGCCGGGATAGTCCTCACAGTTCTTGCCGATGAGAAAGAAGGTCGCCTTTACGCCACGCTCCTTGAGGACATCGAGGATCTTGGGCGTCCACTCCGGGTCGGGGCCATCGTCGAACGTGATCGCGACCTCGTGTTCGCCGCCCGCGCCCTGGTGGTAGAGGATGGGGTAGGTGGCGAAGTCGGTATAACTCGCGCGGAGGAGGCCCTTTTCATCGATCGTCACGGTCCGGGCGCCATCGTCGCGGGTCGTGTCCACGGTCACGATTTCGCCGCGTCCGACGTTGGTGATCGTGTCCGTCGCCTTGATCTGGCCGAGCGCCTTGAGGGTGGCTGGCGTGGGCTGGCCCTTGAGTTCCAGAACGTCCCACACTTGCGGATCCTCGGTGCCGAGCCGGCTGATCGCCATGCCGCCGAACTTGGCCGCCCGCACGGTGCGGAGATGATTGTAGAAGGAAATGGCGTCGAGAAAGCTGACCCAGTGCTCGCCGTTCGGTTCGGAGTAGTTGTAGTGCGCGTTGTAGCGGGGGGGACGCACTTCGACCTTGTCCCCGGCCGCATCGACTCCGGCGTAGCTGGCGCGGCTCATGGCGTCCTTGTAGGAGATGGTCTCCGTTTTCTTCGTCGTCGTGTTCCAATCGTAGGCATAGGCGCCGAGGTCGGCGATCCATTGCTCGTCGTCAGCGAAATCCGTGATGACTTTCAGCCACCCTTCGATCCAGGGCTGCGAAGCGATGGGGCCGGGGGCATCGCTATCCGAGTTTTCATCGTGGAGCACGATGATGAAGCGATCGATAAACACCTCCAGCGCGGGCCGGTTGGATTTGACGTCCGGTTGAGCCTCGGGATCGCTGAAGATATTGAAGGTCTTGAAGTCCTCACCCGGAGACACCGTAAACCACAGTTCCATCCCGGCGGTTTGCAAGGCGGTGGCGATTTGCGCCAGCAGGTCGGAATAGTTATCGCGGTAGGCCGAGTCGAGTTGCTGCCAGTCAATGATCAAGCCGCCCGCCTTTACTTTTTTGAGCTGCGTGAGTAATTCGCGAATGAAGCGCGCGCGCTTGTCGGCGGAGCCATTGGCCAGGTTCTCGACGGCTTCGGGCTGCCAGACGTTGCCTTGCAGATTTTGCAGCAGCGGCATGAGTGTCAGATTGTGCGCGGCGGCGAACGTGGCCACGCGGAGGTCAGGGTCGGTGACCAATCGGCTGTCGGTGTCGACGAGGGTAAACCACTCGGGCGCGAGGTGGGTGAGCGCGCCCGCGTGTTCTTCGAGGGACGCGAAACTGTTCGAGTCCCACTCCACGTAGTATCCGAGCCGAATCTCGCCTTTCGCTCCGGGAGTCTTGCGGGTTTGCCTCCGGATATTGGCCAGACGTTCCTGCGCCGTGGGAGACTGGCGCGTGTACTTGTCCCAGCTAATCGCCTGGGGGTCGTCTTCTTCGGTGCGCTGGATGGCCGCCTTGAGCTGTTTCTTGAGAGGGACCACCGAGGCCGGAGTTTTCAGTTCCGGGTGGATGAGCAGGGTGCGAAAAAACCACACCGTAGCCACCGCCACGAGAATGCCCCAGACGACGAGGACGCCCCGGAGCCTCGGCCAGCGACGGCCAAGCGGATCCTGAAAGATGAAGGCGCCGGGTTCGGGGTCGCTCATGGAAGGCTGTCTTTAGCGCATATTGGGAAATGGAAAATGGAAAATGGAGCGCGAGCGAGGTGGCCCGTCGGAAGGTGGGCGCCGGAGGGCGGCCGGTTCGTGAGATTGCGGCGGGCTACGTCCCTTGACTCCGTTCACCGTTACGACGCAAACCGCGCGCAGGGTGGAGAGGTTGAATGCAGAGATGCGGAGCAGTTGCCCCGCAAAGTTCAGAATACACTCTAATCCGCCGATTCCGGAACGTTGAGCGGGGGCTTGTCTGTTCGAAATGGGGCGGCGGGCAATCCGGCGGCATTGTAGAGATTGCAGGTCGGGTTATTGGCCCATGAGTATCGTGTTGCGACGGGATGGGCCACCTGCGCTGACCAGACGAGGACATCGTTGCCCTCGATTTGCGCGTCCGCCCATACCCATTTGTGATCCTCGCCGCAGACGACGAAACCTTCCAATTCGCTCTTGGGACTGTTCCGCATGAGCGGCACCGTATCCGGCTTGATGGACAGCGGCTGATAGGTGCGGGGCAATGGCTTGGCGATGAGTCCGCCCTCGGTGTGTGTGAACTTTAGGCGGATCTTGCCCTCCTCTACGGCTGCAGATTGGAAAACTGGTCCGGAAAAGACGACGGCTTGTCCGTAGTCTTTGGCGAGGGCGATTCGGGCGAGTCGTTCTCCAACGTCCTTTTTGTTGCGCGGATGGACGGTGCCTTCCTCGCCGGTATCGATGAGGATCGCCTGGGCGGTGTGAGGTGTGTCGAGGAACTTTGTCTGGCCCTCGCGAAATTCCGCCCAGAGACTGGGGAGACCCGGGCTGGTCGGCTTCGCTTGAAAGTTCGGCAACTGGCAGATGTAGAATGGCAGGTCGCGCTTCCAACGATTCCGCCAGTCGCGGATCAGGGTGGTGAGCAATTGCGGATAGACCGCTCCCTGCCCGGCTCCGACGTTCGATTCACCCTGATACCAGATAGCACCAACGATCGCATATGGAATGAGCGGCGAGACCATGCCGTTGAAGAGGGCGGATGGGGTTCTGCTTGGTGGCGGCGATTGTGTGGATGTGGCGTTCCGGTTGCGCAAATTTGCGACGTGCTTTTTCACGACCTCGTCGGACTGAAGCGCCTCCTCGCTCATCCATGACTCGGCGAGGCTCCCACCCCAGGAGGAGTGGACCAAGCCGACCGGGGCGTGCAGTGCGTTCTGGAGGGCTTGTCCGAAATAAAAACCGACCGCGGTGAATTCGTGCGCGCCCAGCGGGGTCGCGGTCACCCATTTTCCGACCACATCATCCGCGGGTGCGGCGACGGAATTCCGCTCCACGCGAAAATGCCGTAACGAAGGGTTGTTCGTTTGCGCGATCACTTCCTTGGCGTCCTGCGTTCCGCCGAGCCTCATCTCCATGTTGGATTGTCCGACGCAGAGCCAGACCTCGCCCACGACCACGTCACCGACCGTTACTTCATTTTTGCCGCGAGCCACCAGATCGAAAGGGCCGGCGCCTGCCTGCCTGAGGTCGAGGTCGATGCGCCATTTTCCCGCGGTGTCGGCGGCGGTTTTTCCTGCGATGGCGCCCAGCGTGACGAAGACCTCCTCACCGGGATCGGCCCAACCCCAGATGGGCACTTTTTCGGAACGCTGGAACACGGCGTGCTCCGAGAAAATCGCGGGCAGCCGGATGTCCGCTGACGCTATACCCGTCAGTCCAAAAAACGAAGCGATGAGGGCGGTGGAACCCCGTAGTCCCGCGGCGACATGGGAACGGCGGGATCGAGCCATGCCGGTGACGGCGTGTAGCTAAAACTTTACGCCCTTGGGAGGATTGGCGGAGACGCGCTTTTTAAAGGACATGCTGTTGCTGTTGAATCTCGTCAGATGCGTCGGGTCGGGTCGCGCTGTTTTTTTCTCCGGGTCTACGATCATGTAATACTCCTTGTCGTTTTTCGTGAGGCAGGTCAGGTGGATCGTGGAGGGCTCGACGAGTTCCCACTTAAAGGCTTCGTTCCACCCGGTATACATTTTTCCGTCGTGGTAGAACTCGACCCAATACTCTTTTCCCTTGAGGTCGGGGTTATCGAACCAATTCCAGCGGGATCCGACGAAGAGGTTTTTTAGTACGGCGAGATACGTCGAGGGGGAGTTGAAAAGTGCGACTCCGCCTGGGGGGGCGGGGGATTGCGCCGAGGCGCCGAGGACGGTGGAGAGCAGGAGCACGGTCAAGAGTGCGCAGGGTACGAATTTCCGAACTGGTCTTGAGCTTCCTGCCGGCCAAGGGGTGTGTTCCGCAGATGGAGGGCAAGGGATATGTTCCTCGGCGACCGTATTCATACTCCGGGAAGCTAGTGCGCGGCGGCAAGCCTTGTAAAATAGAAACGGCTGATGACCCGACTCTACGATGCGGGAAAACGAAAAAAAGCCTCCGCCGTGGCCGAGGTGCGGGTGGCCAGCGACTCGAGCGTTTCTCCACGCAGGCGGGCGATGTACTCAGCGGTAAGGCGGGTATGCGCCGGTTCACAGCGCTTGCCGCGGAACGGCACGGGCGCGAGGAACGGGCAATCCGTCTCGACCATGAGGCGATCGCCGGGCGCCCCGGCCGCCGTGGCCTGCGCGTCCGCGGCATTCTTGAATGTGACGATGCCGGTAAAGGAGACCAGATGACCCAGGGCGAACAACTCTTCCGCGTGGGCCGGTGACTTGCCGAAACAGTGGAAGACCGCCCGCAACCGGCCGGTATATCTGCGCAAGATGGCCAGCGTATCATCCCACGCCTCACGCTCGTGGATGACGACGTTGAGGCCGAGTTCGGCCGCCAGTTCGAGTTGTTGCTCAAACACCGCGGCCTGCACCGATTTGCGAGCGCCATCCGCCAGCGCCGCATCGATGTCGCCCGGCGTTTCATTGCCGAGAGCCGGCAGCGACGCAGGAGCCCGACCGGAACTGGGGAGACGATAGTAGTCGAGCCCCGTCTCGCCGATGGCCACGACCCGCGGATGGCCCGCCAGGGCGCGGAGATGGTCGATGAAATCTCCGTCCGCCTCGTGCGCGGAATTCGGGTGCACGCCGATGACGGCAAAAACCTGCGGGTATTTCTCGGCCAGCGCCACCGCCCGCCGGCTGCTCTCGATGGAGGTGCCGATGCTGTTGATCCGCGTTACCCCGGCCCCGATGGCGCGATGGATGACGCCGTCCAGATCGGGTGCGAAATCGGGAAAGTCGAGGTGCGCGTGCGTGTCGATCAGCATCCGCGAGCCTACCACTGAACGACCGAACTTGCCCACGTGAGCCCGCCGCCGAAGACGACGAGGAGCACATAATCGCCCACTTTCATCCGTCCCGTGCGGTTGGCTTCATCGAGGGCGATGGCCACGGCCGCGGCACTGGTGTTGCCGTAGCGGTCGAGATTGATCATGAAACGATCCATCGGCACTTTGATCCGGTCGGAAATGGCTTCGATGATGCGCAGATTTGCCTGGTGCGGAATGATGCAGGCCAGATCGCTGGGGTCGAGATTGGCCTCGGCGAGGACCTTTTGCGCGGCATCCAGCATCGAGGTGATGGCATGCCGGTAGGTCTCTTTGCCATTCATCTTGATACAGTTCAGCCGCTGGTCGGCGTTGTCCTTGGTGATCGGATAGCGGGAGCCTCCCCCGGGGATGTAGAGGATGTCCGACAGGCCGCCATCGCTGGCCATGAAGGTGCTGATCACGCCATGGCCGCCGCCGCGATGCCGGAGCACGGCCGCGCCAGCCCCGTCGCCGAAAAGGACGCAGGTATTACGATCCGTCCAGTCGATGATCGAACTGAGTTTGTCCGCGCCGATGACGAGGATGGTGTCGTACGTATGGGAGGTGATGAACTGCTGCGCGATCTCGATGGCGTAGAGGAAGCCGGAGCAGGCGGCGCTCACGTCGAAACAGGCGGCGTTTTTTGCGCCGATCTTCGTTTGCACGAAACACGCCGTGCTCGGAAAGAACATGTCGGCGGTGACGGTTGCGACGATGATCAGGTCCACCTCCTCAGCGGTAATGCCAGCATTTTCCATGGCGGCCAGGGCCGCCTTGGCCGCGAGGTCGCTGGTCGTTTCATTTTCCGCGGCAATGCGCCGCTCCTTGATCCCGGTGCGCGAAGTGATCCACTCGTCGCTCGTTTCGACCAGCTTCTCGATGTCCTGGTTGGTGAGGACTTTCTCGGGGAGGTAACTGCCGGTGCCGATGATGGAGACGGTGCGCTTAGGCTGGTTGGGGCGCGTGCGAGGATGAGTCATGGGAGCGTTGCACCGCTTCAACGATGTGGGGATTGAGCTGGTGCTGAATGGAAAAACAAGCGGCGCGCAGGGCGTTCTTGATCGCGAAAGGAGAGCTGCCGCCGTGGGCGATGATGCAGATGCCGTCGACGCCGAGCAGCGGCATGCCGCCGTATTCATCGGCGTTGGTGACGGCCTGCACGGCGCGGAAGCCGGGCAGGCAAAGCAGGGCGCCGGCCTTGCGGATGGGATTGGCGTACAACTCGCGCTTGAGGAGGCGGAAGATGCTCTTGGCCAGGGCCTCGCTCGTCTTGAGGACGACGTTTCCGGTAAAACCGTCGGTGACGACCACGTCCACCTTGCCCCCGAAGAGATCGTGACCTTCGACGTTCCCTCGGAAATTCAATCCGCTGTTTTTGAGCAGGCCGTGCGCGGCCAGGGTGAGCGCGTCGCCTTTGAATTCCTCGGTGCCGTTGGAGAGCAGGCCGATCGTGGGGTTCGGGCGTTTCAGGACGTGCTCGCAATAAGCCGCGGCCATGAAAGCGTTGTCTTCGAGATGCTGCGGGGTGGGGTCCGGATTCGCCCCGGCGTCGCAAAGGATGAAGTGCCGCCCTTGTTCCGTCGGCATCATCGCGACGATGGCCGGGCGATCGATGCCGGGCAGCATGCGCAGCTTGATGGTGCTCGCCGCGACCGCCGCCCCGGTATTGCCCGCGCTGACCACCGCCTCGGCATCGCCCGTCTTGACCAGATCCACTGCGCGGCTGACGGAGGAGTCCTTTTTACGGCGCAAGGCATCGATGCCGCTGTCGTGCATTTCCACGACCTGTGTCGTGTGCACGATCTCGACCCGCGCATCGTGGCAACCGTGCTTCTTGAGCAGGGCTTCGAGCTGCGGGGTGTCGCCCGTCAGGAAGAGTTTGGAGATTTGCGAATACTCGCGGAGGGCCATGACGGCGCCTTCGACGAGCGGAGCCGGGCCGTCATCGTGGCCCATGGCATCGAGCGCAATCTTCATGGGCGCATTTCGTGCGCGTTAAGCAATTTCTGCAAGGGCAAAAACGACTGCGGGCCAGAGGGAGAAATGCGAAACTCGAAATCCGAAACTCGAAATAAGGGAGCACCGGGGCTCGCTTGCTTCGGATTTCGGATTTCGAGCGTCGGATTTCCGCGGGAGGCGGTCAGAGAGCTTCGATGGTCAGAACCTGGCGGCCTTTGTAATAGCCACAGGAGGGGCAGGCGCGATGCGAGGGGATCGAGCTGCCACACTGGCCGCATTTGCTGAGCTTGGCGGCGTGAAAGCGATTGGCGGCTTTGCGCGTGCGCAGCCGCATCTTGGACATCTTGCGTTTTGGAACACCCATAGTAGTTGGTTATTTAAGTTTAAGCTGATCCAGCGCACCCCAAGCTTCTTGGCTGCCGGTGGAAGGCTGCTCAGTGGTATCGGTTTTGGCCCGAGGAAATACGCCCTGACAGACTTTCTCACCGTTCCAGTCGCAATGCGGATGGGGCGGAAGGGCGAGCAAGATGTCTTCCCTTATGGGGTCTGTCAAGTCCACGGTTTCAGAACTTGTCAATTCGATCTGGCAGGCAAAATCCGGCACCCGCAGGGGATAGCGGAACCGCTCGAGGCAGGCGACGCACGCGAGTTCCAGGTCGACCCCGACCTCCCCCGTGGCAAAGAGCCCGCCATCGCTCAACCCCACGTCGAGCGCATACTGGACATCACTGACTGGCTGGATGTCCGGTTCCTTGAGATCGAGGATCTTGCTGCTTTCCGTGCCTTCGACGTGCAGTCCCTCAGTCGGAATCTGGTTCAGGTGGACTTTCATATGGAGCCTTTCTATTCGCTATTCGGCGGACGGAGCGAATTTCTGCCGGAGAGCCGCCGCGACAGACACTGGCACAAATGCCCCCACATTGCCACCCAGGCGACCGATTTCCTTGACGATCCGCGAGCTGAGATACGTGTATTTTTCCGCCGGCATCATGAAGATGGTCTCGATTTCCGGCTCGAGCTTGCGATTCATGAGGGCCATCTGGAACTCGAACTCGAAGTCCGACACGGCGCGCAGGCCGCGCACGACGGCGCTGGCGCCCTGGGAGCGCGCGAATTCCACCAACAGGCCGTCGAAGCGGGAGACAAGGACGTTGGGAAACTCCGAAGTGGTCTCGCGGATCAAGGCGACGCGCTCGTCGACGTGGAAGAGGCTGCGCTTCTGTTCGTTGAAGGCCACGGCCACCACAACTTCATCAAAAAGCTTCGCGGCCCGCTGGATCACGTCCAGATGGCCGTTGGTAATGGGGTCGAAGCTGCCGGGATAGATCGCGCGTCTCACGCCCCGAACCTGCCGGGAGCCGGCGGATTAATGAAGAGGAAACTTTTTTTCCGCAGGCTTAGCGATTGCGAAGCGTTTCCTGGATGACCCGCAGAAACTCGGCGAGCTTGTAGGGTTTCGTCAGGTAACCGACCGCACCGAGTTGCATCAATTGCTCGATGCGATCACCCATCGCATCCGCGCTGACCATAATGACGGGGATGGCCTGCATGGTGGGGTCGGCCTTGAGCCGGCAAAGCACCTCGTCGCCGGTCATGTCGGGCAGATTCAAGTCGAGCAGGATGAGATCCGGCTGGTGTTCCCGGGCGAGGTCGAGGCCCAGGCCACCTTGCATCGAGGTGAGCAGTTGGTATTGCGGGTGGGCATTCAGGATGCGCTCCACGAGCCGGAGGTTGAGGTCCTGATCTTCGATGTAGAGCAATTTGTAGGTGCCGATCGGTGCAGGCTCGGATGAAGTCGGAGGCGGCGCCGGTTTTGGGGGCGGTTCGGCCACCACGATGACGGGTTCATTTTCCGTGCGCGGCAGGGAGACCCAGAACGTGCTGCCTTCCCCGACCCGGCTTTCGACGTTCAACTCTCCATCCAGGGCGATCACGATGCCGCGGGACAGCGCCAGGCCGATGCCGGATCCCTCGACCTCCGTGGCTTCTGCGCCGAGCCGTTCGAAGGGCAGGAAGAGTCTGGCCAGCTTTTCCGGCGCAATTCCCCGGCCGGTGTCCGTGACGGAAATGCGCAACCGCGGCCCGTCGTCGCGATAGGTGACCGTGACGCGCCCGCCGGGGCGGTTGTATTTCACCGCATTGGAAAGGAGATTGAGCAGCACCTGCTGGAAGCGCTGACGGTCGGCCATGACGCGATGGGGCAAGCGCGCGGTGCTTGGTTCGATGACCAGGGAGATGTTTTGGCGCTCGGCCAGGGGACGAATGAGATCGAGAGCCACCCGCAGAAAATCTCCGACGTCGATGGGTTCCGGCGTGAGAGCCAGGCGCCCGGCCTCGATGCGGGAGATATCGAGCACTTCGTTGATCAGGGAGAGCAGATGGCGGCCGGCCCGGGAAATGTGTTGCACACTTTCCGTCTGGCTGGGCGACGGGCTCTCCAACTCGAGCAGTTGGGTGAAGCCGAGGATGGCGTTGAGCGGCGTGCGCAGCTCGTGGCTCATCCGGGAGAGGAATTCGCTCTTGGCCCGGCTGGCCTGCTCGGCTTGCTCGCGCGCCTGGCGCACACTCTCCTCGGCGCGCTCACGTTGGATCGCCGCCGTCAGCACGTTGGCTACCGATTGCAGGAAATGAATATCGTCCTGCACGAATTTGCGGCTCGCGAAGGTAAAGGCGGTGAGCACGCCGAGCGGGCCGTGATCGCTCTCGATCAGGACGCTGACGCCGCTCTTGACGCCGGCGTTGCGCACCGATGACGAGATCTGGAAGCGCTTTTCGGTGGCGCAGTCATCCATGATCACCGGGTCGCGCGTGAGCAGCGTATAGCCGGATTGGGAGCCGTGCCCAATGGGGACACGGTTGTCGGCGGCCGGGTCCGGCCACCCGATCTGGGCGCGCACCACGAAAGCCGAACCGTCAATGGTCAAGGCGAGGAGCGACGCGCAATCCACCCGCAGGATGTTTTGGATGAGCTTCATGGCTTCGGCCGCCAGGGCCGAGAAAACCATCCCGGAAAGCGCCCGCTGCCCGAGTTGCGCAACGGCTTCCTGCTGTCGCGCCCGATCTTCGATCACCGCTGAGACCCGGGCGAGTTCCGCCGTCCGTTCGGCCACACGCTGCTCCAGCGTCTCGTTGGCCCTGGCCACCGCCTCCTGGGCGTTGCGTTTCGCCGTGATGTCCGCAAAAAAACCAACCATGCGGCCGATCTGCCCGCGGCGGTCGAGGAAGAAGTAGCCCTTGGCTTCGATGAAGATGAATTCTGAATTCTTGTGCCGAACCCGGAATTCGAGATGGAACGGATCGCGCGTGGCGATGATCTGTTTCACGCGGTCATCGAAGCGCACGAGGTCGTCGGGATGAATGAGCTGCCGGAATCGATCGAGGCCTCCGCCCATTTCCAGGAGGGTGAAGCCAAACATTTGCTCGGTGTCCCCCGCGTAGGTGATTTCGTTGGTAAATGAATTCCAATCGAAGAGCACCTGGCCGCTGGCCCGGATCGCCGCGTCGTATCGGTTTGCCCATTCAATGCGCGCCACCTCCTCGCGTTTCCGGTCGCTCAGATCTCGGATGATCGCCGACATGAACTCGATCCGGCCGTCCGCGCCCGGGTGGGCGAGGACCAATTGTGAAACGGGAATCTCGTGGCCGTCACGATGGCGGAGCGCGGTCTCGCCGTACCAGGAACCGTCGCGGATGGCAGTGGGGATCGCCTCCTTGAAAACGATTTCGTTGGCCCATTCGGGATGGGCTTCGGCAACTTTCAGCTTGATCGGTCCTTCGAGCGGGAGCCCGATCATTTTGCGCCCAGCCGGGTTGAGAAAGATCGTTTCACCCTCCATATTTGCCATGCCGACGAAATCCGTCGTCGCCTCGAGGATGCGGGTCAGGCGCTGTTGCGCTTCCTCGGCGCGCTGCCGTTTGCTGATGTCGCGCGAGGCGACCAGCACGCGGATCAAGCCGCCCTCGGCGTCGTGAATCAGATTCACCCGGCTGTCGAGGGCCATGTATTTTCCGTTCGCGCCCAGGATGCGATATTCGTAGGAGAGGCGGGTGCGTCTTTCGGCAATGGCGTCGTCAAAGACGCGGGAGACGCGTTCGAGGTCGTCGGGGTGAGCGCGGGCTTTCCACCAGTCGTGGGCGGACACATAATCCTCCGGAGGCGTGCCCAGCGCGGTGGTGTAGTGCGCGTTGGTGTGGACGCGATTGGAGCGCAGATTCCAATCCCAGACGAGGTCTTGCGTGACTTCGCTGAGCAGCCGCATCTGTTCGTCGGCGGCCAGGCGCGCCAGATCGGGCGCCGGGACGGTTTCGGGCTCGGTGTGCGTCTCCATTTAGTCGGGTAACGGGCGGCCATGGGTTTCCGGGCCGAGCCAAATGATGCCCATTCCCACGAAATAGATTCCCGACATCACGGTCGCGGCCTTGGGAAAACTATTGTGGAAGAATCCCATGAGATTGGCCACTTGCAGGCCGCCGATGGCGGCGACGATCCGGCCAAAATTGTAGGCAAAGCCCTGCCCGGTGGCACGGACCGCAGTGGGAAAAAGCTCCGGCAGGTAGAGTGGGAAGAAGCCGTAAAACGAGGCCGTGGTTGCCCCGGCGACGAAAGTCGAGAACAGGAAGTACGCATTGTAACTGTGGTTGGTCCAGTAAAGGAGCAGCGAACCGCCGACCGAACTCAGGCACAGAAGCGCGTATGTTTTGCGCCGCCCGAACCGTCCGGCCGCCAACGCCGCGATCATGGTTCCCACAATAGCACCCATCGACAGCCAGAACAGGGTCCATTCCTTGGCGTGGACGACATTGGGCGCGAGCTCTTCCGTCACCCAACGGGGCGCCCATTGTGTCGAACCCCACGTTCCGAGGAGCGCCACCGATGCCAGACCGGCTCCGAAGACCATCATCTTGACGATGCTTTGATTGTGGGAATGGGTGAACGAACCCGCGGCTTCAGCCCGGGAAAGGTATCGGCGGACGGGATACAGAAAGCCTGCCAGCGCCACGACCAGGCCGACGAGGGTGATCACCGTGGCCAGGCCAGGGCCGATGCCGGACGTAGCTCCGGCGGGCGACCAGGCCCAGATGATCGCGAGCGTGCCGGCGCCCCCGAGAAGAACCCCGAATAGATCCGCGTTGGCCCAGTGTGAGGTGTGCCCCAATTTCTTTTCGGCCTCCCATTTGTCGGACTCGGGGACAAAAATGCGGATCATGAAGATGAGCAGGGCAGGGAGCGCTCCGCTGATCATCAGGAGGCGCCACGCCGAGTGCGCCAGCAGGTAGTCCGACACGGCCTTCGATGCGCCCAGGGCATGAAGGACGTTTTCCGTCGCCGCGACAAAACCGAGCAAGACCATGCTCAGGACCGCGGCCAGCAAGTAGCCGACATTCGCGGCGGCGCCGATCAAACCTGCCGTCAGGGCCCGCGACTTGTCCGGCCAGATCTCATTGACCAGCGCCACCCCGAGGGACCATTCGCCGCCCATGCCGAGGGAAGCCACGAAACGGAACGCCGCGATGTGCCAGGCCTCCGTCGCGAAGCCGCAGAGGCCGGTAAAGATGGCGTAAGTGAAAATGCTGAGCGACATGGCGCGCACGCGTCCGATCTTGTCCCCCAGCCACCCGAAAAGCACTCCACCGGTTGCCGCCCCAACGAGAAAAACGGCGATGATCGCGCCAAACCATTTGGCGGCATCTCCCGCTCCGGCCTGTCCGAGCAAGTCCTTGAGCGCCGGCTGGCCGATGAGGGGAAAAAGCCCCATTTCAAAGCCATCGAACATCCACCCGAGAAAGGCCGCGATCAGCGTCAGGTAGCGTTTGGTGTTCGATGTAGGAAGGGGCATCGCCCTAATGCGTATCAAATGACGCCGCTCTCTGCTGCTAAAATCTCTGGAAACAGTAGGACTAATGCGAGCCGGGGGGCGGAATGCGGGGGCAGAGGCCAAAAATCAGAGGTCAGAGATTAGGAAATCAGGGGCTCGCTCATCCCTCCGGGATGGACGGCGCCCGCCGTCATCCTCGAACAAACCATTCCGCGCAGCGGTTTAGAGCCTGCTATCGGCCTGATCTATAAACTGCTGAAAATCAGAGTGCGCGGGTGGATCGGCTTTTGACGATCGCCCCCGCGATCGCCCTGTCGGGCTCGCTTTACGAGTCCTGTCGCTCCGCTCCAGTCCGAAGACGATGGCAAAAGATGGGCGGCGAAGCCGCGATTCTTTTTCCCATCGCGTTGCGGAGAACGCGATCCACCCGCGCTTTCTGAACGTGGGATCCAATCTGGAGCCACGTTGCTCAACGTCATCTCCGCAATAACGATGACGGCCTTTTGTTTTTGGGTCCTCAGGACGACACACTCTGTGGGCGTTTTTCAACAGGCTGCTAACCCCGGAGCGCGCCCAGTGCGGTTTCGAGTCCGGCCACATCACTGATCGAAAAACACGGGGTTCCCTTCCGGGTGCGATTGAGCAAGCCCGCCAGGACGCCTCCGGGTCCCAGTTCCAGGAACAGTTCGCATTTCTCATTATCGATCAGGTACTCGATCGTCTCCGTCCAGCGGACCGTCCCCGTCACCTGATCCTGCAGGGAGGACCGGATCTCCTCTTCTTCGTGGACCGGGGCCGCGTCGACATTGCAGATTACCGGGAACCGGGGCCTGGCCAGCGGGGTCCTTTGCAATTCCTCGCCCAGTTTCAGGAACGCCGAGTTCATGAGGCGTGAGTGATAAGCACCCGCGACGTTGAGTGTCCTGGCCATCCGGATGCCATGCTCCTTGGCCAGCGAGACGGCCAGGGCAATCTTCGAGCTTTCCCCGGAAACGACGATTTGGCCGGGGCTGTTTAGATTGGCGATATCCACATCGGTCTCGGAAGCGAGTGCCCGGACTGTGCTTTCGTCGGCCCCGATCATCGCAGCCATCCCGCCATTCGTCTGCTCGCAGGCTTCCTGCATTAGCAGACCGCGCCGGGCGACCAACCGCAGGCCGGTCTCGAAATCGAACGTCCCCGCCGCGGCATGCGCCGTGAATTCCCCGAGGGAAAGACCTGCCGTGGCCCGGACGGGAAATTCACCGGCCTCTGCACGCAAGGCCGCCAGGATGGCGAGGCCGTGAACGAAGAGCGCGGGCTGGCAGTGCCTGGTCTGCGTCAGTTCCTCTTCCGGTCCGGTGAAGGCGATCTTGCTCAGCGAATAACCGAGGATTTCGTCGGCCTTGGCAAATAGCTCGGCGGCAGCGGGATACCTGGCGGCGAGATCCTGGCCCATGCCCACAGCCTGGGCGCCCTGACCCGCGAAAAGGAGGGCGATGCGTTTTTCGTTCATAAAAGGTGTCCGAGTCGGAGGAGGCGCGCCGCGCGTGCCGCGGCACGGGTGAGGAGTTCCGCGCCGCGGCTCATCGCCGCGTCGAGTGTAATGGGTTCGTCGATGATCGCAAAGTGCGCGTCGAAGAGGGCATCCACTGCGGGATGGTCGGCGATGGAGCCGGCAAATGCCAGAACGGGTTTGCCGTGCTTGCGGGCGAGCGCCGCGACGCCTGCGGGGCCTTTGCCCTCGAGCGTCTGGCCGTCGATCCGGCCTTCCCCCGTCACCACCAGATCGCAGGCCGCGATTCGATCCTCGAGCCGCATCGTCGCCGCCACGAGATCGAACCCCGAACAAATCCGAGCGTGGCAAAAACTGAGCAGCCCGAATCCAAATCCGCCCGCCGCCCCCGAGCCGGGCACATCGCGGAAGTCCGTGCCCAGGTCGCTGGCGACGACATCCGCGAGATTGAGCAACCCTTCCTCCAGCGCCACGATATCCATGCCGGCGGCTCCCTTCTGAGGACTGAAAACGTGCGCTGTGCCCCGCGGGCCGAGCAGGGGATTCTGCACGTCGCACGCTGCGACGATCTCTGGAAGCTCGATCGCCCCTTCGTGCACGACCCGGATGAGCGCCAGCAGATTGCCCGGAATGGCTGCCAGATCTTCGCCGTCGCTGGTCAGAAATTCGTAGCCGAGCGCCGCGGCCATCCCGATGCCGCCATCCGTGGTGGCGCTCCCGCCCAGCCCGATGAGAATCTTCCGCGCTCCGCGTTCCGTGGCCATGCGCATCAATTGCCCGGTTCCGTAGGTATTGGCCCGCAGCGGAGCCCGCTCCTCCGGCTTCAGCCGCCATAAACCGGAAGCCTCGCTCATATCGATGATCGCCAGTTTTTCCTTCTCCACCCAGGCATACCGCGCCTCGACCTCTCGCCCGATGGGATCGAGGACACGCCCGGGGATCCACTCTCCCTCGAGCGCCGCGCAAAGCGCATCCGCAAAGCCTTCCCCGCCATCGGCGATCGGGGCGCGCACGATTTCCGCCTCCGGCCACGCCTTGGCGAAGCCCACCGCAAGCGCGTCCGCCGCGGCCAGGGCCGAGAGCGAGCCTTTGAATTTATCGGGTGCGACGAGGATTTTCACGAACTGCGGGAGGATCAGTTTCGTCAGCCACCGCGACGATGACAAGCGGGCAAAAGTGCGTGTTCTGCACTTTGGCCGACGGGGTATCCCGGAGGGATAAGTGAAATTAGCCCCGGGTCGAGTGATCCCGCGACAGCGGGAGAGCGAACACCCGGGGTTCCTTCCAAAACAACGTCGTTCCATCCGTCCCGGCCTCCTGGCCGCATCTTTCCCCTCTCCCTCGGAGATGCGGCTTCGCCGGGACGGATGGAGCGTTCGCTGGTGGGTGGATACCCCGGGTGTTCGCTCGTTACACTCGCTCGACCCGGGGCTAATCGCTGGGACACCTCCGGAGTCCAAAGTGCAGAACACGCTCTAGTGAATTGGATCACGCTGCCCCAGCGTGATTCGAAGGCACGAGACAGCGCCAAACATCTGTTGGGCCGGCTTTGCATAGCTACTGCGATGCAAACTCGCCCATTGACGCGGACGCGCACGGTGTTCAGCATCCCGAACGTCCGCTTTCCGGATGGCACACTCCCCCTGCCCGCTCGCTCGCCCCTTGCAGAATTTGAACCCACAAAAAGTCTCTCGATCAGCCGGCGGATTGCGCGGACTGATTTAATCTTTTCACCCTGCGTTTAAATCATGAACACAAATCCCTTCATTGGCGAACCGACTGGCCCAGCCATCTATCTCGACGACTTCAGTCCGTTTGTGAAAGCCGGCCAGGCGGCGCGTGAGGGCGGTGTGGGCAAGTGGCATCTCCAGGGCGGCTGGTGGGGCGCGCGCCACAGCCAGTTGCTCGTGGTGGCGCCCGACAGCGGCGCACCGGTGCTCAGCTTCGATCCCGGAGTGCGCGGGCTGCATGCGATCTATATCGGCGGCTACAGTCCGGGCCGCGTGCGCGGCGGGGAACAGGAACCGAACGCCATTTACGTGCGACTCAGCGGGGAACCGCACTTTACCAACCTGCAGCCGGAGCGCGGCGAGCCGTGCCATCAGGAGATGTATTTCAAGACGGTCGACCTGACCGGAGCGCGGCTGGAACTGGGCGCGTTCGGAAAGAATTCGATGTTCGGCCATATCAAGCTCGTACCGGTGACCCGCCCGTCGTTACCGCCGGTGCAGGGCCGCACGATCGGGATCCTTGATTTTGCCGACGACGCCGATCTGTCGGAACCGCCGCTCTTCGAGGCTGGCTCGGCCATCCGCCGGCACGCCGAGGCTGGCTTCGACATGGTCATGTGGAAAGCCTACGCCGTGCGGTGCGAATACCACACGCGGGTAGGCGAACAGCGGAGCATCACCTACTCGGACACGGAAATCGCGCAGCGCCCGGCCGGCGACGCCATTGATCCCGCGCGATCCATGCGCGGCGTCGGTGGGCTGCTGAAAAAATACGACACGATGCGGCAGGCCGTGGATGAGGCGCACAAACTCAAGCTGCCGATCTTCGGCTGGGCGCGCATCAGCAACGAATTTTCCAAGCCCAACCATCAGTTTTCCGCCACGACGCAGTTTCACAAGGACCACGCGGAAATGGTGCAACGCTACCGCGACGGCAAGCCATCGCCCCGGCTCAGCTTTGCCTACGAAGAGGTGCGCCAGCACAAGCGGGAGATCTTGTGCGAGATCGCGGGCTACGGCATGGACGGCATTCTGGTGGACATCCTGCGGCACCCGCCGATGGCGCAATACGACGCGCCGCTGGTGGAGGCCTATCAAAAGCGGACGGGACGCGATCCGCGAACGATGGAAAATGACGGCGATGAGCAATGGCTGCGTTTCCGTTCCGAACCGTTCACGCAGTTCCTGCGTGAAACGCGCGAGGCGCTGGATGCGCAGGCGAAACGGCGCTACCCGCTCTGGATTCGCACGATGGATCAACCGTGGCGCAATTTGCAGTGCGCCTGCGATATCGAGACGTGGCTCGCGGAGGGACTCGTGGACGGGATCATCTTCGGCCCGCATAATGCGACCGGTGACAACTACCCTGACTCGATCGACCTGCAAACGTATCTGAAGCTCGCGAAGGGCAAGGCTCAGATATTCGGACAGGTCTGGCGGATGGGCGCCGGGACCCAGGCCGAAGCTCTCGCCGCGGACTTGTATCGGCAGGGCGTCGACGGTGTCGCGCTCTACGAATCAAATCTCGCGGCGACGCTGACGTCATTGCGCGAGCGGCTATGGCGTTTCGGCCGGCCCGGCAGTTTGCGCGGATAGTGAAGTTCGAAATTCCGCGTTCACTCCCTTTCCCCATGAAGCACCTCATCCTCGGTCTCCTAATCCTGTGGACGATGTTCCTGCTCGGAACCGGCATCGCCCGAGCGGACGTGGCGATTGCGAAACTATCGGATCAGGCAGGATTCAAGATCACCACGACCGCCTACCAAGCGACGCTGGATGCCAATGGAGCGATGACCTCGCTCATCGTTTCGGGCGAGGAGTTTCTGGCCCAGGAGCGAAAGTTGAGCATCGATGGCAAAGTCGCGGAGGTCCCCGCTGTCTTCGCCAGTCATCATCGCAGTTGGACTCCGACCTTCCTACTGACCGGACCGGTGACGATCGAAGATAGGACCTTGAAGACCAAAGGCCAGAACTGGGAACTGTCCTATACGTTTGAGGAGTCCGCCATCACCATGGCGTTCGGCGGCTTTCCCAAGGGCGCAACGTACGCGCTGAACGAAGGCTATCCCAACGGCAATCTCGACATCTGGATGTCGCCGAAGTTGCATCGCGCCACCGACGCCCTTCAACAGGGAGATCTTGGCTGGCCGATCCGGGGCAATCCGGAGCCGGGTAACTACACCCTCATCGCGAATAATGGCGCCGGTGTGGAATTCCAAAACAGTTTTTGGATTGCCCATTTTGAAGATCTCCGGCCGAATTTGCAAACGTCCCACCGCGGCGATTTCCTTCTGTTCGCCGAGATGCAGAAGAAGCCCGGGCCGATCGTGCGCCACGTGGAGATCCACCCAAAAGTCGACGTGGGCGGATCCGTGGAATTGTCGGTTGCCTCGCCAAATCCGGACCACCTGTTTCCAGAGAACCGCCCGATGGTTTTCCCCGTGCGGATTTCTGCTTACTATGGCCAGTCGTTGCACGGCAAACTACGATTCGAAGGGCACAACTACGTCTTCCAGGACAAGAAAGCCTCCGCGGAAGTGCCGATCCAGATCGAGTCGGGCGCGGCGCCTCTCGCCTTGGATTTCGCGATTCAGCCGGCCGAACCGGGCCACTACATTGGCAATCTCATTCTGAGCGATGATGCCGGCCATGACCTCTACCTGAAGCGAATCGGCTTCCTCTATCAGCCGCAAAAAGTCGCACCGGTGAAGCCTCCCGAGGGCTTTGACGCGTTCTGGGATCACACCCTCGCGGATCTGGAAAAAATCCCGCTCGACCTCACCCTGACGGAACTGCCGGAAAAGGAAACCGCGGCCGGGAAAGCGTATCTCGCAAAGTTCCGTGCCTGGGAAGGCCGCTGGGCCTGGGCCTGGCTCTACGAGCCAAAAAAGGACGAGAAAGTCGACGCGGCTGTGCAATGTCCGGCGGTCAGCGTTTATCAGCCGGGCCGGGCCCAGGCCGCGAGCGGAGGACTGGTGATCATGGCCGCGGTTCACGGCGGGGACATCACAGAATATCCTGCCCGGAGTGACATCGACTACATGAATGGAGGGATCACCGATCGCGAGACGGCGATGCTGCGCTATAGTTACACATGCCTGGTCCGTTGCTATGACATCATTCGTCAACATCGCCTGTGCAATGGTACCGTCCACGTGCGTGGCAGCAGCCAGGGAGGCGGGCTCTCGTTCGTCCTGGGAGGATTGAGGCCCGTCGCGAGCGTGACCGCGAACACCGTCGCGCTGATGCGAATCGACTGGACCGTGCTGGGACTGACTACCTGGGGGCCGCGCGTCCCCGCGGGGGCGGACCCGAAGCAGGTGGCCGAGGTGCTCCGTTATTTCGACCCCCCTTGTTTCGCGCATCGCATTCACGCTCCAGTGAAACTCTATGTGGGCCTGTTTGATTTCACGGGACCCGTGCAAGGGATTCTCACGGCGATCAACGCCTTGCCGCCCGCCACGCCCTGCCAGATGGTGGTCGACCCCTACGGAGGCCACTTCACCGCCAACTATGCCGGCCGTGACGCTGGCAACGCTCCTCCCGTGCCCCGCTGGCTGGGAACGGACGCGGAGAACAAACTGATCAAGTGAGGCCGTGGCCCCACGTTGATCATTTCTCCGCGCGCGGACCGTATGGCGCGACCGGCTTGCCAGACTCATGCGCACCCAGATCGGGCGCTTTGCCCGCGAAGTCATCGATGATGTTTGGCAACCTCACACCGGCATCGATGGCATTGCATCCGGCCTTGAGCGTGAGGTTCTGCAACTCGGCCCGTCCTTTCTCCGCCGGAATGTCGAATCGCTCGAAAATTTCCTCCTTCTTGACCCGCACTCCGTGCTGCTCGATGCCGACGGCCGCGCTGAAACTGGGGATGTCGGCATACGAGGCGCCGTTCCAGCGAAAGGCGGCCTTCGATTCCGCCCAGTCGAAGCCATCGTAATCCACGTCGGTCCGCCAGTCGGGGGTATAGACATCGGGAAGGGCGGAGTGCGACTGCTTCGTGCCGGGCTCGGTGGGAACCGTCACCCACACCGGGTTCTTCGCTCCTTCCCTCGTGCCCGCGGAAATGAAGAGGTTGTTGCGCGTCAGTGCGCCGAGGATGTGGTGCATCCGTTTGTCAAAGAAGCCCCAGGCGACAAACGTGTTATTCGCCAGGACGAAGCGGTCCTCCACACGAAACTTGAAGAGATAACCCTGGCAGATGATCTGGTTGCGGATGAAATACCAGGGGCCGCAATACATGGGTTGGAAACTGAGCCCGGAATTGTGCGGATTGGTGATGCGATTGCCCCAGACCCGATTGTTAGCGTATCCGTAGTCCAGTTCGATCCCGTCGTCGGTCACGTCGAATATGTCGTTGCCATAAATGTCACAATTCCGGTGGCAATAGGACACACCGTCGGCCACGCGGGAGATGCGATTGAAGCAAACTTCGTTGTCGCTGGAATGGCCCAGTTCGACGCCCTCACCCGAGATCTTGCTTTCCGACGGGTCATTGTCGCCCACCATGACATTGTCGGCGATGTACCAAAAGCGGCAGCCCTTCCGGAGGACCACGGAATAGTGAAAGCCGGTGAAATGGCAACGGCTCACGACAACATCATCCACGTCGAAACCCTCCAGTCCAGTGCCGCCGCTGTCCGTCTTGAAAGTCAGTCCCTCAAACCACTGGTGACCCGCGGTGACCTTCACCCCGGCGAGCACCGCCTCGCCGTCGCCAGCGGCCTTCCATGCGATTTGGCGTCCCGCCTCGCCGCCGTGGGCAAACTGAAACGCTCCGTAGCTGCCGCGATGTAAAAGGACAGTGTCGCCGGGCTTGGCGGCAGACTGCGCGGCGGCGAGACTGGGGAAAGGTTTCTCCTCGGTGCCGTCTCCGGCGGTCGCGTCCGGCGCGACGTGGATGGTGCGGACCGATTTTGGAGCAGTCGGAACCGCGCGCGTATCGATGGAGAAAATCCTTTGCATGCCGCCGCCGTCCGGGTCGGCGAGATCGAGCTTCACCTCATACGTTGTGGCCGGTTCAAGAAACAGCACGCTACCCGCGAACATATTGTAGGGGCGATCGGCTTTCAGGTCGGCATACCAGCCGCTGTAATCCACGCGAAACAGGGGCAGCGCCTCCTTCCACTCCGGCGCGCCTGTGGCGCGGTAATGCACCTGGCATGTCCCGTTATGGTTCCCATCGCCGGTGATGTCCCATTCGACGCCGATGGAATGGGTGGTCGAGTATTGGTGGAAGGCGCCCGGGGACGTCGCGTCCTCTGCGGCGCGAACTGGCAATGTGGCTAACAAGGCGCCAAGCACGGCTGGCAACGACCCTCCGAGTATGGCCGATGGGGAGAAATTCATGATGATGTGTTTCATGGTCGAGTCAGGGGTGAGTGCTTCATGGTCGTCGCAAACAGCCGACGAAGTTCCTCGTCACTCAGGGCCCGGCCATAGACCGCGAGGCCTCCGAGAAGACCGGAGAAACCCTCCTCCACGGCGATGGCGCCTTCGGGATAGGAGGGCCATTTCGGATGGTCGCGTTGAGCGATGGTGAAATCCGCGCCCTTCTCTCCTGCGTCGAAGATCGGTTTGTCCCACGGGAAGGGGTTGCTGTTGCCGTTCGCATCAAGTTCACCGTCATGATAGACGCGCAACGTCTTCGTATCGAAGGTAAAGGCGAGCATCTGCCACTCATTCGCTGGGATCATGCGTTTGCCGGTGGCATAGGAAAAACAGAAGGGCTTTCCGGGGGTGGCGCCGCCCACATCAGAAACGTAGCCGTGGGTTTGATGGTGGGCGTCAGTGCGTTCAAGCGTGGTATAATCGGTCTGCTTGTGGCCCGAGGTAAACAGCGCATACTGCCGATTCCGGCCGCGCTCGTCCCACATGCCGGCGAGATACTGCCATTTTTGATCGCCCTGGCGCTGCAACCACGCAACGACGGTGACCTCCTGTCGCCCATGAATATTCAGCGCGGGGCACTGCTCGCGCGGAATGCGCAACCACTGGCCGCGCTCGATCTTTAACGAGGATGTCCCGAAGATTCCCTGCGCCACGCGAACGATCGGGCCGTTCATTTCCTGGAGTATGTAGGCATTCCTGCCTTTGCTCGCGAGCCCGCCTGCGCCCGCTTCACGAAAATCCCAGAAACAAATCAGATTCGGAATCGAGACCGGGCTGAAAGGGATTCTTGCGGATTCTTCGCCGGACGCGTGCGACGGTGGGAGCAAGCCCACCAACGCCGCGCCAATGACGCCAAGGATGGCTGGCAAGGGCGAAATGCAGGGGAAATTCTTCATGGGCATGCAGCCGCTGGGTGGGAACAATAGCATCCCGAACCCCGATGCGCTCACTTCGTTGCGCTGGCACTGAAGGTCATGAATCCACCGATTCCTCTGGCCACCATCCCGCCCGCTTTGCACCTGCTTTGTGAATCAGTGGCGACTAACATCGGCGAGGCAGGACAGGACATAGCGACTCTCATCCGGTGTCATCCCCGGATAGAGCGGCAACAAGAGCACGTTATCCCGCGCGGTCTCGGAGGCTGGGAGGTGGCAGGGCCCGTCGGCGGCGTAGGCCGGCTCCTGATGGATGTTCATAATGCCGCGACGCGTCATCACCCGCAGATCGAGCAGGTGCTGCATGAGTTGATCGCGCGAAAGTGGATACTCCGGCGTCACGCGCACGGCGTAGGATTGAAAGTTCGAGCGGGCGTCCTCGGGGATCGCCGGTGCGGCCAGGCCGGGAATCTCCGCCAACCCTTGGGCATAAACCTCGGCCTGGCGGTGGCGCTCGACGAGCATTTCCGGCAAGCGCCGAAGCTGAACCCGGCCCACGGCAGCCTGGACGTCGGACATGCGATAGTTGAAGCCCACCTCGGGATATTCCTCGAAAACGACCTCACTAGCCTGGTGCCGAGCGGTGTCGGAAATGCTCATCGCGTGGTGGCGCAAGAGGCGGAACCTGCGGTCGAGTGCGGGGTCCGATGTCGTCAACATCCCTCCCTCGCCGGTGGTGATCAACTTGCGGGGATGAAAGGAAAAACATGCGATCAGGCCATGCGGCCGCCCGATCCGTTTCCATCGGCTGGCGACATTCAGTTCGCTGCCAACGGCGCAAGCCGCGTCCTCGACGACGGGAAGTTGGTGACGTGTCGCGACTTCCAGGATCGCCGCCATGTCGCAAGGCAGGCCGATCTGATGCACCGGCAGAATCGCCCGTGTGCGCGGCGTGATGGCCCGCTCCAGCAGAGCCGGTTCCATGTTAAAAGTACGAGGATCGATGTCGACAAACACGGGCCGGGCGCCGCAGTAGCGGACGGCGTTGGCCGTCGCGATGAAAGTGTGGCTCACGGTGAGCACCTCATCGCCCGTTCCCACGCCGAGCGCGTGCAGAGCGAGATGGAGGGCGGACGTCCCGCTGGCCACGGCGCAGGCGTGGGGCGCGCCGACAAACTCCGCGAACTCGCGCTCGAACGCCGCCACCTCCGGACCCTGCGTGACCCAACCCGAGAGCAACACCTCGCGCACCGCCGCAGCCTCTTCTTCGCCAAGGGCCGGCCGGGCCACGGGAATCATGGGGCGTTCCGCGTTCACTTCTCCCCTTCCCCAGCCCGGCGCCAGGCGAGCATGCGGCGCAGGCCTTCCGCGAGCGGGACCGAGGCGCGAAAGCCAAGTTCCCGCCAGGCCCGGCTCGTGTCTCCCAGGCGGCGTGGGATGGGATTGACCTTGCGCGGCGGCTGAAACTCGGGCGGCAACACTTCTCCCCGGAAGCCCGCCTCACGGGTGGCCTCGACGATGGCCTGCCACAGTTCGGCGAGCGAAGTCGCCACCCCGCTGGCCACGTTGTAAACGTCATCGTGCCTATCGGCGACCAGGGCGAGCAGGTTGGCCCGGGCCACCTCCTCGACGTAGATGCAATCCATGGCAGCCGAACCGTCGCCGTGAATGACAGGCCCTTCCCCGCGCGCGGCGGCATCCAACCAGCGGATGAAGACCTCGGTATAGGCCCCTGTGACATCCATGCGCGGCCCGTAGACGTTGAAGTAACGCAGCCCCACGCTGGGCAGCCCGTAGGTGTCGCGCCAACTGCGCGCCAGCCCTTCGTTCATGAGCTTGGCGGCCCCGTAGAGCGTGCGGTTGGCATACGGGTGGTGCTCCTCCGGCGTGGGAAAGACCTCCGCGGCTCCATAAACGGACGCCGACGAAGCATACACCACTTTGCGCACCCGATGCTCGACGGCTGCCTCGAACACATTGCAGGTCCCATCGATCAGCACATCGAGGCAATCGCGCGGCCGCTCCGCGCAAAGGGTGATCCGCAGTGCGGCTTGGTGAATGACGTAGTCACACCCAGCCACCGCCTGCTCGACCGCCGCTCGATCCCGCACGTCGCCTGGCAAAAACAACACGCGTCCGGGCGATCGGGACAGCGCCGCCGCAAGATGCTCGCGCCGGCCGCGCACGAGATTGTCGAGCACGCGCACCTGCGCAACGTCTTCGTTCAGGAGTTGATCAACGATGTGCGACCCGATCAGCCCGGCCCCGCCCGTGACGAGCACCGTGGCGCCTTCCAGAGGATAGGTCATGCGCGATCCTTCCTACCCAGACCCGTCCGAAGCGCATCGATCACGCGATCCTGTCGCTCTGGTGAGAGTTCGGGGAAATGGGCAGCGACAGGCACTCCCGGGCGATCCGCTCTGCCACGGGAAAAGCGCCCGGTTCATGTCCCAAATGCCGATAGGCAGGTTGCAGGGGCACAGGGACCGGGTAGTGCAGGCCCGTGTGGATGGAAAGGCTCTCCAAGTCACGGCGCATCTCGTCGCGTCGCGAAAGCAGCACGACGTAGAGGTGCCAGGCGTGCTGGCGATCGGGCGCCTCGACGGGAATCGCCAACGGCAGGTCGGCGAGGAGAGCGCTGTAACGCCCGGCCAGAGCGCGGCGCAGGCGGACCCATTCGTCCAAGTAGCGCAGTTTCACCTCCAGGACGGCAGCCTGCAAGGCATCCATGCGATAGTTATAGCCGATCTCGTCGTGAACGTGCCGCGTCGTCTGCCCGTGGTCGCGCAAGGACCGCAGGCGGGCGGCGATGCGCACGTCATTCGTGACCACGGCTCCAGCCTCCCCACAAGCCCCGAGGTTTTTGCCGGGATAAAAACTGAAGCAACCGCACCAACCCAGGGAACCCGCCTTCTTCCCCTGGTAAAGCGCTCCGTGCGCCTGCGCGGCGTCCTCGATGACCGGCAGATCGAGACGTCGGCCGAGTTCCAGCAGCGGCTCCATCGCGGCTGGCTGGCCATAGAGGTGGACCGCCACGATCGCACGCGTACGGGGCGAGATCCGACGTTGCACCTGTTCCACATCGATCGTGTAGGTGACCGGATCGACATCCACAAAAACGGGCGTGGCCCCGAGATAGCTGATGGCCCAGGCTGTGGAAACGAATGTCATGGCCGTCGTGATGACTTCATCGCCCGGGCCCACTCCCGCGCAACGCAGGGCCAGATGCAACGCGGAGGTGCCGCTGTTGACCCCCACGCAATGACCGACGCCCAGGTAGCTGGCAAAGGATTGCTCGAAGGAAGCGACCTTGGGGCCGAGGATGAACTCGCCCGAGTCAACAACCGCAAGCACCGTTTGTCGCACCTCCGCGCCAATGCGCGCAAGCTGGGCCGGGATATCGACGAGGGGGATGGCTTCGGCGGTGTCGGGAAGTGGCTCAGGGCGTGTCATGCACTTTCGTTGTTAGAAAAAGACGCGAATAGATCAACAACTGGAAATGCATTCCGCCATCCGGAGCGTGCCGCTCTCGTCTCGCGACAAGATGGCATCAAACGCTCTGGCCATCGTGTTCCAGCCCTTCCATTAGATCCCGCTCCCCCAGAACGCGAGCCGGATTGCCCGCCACGACGCTTCCCGGTGTGACATCGTGCGTCACCACCGCGCCAGCCCCCACCAGGGCATTCTCCCCGATGATGACTCCGGCCAAAATCACTGCGCCGCTGCCGATCGAGGCCCCCTGGCAGACCCTCGTCGAGATGACCTGCCAGTCCGCTTCCGTCTGTGGCCGGCCGGCCGCCGTCGCGCGTGGGTCGAGGTCGTTGATGAACATGACTCCGTGGCCGACAAACACTTCATCCTCGATGGCCACCCCTTCACACACGAACGTGTGGCTGGAGATCTTGCAGCGCGCACCGATCCGGGCGCCTTTCTGCACTTCCACGAAGGACCCAAGCCGCGTGTCATCCCCGATCGCGCAGCCGTAGAGATTGACAAAGGAATGCATGCGCACGCGCTCACCCAGGCGCACATCGGCGGCGATGCGCAGAGCGCTGGCCGGATCGGCGCGCGCGTGCGAATCGGGCAGAGCCTTTCCGACTGGCCCGCGAAAACGCGCCGGGTTGCCGAACACCATGCTATTCTCCGCCACATCCCCCAAGACCACGCTACCCATGCCGACGAGGCTGCCGTCCCCGATGCGGAGCTTTTCGCGGATACAGGAGTTGGTCCCCAAATAGCACCGCGCACCCACGACCGTCTCCCCCGCCACGCTGACACCACCCGTGATGCAAGTGTAGTCCCCGATCGCCGAATCGTGACTAACCAGAGCATTCGGACCGACGAACACGTGGCTGCCGATGCAGACATTCGAACAGATGGTGGAATTGGCGAAGACCACCGCGCCCGGGCCCAGCGACGCACTTCGGGAAACGCTCGCGGCGGGATGCACGAGGGTGGCAAACCGATCAACGGAGATCCCCGCGCGGACGATGATTTCGTCCTTCCTCCAAAAATTGGCCGGGCTGCCGATGCCATTGACGAACCAGACGCCCGCGTGGTCCCGGGCGGAGGCCAGGCTGCCTAACACCGGAATGTCCGCGATCGTCTGGTCCCACCGCGTCTTTTCGTCATCCAGCACTCCCATGCACTCGTACGATTGCTGGCCCGGGGCCTGACGCATGGCGTCGATCAAGTCGATGATCTCCGCGCTGTTGCGGCCGGCGCCGAGGAGAATGAGCTTTCGTGCCGGCATGCGCGTCATGCCGGGAAAGGCCGCCGAGGAGGCGAAGAGAGGAGCATGCCATCATGCTCTCCAGAGCTTCCAGGCGCACGCGCGCCATCGCGCCACGCGCGGTTGATGTCCCCCAACCGGGCCGTCGGCGCCCGCGAGGTGGCGATATGATCCAGCACTTCCTCGAACAGCGTTCCCACTCCCCGGCCAGGGGAGCGGGCCGCGGTCAGGCGTCCACCATCGTGGTAGAACGACTTCGTTTCCGCGTAGTGGCCCTCGTCGACGGCGTTGATGAAAATCATGTTGGGATGAAAGGCCAGCACCTTCAAGCCGGGCTCGTCCAGCTTGAGATTCGAGACCCGAAAATCCGTCATCCCCACCATCAGGTCATGATGATCCATATAGCAGATCGGCAGTTCCAGGATCCCGTATTCCCGCAGCGACGGGACGAGGCCCGTCGCGCCGGGCAGGAAGCAACCGCTGTGGTACTCGATCCCATACCTGGCGAAAACCGGTAGAAGTTCCGAGTCATAAAACAGACTGTGCGACCGAATCCCGACTCCTTCCGGGCAGAAGGCCATGGTCGTCTTGATGACATGCTCGTAAATCGTCGCTTCGTCTGCCGGTGCAGCGCCAGGGCCGAGAGATTCGCGAAACTGCCGGAGAGTATCGCCCCGACGCCGGAAGTTCGGGTGCAAGGCTCGCTCGTGCCCGGGAACACAGATTCCCGCATGGGTGCAAAAGAACGTCGCCGGGATGGAGCGCGCATCGAGCAACCCGACCACGTAGGCCAGCACCTCGGGATGCACCCATTCGACATCGATCGTGAGGCAGATGAAATCCCAGTCCACTCGGTCAATTTTGGCTATCGGAGTCGGCGCCCGCTGCTCCCGGGTTGGCCCACGCTGGAATCGTCTGAGGGCGGGTGGAAGGGTCCGTTTCCCAAGCGAACCGCAGCAGGTCGCGACCGGCCTCCGGTGCGGCTGCGGCGAACGCCTGCTGGGCGTTGGTCGTGGCCTCCTGGGCCAGGCGGTGATTGGCCATTTGTTGCAATTCCACGGCATTCGGCACCTGACGCCCATGTTCCCGGAAGAAACTGTCGAAGGCGGCCTTGCGCTGCCGGAGATCCAGGACGCCCGGGAAGCGAAGGTGCATGGCGGCGGCGTGCTGGCGGTAGTAGGCCTGCTTCGCCCGGACCATCCCGATCCGCCCATGGAGGCCCATGCGCAACGCCATCTCCAGATCCGCGGAATGCGGGAGCGTCTCCCGAAAGTGACCGCACTTTTTCTGGACGGCCGTTCGCGCCAGCGCCGTCGAAGCGTGATGGCCGACAATGTTCTTGCTGCTTCGGCAGAATTTCTCGAACCACGAGGCTGGGCTAAACTGGAGACACGGGTATTGCGCCGGCGGATCGTATTTTTCGGCGGAGGGATCGGAAGTGAGAATGGATTCACCAAATGTTACCCCCATTTCCGGGCATTTCTCCATGAGGAACAGCGCGCGGTCCAGAGCCCCTGGCGTCAGCACATCATCCGCGGACAGCAGCAGGGAATAGTCTGCCTCAGCCCAGTCCAGCCCTTCATTGTAGGTCGCGATGTGGCCGCGATTGATGGCATGCCGCCGGTACGAGACGCGCGCATCTTCCGCCACGAGCGCGGCGGCGATGGCCGGCGTGTCATCGGGTGACGCGTCATCGAGAATGAGCACGCGCACTTCGACGTTCTTCTGCTGGAGAACGCTTTGCACGCACTCCCGCAGGAAATGTCCGTATTCGTAACAAGGGACCGCCAGATCAACCCCTCTCATGACCACGAAAAATCTCGAGCCCTCACCATTCCCTTGCCCACGTCAGCCAAAAATTCCCGGCGGTTGCGATTCGTTTTCGGAGGCATATTCGCTGAGTGTTACGTGCCACTCGTACTCATTGGCGTCATTTTGTCTATCTTCGATGAGGTGCGTCGATTAGATCTCTGCCCAGCGGATTGATTTCCCCCCATGCGCTCGTTGCAATCATCCCTGTTTCTAGCGATCCTAGCCGTGACGGCGTCCTCGCGCGCCCAGCAACAGAACGTCCTGGACGTCGGCAATCGCAGCCAACTCTTCATCGATTCCCAGGCTGTGTATGAAGCGCGGGGCATCACCTTCACCCCGCACGCTGCCCGGAAGCATCCGAATAATCCCCTGGTCGTAGCTGACCAGCCTTGGGAAGGCTGGTACGTCACCGTATTTTCCAGCACGGTGCTCTTCGACGAAGCGGCGAAGCGCTTCAAAATGTGGTATCGCGTCCCGGGGAATCCCGAGTTTTTCGAAGATGGCGCCATCTGCTACGCGACCAGCGCGGATGGACTGCACTGGGAAAAGCCGGCGATCGGAACCGTGAAAAGCCACAATGGCCAGGCGCACAATGCGGTCGCGCCGTTCTTTAGCCCGAGCGTTTTTCTCGATGCGGGTGAGGTCGATCCGTCGCGTCGCTACAAGATGGTGTGCTTTGACAAAAGTCGAGGATACCTGACGATGCTTTCTCCCGACGGCCTCCACTGGACGGAACTAAGTTCCACGGCATTCGTTCCCATCTCCTACGTCGATGACGTGATCTCCGCCTTTCGCGATCGGCGGACGGGCCAGTTCGTTGCCCTGCCGAAGATGTCGACGCCGGTGTTCGGACGCGTGCGCCGCACCATTTACAGCAGCGGAAGCTACGATTTCCAACATTGGTCGAAGATCGAACCCGCCATCGTGGCAGACCGCCGCGATGACCTCGGCTCATTAGCGCGCATCGAACGCTCCCGAGCCTTGCTGAACTTTCCCGATAATTTCAACGTGATGCGAACGGAGTTCTACGGCTCGGGCGCGTACTCCGCTGAAAGCTGCGTGATCGGATTTCCGTGGGTCTTTACGGTGAACACCAACGTTCCGGGAGGAAAGAATCAAGAAGGGCCGATCGAAGTGCAACTGGCCGTGACGCGCGACCTGGAGCGGTGGGAGCGACCGTTTCGCACTCCGATGATTCCCGTGGGAAGCCCCAGCGATTGGGACCGCGGCATGGTCCTTTCCGCATCGCAAGCAATCGACGTCGGCGATGAGGTGTGGCTTTACTACGGGGGCACGAATTACACGCACGGCGCGCCCGTGTTGTACGGAAAAGATCAGGATGATCGCGGCAAGAAATATCAAGGGGCCATCGGGCTGGCCATTTGGCCGCGAGACCGTTTCGTCTCGGCGGATGTCGCCGCCGAGGGAGGAACGCTGACCACTGTCCCCATGCGCTTTGCCGGCGACCATCTTGAAATCAACGCACGCACACGCGACGGGGGCGAAATCCGCGTGGAGGTGGTGGACGCAGCAGGGCGGCCATTGGAAGGGATCGGGATGTCGAAGCCGTTTGTGGGTGACGGTCTGCGGTCCCCCGTCCAATTCTCCGGGTCAGCCAGCCTTGGCTCCTTTGCCGGCCGGCCCGTCTGCTTGCGATTTCATTTGCGCAACGCGGAGCTGTACGCCTTCGCCTTTCGCGGTGTGCGGTAAGGCTGGCGGCATCATTCGCGAGGGCCGGGCGGGTTTGCAGACACCATGTTAGCAAGTTGCCGCCGTGGATTTTCGGCCAAGGATTCCATGTCCCTAAGGTTGATTCGGGGAACCCCCCTCAATGCGCACGAGATTCTCCCCTCGCCGGTCCCGGCGATCCGCTTGCTCATTGCGATAATCGACCCTCAACAACACCCAACAGGATTGCCGCGGATCAATCCCGACGATCCAAGGAATTTCACATGCCTCCCATTACCTATTACCGCCTGACTCTCTCGGCCGCGCTTCTTGGCGCGTTGTCCGTCGCTCACGTCCTTTGTGCCGCGGATGCCGTGGTAGATCCGGCGAAGGTGGCGAAGGTGTTGGGACCGGGCGGCGCGGACAGTTGGACGATTAAACCAGCGGCCTACGCGGTCAGCGACGAACCGGCACTGGTCTCGTCGGCGGCGCCCGGTGTCACTCTTGAGAGCAAGGCGGTGCAAGCCGCGCCGAGCGAGTATTTTTTTGCCTTCCGCCTCAAGCCAATCAAGGCCGGGTCGTCCAGCGTCCGGATTCAATTGGCCTGCGCCACACGGCCAGACAAGACGCAGCAGGCGCTGAACTTCTCGGTCGGATTCACCAATGGACAGAAATACGTCACGTACTCGGCATCGGGCCAGGGCGGCAAGCCGCCCGCCCCCCAGTCAGGGTCGCAATTCTTCGTGGGGGTGACGGATCTCAGCCTTGGGTGGTCCGAGGATCTGCGCAGGATCATCGAGGCGCAGGTCGCAGCCGCACCAAAGCCCGAGGAGCGGCTCTTTACCGTTCGTTGCACGCTCGAAAAAGGCCGTTTTCGAAGCTGGCTCAACGGCCGATTTATCGGCGACCTCGCGCTGGAATCAGACATGGATCCTGCCGGTCTCGTGAGGATCGTGCTCGCGCCCAACTCCGCGTTGGTGTCGGTCCGGATGCGCCCATTGGCTCCTGTTTCCAACCGCTTCGAGCCCCTGTCGATCGCGGGGAACCTCACGGGCTCGACGCTCAATGACAAGAAGGTGGATCACGCGTCGCTGCCCGGGGGCGCGGCCGACGGGCCGGAGAGCGTGACATCTGTGAACGGCGTGCCGTTTCAATTCGCGAACGCCGCGCCCAGCGGGAACGACCACATGGACGTCGGCACGAGTTGGACGAGGTTCGGCGCGCTGCCGGGCTATATCGCCGCCAACTTCGGTTCGTTCGGCGGCCGATGGATCTCCGCGAACCGCCTCGATCCCTCGCGGCTCTGCATGTATGTGCCCGGGGGCCGCTACAAGGCGCTGCACCTGCTCGCTGTGGCGGATGGCCGCCAAGACTGCGTGCCGATTGTCAGCGCCCAGTTCTATCGGCCCGATGCTGGGCATCCCTTGAACTTCTCGACCACCGTGCCAACGGGTCATGGCGACGCCGGCCGCGCGAAGTCAGTTCCCATCAAGCTCGCCGATGGCAGCGGCGCCCAGCTCTACCAGGTGACAATCCCGCTCGATCCGGATGCCTTCTCATGGTTCACCGATCTGAATCGCATCGGCCTGGAGATCACCAAGGAGGTCAAGTATTACCGTGGGTATCCCGACCCGCTGGAGTACAGTTGGCACGGCGGTGGCCTGCCCAGTTCTGTGCAGATCTACGCGATGACGCTCGAGCGGGCTGACGTGGACATCGATATCCAGCCCGATCAATTTGGCCACGTCTGGACCGCGCCAGCGATGCCGGGCTACACGTTCCAACTTCGCAACGGAACCGGTGTCGCCACCAAGGCGAGGCTCGTCATCGAAACGAAGAGTTACGATGGCAAGGACACCACCCGGCAGGAACAGCAAGCCGACCTTCCCGCGGATGGGGCGGCGGTCAGCCTCCCCGTTTCCCTCAAGCCGACACGCTTCGGACTACACGAGTTGACCGTCACACTCACTGCGGGCAATGAAACGTCGGCCTTCCGCCGCAACTTCGCCTATTTCCACACGAACACACGGGACACGACCACTTGGGAGGAGGGGCGCGGATCGGCCTTTGGCTATTGGCCGTGGCAAGGCGGCCACGTCACGCCGCCAGCCGACCAGGAGATCAACATCATGGCGGCGGCTGGCGCGGAAACCTCGACGGCCAACTACTCCCTGTCGAAACCCGAAATCCAGGCCCTCGCGGAAAAGTACCACTTTATCGGTGAGTCCGCATTCTCCGGGGCTATCATGTACTATAACGGGTTTTACAAAGGGTTCGCAGGCGTCCCCAAGTTTGACCCCGAGAAGCCGGTGGAGACCGCGCAGGCGCTCATCGAGGCGATGAGAAAAATGCAGGCCAAGCCGGGCCCGATCAGCCGGCCGACCTACGTCCCTTTCTTTGCCGAGCCGCAAATCGGCAACATCACGACCGGCATCTGGCCTTCTCACTACGGGGAACCCTATCAACTCACCGAGAGCGAAGAGCGCGCCTTCGCGGACATGAAGGCCAAGTTCGTGCTCGGCGCCCGTGCGACGCGCAAAGAGTGGCCCAACTACAAGCTCCTCATGCCCTACGGCGATCCGATGAACACGGCAATCTTCCTGAAGCTGGCGCCCGAGACCCGCGAATTGATTGACGGTTGCGCGCTCGACATGCCGGGCTTCGAGCGGATGCCCGAGCAGCAGATCAACCAGGTCGTGTTGAACCGGCTCTACCCGATCATGAAGGACATCAAGCAGTACAAGCCCAACCCTTATCTCGTGCTGATTGAGGGCTTCGCCGTTTCCTCCAAGGACATCGACACCGGCCAGGAAGGGCAGGCGGAAATCACCATGCGCGATTTTCTGGTGCTCATGGGCTACGGATTGACCCGCTTCGAGGCTCCCAACTCACCCTTCGACTGCGCCAATTACTGGGGCGAAAATCACTACGGCGGCGGGTGGAATTCACGCCTGCCGCTGGCGATGCCCAAGCTGGCCTACGTGCAGTACGCGACGATGACGCGCCACCTCAACCGCGCCAACTTCACCAAATACGTCACCACAGGCAGCACCTCGACTTACTGCGAGCAGTTCAAACATTACAAGACCGGCAAATTGGTCCACGCACTGTGGACCATCCGGGGCAAGCGGCCGGTGAACGTGAAGGTCCCGGCGGGAACCACGCTGGAACTTTACGACCCGAACGACAACGTCACGACGCTCAAGGAAAAGGACGGGGTCGTCAGTTTCGTGGTCGATCAGTCGCCGCAATACCTCGAAGGCCTCACCGCCGATGCCCAGATCACGCTCGGCGAAAGCGATCATTCCGATGCGCGGCCCGGCACCGACGCTCGCCAGATCGCCAACTTCGGCGATGGCTCGTGGTCGCTGGTCGCCAGGACCGACGATGAATACACGAAGAACAAGCCGCTGCAGATCGAACGGTTCCTGGGCAAGATGAGCGCGCAGCCCGCGGAGGCGCCGGCGGCCCAGGGCGGGAAGGCGCTGGCGATCCACCTGGACAAACAGGACAAGGATCGCGGCGTGATGCCTTTCTTCACCACACTCACGCCAGCCAATCCAATTACCATCCCCGGCAAGGCGAGCCACCTGGGCATGTGGGTCCACGCCGCCAGCGATTGGGGCCGATTTGTCTACGTCCTCCGCGACGCCAAAGGTGAGAAGTGGATCAGCGTCGGCACCAAGGAAGATTGGAATAACGATGACATCCACTGCTGGAGCGCGTTTTGCTTCGACGGCTGGCGGTATCTGCGCTTCGAGATGCCGTCGAGCATGCCGTATGACTCCTATCGCGAGCACGGCACCAGTTGGTGGGGCTCGTCTGGCGGCGACGGCGTAGTTGACCTTCCGCTGCAACTCGAAAAAGTGATTGTCGAACGGCGGCCGAAGGTGATTTACGGCAACGATTTGGTGTCCGCCAAACCGGACGACGTGCTCCTCGGCGACTTGCACGCGGAGTACGCCGTGCGCGCGGACCAAAGCGATGAGACCGTTCGGTTGTCGAAACTGCGGATGCCCATCCCGCACGATGCGCCAGCGTTGGGAAATCCGATTGTCGACTTTGAGCAGAGTGGCGTTGGCTCGCCGACGAAGGTGTTGAAAGTGACTGACCCGACCCAGGCCTACGACGGCACTCGCTGCCACGTCCACTTCGAGCCGGTCACCGGCGCCAAGAACTACGAGGTGTGGGTGAGCCCCTACCCCGACGGGCGCGGCGCAATCCAACTCGGCAAGGCCTGGACGGAATCCGGGCAGCTTCTGCAAGGCCTGCGCCCAGACATCGAGTTTTATCTGTTCGTGATGTACACGGACCAGGATGGGAAACTGTCGAAGCCATCGGCGCCACTGGCCTTCAAGCTCAAGGATCGCTTCGGCTACAAATAAACCATCATCCGATTACCGACGATGAATCCTCGCAGGTCACAGTCGCCGCGCGTCCGCCAGATCGCCGACGCATCATGTTATCCTGCCGCGCTCTCCATCGCGCTCGCCTTGGCGATTGCGCCGTTCACCGCGTCAGCCGGCGAGCCCCTCGCGATCGGTGGCGAGGCGCAGGTTCTCGTCGATGACTATGTGATCGAGTCGATGCACGGACTGGTGCGGCATATCAACCCGCTGGCGAAGCACGCCGCCAATCCGGTGATCCGCCCCGATCAGCCATGGGAAGAGCGTTATGCCGTGCCGCTCTCGGCGTTTTTCGACCCGGACGAAAAGCTCTATCGCATGTGGTATCGGCCAGGTTCGCACAAGTTCAATTTGGGATACGCCACGTCGCGCGATGGGATCACCTGGGACAAGCCGGCCCTGGGGCTCGTGGATTACAAAGGCTCGAAAGAGAATAACCAGATCGCGGTCAAGACCGGCCCGGCGTGGGGCGGTGTCCTCAAGGATCTTCGCGATCCGAATCCCGCCCGCCGTTACAAGCTCCTCAGCTACAACCGGGCGACCAATTCCAACGGACTCTTCCTCTTCGTTTCACCAGACGGCCTGACCTGGACGCCGGATTCGGACAAGCCGATGCTGGAAGGTCTCGCCGACTGCCATAATCTCATGGGTTGGGATCCGAAAATCAGCCGGTATGTGGCCTATGTCCGCCCGGACAAACCGGTCCGGACCATCGCGCGCATCACCAGCGAGGATATGGTGCACTGGACGCCGATGCAAACGGTGCTCGAACCCGACGAAGACGATCCGCCGGGCACGCAGTTCTATGGGATGCCCGTCTTTCCCGACCGTGGCGTGTACTATGGATTGCTGTGGGTCTATCATCCCAATCAGTTGATGGTCGATGCGCAACTCACCTTCAGCCGCGATGGCATCCAGTGGCAGCGGGCGGTGCGGCGGCATCCGATCCTGTCCTACGGGCTGCCGAACCAATTCGATTCGCATGTCGTGCTGCCCTTGCAGCCGATTTTGGTCGGCGATGAATTGAAGGTCTATTACTTCGCCTACGACAAAGCGCACGCGGTCGTGTATCCGAACGAAGCCTACCCGCCACTCAAGGCGGCTCCGCCACGGACCGAGCAGACATGGCTGGAGAATCGCAGCGGCTACACGGGGTTGGCCACGTGCCGCCGGGATCGTTTTGTCTCGCTGGATGCGGACTCACAGCCTGGCGAAGTGGTCACCAAGGCATTCAAAATCGAAGGAAACGCTCTGCAACTGAACGCCGATGCGAGCCACGGCGAGATCAAGGTCGAGGTGGATGACGACAGCGGCAAACCGCTGCCCGGATTTGCCGCCACGGACGCCATTCCCGTGAAGGATGATTCGCTGCGACTGGCTGTGAGTTGGAAGGGTCAAAAGGATCTTTCCGCGCTCCAGGGGCGCAACGTGAAGCTCCGCATCCAGATGCGGAACGCGCGGCTCTATTCGTTCCAGGTGCTGCCGTGAAATCGTCACCGCGCTTCGGCGTCAGGCTCGCCATCATCGTCGCGGCGAGTTTGATCTCGTGTGTTCGCGCGGCAGCCGCGGTGAAATTACCGGCGGTGTTGGCCCATCACATGGTTCTGCAGCGCGACGCCGCCGTCCCGATCTGGGGCTGGGCCACTCCCGGCGAGGAAGTGAACCTGGCCATCGCCGGTCAGACGAAGACCACCACAGCGGGCGCCGACGGAAAGTGGAGCGTCAAACTCGACAAACTCAGCGCCGGAGGGCCGCACACGCTCACGGTGACGGGAAAGAACAAGCTCACGATCAACGACGTGATGATCGACGAAGTATGGCTCGCTTCCGGGCAGTCGAACATGGTCCACATCATGCCGTACAGCTCCGATTTCGCCACCGAAGAGCCGGTCGCAAACTATCCCGGACTACGAATCTTCACGGTCGCCCGCGCGGTGAACCAGACTCCTCAGGAAGACTGTCTCGGCAACTGGACGCCAATCAGCCCCAAGACCGTGGGCAATGTCTCCTCAGTGGCCTACCATTTCGGCCGCGAATTGCACCAGACGCTCGGCGTCCCTGTCGGGATCATCACCTCGGCCCTCGGAAGCACTCCCATCGAAGCGTGGATCAGCCTTGAGGCGCAAAAGAGCCGGCCGGAGTTGAGGGTATTGCTTTCCTCATGGGACGAGAAAGCCGCTGCCTACCAACCGGAATCCGCGAAGATAGCCTACGAGAAGGATCTGGAGGCTTGGAAGGAGGCCGCCGCGAAAGCAAAGGGGGAGGGTGCACCCGCGCCCCGTGAGCCGAAGCCGCCAATTCATCCGCGAGACCAACCCCAGCACCCCGCGGTCATGTTCAATGGCATGATCGCCCCGCTCATCCCCTGCGCGATTCGCGGCGCCATCTGGTATCAGGGCGAGCATAACGCGCAGCGCGAGGATTCCGCGGCGCTCTATCGCCAGCAGCTTCCACTCCTCATCAGCGACTGGCGCACCCGTTGGGGGCGCAGCGACCTGCCCTTCGCCTGGGTGCAACTCCCCAACTTCGACACGACCACCCGCTCTCCGCGAATGACCGGCTGGCCCTTGATCCGTGAGAGCCAGCTCCAGTCGCTGGCTGTGCCCAACACCGGCATGGCCGTCACCATCGACATCGGTGATTTCGATTCGGTCCACCCTGCCAACAAGAGGAGTTTCGGCCATCGCCTCGCGCTATGGGCGCGCGCCGAGGTTTACGGCGAGAAAATTCCCTGGTCCGGTCCGTTGTTCGTCGGTTCCCAAGCGCAGGGCAGCGCGATCGAAGTGAGCTTCCGGCACACCGATGGTGGCCTGATCGCAAAAAATGGTGACCTCAAGGGCTCCCTTATTGCCGGCGCGGATAAGGAGTGGCACACCGCCGGCGCCCGCATCGTGAATGAAAGAGTCCTGGTTTCGAGCCCGGACGTGAAGGCCCCGGTCGCCGTTCGTTACTCATGGACGGACAATCCCGATGGAAACCTCTGCAACGCGGCCGGCCTGCCGGCATCCCCATTCCGCACGGACCGGGACTGAGCTTATCGCAACTGATCCGGCCTGACCTGGAGCACGCTGTAGGGGTGCATGGCCATGATGTAAACATTTCCGTCGCGGGCTTCGCACACCCCAAGGATGACGTATCGATTCACGAAGTGGCCGTCCTTTCGCTTCACGAATCCTGCATGGAATGGCAGCGGTTTGCCCGCGGGATCGGTGAACTCCGTGAAGTCGGGATTACGAATGGCAACGGCGCCCAGATCGACCGGCGCCTTGTCACCCGCGCGATACCGAACCAGGTGCAACAGATGCCCCTCGGGCACGCTCTCCGTGACGGCACACCACGCCGCCCCCGACGGGCCGACGCACAGCGCGCGGCAATCCGTCTTCGTCGCGCCTTGGATCAGTTCGCCCAGGGACCGGCCCGTGAGCACGTTTCCTTCGGCCGTCAGGTCGTAGGCAAACAGCGAGTTGCCACTCAGCGGCTGCGCGTAGAGCATCTTCCCGTCGGGCGAGATGTCCCAGTTGATGGGATCGGGACGCTCGAGCGCGAGGCGTGATGCACTCGTCGGCGGCTGGCCGTCGATCGTCTGTTTGAGCCGCTCGAGTTTGTCGGATCGTGGATCGTAACGCGCGATATCGCCGCCCAGGATCGGATGATACGCCCGGCCCAAATAATCCACGACGATGAAGCCGTAATAGTGCCCGGTATCCAGCAGCGAGCGATACTTGCCCGTCTTTAAGTCGAGGATCAGGAACTCCGAATTTTCACCAGGTCCCGGGCGATGGTCGGAACACGTGGAAACGTAGGCCACGCCACGCGATTCATCGGGCGCAATGCTGTCGATGCCGTGGTGCGGCACGGGGATCGGGTAAACCTTCGTCTCGCCCGTGGATGGATCGTAGACCATCGGATAACCGCCGGGGTAGTCTTCGCGTTTTTCGTCCTTCGACGGATAACCTTGCTTCGTGCCAAAATAGATCTTGCCGCTCGCGCCGACGTTATTCCGAGTGTGAATCTTGGACTGCGCTCCGAAGCCTTTCGCGTCCGTGCCGATGGCCTTGTGCGCATCGACCGCAATCCGCATCGCCTTCGCTTGAGGATCGAACTCCACGAGCCATGAGTTCACGCCATTGGCATGCGTGCCGATGTAGAGCCGGCGGTTCAGCCCCTCGATGATCGAAAAATACCCCTCCCCTTCGGTCGCGGTCTCCTTCGGGACAACGTAGGCCGTCGCTTCGAGCCATTTTTGCGGGGACGGCTCCGCGGAGACGAGTGGTGTCGCATCCATCATGGAAGCCGCAGCGACGGCGAAGACCGGAAGTAAATGTTTTCTGATATCTACAATGTTCATCCTGGGGGTATTTCGTGTGCTCCAAATCGAACTTTGCGACCGGCGCCCGGCGTGTGTTCACCGGGGTAATCCTCCGAGGCCCGTTATGTTGACTCAAAATTGCCGATGGGCTCGCAATTGGCTGAAATTCAGGGCGGTTATGAAGCAAATGGCCAGGAACGCCTGGCGGTTCCAGTCTAAGTTCGACACGCTGCCCGGATGGTCTAGCATCACCCCAGACGATTTGTATTGATCCCCCAAGCATCCCCTTTCCTGTCCTCGCAACCGCGACGCATGAGTCACCTTAATTTCCGCGCATTCGCCTTTTGGGTGTGCGTGACCTGTACCGTCCTGATCCCGGCATCGGTCCGGGCGTGTTCCGTGCCAGTCTTTCGCTATGCGCTCGAGCGCTGGGCCTCGGACCCCTACCAGGCTGTGGTTTTCCATCGCGGGCCGATGAGCGAGGCCCAACAGGCCGCGGTGAAGAATCTGACGGATGACGGTCTGGCCGGACAGATTCACTCGAATGTCTCCCTCCGGACTGTGGATCTCGATCAGAACCCGGGACCGGAGTTCCTCGCTCTTTCGGAACAGTTGAAAGTCACCACGTTGCCCTGGGTGGTGGTCCGCCACCCGGATGCGACGAACGTCCCGGTGAGCCTGTGGTCTGGGCCCCTGGCAGAATCGGGAATCAAGCAGGTTCTCGATTCTCCGGTGCGAAAGGAAATCGTGCGGCGTCTGGCCAGTGGAGAAAGCGTGGTCTGGACGCTGCTGGAGGTCGGCGATCCGCAAAAGGACGACGAAGCCGCTAAACTTCTCGAGAGTCGACTCGCCTATCTGACTACGGTGCTGAAGCTTCCCAAACTCGACCAGCAGGATGTCGTGGGCGACGCCGGGGAGCAGTTGCGGCTCGCGTTCTCGGTGGTCAGGCTCTCGCGCAAGGATGCGGAAGAGCAGGCCTTTGTGAAGATGCTTTTGGGCAGTGAACCGGGGCTCGATGATATTGCCGAACCGATGGCGTTTCCGATCTTTGGGCGCGGCCGTGTGCTCTACGCGCTGGCGGGAAAAGGGATCAACCACGAGCACATCGATCAGGCTTCGACGTTCTTGATCGGGGCGTGTTCCTGCCAGGTGAAGGAGCAAAATCCCGGCGTCGATTTGCTCGTGTCAGCGGACTGGGAGCACCTCATCGTACCGACTCTCTCGCCGAACCTGGACTCGCAGACGGTGGCAAGTTTGCCTGGAGACAGTGCGAGTGGGAGTGTCGATGTGAAGAGCGGTGCGGCTCGCACCTCCCCAGCGGAAAGCAGCGCCGCGGTCGAAGTCGTATCATTCCGCCCGCCCGAGAAGGCCGCGCCAGCGCCAACCCCCCCTGGCAATGCGATACTCATCGGGGGGCTGGTGGTCGCGGGCCTGGCCGGGGCCTCATTCCTCCTCCGTCGCAAAACGTGAGGCGCTGGGTCCGCGCGACGGTTCGTGGCAGGAATCACTTCCCCGAAAAATAATGAAACTCCGCACGCTTCGAAAACTTGCCGCCCTCGTGCTCGTCACGCTCTTTGCTTCCACCGCGGCGCGGGCCGAACAGTTCTACCGGTTGTGCGAGGGTGTCACGGCCTATGTGGTGAATCCCAGCGGCAAGGACTTCACCGTCAGCATCGACGTGCGCGATCTCAACCTCTATGCGAATGGCCCGCGCGAGGTGTTGTTCAAGGTGTATGACCCGGATGGCCGGCCCGTCGTGCGCGAGGTGATTCCCGACGATGGCTGCGTGAGTTCCAATATGCCGGAGCGCATCGGCGGATGGGATCACGAGTTGCAAGCGCTCTTCCATCACTACGCCAAGGGAATCCCCCCGATGATTCGTTGGAGCGCGTGGTCCGATCCCGCCCGGCTGAAGACGCTCGTCGCGCGAACGTTCGATCGCCCGATCAAGGGTGGAAAGAAAGGTGTCTATCGCATCGTGCTCGCCGGCACGCCTGACCACTACGTGACGCTGCGGCTCAGCCCCGATCTGGCGTATGGCGTGGGCGGCCATCCCACGTGGATGCAGGGTCACGGCGACCTGCTGAAGAAGGCTTACATCTATGTCCCCAAGGGAACCAGCGGCCTGTTCTTTGCCATCGAGGAACCCGACGAACCGCGGACCCGGCGCTTCAAGCTCACCGCGCCCGATGGCAAGGTGCTCTTCGATGGGGCGGCCATGGCGGGCTTCGCAAATCCCAAGGATCCCGGGTGGGTCGAGGCGACGGCTGGTTTTGGAAAAGGAGATTACGATGGCAAGCTCCTGATGTTGGAGGTGTCCGATGGTCCGGGGGATTACCTCATCAAGGTCGACTTCCAGCAACCCGCCAAAGGCGCCTTCGCCGATTACATCGGGATGGGAAGCGGCGCGATCTTCGCGCCCGACGCGGCCACCGCCACCGCCGTTCAGGGCGGCACCATCGTCGTGGACGACAATGTCTTCTGGCACCCATTCCAGGTGCGATTCCATGAATGGCTTAAGAAGAATCCGCTCGACGCTTCCGACGAGCAGAAGGCCCTGCGCAAGAAATTGGAAGCCGAGTTCAATGGGATGCGGCTGCTGGAAATCAGCGACGGGCGCGGTGCGCCTTCGTGGCCGAACTGGGCCTACGCGATGGGTTACTACGGCTGCAATATCTTCAAGCCCGGCTGGCTCCTCATGCGCCGCGACGATGTGCCCGCGGAGGTAAAAGACATCATCAAGGAAGGCCTCATCATGGCCGGCGACCGGTTGAGTTTCGCGACGGCCATCGAGAAGGTGAATGGCAACGCCTTTTCGCAGATCAACGTGGCCCTCTGGTACAGCCAACGCGCCACCGGCGATGCGCTGCAAAAGGAACGCTTCGAGACGTTCTGGCAGCGCTGGACGACCGAAGGCTGGGGCATCGGATCGGGCCTTTCGCCCTCGGGCGATTCGCAGGAGCACTTTGCCCACGACATGCACTATGGCTCCTACCTCATGAACAACTGGAAGGCGACCGGGAACACATGGGTGAAGGATGGCGGCATCCTCGGCGACGCCACCGACGACCCGCGCTTCCAGAAAGTCATCGATCGCTATTACGAGCTCTACAGCTACCTCAACTCCCAGAGCAATGCCCGCGGCGTGCCGGTAAATCCGTGGTCGAGCCGCACCGCCCACGGCCCCAGCGCCGGCGCCGCGACGCCGGAGTCCGTCGAACAACATCCGTGGAAAGGCGACCCCGGACCCGACCTGACCGTCGATGTGAATGGCGGCCACGAATGGTTCGCCGCGCGCCGCAAGGGTTACTACGTCCTGACATTCCACGGACGTCTCGCCCCGGCATGGCTCAGCGAGACATTCGAGGGCCAGCTCGGCTTCAGCGGCGGCATCCTCTGCCAGCTCAATATCCCGGGCAAAGGCACCGTCATCGCTTCGACCCTCAATGACGCCTACGGAAAGGGCATGAATCCCGCGAATTGGGCCGAGTTCCACATTCACGCGCTCGTCGGGGAGCGGTGGGACGGCCTGCCGGTGGTCTCCGGCATCAGCGAGCACACCGACGCGCGCCTCGAAGGCAATACCGTGACCAGTTCCGGAGAAATTCGCGGCGCCCACCTCAAGGTCACCCGCTCCTATACTTACAATCCCGACTCCATCGATTGCGCGGTCCAACTCGCCAAGTCGGATTACTCGCAAGTGACCTATCTATGGGGACACGAGGGACTCTGGTCCGAAATGCGGCTGGCCTACGAGATGATCCCGTTCGTGCCCAAGGCGGGCGACAACAAGTCGGCCACCATCGTGACGGACGCCGATGGCGCGCCGCTGACGACTGTGGGCTTTGCCACGCAGCGTGTCCGCATCGACCGCGGCGGCTTCGGCGTCGACATCCAATTCGAGAAACCCACGACCGTCAGCCTTGGGCAAAACAGCACTGTCCTCGTGCACCTGGTCGAACTCGCACCCAAACCCACCCCCGCCGAACGAATCAATCTCAAATACCGCTTGGTGCCATTCGGCGGCGGCGAGGTTGAGCCCCCGGCCCCGAAGCCAGCCAAAGTTGGAAAACCATAGAGGGAAGTTTTATGAACCAAACCGTGCGTCCCCCCAGTTCGACCTGCCACCCGGACAGGCCCGATTCGCCCCACTCATGGTCTCAGTGGTGCACATGGTTGATCCTTCTCGGCGTCGCCGCACCCGCCCTGGCTATCGACTGGCCAGCGTACAAACACGATGCACAGCGCAGCAGTGTGTCTGGGGAATCGTTGACCTTCCCACTGCGTCTGGCCTGGCAATATGAGGCTCCCCAGCCGCCGAGCCCGGCCTGGCCGGACGTGTTCCGACTCGAGAATCGCACGGATTTTGACTACGCGGCGCAACCGGTGGTCGCGCAGGGCATCGTCTGCTTTGGGTCTTCGTCGGACGACACGGTCCGCGCGCTCGATGCTAAAACCGGCAAGGAGAAGTGGCACTTCATGACCGGCGGGCCGGTGCGCTTTGCCCCGCAGTTGGACGCGGGTAAAGCCTTCTTTGCTTCGGATGACGGGTTCGTCTATTGCGTCGAAGCGGGCACGGGAAAATTGGTTTGGAAATTTCAGGCGGCGCCACGCGACGAACGAATGGTTGGCAATCATCGCCTGATCTCGCGCTGGCCCGTGCGGACGGGTGTCCTGGTGGCCGATGGCGTGGTGTATTGCGTGGCAGGGATGTGGAATATGGAGGGTGTATTTGTCCATGCGCTCCAGGCCGGCACCGGCAAGGCCCTCTGGTGCAATGACACGTTGGGGCTCTCGAGCGTGACGATCGTTGATTTTCCGGAGAGCGCCGACCCGAGCAAGGAGACGGTGGGCGGGCACAATGGCGAGTTCGCGGCCAACGGCGCCACCGGCGCGAATCCCCAGGGAAATCTGCTTCTCTGGGAAAATACGCTCATCATTCCCAATGGAAACTCGGGTCCCACCGTGCTGGATCGTCGCACGGGCAACCTCGCGCCGAAAGGCGGAGGCGGCGGGGCGCCGGTGACCATCGATCGGGACAATGTCTATTCATTCGCGCGGCATCACGAGGACATCCTTTCGATGAACCCTGTTTCGCTCTCCACCGGATCGGCCTCGCGCGGCTGGGGAAAGGGCGCCATCCCGCAAGTGAGGATCACTCCGCCGAAGCTTGGGCAAATCCACGACCACTCCAAGGTCAGCGCCGTAGTTCACGATGGAAAACTCTACGCGCGCCAGGCCTACGGGCTGGCGCTCATCGGAGAGACATTGGTCGTGGGCGAAAACGGTGCGGTGGCGGCCCAGGACCCGGACACGGAGCGCGTGCTGTGGCGGGCCGGCATCACGGGCGAAGCGCGTGGGATCGCGGTGGCCGACGGGCGGTTATATGTCGGCACGAGCAGCGGCGCGGTCTATTGCTTCGAGACCCCAGCCAAAGGAGCGGAGACGGTCGCGGCGGTGAAGGCTTCTGCCGCGGGGCCTCGGGCGGCGGCCCCGCCGGCCAATGCCCGGATGATTGAACAGCTTCGCCTCACGGGCATGGATCGAGGGTTCGCGCTGGTGCTGGGCGATGCCGATGGAAAATTCTCGGCGTCTCTCGCCGCCAGCACCGAGCTCAGCATCGTCATCGCGATGACGGATGAAACCGCGGCCAGCGCACTGCGCGAGAGGCTGCTGGCGCAGACGACGTACTACGGCGAGCGCGTCCAGGTGCAGACCGTCAAACGACTGGATCAGCTTCCGTTTGCGCAGTTCTTCGCCAATGCGGTGATTGTCGCCGGTTCCACTCCGGGCATTTCCGCGAAGGAACTCTATCGCGTCCTGCATCCCTGCGGAGGCGTCCTGCTCACCCCGGGATTGAAACCCGCGGAGGCGGATGCGCTCGTGAAAAACTCCGGCGCCACCGACGCGGAGATCCGCCAATCGCCGACCGACCGCTTCATCGTTCGCGGCAAGCTGCCGGGCGCGCTCGATTGGGACACAGTCGCGCGGACAGGCGTGCGCGTCGACCAGCGCATCAAGTGGCCGTTGCGGCCCCTGTGGTTTGGGGGCCCCGGGACCTTGCAGGTGCAGGGTGTCCATGGCGGCGGAGCTCCGGTGGTGGCCAATGGCCGCTACATTGTGAAGGGGGAACAATCGCTCACGGCCGTGGATGCCTACAACGGCGCCATCCTCTGGTCACGACCGCTCCCGCTTTCGGCTCCGGACTATTGTACGGTGGATGGCGTCATTTATCCGGTGGCCGATTCGACGAAGTTTGGCGGAGAAGGGCTGACGAGGACGACCTTCCGCGCGCAATACCAGGCGAACGATGATTTTGTCTATGTCCAGTTGGGCACCGGGTATTTCCAGCCGCGAGGTGACGACCTCTCCAACGCCCTGGGACAGGCGCCTCAGTCGACCAGTAGCGGCGAGGGCAACATCCAGTTGGACGCACGCACGGGCGAGCAACTGAAACTTTCCGCACCATTCACCACGCATGATCCCATCTCCCTGAAGGCCGCCCAGAAGTGGTCTATCGAGGTGAATCCCCGGCGTTCGGGGACCGTCGGGCTGCAATCGACCGAGCGTGGTCTGCTGTTGACCCTCGATACCAAGGACACGCTTGTCACCAAGTTGGACGCCTGGCACTTGTTCTTCGATTTTCGTCCGCCGGAGAAGCGTTACGGCTTGTACGATCGCGGCACTTTCGAAGTCCGGATCGCCATGGCGCAGGACAGGGACGTTCCGGCGACATGGACTCCCGGCAGCGGCACGGCGCATCCGGCCATCGAGGTCAACGGGACACGCGATCCCGCGGGGACCACGACGACCGTTCTCGTTCCTTGGGCGGAAATCCAGAAATTGGTGGGTGCCAGGCCATCGAGCTTTGGTTTTGCCGCCACGCTGGATTCGCACGATGGCGGTCGCGAGGAACCCATTACCCGCCGGCATCTGTTCTGCGATTGGACGGCGAGCGGCCTGAACAACGGCTGGGCGTGCCTGGTGCTGGATGCAGCCGCCACGGCCGACGCCGGCAAGCGCCCCTCGATTCTCGTGGAAGCCTTCAAGGGAACCGCCGCGCTGAGCGGGAACGGAGACGTCGTGGGACCCGAGCGGGAAGCACCGCGGATTCACCCGCTGACCGGCGATCTGGAGCCGAAGATGTTCCGCGTGGGCGGCTGCGGCGGGCTTTCCTCGTCTGGAGTCCTGCGTTCCGGCTCCCAATCCATTTACGATTTCGACGATGACAGCGGCATGCGGCCATTGGGCGGGGTGAAGGCCCGTTGCAGCACTCCGCAAATCGCGGCCTTGGGGCTCCTGATTTATTCCGAGGAGTCCGGCCATTGCGAATGCCCCTTCCCGGTGCGCACCACGCTCGTGATGGCGCCCGCCGAGCGGCGGCTCAACGAGGACTGGGCATTCTTTTTCGCCCGCCCCGCGGATACCTATCTCCGGCAAGCCGCCATCAATTTCGGAGCGCCCGGCGACCGGAGCGATGAAGGAGGGACCCTGTGGCTCGGATACCCGCGCCTGCCCGGCGACAAGTCGATGGCGTTTCCGCTCCCGGCGGGGAAGCAGCGTTCGGTTGGAGCCAATGGGGTGTGGCTGCGCATCATGTCGGCGGAACTGCAACTGCCCGTGGAGGTGGAATCCTTCGAGAGCGCGGCCGCCTACACGCCTGGGGAAGACCTCAAGGCCGTGACGAACTGGCAGTCGAGCTGGTCTCCCGGTCGCAACGGCAAGGACATGGGACCTTATCGGGTGAATGCCGACCGTGTCGAAATCCATGGCACGGATCGCCCGTGGATCTACGCGTCAGGTTACAAAGGCATCCGCAAGGCCACCGTGAAGCTGAATTTCCTGCAACCGGTCGTCGCCGCGAAAATTGAGAAGGCGCCGGCGCTAAATGGGAAACTCGACGGACCGGAATGGCAGAATGCGACGAAAGGCAAGCTGCCGTTCACCAAGACGGAGACGTTCGTTTGCCATGATGACGCCAACCTCTACATCGCCGCCCGCCGGCCCTCCGTGCAAGGCCGCCTCGGCAAGACGGTTCCTTGGGCCAAGGCGACTTCGGGAGAGGACGCGAACGTCTGGGATGACGATTCATTCGAGGTCTTCCTGAGCGACGACCATTCCGGTGCGGTCGTCCACCTCGGGGTCTCCGCCTCGGGCGCACGCTACGACGCGCTGGCGGACGGCGCCACCGACAAACCCGAGGACCGGAAATGGAACGCAGACTGGAAGAGTCACGTGGCGGCGGATGACGCCGGGCTGGTCATCCAGTTCGCCATTCCGTGGAAGACCATCGAAGCTGCGGGTCTCAAGAAGGATCGACTGAGCGTCAATCTTCAGATGAATCAGAAAGACACCAGCGGCGAATCGCCAAGGAGTCCCGGCAAGCCGTGGAATCCCAAAGACACGGGAACCAGCGGCGAAGCGCTCTCCTACCTCGGAATCACGGGCCGCAGTCATTGCGTCAATTTTGCGCCCCTCGGACTGGACTCCCCCCCGAAGATCGAGCCGCGGCATTTCACCGTGCGCCTCCATTTCGCGGAACCCGACGACATCAAACCCGGCCAGCGCGTCTTCGACGTGAAGCTCCAGGACAAAACCGTTCTGAAGGGGTTCGATGTCGTCAAAGAAGCCGGCGGCGTGCGCACCGCACTGGTGAAGGAGTTTAAGAATGTCGCGGCAACCGAGACGATGGTCCTTGAGTTCGTCGCACCCGGCAAGGAGCCGACATCGTCCTCCGCGTCGATCCTCAGCGCGGTGGAGGTCTTTGACGAAAACTTCAAGCCCGCGCCGAAGCCTCTATAACGCCGGGCTGAAGGTGATCGTGCACTGGATCGAGTAACTGCAGGTGCACCCCGAACTCGCCTCGGGTTGCACGACCACGCCGCCGACGGGGAGGATGTTGATGAAGCATCCGGGCCGAATTCCCAGGAACTGCGCGCCGGCCCCGTCATCGACCCCGCGCCAGGCGGTGGACCCTTTCCGGTAGAACACCATCGAGTCGGATGCGGAAGGCGTGCCGCAAGCGCCCCCATTGAGAATCGTCCACGGCACGTTCTTGCTGGTCCTGGCGTCGTATTTTTCAAGCGGTTCGCCGGTATGCAGATCACGGAGGACATTCCCCGCGAGCAGCGAGCCGCGGAGGATGATAGGACGGTTGAGATTGCCGACGACTTTCGACCAGACGGGGCTTCCATCCGCCGTCGACAACGTGACCGCTTTGCGCCGCAGCAAGTCCTCGCGATCGGCTCCGCCGTGCTGGTTGAACTCGGCGGCGAACATCAGAATATCATCCTTGCAGAGCGCTTGAAGCTCGCGAAAACCCGCCGCTTCGCGAGTGCTGGCGGAAGCGCCCCAGACTCCGCAATCCGTCAGATCCACGTCCTTTTCCCACGCGACCTTTCCGGTCGCTGCTTCGAGCGCGAGAACCCTGCGAATGAGCGGCTCGGGGGCGACCTTCTTGACGACTTTTCCCAGCCGATCGACGGTGGTCCCGGCATCGTTGTCGCCGGACCCTTTGGCTGCGGGGGTATGCCAGAACATCCCCCCATCCGGACTGCGCGCCGGCAACAAGGTTGCCGGTCCGCGGTTCTCCGCGAAGAAGAGCCGCGTTCCATTGGCCACAATGGTGCTGTCGCGGATTTCCTTGCCTCGATGAATCCAGAGCTGCTGCCCCGACGAAACATCGAAGGCGAAGACCGCGTCGCTGAACCGCAAGCCGATATTGGAGGCTCCCAAGACCGTGCCGTTGCGAAGTTCCTGCGCATTGGGCGCGGCGTCAGTCGAGGTCGTGCTGCCAAAGAGGATGCCGTTACTGACGGCGATGTGTCCCCAAGTCCGGTCGGTCCCGTCGGCTCCGTGCGGAGCCTCGTAGATCGCTTTCGTCGCGCCGGTGGCCGCGTCGAGACGCTCACACTTCGAGCCAGCCGCGACGTAAAGATTGTCGTCGTCACACGCCAGATTGCCCGAGACGGCGGACATGCGGACCCGGAGAGCGCCCGGGATCTCACGCTCCCAGTAGCGTAAACCGTTGTAGGCATCGAAGCAGATAATGGTGTTCTTCCGTTCGGTGAATCCCCAGCCCTGAAAAAACACCCGGCCATTGCTCGCCAACGGCGACATGGCGCGCTGATGCCGCTCGACCGCTTCGCCCGCGCCGGGTTCGCCGAACCACAGCACCGACAGGTTCCCCTTGATCCGCTGATCTCCCGACGAGCCAGTGCCGCCAGCGTCCGCGAAGGCGTGCGTCCACCAACCGGAGCCTTCGAGCTTGCCGCGAACGAATTTCGTCCACGGCGGCGACTGCGGGCTCACACCAGCAGCGCGGGAGAAGACGCCCTCGGACTTCCAGGCATCGGGCATTTGCGAAAGTTCCACTGAGCGACTCAGGAGCACGCCACCGCAAGGCTTGATTACCCGGAGCATCTCCGGAGCGGGTGCCGCCATCGTTCCGGCGGGGTCCAGTTGAACGACCAGATTCGCCGCATAGTCGGGATATGGAATTTTGTCCGCGGTTCCCAACTGGACCGTCACCCGGCTGCCGTAGAGACCAGTCGCATGGACCCGGTTTCGCGAGACGAGGAGTTGCTGGGGATCGCGTTCCACGCACGTAATGCGGAGCTCCGTTTGCCTGGCGATTTCGCACGCGAGCGCCACCGCGTCCGGCCCGCTGACGAGTGCGTATCCCCGGCGCACGCCGGACTCCCGAATGATCGCCTCAGCGGTCTGTCGAATAGCAGCCGAAGTATCCGCGGCAACCTGCGCGACAACCGGCGCCGCAGTCCCGGGACCGAAGGCAAAAGCATGGATGACGCCGTGGGTCGTACTGACCAGCAGCCGTCCGTTCGCGACGGTCAATCCCACCGCATCGCCATCGACTTTCGCCTTCCAAAGTTCCTTGCCGTCGCTCGCGCTCAGAATTGCCACCTCGCCGCGGCATCCGGCGATCAATTGGTCGCCGGCGAGGATAATGGCGACGACACCGGCGCGTGGAGAGCGCCAGCGAACGCTGGGGGCGATTCCTGCCGGAGCCCGAACTGGCATTTTGTCGAGCTTAGCGCGGTCGAGGGCCGTGATTCCCTCGAATTCGGCGACGCCGGCTTTGGTGAGTGCCGACGGCAGCGGCGGGAGATTGAAGACGTAGTAGGATTCGGGCGAGGCAACCAGCCGATGGACCTGCGTCCAGCGTGAGCGGAGATCTCCCGTGGTCACGTCGATCCCGTAAGCCGTGTTCTGCGATCCGACGTGCACCACGTCACCCACCACGACCCCGTAGTCCCCGGTCGCACTTGCTCCGCTCGTATGGAGGTCGGAGCCGACCTGTTTGTCGATTTTGAAGATCGGCTTCCCAGTCTCACCGTCGACAAACAGCGGCATGCTCCGGCCACACGGCACGACCAACCCGCGGCTATGGCGCAAGAGATAGCCCTGCGGCGAAAGCCCGATCCAATCCTTGTCCACATGGTCCTTCCACGGGATGGACTGGCCCGTTTTTGCGTTGAGCGCATTGAGCGTCGGCGAGTGATAGGGAAAAATTCCCGCGCCAAAAAACAGCCGATCGCCATCCACCAGCACACCCGTACGGACCGGCCAGAGCGAAATGATTTGCCCATTGCCGATCACGCGCCGCGGCTCGGGAGCCGCGTTGAAGTCCCAGAGCGCGTGCCCGTCTTCCGCGGAGAGACAATACACCTTTCCGTCGTCCGACCCAGCATACACGCGTCCATCCGCCACCGTTGGCGCCAAACGGACCGGTCCATCGGTGAAGAATCGCCAGCGGACGGCACCCGTCCCGGCGTCGAGAGCGTAAACCTGGTGATCCACCGATGACCCGAAATAAACGGCGTCGCCGGCGGCGACCGTGTAAAACGCGTCATCGAACTTCATCTTGTGCGTCTCCGCGTTCGGCTGGGGATCGGGCCACGCAGGCTGGGGCGGCGCCGGCGAGCGGCAGACCCATCGCTCGCTCAACGGGAGCGACAGCGATTCCGCCGTCACGCCGCTGCGGGCGTTGTCGTGCATATACGTCGGCCAGTCCCCTGCCCGCGCGGCGATACATGCAATCCAAAGAACGGCTACCGCTGGGCGCATGTATGGCATGGGCCTATGAATCACTTTTGGCTGAATGCGTCCACCAGTTGGATTTCAAAGCGGTTCGACGGCTTGCTGAAGGTGCCCCCCGGCTTTGGAGGTTTCGCCGGAGCCGGTGAATACGTCACCCACAAGTAGAGCTTCATCGCGGGCCGTAGATTGTTGATCAGACCGCCGGGCGTTTTCATCCGGCCCATCAGCACGGCGCCGCGTCCGTCGGGATACGCGGAGACCCAGACTTGATATTCCGCGGCGTCGGACGCCTCCGTGAATTGCACGTGGCAGCGCGTCCCGTCGTAACCCCAGTCGGGCATCTTGACGCCTTCCAGTTTGACCGGCGCCAATTCCCCTTCGCCCTGCATTTTTGTGATGGGATTTGCCAGGGCGACCTCGCCGCGCACCTTGGGTGGGCGCAATTGATTCAAGGCGACCGCCTTTTCCGAGCCATCGAAGGGGGTTTCGTATTCGGCGACGAGTTCGCCGAGCAGCACGTCGGCGGGATTCGCGGGCTGCACATCATTCACGTAGAGAACGTGCGTGCGACGCTCGACGATGATGCTCTCGAGGCGCAACGGGAGATCCACAATGCCATCGCCGCCGCTGCTGCCCCACCACGTCGTCCCGAATTCGCGAAACGAATCCCACTCGGTGTGTCCCGGCAGTTCGAAGCGCACGTAACGCCATCCATCGAAATTGAACGCGGACCAACCATGGACGTCGTTGCAGTTCCACTGATCCTTCGTACCCGCGCTCATCCAGCGCTCGCCCTTCGCGTCGCGCAGGCAATACACGACGCGTCCGCAGTCGCTCGAGGCTTTCACCCACAGGCCGAGTGCGGCTGGCTTTCCGGTGATGACGAGGGGTTTCTTCGGTTTCAACACGGAATACCACGGCATGAGTTTCCTCTCCTTCTCCTGCGGCAGAAGATGGATGCCGAGGAAGCTTCCCTTGCGTTCGTCATCACCGGTCACCTTCGCGCTCATGTGCCCGAGATAGGATTTCGTGTCGAAGCAGTTGTTCTCGTAGGCCGTGTCACGCTCTTCGTTGAGAGTCCACGTGCCGTCCCCGAGATTCGCGATGGTCGTTTCTTTTCCGACCGGGGCGGGGTGCTTCGCCGGCCCCGTCTGCCACGTCTCCTGGTTGCGGCCGCGCGACCACTCGACGCCATCCGTCTGGTCCGGCGCGCCGAGGCTGATGGACTGCACTTCACCCGCGCCGGTAATATAGATCGGCGACGTGCCGATGGTCACCGATACCGCTTGATTGGCGGACTTCAGAATGGTCGCGTTGTCCATGCTGTCGGTCACGGTCACCGGGCCGTCCTTTTCGAGCGTCAGCGTGGCGGTGCGTTTGCCACGAATGCCCCAGAGCGAATAGATGGAACCGACCTCGGGCTTGTTGAATTTCAGCGCGTAGGAAGTCATCGACCCGGTCGGCACCCACTTGTCAAACTTCGAGCGCTCGAGCATTCGCGTCATCGTCGCGTAATGCGCATAGGCCGGTTTGGGGTCCGAGTACGGAATGCGGCGGAAAATGCCGCAGCCGCCGTAGTGTTCGGAGCCGTAGTAGTTGCCGCAGTCGTGCGAAAACCAGCCGGAGTAGAAATACTCCACGCCGTAGGCGAGCGAGAGCAGCGTCCAGCGATGATAGCGTTCCGCCTGTTCTTCCCAGGTACATGCGCCCGGTTCGGTGGGCACGAAGGTGCCCTCGATGTAGGCCAGCGTCGGATTCGGCATTCCAAACTTCCTGTATTCCTCGCGCAATTCGTAGAGCCGGTGGGTGCTCATCTGGTAGAGCTGCTGCTCGGGCAACCGCTCGAACCCGATCATGTCCAGCCCGCTGCCATCGATGAGGTTTTTCGGAAAACCCGCGCGGAGGATCGGCGCGACAAAAAGCGGATCGCCCCACGGGATGAGGATTTTCGTCTTCGGCCAGGCGGCGCGCACCCCTTCCGCGGCGGATCGCGCGGTGTTCGAGAACGTCAGGAGGCTTTGCTTTTCCTCGGCATTGAGGGCATACGGCGGCTCACCCCAATACTCGGGCAGATTGCCGGCTGTCAGATCACGCGAGATGTGGGGCTCGGCAAAAAAGGTGACGAGATCCGGATTATCTCCCTGCACCTTGCGCAAGGCCTCGACGGCGGTCGTCTTATAGGCTTCGTAGCGCGCCGGGTCGGGTTTTTCCTCGGCAGCCCAGTCGCGTTGCGGCGCAACCGCCCAGGCATTCGGGCCGCTCTTCCATTTCCATTCGGCAAACAATTTACCCTCGGGCGTGTCCGCCTTCGGGTTGCTCAAGGTGCCGCGGGCGCCCGCGGCGTGCATGAGGTTCATGATTTCAGGCGCCGGCGGCGTGTAATGCCCGCCGTGATAGGACCAATAACCGAACATCGGCCCCGCACCTTCCTCGAAAAATGGCGCGCGCGTGTCCTTCGCCAGGCGGACAAAATTCCGCTTTTCCGTCCAGGAGTGCTCGCCGTCGTTCATCGTCACGGTCATCTCGTGCCAGCCATTCTTTTTCACGGGAACAGTCACCGGCAGCTTTCCCGGTTTTCCCGCGAGGAGATTGAGGGACTTGGTTTGCTTGGTCGTTTCCTCGCCATCATGGCTCTTCGTCTCGATGAGGACGGAAACGGTGCGGTTCGCCGCGGCGTGGTTCTCGAATCCGATCGTATAGCCAGGCACCGCGGGCGTCGTCCACACATGGCCGATCGCCGTGGGTTCCAGCGCCATCGTCACCTCGGCGCGATGCAGGGTCAGCGCATAGACATGCACCCCGCTCGGCAGCCCGGCGCCGTGCCAGCCATAGAGAATCGGATCAGGATAGGTGCGGTACTGATGCAGGCGCTTCGTCAATTCCAGATCGAGCGTCTCCATGTCGGAGAAGCTCGCGAGCAGCGCGGGATCAAGCGGCATACGGACGAGCCAGAGATTCGCGGAAGTGCCGTTGTCGAACCGGACGGGCAATGGCCGGGCGTCGGTGACCGGCTTGCCGGTGGCCGCCGGCACCGTGCATTCAAATCCCTGCGCAAAGCCGGCGCCCGGGCGGTAAAACATCGCGTTCATTTCCGGAATGCGATTTTCCCCGCCATCGAACGCGGCCACCACGTAGAGCGCGTCATAGCGGGCGTTCGGGATGCGCAGTTGGATGCGCGCCGGGTCCACCCAAAACGCGCCCGCAAAACGGTGTTCGCCCGACTGAATATAGCCCTCCATATTCGCCTGGCGAAGCACGCTGCGGCCCACGTCGATGTGGTCGGGCGCATTTTTCCCTTCGCGCGCGGTAAAGGAAAACGGGACGCCTTCCACGAGCACAGTCTTGCCGAAGGGCAGCGCCTCCGGCGCGACGGCGGCGCCCTTCAAGAGCGCGCGGTCATGGACGTAGCCATCGAGCGGGATCACGTCGAAACCCGGTTCCGCGGGCGGCAGGGAATGCACGGACAATTCCGCAAGCCTGATCCCCGGTTGCAGCGCAAGGCGCACGACGCCGCTGGTCTTCAGCGTGGGGTCATGGCGATCGACGAACAGGCGATCATCCACCCAGATCCGCACGTTCTCTTTCGTGAGCCGGTAGCGGATATGAACCCATTTGTCCTGGCACAGCGGCAGCCCGGCCATGTCGCGTTCGATGGGCACGCGGACGGACTCGTCCCAAGTTGGAAGGATGCGATCGTAGGCGCGCAGTTTGTAGGCGGCTCCAGTAGCGAGCGCGCTGAGCGAAATCCCCCCGTCGTAGGTGCCATTGACCGAGACGGGCAGACCGCGGCTCGCGGCATCCGCGGGATCTCTCGCCGGGATGAGGATGAAAGACGAGGCCGGCTTGTCCGCCGTTGGAGCCAATCGCACGCGACAATCGATCTCCACCTCCCCGAACACCGTGCGTCCCTCCAACGTGAGGGGCCGAGACCCGCAAACGAGGACTGGTCGCCCCAGCAGAGTATCCTCTTCCACAGAATACGGCCCGCCCTCCTTTACGGTGGCGCCGGCAATGATCGACCAATTGACGTCCGGATGCTCTCCGAGCACCGTCGCCGGAAGTCCCGTCGTCGCACCCGCAGCAGGCTTCCACCAACCGGCGGGCGCCGGGCCTGCCGATGGCTTCGCGGGACTCGCTGCGAAGGAACTGGTGAAGGAGACGCACCAGAGTGCGAGGGCGATGCTGGGAATGGGGGGGATTCTCATGGATGGATTTTCGCTCAGGGGACCGATGGCCCAGAGGCTGATGGTTAAAACCACGCCCGGCGCGCAAGCTTGGGAAGACTTCGCATTTGCCGGGCGCGGTTCATCGGGGGGACGGGGCTGGCCTGTTTGGAGAAAACAGGCAAACCGCCGGCTTCCAAGCAAAATCCCCATGGACAGCCCTCAGTGCCTGGATTCGACAGCGAGCACACCAAACGATACTGAAAGCGTTTATCTAAGACTGTGGCACCATTGAGATCGTCCTCCATAACACGCGCCATGCCCCCCTGTTCACGCCTCGCGAAACTTCTGTGGCTCTTGTTGGCCCCCGGTTTCGCAGGGGCCGCGGAGTTGGCTGCGCCCTCGCCGGAATTGAGCTTCGAGCGCGATGTCCGTCCCATCCTCAAGAAAAACTGCTTCCAGTGCCACGGTGAGGGCGAAAAGCTCAAGGGCGGACTGGATCTGAGGCTGCGGAGATTCATGGTCATGCCGGATGGGGACGGGCACTTTCCGGTGGTCGCCGGTAAACCTTCGGAAAGCGAACTGATCCTTCTCCTCCGGGAGGGAGAAATGCCGAAAAAGGCGAAGCCTCTCGCCCCCGCCCAGATTGCCATTTTGGAGCGATGGGTCGCGCAAGGCGCCAAGACGCTCCGCCCCGAGCCGGAGCAGGTGCCGAAAGTCTGGATCACGGAGGTCGAGCGCGAGTTCTGGGCCTTTCAGCCGTTGCAGACCTCAGGCGCGCCCTCGCCAAAGAACTCCTCGCGGGTCCGCACCCCCATTGACGCCTTTCTGCTCACAAAGCTGGAAGAAAAAGGGCTCACGTTCGCCCCGGACGCCGACCCGCAAACGCTGTTGCGGCGTCTCTCGATCGACCTGACGGGCCTTCCCCCTACCCCGGACGAAATTGATCTTTTTCTCAAGGACACAGCGCCGAATTCCTACGAGCGCATGGTCGATCGCCTGCTGGACTCGCCCCACTATGGCGAGCGCTGGGGCCGCCATTGGCTCGACGTGGCGGGGTATGCGGATTCCGACGGATACGTGGACCTCGATACCCCGCGCCCCTGGGCCTATAAATATCGCGACTATGTCATCCGCGCCTTCAATGCGGACAAGCCGTTCGATCAGTTCATCCAGGAGCAATTGGCGGGAGATGAAATGGTGAAGCAGCCTTTCAAGGACCTCACTCCCGACGAAATTGAAAAACTGACGGCGACTGGATTCCTGCGCACGGTCCCGGACGGGACGACGACGGTCCCGCTCGAAGATCGGATCGTCGCGCGCAACGCGGTAGTCTCGGAGACGATCAAGGTCGTGTCCTCGGCCCTGTTAGGGATGACCGTCGGATGCGCGCAATGCCACGATCATCGGCTCGACCCGATTCCCCAGGTGGATTACTATCGGATGCGCGCGATTTTTGAGCCGGCGTTGAGCCCCGAGCGATGGAAGAGCGTCCTGGGGCGCAATGTCTCCACGCTCAGCGAGGCGGACCGGGCCCTCACCTTGCAGATCGAAAAGGAGGCGGCTGCCCTGGGCGCGGAGCGCGGGCGCATTCAGACGAAACTGCTGCATGACGCCGTGACCAAGGAACTGGAAAAAGTCCCGGAGGAACTGCGCGCGGCCGTCCGCGAAGCCCACAGCATTCCCTTCAACCGGCGCAATCTGCAGCAGTCGGAATTGATGACTGCCTACCCGCAGTTCAAGGAACTCTCGGTCGCCTCGCTCATCAAGGACACCGAGATCGGCAAGGAACTGCAAAAGCTGACCGACAAAGCCACGGATGTCCGCAGTCACAAGCCGGTGGAGGAGTTCGTCTCGGCCCTGACCGAGCCGATCGTGCCGGCGTCTCCCGTCAAGCCTTTGACCAGTGCGGTGCCGGACACGTTCCTCTTCCATCGTGGCGAACCGACGCAACCGCGGGAGAAAGTGACGCCTGGTGAACTCGCGGTCCTGGCCGGCTTCCGCCAGACGGAGATTCCCGAAAAGGACCCGGCGCTGGCCACCACCGGCCGCCGGCTGGCCTTTGCCAGGAACCTCACCGACGGAGCGCACCCGCTCGCCACGCGCGTGCTGGTCAATCGCGTCTGGCACCACCACTTCGGCCGGGGCCTGGTGGCTTCGCTTTCGGATTTTGGATCCATCGGTGATCGGCCCAGCCACCCGGAACTTCTCGATTGGCTGGCCAGGGATTTTGTCGCCGAGGGCTGGAGTATGAAAAAGCTGCACCGGCTGATCGTGTGTTCCACCGCCTACCGGCAGAGCGCCGTGCGCGAACCCGCCAAGGATCAGGCAGATCCGGAGAATCGCCTCCTCGGCCGCATGAACGTGCGCCGACTGGAAGCGGAGGTGATTCGCGACGGGATGCTGGCGATCAGCGGCAAGCTGAATCCGAAGATGTTCGGCCCGCCGGTGCCGGTCCTGGTGACGGATGACGGGCAGATCGTGGAGGGGGTCGATACCAATGATGGCGCGGGGCGTTCCACCGGAAAGTTCGTGCCCCTGAATGGCGAGGAATTCCGCCGCAGTGTCTATGTGCAGGAGCGCCGCAGCCGTCCGCTGGGTATGCTGGAGACCTTCGATCTGCCGCGCATGGAGCCCAATTGCGAACTGCGCAACGCCTCCACGGTCGCCCCGCAATCCCTCGCGATGATGAATGGCGAGTTCACGCTGACGCAGGCGAAGTTCCTGGCCGACCGGGTGGCCCGGGAAGCCGGCCCCGACCTGGAGGCACAGGTGAAGCGCGCGTGGTTGCTCACGCTGGCCGCCGAACCGGCGCCGGAAAAAGTGCAGCGGGGGGTGGAGTTTCTAAAAGCGCAGATGGCGCATTTCGTGGCGCATCCCACGACGCCGGAACCACCGGACAAACGCAAGGAACCCGCGCCCGACCAGCCGGCCGCGCAGGCGCTGACCAACTTCTGCCAGGCGCTGCTCACGGCGAACGGCTTTCTCTACGTCGACTAAACCCTGCTCTCGCATCCGATGAATCCCTGCTACTCCCGCCGCCACTTTCTGACGAGCAGCGCCTTTAACCTCGGCGCCTTCGGGCTGGCCTATCTCATGAAGCGGGACGGCCTGCTGGGCGCCGGACCGATGGCCGAACCGACGCATTTTGATCTGCTGCCGAAGAAGCCGCACTTCGCGCCGAAGGCCAGGGCGATGATCTCCATGTTCATGCAGGGCGGCCCGAGCCAGGTGGACCTTTTCGATCCCAAGCCGGAGCTGACGCGCGGGGACGGCAAGGAATTTCCCGGCACGGTCAAGTACGACGATATCGCCAATGCCAGCCGCAAAATGTTTGGCTCGCCTTGGAAATTCGAAAAGCATGGAGCGAGCGGCATCGAGGTCAGCGAGTTGCTGCCCGGCTTCGCGGATATCGTGGACGACGTGACGCTGATTCGTGGCATGCAGAGCGGGGTCAACAATCACGGCCAGGCCGTCTATGCGCTGCAAAACGGGCGCACCGTGGGCGGGCGCCCATCGGTCGGGAGCTGGCTATCCTACGCGCTCGGCTCCGAGTCGCAGGAGCTTCCCGCATTCGTTGCCCTGACCGATCCGCGCAACCTCCCCGTCGGCGGCGTCGAGCACTGGACCAATGGCTGGCTGCCTTCGATTTACCAGGGGACCGCCGTCCGCGCGCGTGAACCGCGCATCTTGAATCTCGACGCCGCGCCCTATCTCAAAGGCGAGGCGCAGGAAAACTATCTCTCCTACCTGAAGGATCTGAACGGCGATCACCTGGCCGCCCACCCAGGAGAGACGGACCTGGAAGCGCGAATCGCCAGCTATGAACTCGCCGCCCGCATGCAAATCGCCGCGCGGGAAGCGCTCGACATCAGCAAGGAAAGTGCGGCAACGAAGAGACTCTACGGGATCGACGATCCCGCGACCGCCGAGTTTGGGACCCGCTGCCTGATCGCGCGGCGCCTGGTGGAGCGCGGTGTTCGCTTCGTGCAACTTTATTCCGCCAGCCAGGCGTGGGACCACCATTCGCTCATTCGCGCGAAGTTGCCCGCCGCATGCAGATACGTCGATCGCCCGGCAGCCGGCCTCGTGCAGGATTTAAAACAGCGAGGGCTGCTCGACAGCACCGTGGTGCATTGGGGCGGAGAGATGGGGCGCCTGCCGCTCATGGAGTTCGACGCCGGTCCGGCGAAAGTCGGTCGTGACCACAACACCCATGGATTTTCCATGTGGGTCGCGGGTGGCGGCTTCCAGCGCGGGATGACCTACGGCGAGACGGATGAGTTCGGCCACAAGGCCGTGAAGGACATCGTGAACCATCACGATTACCATGCCACGCTGCTGCACCTCTTCGGCCTCGACCACGAGAAGCTAACCTTCCGGCGCAATAACATGGAAATGTCGCTGACCGATGGGCAGGGTGGACGCGTGGTGAAAGAAATCCTGGCGTAAAAGGGACGCGATTTCGGATTGTCTTTGGCTGCGGAACGGGCAACGAGAACGGATGCCTTTGTTGAAGCCATTCCTCGTCCTATCGTTTTGCGTAACGCTTCTCGCGGGCGTGGGCGCTTTGAAGGGTGAGCCGAATGCTCTCTCCCCCGAAGAGCAAGCCGCCGGCTGGAAACTGCTTTTCGATGGGACCAGCACTACCGGATGGCGCGGATTGGGCATGGACGGATTCCCCTCGGTCTGGGTCATCCAGGATGGCTGCCTGCGATGCACTGGCGGGGGTAAAGAGGCCAATGACCTTGTGACTGTCGACCAATATGAGAACTTTGAGATGTCCTTCGAATGGATGTTCCCCAAGCCCCAGGGAAACAGCGGAGTGAAGTATCGGGTCCAGGAAGAGAAAGGGAAAGGATATGCCTTTGGCTGCGAATACCAGTGCATGAATGATCCGGAGGCCACGGACAAACATGCCAGTGGCGCGCTCTATGATGTCTTCGCGCCCGAGGGAAAAAAGCTCGTGCCGCAGGGCCAGTTCAACCAGTCCCGCATCGTGGTGCAGGGAACCCACGTCGAGCATTGGCTGAATGGCGTGAAAGTCGTCACCGCCGAGTTTGGCAGCGAGGCGATGAATGCAGCCCTCGCCCAGAGCCATTTCCGGAATAGCGATTGGGGCAAAAAACCGCTGGGCCACATCATCTTGCAGGACCACCACAGCGAGGTGCTCTTCCGCAGCCTGAAGATCCGCGTATTGCCATCCCCCGCGCCCTAGGCTCCATCGCATTTTCCCATGATTCTCCCTCCCATGATATCCCCCGCCCGGCGTTTCTTTCCGACCCTGATCCTCGGCCTGCTTGCGCTGGCCCGGGCCAGCGCTCAGGAAACGGTCATCGATCTGGCTACCGTCGGGGGCTTGCGCTTTGACCCGCCCCGTTTCGCAGTCGAGCCAGGGGCCAAAGTGAAAGTGCTGATTCAAAACGTGGATGACATGGCGCACAATTTCGTGCTGCTCAAGCCAGGCGCGCGGATGGAGATCGTGACGGCGGCCAATGCGATGCCCGTGACGCCCGGGTCCGATTTCATCCCGAAGTCAGACAAAGTCCTGCAGCATTCGCCGCTGCTGAATCCGTCCAAAAAGGCCACCGTCACTTTCACGGCCCCGGAGAAAGAAGACGCGTATCCTTATGTCTGCACGTTTCCGGGTCACGGGCTGATCATGTACGGCGTGATGTACGTGACGAAGAAGCCTATGCCACCCCTGGCCAAGGACATGAACCTCCCCGACATCATTCGCGATGCGGGCAACGCGAAAAATCTTCACGCCTACACGCCCACGCCGCCCTACCTCTACCGCAGCTTTCTGCGGGATTGCGGACCGGCGGCCATCGCCGTGACGCTGCCGGGCGGGCAGAACTACTGCTGGGACGCTGGCGCCTGCCGCCTGCGCTACGTCTGGAGCGGCGCTTTCCTCGATCCCGCGCCGCACTGGGCCTCCAATGGCGATGCCTTTGCCGAGGTGAAGGGCCGCATCTACTACCGCGCGCAATCGGGATTTCCGTTGCACTTCGGGAACAAGGACAAAGTGCCGGTCGTGAAATTCCTGGGCTACCGGCTGATCCAGCGCTTCCCGGAGTTTCACTATCTGGTCGATGGGATCGACGTGCGCGAACTGACCAAGCCGCCGCACCATGGCTCGGGGATCGACACGACATTCGTCATCGGGCCGACAGAGCAATCCGTGCTTTACACATTTGATCCCGCAGGGGGCGCCACGGTCACGGCCAGCGCAGGCACGATCCACGATGGGGTGCTGACGCTCACGCCTGAACAGGCCAAAAAATTCACCGTGACGTTCACGGAAATTCCGGGGCACGAGCCGTTGCGGTATTGGTCGATGAACGATACGTTGAACAGGAAGAAGATCGGCCTGCTCGACACCGGCGTAAAAGGGCGCGGCGCCAACTTCTACGGAATCAAAAGCTGCGAGTACGAGACAGACGTCAACGCCAGCCAACTGGCCAATGGTGCGACCTTCGCCGCCTGGGTGCAGCCGCAGAAGCCAGCCAGGCCGAAGCCTGCGAGTAAGGAAGAGGCGGCCTCCACCGAACCAACTCCCACAGCCCCCGCGGCGCCCGAAGCCCCAGGCGAGCAAGTCGTGCTCGGCATGACTTCGGGCACCGATTATTGTCTTTTGGGCTGGAACCTGGCGGGCGCTCCGGGCTTCGGACTCATGTCGGCTGTCGGCAAAGGCGCACTGGTCGCGCAGATTTCCACCGGGCATCCTCCGGACAAGGGTTGGCACCATATCGCACTGACGTACTCAGCCGGGATTTTCACCCTCTATGTCGATGGCCGGCCGAGCGGCACCGCGAAGGGCGCCTTGCCGGCGAAATCAACCATCTTCCTCGGTTCGGCGGGCGGGTCGAAATTTGCCAGCACCTACCTGGACGAAGCCCGTCTCGACGACCGCGCATACACCCCGGACGAAGTTGCCGAACTCTACCGGCACGAGCTTCCCGCCGCCACCACCACCCCTGTCCCATGAAACGGATCATCCCCTGCTCTCTCCTCGCCTGGCTCGGCGCGGCCGGTATCGGTCTCGCTGAAACCGGGAAGCCCCCGACGGATGCCAAAGCCCCCGCGAAGGCGCCGTCCGCTTCTGCGGAAAAGAAAGCCAAACCTGACAAGGCGATCAATTACCCGCAGGCGCCCATGGCCGACTATTATCGCGTCGACGAAGTTTCGATGCCGCCGAATCTCTCCGCTGAGACCGGCGGTCTCGATTGCCTGCCCGATGGGAGGCTGGCCGCCTGCTTCCATCGCGGTGAGGTCTACATCTACAACCCCGCCAAGCGGGCGTGGAAACTCTTCGCCGACGGATTGCATGATCCGCTCGGGATTCATGTCGTCAATGAGCACGAGATGGTCGTGATGCAGCGACCGGAGCTGACTCGCCTCCGCGATACCGACGGCGATGGAGTCGCGGACGAATTTGAGACGGTCACGGATGGCTTCGGACTTTCGGGCAACTATCACGAGTTTGCCTATGGCCCCGTCGTGGACGAGGAAGGCAACTACTACATCTCCCTGAACGTGGCCTCGAACGGCGCCGGCATTCGCTACGAAATGCGCGGGGAACAGAACCGCTACAACCCGATCAACACTCGCATGTTTTCCGCCGTCCCGTGGCGGGGGTGGGTCATGAAAGTAACTCCCAAGGGAGAATTGATTCCCTTCGCCCCGGGATTTCGCTCGCCGAATGGCCTCGGCTTCGATGCGGAGGGAAATCTCCTGGTGCCCGACAACCAGGGAGACTGGTTGGGGACGAGCCCGGTTTACCACGTGGAGTCGGGCAAATTTTACGGGCATCCGGCCAGCCTGGCCTGGCGCGACGGGGAAAATCGCGAGACGAACAAGATTCCCATTCCCGAGTTGGAAAAAATGCGCACGCGCGGGGCCGTGCTCTTTCCGCAAAGCATCCTGGCAAATTCGCCCACGCAGCCGCTCCTCGACAGCACCAAAGGCAAGTTCGGCCCGTTTTCGGGGCAGATGCTCATCGGCGATTACACGCACTCCTACGTGATGCGCATGATGCTGGAGAAAGTGGATGGCCAGTGGCAAGGCGCGAGCGGGCCATTCCTCGAGCGCACCGGGATGACCGGCGGCATGAATCGCCTGGCCTTTTCGCCGGACGGCAGCCTGTGGGTGGGCCACACCTCGCACGGGTGGGGCGGTGCGGCGGGGATCAGCCACGTGACGTGGACTGGCAGGACGCCGCTCGACGTGCTGGAGATGCACCTCACCATGAGCGGGTTCAAACTCGTCTTCACCAAGCCGGTCAAGGAAGCCGAGGCGATCCTTCCTTCGACCTACAAACTGAAACGCTACCGCTACGAATACGGACCCGCCTACGGTTCGCCGCAGCGGAATATCGAAGATGTACCCGTGATGTCGGCCACGCTGGCGCCGGATCGCAAATCCGTGACACTGGATTTGGGCGACTTGGTCGCGTGGCGGATCTATGAAATGCATCTTGATGGGCTGCGTTCCGACGAAGCGGAATTGCCGCTGAATACGATGTACTGCTACACGCTCAATCACCTGTTGGAGAACACACCGCCGCCGCCAGTGTCAGAACAGAAGCCCGCGACCACAGGAGCAGCGGGGAAGCCTTCGGCGGACTAGCGACACGCTCCGGGCGCCATGTCAGACACGCTGAATGCAGACGAGGCCCCGGAGGCGAAATTCCTGCATCAGGGCATGGCGCCCGATCATGAGCGCCTGGATATGGGTCTGCGCACGCTGCTTCTCGATATGGCAGCGCGCGTTCCCGACGTGGGCACAAACAAAGCGGCCGGGGAATCCTATTTCGTCAACAAATGGCTATCCGGTAGAGATCTGCATCGTCTGCCCGACCCCGAAATCAAAACGCTGGTCGCCTTCATCGAGACCGCGGCCAATCGCGTTTCATGGCCGGGAGTGGCGAACGCCGCGCGGCTCCGCGTTCATGCCATGTGGGCAATCGTCTCCCGCCAGGGCATGGAGGGAAAGCCGCACCAGCACACGGGCGCAGTCTCGGGCAGCTATTATGTGGACGCGGGCGCGTGCAACGAATCCGGCAACGGGGCGTTCACCGTCCATACGGCGGAGGGAAAACTGATTCGATCGCTGCCTCCCCGGACGGGCCTGATGCTCATGTTTCCTTCCAATATGTGGCACGGCGTCTCGCGCTACGAGAGCGACCAACCCCGCATCGTGCTGTCGTTCAATTTGGCTTAGCCGAATTGAAACGAGCGAACACCCGTGGTTACCCACCCAACAGAGAACGCTCCATCCGTCCCGGCGAAGCCGCATCTTCGGTCGATTCCACCGGCCACCGTTCATCCCATCCTGTTTTTTTCCAGGACCATCCTGCGCAGACGCGAATCCGACTCTCGAACTGGGTACACTTTCGGGGTCATGATCACTTCGCTGAAATCGGTGCGGCACACCCCGCTGTAACCAATCATCAATTGGAAGCGAGGCTTGACCGAATTGCGGCTCCCGAAATGGAGGCACCCGGAAGATTCAATGAACAAGACCGTGCCGCGCGGCTCGGAGAACTCGATGACCGAATTGCGATCCACGACGGAATACACATCCTCGTCGGTCACGCGGTAACCACGCTGCCGGCTCCAATAGTTCAGCCGGCCCTTCGCTTCCATGGAAATCGAGCGCGGAAGAAACGTCCATGGCCCATTCTCCGCCGTCGTGTCCTGGAGCAGCACGAGCACGTAGACATTTGGGAGCGAATAATAGTCGATGTGATAGAGCTGGCTGTCGTGCGGATCATTCGGCCGGTCGTCAAACGCCGCATTGGACTCCACAAAACGGATTCCCGAGGGGAGCGTGGTCGTCAGAGCCGGGATGCAACCCAAGTAATCAGCCACCACGCCCAGCACGTCGCTCGATGTCGCGAAATCCAGGAACGATGGATACTTTTCGAGGTCCGCCGGCGTCCAGACATCCTGGAAATAACTGCGATAAGCTCCCTTCGCCGAGCGCTGCACGCCGGCGCGTTCGGCGATGATCTTCTCCGAATCGGCGAGGACGCGGTCGAGGTGTGGCAGCGACTTGGACCGATCCATGGCCCATCCATCGTTCATCGCCAACTGAGGCCGGGTCGGTGGACCATTTTCTTCGAGCAGCTCCGCCATCTGTTCGCGACACAATCCGCGGCGCCGGTCGTCCTGACGCGCGAACTTGAGGCGATTGTAGGCGTGAGCCAGTCGCATCGTGGTGGAGATGCCGAGGCGGGCCATGTGATTCTCGTGCAACCGTTTGGCAATGGGGCGGAAGAGAGAGTCGAGGGAAAAACTCATCGTAAAATTCGAGGGGGGCTGGAGAGAGTATCGTCGGTCATGCCGGGGTCAACCCACAGGCTCCGAATTCACGGAGGGCCCCCCGGAGTTCGCTTCCGGGCGACCAGGCACGCATGATTCGCATCCTTGGGTATCGCCTTCCCGGTGATGACCTGGTTTCGCGGATTGGTGGAGATGATGGAAGAAATGTGATCAATCGCGAATGCATTTCGTTCGAACAGCTCGGCCATTTCCATCGTGGAGATCGCGAAGGTTCGCGACCGCTCGACGTAGACCCCGGTGCGCCGGAGAATCTCTTCCCGCTCCTGTGGCGCCAACGCCGGCCACCTCCCAATCCGCTTCGCAACGGTCGCGCAGAATAGACGGGTTTCCTCCGGCGAAAACCCCACTTCCTTCGGGCCGTCGGCAGATCGAACACGATTGACCGCCAAAACGATTCCTCCAGGCCTGAGGAGACGCGACCATTTGTCGATCAGGCCCGGTCGAAGATCTTGCGCAAACTGGCCTAAAAATGAGTGGCTGCAAACGACGTCGAACGGCATTTCGGCCTGGTACTGAAGAATGTCCGTACACACCGTCGCGACCTGACACCCAACGCGCTCCGCGTACCAGGTATTGAGAAACAACGGCGTATTGCACCGGTCGATCACCGTCACTTCCGCATCCACTGCGTGCTCGCGGCAGGCCCACAGGACATAAGCCAGGATCGAATAATCCGCTGCGCCGGAAATCAGGATGCGCTGCCGACCCCGCCGTTTTGAAACCTGCTGGAAGGCGCCAAGGAAGAACTCCGCTTGATGCTCGGGTGACGCCGCGAGGCCGATGGAACGCAGGTCCTGCCAGAGACCGTGATACCAGGAGCACTGGTCGCCGGAGACGGGATCCCGGCGGCAGAACTGCGCCGCGAGGCGTCGGGCCAGCGGAGCGCTGAGGGAGATTGGCTCGTCGGGCAGAGTCATGGAGGCATCACTTGCCGGGCTCACACGGTCCTGGACCCAGCCCATAGACAACCTGTGGACGGCTGTAAAATTCCAGATCCCATCGACCGTGTTCCGGGGGACCGATGCCCGATGCCTTCCAGCCGAAAAATGGCGCCTCGGGATGGACCGGAAAGCTCTGCGGATTGATCCTCAGAATTCCCGCCTGCGCCGTTTGGATAAATTCCTGCTGCCGCCCCGTATCCCTGGAAAACAGGCTTGCGACCAAGCCCGCATCAACGCCGTTGCAAAGCGCCATCGCTTGCTCGAAGTCGCGGGCCACCTGAACGACAGCGACGGGCCCGAAAGTCTCGTCATGCACGATGGGCGCATCGGGTGAGACCCCATCAATCAGTGTCGGCAAAAGCCAGTTTCCGTGCGACAAACCCGGCGGCGGTGAGGCGCCTCCGCAAAGCAAACGGCTATGCGATTCGGCAAGGGCCCGCTCCACCATCGTGGCGACGCGACGAAGGTGAGCACTGGAAATGAGCGGCCCGACCTGAGTGTCCGGGGACAGCGGATCGCCCACCACCAAGCCCTTCACTTTGGCGATCAACAGTTCAAGAAACGCGCCGCGAATCGCCTCCTCCACGATGATCCTTCGGGTCGCCGTGCAGCGTTGTCCGGCAAACCCGAAGGCCGATGCGGCGATGGCTCCTGCTGCCAGGGCAAGGTCGGCGTTAGCCAGGACGATGGCCGCATTGTTCCCGCCGAGTTCCGCCTGGAGCGGTTTTCGCAACAGGCTGCAAAGCGACGCGACCTCGTCGCCCGCGCGGTTGGAGCCGGTGAAAGACACCGCCGATATGCGAGGGTGCGAAATGACTGTCCGCGCGGTCTCGCTGTCGCCGCGGATGACCCCGAGCAAGTCGGGAGGCAAGCCAGCTCGACGCAGGTGCTCCACAATGGCTTCCGTGGTCCGCGAAGCCGGCAACGCCGGTTTCCAAACGACCCCATTGCCGAAGGCCAGCGCCGGCGCGATCTTCCCGGCGGGAATGGCCAGCGGGTTATTCCACGGCGTGATGATCGCAACCGTTCCCACCGGCCTGTCATAGACGCGGAAAGCGTCCTTCGCAGCGCCAGCCGCGGACATCAGCAGCCGGGCCGTCGCGCGAATATGTGCGATGGCTCGTCCCACTTCCTCGTCCGCATCGCTCAGGGGCTTGCCGATTTCCTGTGCCAGGAGACGCGCCAGCGAACCACCATCTGCTTCCAGGATGCCGGCCCATGCGCCCAGGAGTTCCGCCCGCCGATTGGCAGGGGTTTTTGCCCACTCGGCTTGCGCTCGGAATGCGGCCTCTACGCCCGCGTTCACCGCGTCGGCATCGGCAAAAAGGGTTTCTGAGAGCAATTCGGAATGGCACGAAGGGTTATAGTGCAACCATCTCGAAGCCTTCGCTGTGGCCTGGTTGGACACGGCGACTTCGGTCAGGATTTCGGCGGAAGACATGAAACGCATGCCCCTGCGGTCCATCCACTGCCTGGAAAGCTGTGCATGCGTCGGCTCGGTCGACGCGACCGCGTCCTCCGCGATCCGCACAGCGCATCCTCGCGCATAGGCATCCATTGCTGTCGCACGGATACAGGCGTGCGTGTACAAACCGGCGAGGACCACTGCCGCGACACCTCGGGATTCCAAGGCCCGATGCAACTCACCGGATTCAAAACCGCTAAAGGAACGCTTCCTGATGACCGATTCATCGCCCGATGGCGCAAGAGAAGGCGGCGGCAGCGCTCCATGAGTCCCTTCGACGCATGCCCAATGACCCTGCGATTTCCAATGCGGCATCCGATCCGATCCATCCGGTTTCACCAGCGTCTGGATGTGAAAGACCGGCCATCCGCGCTCCCGAAAGCGCGCCAGGAGGCTCGCGATCTGCGCGATAAGCCGGGCGGATTCGGGAACCAGCCCCACACGCTCCAGAAAATCATTCTGAACATCGACCAAAAGCAGCGCTGACTTCATGATCGGGCAATCCTTGAATCCAGGACGGATTCGAGGTGGCGAGCGATCTGCGCACCCATTTCGCGCGTTCCAACCACCTTGCTGCTGCCGTCGGCAACGTCGGCAGTTCGCCATCCTTCCCGCAATGCGTTCTCGATCGCGAGATCGATCGCGTCAGCAAGGTCATGGTTGCCGAAGCTCTCGCGCAACATCATGGCCAGCGACAGGATCTGACCAATCGGGTTGGCCCGATTCGTCCCGGCGAGGTCATGCGCCGCACCATGACCAGTCTGGTAAACGGCATGACCAGCGCGCCCAAAATTCCCGGAATACGACATGCCACGCGATCCCAGCAGCAGGCTGCCCACGTCGGACAGGATATCGCCGAACATATTTGGAGCGACCACAACGTCGAACTTACTCGCATTCGCGATCAGTTGGTACATGGCGTTGTCCACCTCCAGGACTTCCCGTTCGATTCCGAAGCGCGCCGTCAGTTCATCGAATTTCTGTTGCCAAAGCTCGCTGATGCTGGGAACGCCGCCCGGCTTCAAGACCATGCACAATTTACCTGTGCGCATCTGCGCCAGGGCGATCGCGGTCTTCAGGATTCTGCGCACCTGCCCCTCGGTATAGCCGAAGCGATGCGAAGCCGATCGCTCGGCGCCCGCCCCAATCTTCCCATCGCCAAAATACAGGCCAGCGGTGTTTTCCCGAACCACGACGATATTCACGCGCGCCAGAGCCTCCGGCTTGATCACGCCCACGTTCTTGAGCGCCGCGACCGGACGCACGGGCGTGAATTTGCAGAATAAATCAAAATGCGCGCGAAGATCGTAAACGAACCGCCCTCCCCCGGGACCGCAGAGAATCGCGCCGCGACGGTCGAAGATGGATTGGCAAAAATTGATGACCTCATGGGTGAGGGGTTGTCCCGATTCGGCCAGAGCCGGCAAACCAATCTTGCCCCCTACCCGCACGTCGAACGAATCGCCCGTGAGTTTGCTGATGACATCGAGGATCTTCAGCGCGACCTCGATAATCTCCGGTCCAATCCCCTCCCCGGCCAGAACACCAATGACGGTGTCGGTGGACGAGGGAGCATCTCCGGCCCACTCCGGCAACGCAGAGACGAGCCGTTGGTCTCGGGGGAACGGTTCAGGTATCACGCTATATTGAAAGCACAAGTAATAGCACGACGAACGTCTCTGGGAGCGCAAATGTGAGCGGAAAACGAAATCACCGACATAAAATCAACTGTTGGGAGTCCGTTGAACAGCATCTTCAATCGGTTCTTGAGGGTTTTTAACAATTCGCCTTCGGACACCAAGGTGTCGCAATTCGAGGCTCGCCCGCACAGACCGGTCGTCGGTACACGTGTTGCCATGAACGACTCGCGAACTCTACGGCTCCTTGGTCTGATGGTCGTCGCGTGGCTCGCGACTGTGCCAGTCGTGGCGCAGGTCGCACAAAGATCAACCGGCGGCGAGCAAGCCGGAGTAACCTCCGAAAATCGGCGCGTCGATTTTGAGCAACGCTGGAAAGCATTCCAAGCAGAACTGACAGCAAGTGCTGTCGCACCCGAGGAACGCATCGCCCGAATCCTGCGTTGACAGTCTGAAAAACCGTGGTGGTGCTGCGGAAGCGCGAAGAAATGGTCGAAACTGTTGAGCACTGGAGGCGATCCGTTACAGTGGGCGAAGAGGGCAAATGAACTTCTTGGAAGGGCAGATGACGCAGGGGTTTACTCAACAGAACAGTGGCCCTGCTGCAGCGGTAGTGTTGAAAGAGCTTGTTGAAGCTAGAAAACGTATTGAAGAATCGAAGTGATCTAAATTTAGTACTATGCTTTGGCAAACCATAGACAGCCTAATTTCCGAAGAATTTTCTCAGAGAAGTGTCGAACTGCAAAAGCAGCTTGAGAACTTTGGCGATCAGGAACTCATCGAATTTCAACGAGAGGCAGAGCCCGCATTCCGATCGCTATTCATACCGAGCCTTTACTACTTGTACAGTGTCGTCTATGAAGGCGAGGTCAACGGAACAGGGCTCACGGATTTTTGTTCAAATATCATGATTGCGGGTAGTGGGGTCTACGACGCCGTATCGCGAAACCCAGACGAACTCGCCGAGGTGGTCAATTTACCTCAATTCAATGACGAGTATTGTACCAACGTCGGCGATGCTGGGTGGCGAGTTTTGACCGAGCGGTACGACGTCCAGACTGTGGAAGGAATGTTTCGCCGTGCAGGAGTCCAAACACTCAGCGGAATTTGGGGCGATTTAGAGCGGCGCGTTGGAAAGCCTACGTTTGAACCGGATTGGCGGATTGTCGAAGAAACGATGCCACGGATTTTCGCGAAAATGCGTAGGTGACGCGTTCGACCATAGAGGAAGGGTGAGGTGCGCGAAGATTCTGGACCACGAAATAGAGGAATAAGCGACAATGAAATCAGTGACCAGAAAACGATACACCGCAGAGTTCAAAGCCCAAGCCGTCGGGCTTGTGGGTTTGGGGAAACCAGTCCCGGAAGTTGCC
>JBBRPL010000028.1:0-79164 GCA_038228205.1 Chthoniobacterales bacterium
CACCCAGGCGCTTTCCCAGCTCAGCGAGGCGACCCAGCAAACCGCGGAATCCCTCCGCCAGTCCAACACGAGCATCGAGCAACTCCACGACGCTTCGCGCGGGATGCTCACCAGCCTCGACGGGTTCAAACTCCGCTCGGCCTGACCCCATGCTCTTCATCGTCTTCCAACTCGGCGAGGATCGTTACGCGCTCGACGCGCGTCAACTCGTGGAAATCCTCCCGCTGATGCAGGTCAAGCGCCTGCCCCTGGCGCCGGCGGGGGTCTCCGGAATGCTGGAATACCATGGGGTTGCCCTGCCGGTCATCGACCTCACCGCGTTGACCTTTGGACACCCGGCCGCGGAACGAATCAGCACGCGCGTCCTCATTGTCGAACTGGCCAACGGACGCCGCCTCGCCCTCGTCGCCGAGCGCGCCAACGAGTTGCTCCAGCGGGAGCCCGGTGATTTCGCCGAGACCGGTGTGGCTGTCGACGCGGCGCCGTACCTGGGACCCGTGGCCCGCGATGCCCGTGGCCTCGTTCAGTGGGTCAGGCCGGAACAGCTTCTCACGCCCGAGGTCCGCGACGCCCTCTTTCACCAGGTCGAGGAAGCGGCGTAATGGAACGGTTCGCCCGCTTTCTCCACGACCACATCGGACTCGATCCCGCTTCCATCGGGATGTCCTCCATCGAGCGCGCCGTGCAGCAGCGCATCGCGGCCTGCCGGGCCGCCGGACCTGAGGCCTACCTGGAATACCTGCGGAGCACGCCCGATGAGATGCAGTCATTGGTCGAGACCATTGTGGTCCCGGAGACCTGGTTCTTCCGAGATCCAAAAGCTTTCACCGTGGTGGCCGAGCAGGCGCGCCGCGCTCCATTACCCGGAAAACTCCATTTCCTCTGCATCCCGTGTTCGACTGGCGAGGAACCGTATTCCCTGGCCATGGCGTTGCTCGATGCCGGCATTGCCCCCGAACGTTTTCACATCGACGCGATGGATGTGAGCGAGCGGGCGCTCGTTCACGCCCGGCGGGGAATCTACGGACGCAATTCTTTTCGCGGGCAGGATCTCGAATTCCGCGACCGGTACTTTCAGCAGACGATCGAGGGCAGCGTCCTTGATCCCGCCGTGCGCCAACTCGTCCAATTCCATCGCGGCAATCTCCTCGACGATACGTCGATGACGCGCGGCCGCACCTACGACGCTATCTTCTGCCGCAATCTTCTCATCTACTTCGACGCTGCCACCCAACGCCACGGCATCCAAACCCTGGAGCGGCTCCTCGCCCCGCAGGGCGTCTTTTGTGTCGGCCCGGCGGAAACCGGGATGCTGGCGTCGCACGAGTTCACCCACACGCGCATCCCGCTGGCCTTTGCCTTCCGCAAGGGAAAGCCGCAGGCGGCGCCGACTCCGGCGCCCGTGGCGAAAATCGCCGCCCTGCGACCACTTGCGCCCGTGCCGGTTAAAGCCCGACCCGTCGCCAAACTCTCGCCGGCGCCTCTTGCCCAACCGCCAGCCCCATCGGTTCCAGATCTGGCCAAAGCGCTGCGGCTGGCCGATGAAGGCCACCTCGATGACGTCGCCGCGATCTGTCACGCTTTCCTCAAGCAATCGGGCGCTTCGGCTCAAGCCTACTATTTGCTCGGCCTGGTGAGCGACGCCGCGCATCGCGTGGACGAGGCGGCGGCGCATTATCGCAAGGCGCTCTACCTCCACCCCCAGCACCACGACGCGCTGCTCCACTATTCGCTCCTCACCGCGAAACGCGGAGACATCGGCGCCGCGCACGCCTTGCGCGAACGCGCCCGCCGCTCCACCGAGAAAGCCGCATGACGAAATTGCACGATTGCTGGAACCACATCGGCGTCTGGGGCGACGGGAGTTGCCACGAACTTGCCAAGGCCGTTCATTGCCGCAACTGTCCGACCTATTCCGCCGGGGCGGCGCAGGTGCTCGACCGCGAGATCGATTCCGAATACCTGGCGCACTGGGCGCAACATTTCCGGACCGAGAGGCAGATTGTCAAGGAGGACACCAGTTCCGTCGTCATCTTCCGCATCGGCGCCGAATGGCTCGCGCTGCCCGCCGCCGTCTTCCACGAGGTGTGCGCGCTGCGGCCCATCCATTCGCTCCCGCATCGGCGCAACGGCACCATCCTCGGCATCGCCAATGTGCGGGGCGCGCTCCTCGTTTGCGTCTCCCTGCACGCGCTCCTCGGCATCGATAAAGCGGCGGCCCCGGACTCCGGGCAGCGGCGGCTGGTCCACGAGCGTCTGCTCGTCGCGAGCCGCGATGGCGAGCGGCTCGTGTTCCCCGTCGATGAAGTCCACGGCATCCATCGGTTCGACCCGGCGCAGCTCGGTGAAACGCCCGCCACGGTGGCGAAATCCACCGCGACCTACACCCGGGCGATGCTGGCCTGGCAGCAGAAAGCGGTCGGGGTGCTCGACGATGAACTCCTTTTTTACTCGCTCAACAAGAGCCTCGCATGAACGCGCCCCTGTCCACGGATCTGAGCGACATGTCGATGGCGGAACTCTTTCGCGTCGAGGCCGAAGCGCAGACCCAGACGCTCACCTCCGGCCTGCTCGCGCTCGAGCGTGATCCGGCCGCGGCGGCTTCGCTCGAAGCGCTGATGCGCGCGGCCCACTCGATCAAGGGCGCCGCGCGCATCGTCGGTCTTCAGGCCGCGGTGAATGTGGCCCACGCCATGGAGGACTGTTTCGTCGCGGCGCAGAACGGCGCACTCACCCTCGGCCGGGCGCAGATCGATCTGCTGCTCGGGGGCGTCGATCTCATGGCCCGCATTGCGCACACCCCCGAGCCGGAAATGGGGAAATGGGATGGCTCCGGAGAAATCGAGACTTTCCTCGCGAGGCTGGCCGCCTCTCTCACCGCCGGGGATGCCACGGCCATGCCGCAACCGGCGCCCAGCCCTGAACCCACGGCTGCCGAGCCGGCCGCCGTCACCGCCGATCGAGTCCTGCGGGTCACCGCCGACCATCTCAATCGCCTCCTCGGCCTGGCCGGTGAGTCGCTCGTCGAGTCCCGGTGGCTCGATCCCTTCGCCCGCTCGCTGCTCCGCCTCAAGCGCATGCACCAGGAGGCGGGCAAATCCGCCGAGGCATTACGCGACGCGCTGGGTGGCGTGCCGCTGCCCGAACACGCGCAGATGTGTCTCGCCGCGCTCGAGCAAAAGACGGCGGAGTGCCGCCAGTTCCTCGCGGCGCGGCTCGCCGAACTCGAAATGTTCGACCGCAGGTCGGGCAATCTTTCCCACCGGCTTTACGACGAGGCGCTGGCGTTGCGCATGCGGCCTTTCGCCGATTCCGCGCAAAACTTCCCGCGGTTGATCCGCGATCTCGGCCGCTCTCTGGGCAAGGAAGTGCGGCTCGAAATCGTGGGCGAGCAAACGCAGGTCGATCGCGACATCCTGGAAAAGCTCGAGGCGCCGCTGAATCACCTGCTGCGCAATGCCCTCGATCACGGCATCGACTTCCCCGAGGAACGCGTCGCCGCCGGCAAGCCGCGCGAAGGCACGGTCTGGCTCGAAGCGCGCCACAGCGCCGGCATGCTGCTGATCACCGTGCGCGATGATGGCCGGGGCATCGACGTCGAAGCCGTCCGCCGGGCGGTCGTGGCGAAAAAGCTCATCAACGGGGAGACCGCGGCGAAGTTGAGCGACGCCGAGTTGCTCGAATTCCTCTTCCTGCCAGGCTTCACCATGAAGGAGAACGTCACGGAGATCTCCGGTCGTGGCGTCGGGTTGGACGTGGTGCAGGTCACGATGAAGCAACTGCGCGGGAGCCTCCGCACCACGTCGGAACTGGGCTGCGGGACGACCATCCAACTGCAACTTCCGCTCACCCTGTCCGTCCTGCGCGCGCTGGTCGTGGAGATCGCCGGCGAGCCGTATGGCATTCCGCTCGCGGCGATCACCCGCACCCTCAAGCTCGGAAAAGAGAAAATCGAGACGCTCGAAGGCCGGCAGCATTTCACCTTCGAGGATCAGCGCATCGGGCTCGTCACCGCCCACCAGATTTTCGAGAAAAGCGAAAGCACCATGACGGGCGACGAACTGCCGGTGGTCATCGTCGGCGAACGCGGCAATCGCTACGGCCTCGTCGTGGATCGTTTCCTCGGCGAGCGCGAACTCGTCGTCCAGCCGCTCGATTCGCGGCTCGGCAAGATCAAGGACATCAGTGCCGGTGCGCTCACCGACGAAGGCACGCCGCTCTTGATTATCGATATCGAAGACCTGGTGCGCTCCGTGGAAAAACTGAGCGCCGCGGGCCGCCTCAACAACGTCCAGCGCGGCCATGCGCCGAGCGACACCCGCCGGCGCAAGCGGGTGCTGGTGGTCGACGATTCGCTCACCGTCCGCGAACTGGAGCGAAAACTCCTCGAGGGGCGCGGTTACGAAGTCGAGATTGCCGTCGATGGGATGGACGGCTGGAATGCGCTGCGCACCGGTGACCACGACCTCGTCATCACGGACGTGGACATGCCGCGGCTCGATGGCATCGAACTGGTCTCCCTCATTCGCAAGGACCCGAATCTCAAATCCAAGCCGGTCATGATCGTTTCCTACAAAGACCGCGAGGAAGATCGCGCCCGCGGCCTGGAAGCCGGCGCGGATTTTTACCTGACGAAAGGCAGTTTCCACGACGAGAGCCTCATCTCCTCCGTCGCGGACCTGATCGGCGAGCCATGAGAATCGCGATCGTCAACGACGTGCCGCTCGCCGTGGAGATCATGCAGCGCGCGATCATCTCCTCCTCGAAACATGAAGTGGCGTGGACCGCGCGCGACGGAGAGGAAGCGATCGCCGGGTGCCAGCGCGACCTGCCCGACCTGGTGCTGATGGATCTGCTGATGCCCGGAATGGACGGCGTGGAAGCGACACGCCGGATCATGGCGGCGAGCCCGTGCCCGATCCTCGTGGTCACGGCCACCGTCGAAGGAAATTCCGGGAAAGTCTTCGAGGCGATGGGCGCGGGCGCGCTCGATGCCGTGCAAACGCCGACCCTGGGCGGGGGTGGCGCGGCGCAAGGGGTGGCCGCATTCCTTTACAAGATCGACGCGACCGCCCGCCTCATCGGCGAACCTCAGGATCTGGCTGATGCCGGTCCGCGTCCGGGCGAACGCGAGCGGCGGATCGTGGCGATCGGCGCTTCCGCCGGAGGTCCCGCGGCCCTGGCCAAAGTGCTCAGCGGACTGCCAGCGCCGGCGGACTTTCCCGCGGCGATGGTGATCGTGCAACACATCGACGTGCAGTTTGCGCCCGGGTTGGCGAGCTGGCTCAACGACGTTTCCAAGCTGCCCGTGCGCGTGGCCGCGGAGGGTGACACCGTGGAAGAGGGTCTCATCTTCCTCGCCGGGACCAATGACCATCTGATCCTTCAGCCGGGCGGCGTCCTGAGCCACAGGGCCGAACCAGCGTCGTCCTATCGTCCATCGGTGAATGTATTCTTCGAGAGCGTTCTCCGGTCATGGCGCGGCGAAACGCTCGGCGTCCTGCTCACCGGAATGGGCCGTGATGGAGCGTCCGGCCTCAAGCGCTTGCGCGATGCCGGCCATCACACGATCGGCCAGGACCGCGCCACTTCTGCCGTCTACGGCATGCCCAAAGCCGCGGCGGAACTCGGCGCCGTGTCCGAGGTTCTGCCCCTCGAAAAGATCGCCGAAGCGATCACCCGCCGCGTTCGTTCCACCCGTTTTTCCCACACTTCCAAATTATGAATTCTCATGCCCCAACTCCTCCCAACCAGTCCTCGGACTCCACCATGATCCTGCTGGTCGACGATCAGCCTTTTGTCGCCGAGGTCCTCCGCCGCGCCCTTGCGAGCGACCCCAAGCTCGTCCTCCATTTCTGTTCCGATCCGAACGAAGCAATCGAGATCGCGAATCGCATCCGGCCGACGGTGATCCTTCAGGACCTGGTCATGCCGGGCGTCGATGGCCTCGCCATCGTCGGCCGTTTTCGGGCGAATCCCACGACGAAGGAGACCCCGATCATCGTCCTTTCCTCGAAGGAGGATTCGCAGACGAAGAGCCTCGCGTTTTCCGTTGGCGCGAATGACTACCTCGTCAAACTTCCGGATCCCCTCGAACTCGTCGCCCGCGTCCGCTACCACTCGAACGCGTGCCTCAGCCGGATCGAGCGTGACGAAGCCTTCCGCGCCCTGCGCGAAAGCCAGCAGCAGCTCCTCGAAAGCAATACCGCCCTGATGGCCACGAACCAGAAACTCGGCGAAGCCCTTTCCCAGGTGAAGGCGCTCCGCGGTCTGCTGCCGATCTGCTGCTACTGCAAGCGCGTCCGCAACGACGGCCAGTACTGGAGCCAGATCGAAGAGTACCTCAAGGAAAACTCCGACCTGAAGATCAGCCACGGCATTTGCGACACGTGTTACGACAAGCAGGTGATCGTCTTGAAAGAGGAGATTGCCAAGACGACAGCCGCGACCGCGGATACCGCGCGGCGTCCGACGCTGACCGTCAGGCTCGATACTTGAAGCCTTTGGGTCTTCGAGCGTGTTCTGCGCGCTAGCCCGCGATATGCCGCAGAATTGCGGCCTTTTCCGCCTTGGCGGGAATGACGTTGCCGCATTGTTCGCGGGCGATATCGGGGTCTTTCAAACCATGGCCGGTGACGGTGCAGACAATGCGGCTCCCCTCCGCGATCTTCGCGATGTGCTGTGACGGTCCCGGGGCGGGGCCGATCGCCTTGAACAGCCCGGCAATACTCGCCGCGCTCGCGGGCTCTACGAAGATCCCCTCGTGGGCGGCCAGCCACTGCTGGGCGGCGAGGATTTCGGCGTCCGTCACGATGTCGATCGAGCCGCTGCTATCGCGAATGGCCGCACTCGCCAGGTCCCAACTCGCGGGGTTGCCGATGCGGATGGCGGTAGCCACCGTTTCCGGCTTGTCGATGACCTTGCCGTAAAAGATCGGCGCCGAACCGGCCGCCTGGAATCCAGCCATTTTGGGCAGCTTCGTCGCTTTGCCGAGGCGATGGAATTCCTGATAGCCCATCCAGTAGGCGCTGATATTGCCCGCGTTGCCGACGGGCAGGATATGGATATCGGGCGCGTCCCCGAGCATTTCAATGATCTCAAAACTTGCCGTCTTCTGGCCCTGGAGACGATAGGGATTGATGGAGTTGACGATGGCGATCGGTTCGGTTTCCCCGATCTCGCGCACCAGATTCAGCGCATCGTCGAAGTTTCCGTCGATGGCCACCACCTTGGCGCCATACATGAAGGCCTGGGCCAGTTTGCCAAAGGCGATTTTTCCGGCGGGGAGCAGCACGATGCAGGCGATGCTGGCCCGCGCCGCATAGGCGGCCGCGGCGGCGCTGGTGTTGCCGGTGCTGGCGCAGATCACGGCTTTCGCCCCGGCTTCCACCGCCTTGGACAAGGCCATCGTCATCCCGCGGTCCTTGAAAGAACCTGTCGGGTTCAGGCCTTCGTACTTGACGAAGACGTCGCACCCGCGCCCCACCTTTGCGCTTAATTTTGGCGAATGGATGAGCGGCGTCGAGCCTTCGTTCAGCGAGACGAACGGCGTGGCGTCGGTGATCGGCAGATACTGGCGCCACCGGGCCATGACACCGCGATCGTGAAGAGGACTTGGGCTCATGCGAAGTTTTCCACGCGCATCATCCGTGGCGTTTTCTTGACACAGGAAAGCGCGGCGATTTTTTCCAGCGCCGCGTTCATCTGGCCGTTGCTCGCCTTATGGATCACCAGGACCAGCGGGACCGCCGCACCCTCGTTACCCTCGGGCTGGAAGATCGATGAAATGCCGATGTTCAATTCGCCCAAAATGCCGGCCAGTTGGGCGATGACGCCCGGGCGATCCTCGACGGTCAGGCGCAGGTAATATTCCGAGACGATCTGATCGATGGGCTTGCAGGTGCCATAGAGCCCATGCGGCATGAAACCGTAGTTGCTGCGCGGAGACTGGAGGGCGGCGGCCGCCTCGGCGAGGTCGGCGATGACAGAACTGGAGGTCGGGTCCTGGCCGGCGCCACGCCCGTAGAAAAGGGTATCTCCGACAATATCTCCGTGGACGGCGAGCGCATTGAAGACGCCGTTGACACTCGCCAGCACATGCTTCTCGGGGATCAGCGTGGGATGGACGCGCACCTCGATTTCCCCGGTGGCGTCGGCCTTGATGATGCCGAGCAACTTGATCGTGTAGCCGAGTTTTTTAGCAAAACAGATATCGTTCGCCGTGATATGCTCGATGCCTTCGACGTAAATCTTGTCCGTCGGGATCCAGAAGCCATAGGCCAGGGAAGCGAGGATGACGGCCTTGTGCGCGGCGTCCCAGCCATTCACATCGAAGGTCGGGTCGGCCTCGGCGTAGCCCGCCGCCTGGGCTTCGGCGAGGGCATCGGCAAATCCCAATCCACTCTCGACCATGCGGGTGAGGATGTAGTTGCTCGTGCCGTTGATGATGCCGTGGATCGACCGGATATGATTGCCGATGAACGCTTCCCGGATCGCCTTGATGATCGGAATGCCACCGGCCACGGCCGCCTCGAAGAAGACCGGCACTTTGTGCTTCGTGGCCGCTTCGAAAATCTCGCGGCCGTGCTCGGCGAGCAGCGCCTTGTTGCCCGTGACGACCATTTTCCCGCGTTCGATGGCGCCGAGCATGAGGCGGAGGCTTTCTTCCTTCTGCCCCATCAGTTCGACGATGATCTGGATGGAGGGATCCTCCAGCAAGTCCTCCCACCGCGTCGTGAGGAGTTCCGCCGGCACCTCCACCCCGCGATCTTTGCGGAGATCGCGCACGGCGATCCTGGTGACATCGAGTTCGTATCCGAGGCGCTCGCGCAGCAGGGCGCGATTGCGGGTCAGGTGTTTGTAGACACCTGCGCCGACATTGCCCATTCCTGCGAGTCCAATGGCGAAGTGCTGCATGCGAAAAGGGGCGGACTATCGCGCCCGATTTTTGCCGTGTAAAGCCGCGAGTGGCGGGTTTACAATTCCAGCGGCACTCCGGGCGTGGGCGTGAAAATCTCACTCTCCGGCAAATCGGTGGAGAGCGTCGCCCGGAACCACTCGATGGCCGGCGTGTCGCCGTGGACGAGAATGACTTTTTTCGGGCGCACCTTGTTCACATAGGCGCGGATACTCTCGCGGCTGGCGTGGGCGCTGAAGTTAAAGGGTTCGACCTGGCAGCGCAGGGGCTGCGGCGGGTACTCGGCGCTCAGTTGCACCGTATCGCCGGGCCTGGCTGCTCGAATGCGTCCGGCGGGCGACTCCGGATCGGCATATCCGACAAAAAACAGGGCATGGGCGGGGTCGCTCAGGACTTGCCTGGCAAAGGAATTCGAGAGCGTCTTCTCGGTCATCATGCCGCTGGAGATGGCGTAGATGCGCTCCCCCTTGAGCGGGGTGGCATCGGCCGCCTTGCCGGCCATGGTAAAGGGCGCGACGGCGTCGAGGATTTGCAACTCGGGCTGCTGGCGCGGGGTCTGGCCGGCCAGCCTGTCGTAGATTTCCGTGAGCTTGGTGCCGAGGCCCCCGATATAGATGGGGCAAGGGCCGAGCAATCCCTTGCGCCGAAAGCCGTGAAACATGGCCAGGATTTCCTGCGTCTTGCCGAGGGCGAAGAGCGGAATGAGGACGCCGGCGTGGCGATCGAACTGCGCCTTGATCGCGTCCGCGAGGCGCAATTCTTCACCCGCCCGGGTAAAGCCCTCCGGGGTGGCCCGATCCCCGCGCGTCGTCTCGATGATGAGCACATCGAGTTCGTATTCCGGAAAACGCGCCCCTTGCATGACCGTCTGGTCGTCGAACTGAATATCCCCCGTGTAGAAGATCGTCCGGCCGCTTGCCCGGATGAGCGTGCCCACGGAACCGAGGATATGGCCGGCATCGAAAAACTCGAGCGACACCTCCGCGTCCTCATCCACCCGCAAGCGCTCGCCCGTCACGTCGAAGCGGGTGTGCAAAGGGGCAGGACGCCAGCGCTTGACGGCCAGATCCACCTCGCGATGGGAAAACAGCGGGTAGCCAGCGACGCCCTCTTCACGCTTCTTGGTCATGACGTTGACCGAATTGTGGAGCATCACGTCGCTCAACTGGCGGGTGCCTTCCGTCATGAACACCGGAGCCTGCGGATGGCGGCGCATCAGGAGCGGCAGCGACCCGACGTGGTCTTGGTGGGCGTGGGAAAGCACGATGGCATCGGCAGTCCCATCCGGGATGAGATCCAGGTTGGGCAGCGCAGCGTTGCCGTCGTAGCGCGGATGCAGCCCGGAATCGAGAACGATGCGTTTGCCAGCGAGTTCGAGGCAGTAGCAGTTGGCTCCGATTTCGACCCGCCGCGTGAGATTGGTGAAAGTGAAACCTCCCATGACCGGGGCGGAGGATGCGGGCGGGGTGCCGCGATGGCAAATGTTTTCCAGGCGCCGCAGATGGGACTCATGGGTCCAATAGGTCTCATCGACCGGCCAACGATCACCGGGAAACGCTTCCGGTTGGCTACAAGATCACCGGCCTCTTCGGCCTCCCAAAGGAATCCGGCGTCACCACACGGAAAAGGATACAGACCGCGACCATCCCCAGCGGCATCACGCCGGGCAACCACATGAGCCATCTGCCGAAAACAGCCAGCGCGACCATGGCGTAGACCGTCAGGACGATGAGGCCAAACATCACCGCCTTCAATTTCTTCAGGCGTGGCACCCGGTAGCCGAAGAGCATGAACGCACCGATGACCGCATACGGCGCCCACCAGGGTGCGGCCTGAATGAAGGATTGATTCTCGATCGTCGCGATGGCACGGGCAAAAAGTTCCCCGGGCGAACCATTCCGGCGAGCCGCCAGCGGAATGGTCCGCGCTTCCGGATCGGTGCGTGAGAGGAGCACGATGCTGCCCTTGATGCCGTCGAGCGACGCGATCGGCTTGCGTCCCGCTTCCTTTTGCTCGGTGGCGAGGATGAGTTCGTCCAGCGCCATGCCGTTGCGCGGCGAGCCGAAATCCACCCGCATGCGGCCCGAGGCATCGATCGGAATCCGTAGTTTCTTTCCCAAGGCGATCTGGGAGCCGAGATCGACGACCACTTCGTCAGGCGTGAGCTGGGCCCAGAGCATGACCGCCTGCAGCGTGAATGCCGGCGTCACCTGGCCGCGGTAGCGGAAAAGCAGGGGGACGGAATTGTAGCGCGCATGCGTCGCCGGAAGATTGGTGAATCCAACGGTGGAGGTGGCACGAAACGCTTCCACCGGCTGCTGCTCGATGGCCGTGAAATCCGGGATCTCATCCAGGCGCCCCTGCACATGATGCAGGAGGGGTACTTCCTGAAGCGGCGGAATCACTTGCGGGTCATCTGGAACGCCGAGCAAGGAACCCAGGAGCATCTTGGGCGTTCGAAGAATATTATCGCGCAACATTTTCTCGTATTGCGGCACCTTTCGGTTTTGCTCCTCCGGCAGGATCAGCGCACGGTCCCAATTGAGCACCTGGTCGATGGCCACGACTTCGGGTTTGTAGGGAAGGACGGAGTTAAAAAAGAGCGAATAATCGAGCGGATTCCAGGGCCACGGATGGGTCTTGAGCGAACCTTCGTCGATTTCGACCAGCACCACGGGCGCGGGCTTCGCGCCATGACGGCTGTGCATGGCGAGGAAGTCAGCGAAAGCATTGTCCCACGCGGCCAGGGGCTCCTGCCGGGATTCCCGCAGCAGCGCGAGCCCGGCCAGGAGGACGAGCATCATAAACTGGGCGCCGGTGCGAAACATGGCGCGCAAATAGAGGCATTTTCCCCGCGACTCCAAGACAAAATCCCGCTCCGCAATCGGGGAGCCCGCCATTTTGTGGGAATAGACCAGACTTGGACGCAAAAAAGCCGTCAGAGAGCTACGACAAGGAAGGTCGGACTACCGTTGCTGCCTTCCGGCCCTGGCGGGGTTCGTCTGCCTTCAATCCATAGTCCCTGACGGAGCCGCCACTATGAAGCCGATGGCGCACAACACAAATGCTTTGTCAGGAAAAATTAGGGGGAAAACCACTTGGAATTGGAATTTCTCTGCTTAGAATGGGGAGGCGGGAAGGCTGCGTCCCCCTCAACCCTACAAATCCTATGGCTAAACTTTTCATCGGAATCTCGCTGGCGCTTATGCTCGTCACGGCGACCCTCGGTTTTCTTGCGAAAAGCAACATCGACAAAGTGAAATCCGGGTGGAGTGAAGCGAAGCAAAGCCTAACCCGGGAGCAGGCGAACGTCCAAACCGCCAAAAACGATTTGAAGAAGGCTACCGAAGACGCGGGTCTGGCCAATGACAAGGCCAGGGAAGCGGCTCAAGCGCTGGAGTCCAAGGCGACGGAATTGGCCGCGAAGAACCAGCAACTGAGCGACGCGCAAAAAGAAGCGGAAGCTCAGACGGCAGAGATCGATAGGCTCAAGAAGTCGATCGCCGGAATGCCGGTTCCGCCTGCGCCGGGTGTACCTGACCCGCGGATTGCGGAACTTACCGAGAAGTTGCAAAAAGCAGAGGCTCTGGGGGCGGAAAAAGATGCCCGTATCGCGGACCTGATCAGCAAGGGAAAAGAGAACGAAGGTAAAGTCGCCGAACTCGAGAAACAGGCGATAACGCGTGGGGCTTTGTTATCCCTGGCTGGGCTTCAAGGGCGGATCCTCGCGGTGAATTCCGGCTGGAATTTCGTCGTCTTGAACATCGGGGACAAGCAGGGGGTGGCCGTCAATGCTCCTCTTCTCGTCGTCCGCGGCAATGCCCCAGTGGCGCGCCTGCGTATTACCTCTGTAGAAAACTCCAAGTCCATCGCCGATGTAGTGCCGAGCAGTGTCGCTCACGGCGTCACGATTCAACCTGGGGATACCGTGATATTTGAGGGCCGTAGCTCAGTGACCGAGTTGGCAAAACCGCCCGTGGAAGTGAAACCGCCGGCTCCTTCTCCGTCGGCGACCTGAGTGGTTCACGGCGCACGAACGATCTGCCGAGGGCTCGGAGCCGCGACGGGGGCATCTGTGTGTCTTCGCTACGAGCCATCGTTGCGGGGCCGACCCCTACAACGACTCTGATGAAAAATTAGGGGAAACCGCTTGCAATGAGAAAATTTCACGGCTTTAAAGTGCGGCACTGATTGCGGTCGGAGTTGATTCCCGCCGCCCCCCGTCCCATATTTCGTAAATCCTTTATGGCTAAACTTTTCATCGGCCTCGCGCTCGCAATTATGCTGGCCACCGCCGTCCTTGGGTTCCTGGCGAAAAGCAACATCGACAAGTTGCACTCGGCGCTGAAGGGATCCAAGGCTGAAGTGGCCAAAGAGCAGTCTGGGGTGCAGACCGCGAAAAACGATCTAAAGAAGTCCACGGAAGAACGCGATGCCGCCAATACCAAGGCCGAGGAAGCGGTGAAGAATCTGGAAAAGAAGGAAGACGAACTGAAAAACGCCAAATCGGAACTGGACAACGCGAAGAGCGACGTCACCGCGAAGGCAACGGCGCTGGATGAAGCCAATAAGAAGATTGCCGATATGACGGCTGGACCCAAACCCGTGGTCGACAACGGTGAGCCCCCCATGGTGACGGAGATGAAGGCGCAGCTCCAAAAGGCCCAAGCCGAATTGGCCGAAGCGAAGACTGTTCTCGAATCTCAGGTCAACAAAGGAAAGGAGAACGAACGTCTGGTGATGGAATTGCGGAAAAAGGATTCGGATCGTGCGAAGAACCTCACGCGCCCCGGCCTCCAGGGACGCATTCTTGCGGTCAACGCCGGATGGAATTTCGTCGTCCTCAGCGTGGGCGACAAACAAGGGGTGACGATCAACGCGCCGCTGCTCGTTGTCCGCGGCAATTCGCCCATCGCGCGGCTCCGCATTACCTCCGTCGAACCGTCCACGTCCATCGCGGACGTGATCCCCGGGAGTGTCGCACGCGGCGTGACGGTCCAGCCTGGAGACACCGTGATATTTGAGGGCCGGACATCCGCGACCGAGCCACCGAAAGTCATGCCCGAGGCCGAACCGCCAGCCACTCCTCGGACGCAGCCGCCGATCAATTGAGCAGGCTCTTCGGCATGGCGCGTCTCTTGCCTTATCTTGCCGCGGCGGCCTTTCTAGCGCTGCTGCCTTCCTGCGCCAGCGATAAGCCGGAGGATCCCAACTCCGTGAGCGCGATCCCCTGGAATCGGCCCGAGAAGTGGGAAGGGCAGGGTCCGATGGGCGGCATGATGAACCAGCAGTAGCGTCCCGCGCCGGGTACGCTTGCGCCTCTCGCTTCGTGAAGCCGCGCATTCTCGTCATTCGCGGCGGGGCGATCGGCGATTTCATCCTCACCCTCCCGGCGATCGGACTACTCCGCGAGAATTTTCCCGACGCGCAGCTCGAGATCCTCGGCTATGAGCACATCGTCGCGCTGGCGCACGGGCGCTTTTACGCCGATGCCATCCGCTCCATCGAATACAGCGCCATGGCGGGGTTCTTTGTCCCGCACTCCGTTCTCGCGACGGACCTCGTGGAGTATTTCGCCAGTTTTCAGCAGATCGTCAGTTATCTCTTTGATCCCGACAAATTCTTCGAAGGCAATTTGCGGCGGGCCGGCGTGAAGAATTATTTGCCGGCTTACGTGAAGATCGACGATTCGCAACACGCCGCGCTGCAACTGGCCCAGCCGCTCCAACGGCTGGCCCTCTTTCTGGACGACCATGCCGCCCGCGTTTACCCGACCGATGCCGACGATGCCCTGGCCCGGGAGTTTCTCGACGGAGAGTCACGCCCTGTGATTGCCATTCATCCCGGCAGCGGCAGTGCGCGCAAAAACTGGCCCGTGGAAAAGTGGGTGGCGCTCGGGGAATGGCTGATGCACCACGAATCCCATCCGCGCCTCCTTCTCGTTGGCGGCGAAGCGGATGCCGCCCCTCTCATGGCCTTGACCGGGGCCTGGCCGACGGCGGACGTGCTCGTCGCACGCGATCTCGCGCTGCCGCATCTGGCCGCGGTCCTCCGACGCTGCCGTCTTTTCCTCGGCCACGACAGCGGCCTCTCGCATCTCGCCGCAGCCGTGGGCACGCCGTGCGTGCTGCTTTTCGGTCCGACGGACCCCGCGGTCTGGGCGCCCGCCAATCCACACGTTAGCGTGGTCCCGGCAGCCCGTGGCGATCTCGCCAGTCTGTCTGTGTCTACCGTGCAGGAGATCGTGAGCGCCCGGCGGTGGGGGGACGGAGTTTCTGGTTTCTAGAAACCAGAAACTTTTCTCACCCCTTCACCGGGTCCAGTTTCCAGATCTCGCTCGCGTATTGGGCGATGGTCCGGTCGCTGGAGAACTTGCCCATCCGCGCGGTGTTGAGGATGGCCATCTTTGCCCAGTGGGCGCGATCCCGAAAGGCGGCGTCCACCTTCTTGTGCGCGTCGCTGTAGGCTTGGTAGTCCGCGAGACACAGGAAGGGATCGCTGTGGATGAGGTTTTCGTAGAGCATGCGCAACGCGCCGGTTTCGTCTGGAGTGAAAAAATTCGAGCCGATCCAGTCGACCACCGCGCGCAACTCTTCGTTGGCTTGGTAGAAATCATGCGGCTTGTACCCTTTCTTCACGAGCGCGGTCACTTCCTCCACGGTCATGCCAAAGATAAAGATGTTTTCGGCCCCGACTTCCTCGAGGATCTCCACGTTCGCTCCATCCAGCGTTCCGATGGTCAGCGCCCCATTGAGCGAGAGCTTCATATTGCCGGTCCCGGACGCCTCCTTGCCCGCCGTCGAGATCTGCTCGGAGAGATCGGCTGCCGGGACGATGCGCTGCGCGAGCGAGACGCGGTAGTTTGGCAGGAAGACGACCTTGAGCCGGTCGTTGATGCGGGTGTCCGCATTGATTTTCGCGCCGACAGAGTTGATCGCCTTGATGATGCACTTGGCGAGGTCGTACCCGGGCGCGGCCTTGGCGGCGAAAACGAAGACGCGCGGCGCGATATCGAGGCCGGGATTTTGCAACAACCGCCGGTAGAGCGCGAGGATGTGGAGCAAGTTGAGGTGCTGCCGCTTATACTCGTGCAGACGCTTGATCTGCACGTCGAAGAGCGCCGACGGATTCACGGCAATGCCGGTGTAGGTCTTGATCAATCGGGCCAGATCGACCTTGTTCGCGTGCTTCACCGCCATGAATTCGCTTTGAAACTGAGGGTCCGCCGCGAGCGGCTCCAGCGCGCGCAACTTGTCGAGATCCCGCTCCCAGCCGTGGCCGATCTTCGAGGTGATGAGATGACTCAGGCGCGGGTTGCAGGCCAGCAGCCAGCGGCGTGGAGTAATGCCGTTGGTCTTGTTGTTGAACTTACCGGGGTAGAGCTGATCGAACTCCGGGAAAAGGTCCCTCTTGAGCAGCTTCGTGTGCAACGCCGCCACGCCATTGACCGAAAAACTGCCCACCACCGAAAGATGCGCCATGCGCACCATCTGGGACTGGCCTTCCTCGATGATGGAAAGCACGCGCTTCTTGGCCACGTCCCCGGGCCATTTGGCCTCCACCTGATCGAGGAACCGTTTGTTGATCTCGAAGATGAGTTGGAGATGCCGCGGCAGGACTTTCTGGAAGAGGCCCACGCTCCATTTCTCCAGCGCCTCGGGCAGCAGGGTGTGGTTGGTGTAGGCAAACGTGCGGGTGACGAGTCCCCAGGCCTTTTCCCAAGCCATGCCGTGCTCATCATGGAAGAGCCGCAGGAGTTCGACGATCGCGATGGCCGGATGGGTATCGTTGAGTTGGATCGCTACTTTTTCCGGGAAGTCCTCCCACGCTTCGTTGTCTTTGCGGAAGCGGCGGAAGATGTCGCGCAGCGAGCACGCCACGAAGAAATATTGCTGCACGAGACGCAGTTCCTTGCCGCTCTCGGTCTTGTCGTTCGGGTAGAGGACCTTGGAAATGGTCTCGCTGGCGTTCTTCTCCCGTACGGCCTCGGTATAGCCGCCCTTGTTGAAGGCCTCGAAATCGAAGTCCTCAGGGGCGTGCGATTCCCACAGCCGCAGGTAGTTCACCGTCATCGTGTCGTACCCTGGAATCGGGATATCGTGCGGCAGGCCGATGATCTTTTTCGTGCCGGTCCACCGGGGAACGTAGTTCCCGCGGTCGTCGAAAATGTTTTCGACGTGTCCATAGATCTGGATTTCCGTTTTGTGCTCGGGGCGGATGACTTCCCACGGGGTGCCAAAGTTCAGCCAGGCATCCGGCAATTCGACCTGGTGGCCGTTGCGGAACTCCTGCTTGAACAGCCCATACTGATAGTAGATTCCGTAGCCGATGGCTGGCAGGTCCAGCGTGGCCAGGGAATCCAGAAAACACGCGGCGAGCCGCCCCAAGCCGCCATTGCCGAGCGCCATGTCGTATTCCTCGAGGCGCAGCGTTTCGACATCGAGTCCCATCTCCTGGAGCGCGTGGTCCATGTCTTCGAAAACACCGGCGCTATAAAGGCTGTTCGAGAAGAGGCGCCCCATCAAAAATTCGAGGGACAGATAATAGACCCGCTTCGTATTCTTGCGGTGGTGCAAGCCCTGCGTCGCAATCATCCGCTCGATGATGATGCTTTGCACGGCCTTGGAAGTCGCCAGCCACCAATCCCGTTTTGACGCCGTTTGCGGGTCGCGCGCCAGGCTGAATTTGAGGTGATTTTTGATGAGCTGCTTGAGCCCGGAGACCGATGTATCAAGCCCCGATGTGAACTGCGCGGATTCAGACATACGGGGCTCGTGTTTCGGTCGAAGCGCCGTGTAACACAAGGAAATTCAAGGTTCCCGTTGAAATTGTGACCCCGGTGTCACTCTCCCCTTTCCACTTCGACTTTTCCTGACCTACCCTCCGCGGCATGCCTCGCCACGACGGTCGCACTGCCGATCAACTCCGCCCGCTTTCCTTTACGCCAAATATCGCGCCGCACTCGACGGGTTCCGTTCTCGTCGCAAGCGGCGACACCCGCGTCATTTGCAGCGCGATGATCGAAGAGAACGTCCCGGCCTGGATGAAATATCAGAAGGTCGCCGGCGGCTGGCTGACTGCGGAATATTCCATGCTGCCGTACTCCACGCTCCAGCGAAAGGCGCGCGATAGCGCCAAGGGCAAGCTGGACGGGCGCAGCGTGGAAATCCAGCGGCTCATCGGGCGCTCTCTCCGGGCGGTGGTCGATCTCGACTTGCTCGGGCCCCGCACTCTTTGCATCGATTGCGATGTCTTGCAGGCCGATGGCGGCACCCGCACGGCATCGATCACCGGGGCCTGCGTCGCCGCTTCGCTGGCCGTGCAAAAGTTGATCGCCGATGGCCTGCTGTCCAGGTCGCCGATTCGGAAACTGATTGCCGCCGTCAGCGTGGGCGTCGTCAACGGCGAGGCCTTGCTCGATCTCAACTATCTCGAGGACAAGGATGCCGCCGTGGACATGAATCTCGTCATGACCGAGGACGGCCAGTTCGTCGAGGTCCAGGGCTCGGGCGAAGAACAGACCTTCTCGGAAAACGAACTCTCGGCCATGCTCTCTCTGGGCAAGCGGGGTATCGCGGAGTTGATCCGCGCCCAGCGAGCCGCTATCCACTCCGCCACCCCTGCGGAAATCTCTCCCCCCACCGGCCTCACTTTCCCAACATGAAAAAAGCGCTGATTACCGGCATTACCGGCCAGGATGGCTCCTACCTGGCGGACCTCCTGATCGAGAAAGGGTACGAAGTTCACGGCATCATCCGCCGTGCTTCGACCTTCAATACCTCGCGGATCGACCACCTCTACACGGATCCGCATGTCCACGGCGTCCGCCTGTTCCTGCACTACGGCGACCTGTCGGACTCCCTCAACCTCACCCGGCTTATCGACCGCGTGGAGCCCGCGGAGATCTACCATCTCGGCGCGCAGAGCCACGTGCGGGTGTCCTTCGACATCCCGGAGAATACCGGGGACGTGACTGGGCTGGGAACCATCCGCATCCTGGAGGCGATCCGCGAAGCGAAGGTGGCGGCGCGCTTTTACCAGGCCAGCTCGAGTGAGATGTTCGGCAAGGTGCAGGCCGTGCCGCAGACGGAGACGACACCCTTCTGGCCGCGCTCGCCCTACGCGGTAGCCAAGGTGTATGCCTACTGGGCGACGGTGAACTACCGGGAGAGCTACGGGATGCACGCGAGCAATGGGATTCTCTTCAACCACGAGAGCCCACGGCGCGGGGAGACCTTTGTGACGCGGAAGATCACGCGGGCGGTGGCGGCGATCAAGAAGGGCAAGCAGAAGGAGCTCTACCTGGGCAATCTGGACGCCAAGCGGGACTGGGGGTACGCGCCCGAATACGTGGAGGGGATGTGGCGAATGATGCAACAACCGGAAGCGGACGACTATGTGCTGGCGACCAACGAGACGCACACGGTGCGGGAATTCATCGAGGAGGCCTTTGGCCACGTGGGGCTGGATTGGCAGGAGCATGTGAAGTACGACGCGCGCTACGAACGGCCGGCGGAGGTCGAGTTGCTGATCGGGGACCCGGCCAAGGCGAAGGCCAAACTGGGCTGGGAACCCACCACCCGCTTCAAGGAACTCGTCAAAATCATGGTCGATGCCGACCTGCAAGCCTTGGGATAAGGGCGGAAATTCCCCTTGACCGCTCCCGGGCTCCCCTCCATTGTCCCCGCCCCACTTGTAAAAACCATTTTCGTATGAGCAAAGTTTGCAGCATCACCAACGCCAAGCCGACCAAAGGCAGCACGATTCATCGCCGCGGTCTCGCCAAGAAGAAGGGCGGCATCGGCCAGCACGTCACCAAATCGGTGAAGCGCACTTTTGAGCCGAACCTCAAGACGAAGCGGATCTGGGTCAGCGAACTGAAAAAGTTTGTCACCGTTAAGTTGACAACCCGCGCACTTAAAACCGTGACGAAAAACGGGGCCTATGCCACTCTGAAGGAAGCTGGCGTCATCTGAGACGCTGGCGCGAGCTAAAAAATTACCCACTACACCCTAAAAAATCACCCCTATGGCATTCAGCGTTGTTTCCAAAAAGTCCGGCAAGACCTACTTTCTTCATCAGCGTCATCAGGAGCTGAAGGGCGGCCAGAAAGTCACCCTCTATTACTTTGGCGGCGAAGCCAAGGAAGGCGCGATCGACGCGCTGCCTACCGGTTACGAAGTTTCCGAGAACACCAAAACCGGCCTCCCGCTGCTCAAGAAGACAAAGGTAGCGTAGCGCCCGCTTTGGCTCATTTTGCTGGCGGCCACGGAATTTTTTCCGGGCCGCCAGTTTTTTTTTGGAGTTCTCAGTGCTCAGTTCTCCATCTACATTCCGCGCCTCCAGTCTGAGCACTCAGGACTGGGTATTTTCCACTCTCCACCATGAAACCCATCCCTGTCACCATCCTCACCGGCTTCCTTGGCGCCGGCAAAACGACTCTTCTCAACTACATCCTTCAGCAGAATCACGGCTACAAGTTTGCCGTGATCGTCAATGAGGTCGGCAAGATCGGCATCGACGGCGCGCTCATCGAGAAGACGGATGACGACATCCTGGAACTCTCCAACGGCTGCCTGTGCTGCACCGTCCGCAAGGACCTCGTCAAGGGGGTGCAGAGCCTCCTCAAGAAGGGCGGCTTCGACTATCTCCTCATCGAGACCACGGGCATCGCCGATCCCGGGCCGGTCGCCCAGACCTTCCTGAATATCCCTCAGCTCCAGCAGTTCGTCCGCATGGACTCGATCATTACCGTCGTGGATGCCGAGCAGATCGAGAAGCAGATGAAGGAGACCGAGACGGCCCGGGAGCAGGTCGCCATGGCCGATTTCCTCCTGCTCAACAAGACCGACCTCGTGAGTGAAGAGCAACTCGCCCGCGTCGAAGCGAAGGCCCGCGAACTCAACCCGCACGCCACCATTTTCCGCACCAACCAGTCGCAGGCCAATCTCAAAGAGATCCTCGACATGAACGCCTTCAATGTGGACCAGAAGCTCACCGTCGACCCTGAGTTCCTCAACGAGCTTCAGAACCGGCATCACCACGATATCCAGAGTTTCAGCTTCGAGTACGACCGCGCCTTTAACGTCGAAAAATTCGAGTTCTTCATTCAGAAGCTCTCGGAAAACGAGAGGGTCTATCGCAGCAAGGGCTTCCTCGCCATCGCGGGCAACCCACGCCGCGCCATCTTCCACGGAGTGAACAACCGCTTCACGATCATGTGGGACCGCCTGTGGGAAAAGGACGAGGTGCGCAAGAGTCAGCTCGTCTTCATCGGGAAGGAACTGAAGGAGGACGCGATCCGGGCCGAACTCGGGAAGTGCCTGGCGTGAGGGGAAGTGGGAAGTGCTCAGTTCGCAGTGCTCAGTGCTCAGTCGTCCCACGCGCGGCGCTATCGACTGAGAACTGAGAACTGAGCACTTTCCCTACTGCTTCTCCACGACCGGCAACCCCTCCAGCAGCCCGATCGTGGCCCACGCACTGCCCCAAAAAGTGTAGATCCCGGTCGCGTCCTTGAACGACTTGGCTTTGGCCGGTGCGCTGCGGTCGAGCTTGCTGAAGCGTGTGATGTCGATGGACCAGCCGCCGTCTTCGCGCTGCTGGTCGAGAAGCCAGCGCCGTCCGCGCGCGATCGCCTCCGTCGCCGTCATTTCCGGCTCTCGTTGCAGGACGTAGAGGACTTCACCGGTGGGCAGCGAATCGCTGTGTTCTTCGCTGATCATCCAGCCCCAGCCACCATCGGCATGTTGAAGCTTCAGGATCTCCCCGCGCAGGTTTGCGACTTCTTCCGGGTTTCCAAAACGCCGCGCGTAGAGCATGCGGAAAACCAGCGTTTCCACGGTTTTGGCGGGCGTGTCTTTCTCGAGCAAGTCTTTCGCTTTTTCCCGTGCCGCGTCGGTGAGCGGTTGATCTGCGGATTGCGTGGCCAGGGCGAGGAGCAAAATCCGGGCCGAGTTGGCCTTGACGTCCGCAAACTCACCCCGTTGCATCACCGTGAACTGCCCGCCTGGTTTCCACGAGCCGTCGGCTTTCTGCAACCCCACGATCAGCTTGGTCAGCTCCGGGTAAGGCTGATCGGGCATCGCCAGCTTCATGAAGGCCAGCGCTTCGGGACCCACTTCCGGTTCCTTGCGCTCATTGGACCAATCCACATACTCCTTGAACACCTTGTCATTGATCGAAAATCCGCGCCGCTTCGCCTCGCGATGGCTCCACAGCAGGAAAGGCATGGTGTGACACGAATTGCAGATCTTCTCGTTCATCCATGTGTCGCCTTCCTTCGCGAGGAAGCTCAGTCCTTTCCCGGCCGCCGCTCGCAGTTGTGCCTCATCGGGTTGGCTGGGATTCTCCGCCCTCGCCGCGACGGCCAGCATCCCCAGCAAGAGGGGAATTATCCGTCGTAGGGGGGAGAGAATATGCATCGGGTCGCTTGATTTCCGCCTGTTACGGTGTCGCCGTCACTGTGGGTGTGTCCACGACGGGCAATCCTTGCAAAAGCCCGATCGCGGCCCAGGCACTGCCCCAAAATGTGTAGATCCCGGTCGCATCCTTGAGTGATTTGGCCTTGGCTGGGGCGCTTCGGTCACCCTTGCTGACCTGCGTGACGTCGATGGACCATCCGCCGTCTTCGCGCTGCTGGGTGAGCAACCAATGCTGGCCTCGTGCGATCGCCTCGGCCGCGGATGGTTCGGATGTCTGCTGCAAGGCGTAGAGCGCCTCCCCGGTGGCCATGGAATCGCTGCGTTCGTCGGCGATGGCCCAGCCCCAACCTCCATCCGCATGCTGAAGTTTCAGCAGTTCGGCGCGCAGGGTCGCGACCTCTTCCGATTGGCCAAATCGACGCGCATACAACGAGCGAAAAACGAGGGTATCCACGGATTTCGGTGAGGCATCTTTTCCCAGCACGGGTCCGGCCTTCGCCCTCGCCGCCTCGACGACCGATGGATCCGTGTCCTGCGTCGCGATCGCGAGGAGGGCGATGCGGGCCGAGTTGGCGTTCGTTTCGTCGATCTCGCGCCGTTGCCCCAGAAACTGCGCTCCCGGCTTCCACGAACCGTCGGCTTGTTGCGTGCCGACCATGGTCTTGGTCATTTCCGGGGTAGCTTTGTCCGGCATCGCCAGCCTGAGGAAAGCGAGCACCTCCAGCCCTGTTTCCTTTTTGGCCCGTTCGTAGGTCCAGCCGACGAATTCACCGAACGCCTTCTCATCGATCGAAATCCCGCGCTCTTTCGCCGCACGATGGCTCCAGAGCAGGAGGGGCATGGTATGACAGGAATTGCAGTTCCTCTCGTTCATCCATGCGTCGCCCGCTTTGGTCAGGAAAGTGAGACTTCTTGTGAGCGCCGCGCGTAGTTCCACCTCCTCGGCTCGGTGGGAATCTTCGGCCCGCGCGGCCATGGCGGCAAAGCCGAGCCAAAGGGGCAGCAGTCGCCTTATGGCAGGTAGTGCGTTCATCGGGGGATGTTTCGGGTCGTTTCTTCCAATGCTATCCGGTCACAAGGCGTTTTCTTAGCGTGCGCCCTGTGCTTCGAAGCGCCGCCATCCGGTAGAATCCGGGAACCGCATCGAGGTCTCGATCCGATTCAGCCGGGATCATGAATCCTCTCGTTCTATCCGTCACCATCCCGGCCAGCGTCCTTCAATTTCAAATCGGCTCATGGGAAGGAATCGTGGAAGGCCCGTCCGCCGGAATCCCCGAACTGCTGGCCCTGAGCCATTACGCCGGCGATTGGGAGGATGAAATCACCGGCAAACCCGGGATGCGACGCACCGAAAGCGCCGCCTGGATCTTGCATGGCCGCTTCCTGCGGCAATCATGGTCCACGGAAACCGGCGACGGCACGCCGGGCGCCAGCGGGCTGAACTTGATGACCTTTGACACCGACGGGCGCGGGTATCGTCAATGGTCCTTTCTCGCCACGGGCTCTGTCATTGAGAACGAAGGTGTTTGGGATTCCGTCACTCGCACTTTTACCTGGGGGCACCGTCTGGCGGATACCTCCGAGACCGTGGCCACCAAAGCGTCCTTCGCGGAAGACAGCATTCAGGCCTGGAGCATCGTCAAGACGGATGCGCATGGGAAAACCCTGCGGGAGGTCACCGGGCGGAGTCGCCGGAGGGCTGTGTCGGCGTTACAGGCGGCGTGAGGGGGAAGTGCTCAGTTCTCAGTTCGCAGTGCTCAGTATTCGGCTGCGACGCTGCCTTGGACTACTGAGCACTGAGAACTGAGCACTGAGAACTTTTTCCATCACCCCTTCACGTCCGCCGCCTTCGTCACCGTGACGCCAGACCGGGCCTTCAGCTTCTCGCGTAAAGCCGCCGTGCCCTCGGGAGAAAGACCGAGGTCGCTCGCCTGGCGGTCGAAACACTCCTCGCACACGCCGTGGGAAAGTTGCAGATCGGAATGCTCCACCAGGTAGGCCTCGAGCTGGCCCCAGTAGTTCTGATCGTTGCGCACCCGGCGGCAATAGGTGCACATCGGCAGCAACCCGCTCAACTCCTTCACGCGCGTGAGGGCTTCGGTCAGCTTCCGATTTGTCGCCAGCAGCGAGTCATTGCTTTGCTGGAGCCGCTCCTCGCTCGCGCGCAAGGCCCGCTCGATCTCCAGGCGGCGCCGATGATTGTAAAATGCCGCGGAGTGATAGCGCAGGCGGGCGGCGAACTCCAGAGGCTCTGCCGGTTTCACCAGGAAATCGTTCGCACCGATGCTGAAAACGACACTCTTGATCTTGGGATTGTCCCAGCCCGAATAGACAATGATCGGAATGTCGTGCGTCCCCTGCGTTGCGCGAAATTGGCTGATAATCGCCAGCCCATCACGCTCGGCCATGCCGAGATCCTGCAAGATGACGGTGGGGCGGATTCGCAAGGCCTGCGCCACCGCTTCGTCGCCGCGGGAGCAGTGATGCAACTCGATATCGGGATCCAGCCGCAGGGCGCTGCGGACGAGTTCGGCCTCAATTTCGTGGTCGTCAACGAGGAAAACGATGACTCGATCCTGGACTTCGGTCGAAAGGATTGGAGGGGGGGCGGGTGGAGTCATCAAGGTGCCCGCATACTGGCGGGACGCGTCAGGCAAATTAGCAATCCGAGGGTCCGAGGGACAATCTTATCCACAAAGTTGTCGATGACCAGAGTCAATACCGGCGTGAACTCGTGATTTCCCCTATCGCTCCTGCTGATGGAGCTGCTGGGCGATAAAATCCCAGATGTCCTTGTATTTGTCAGTCGGATGATCGGGGAATTTCACGTAAACGGTCGCGCCGGCTTTTTCGGCGAGCTTTTGGAAACCCACCGCCCAGGCGGGAGAGTGCACCGTGTGCGAACCTCCCCCCACCGCGATGCGCCGCGGGTCGAGATTCCACCGGGCCGCATTCATCCGCACGAATTGGACCGCCCGCGCCGCGTCGTTCATCACGTAGGAAATCGGCGGCGTTGCCTTGTCCGCCACCGCGTCCTTCATCGTTCGCAGTTCCACGCCGACCAGCGCGATACCCGCCGGAAAGAACCGGTTCACATCCGGCACGTGCTTGGCGGGTTCCCACAATCCGCCAAACCAGATCAACACGGGACGGGCCTCCCCGCCGCCCGGCGGCAGGTAAATGTCCATGAGCTGATGCGGATGCGCGCCATAAGCCACGTCGGCTTCCGTCGGAAGCGGTTTGTCCGCAGCGGTGACAGCCATGCCGGTCATGGCACTGAACGCCAGGAGTCGCAGAACCATGCGGGCGGGAAGATCGGGGGCAGGCGGACGCATCGTCGAAGGTAAGAAGTCAGGGCGAGCGAGAATTGTTAGAGGAACCGTGCGTTCCGACGGGATACACGCGGTCCTGCGGCATCCGGCGATTTATGGTCATGAAGCACCTCGAAAAACTCGTCAGTGAATCCGGAAAAATTGGTTACGCGCTGCTTTGGTTGCTGGGCGTGCCGTTGCCGATCCTCCTCGTCGTCTACCTCGTTCGGGGCCATTAGTTCCCCCGGACACATCCTCACCACGTTATGTCCACCATCCTTCTCATTCTTCTCATTCTCCTCCTGGTCGGAGCATTGCCTTCCTGGCCCTACAGTTCCGGCTGGGGATACTATCCCAGCGGCGGCCTTGGGCTCGTTCTGCTGATCGTCGTCGTCCTCGCCCTCTCCGGCAACATCTAGGCGTGCTCGTCGGATCGCGTCGGCGATCGGACCAGCGGCATCAATGTAGAAGCGGCATCCTGCCGCTTCTGGGTTTGCAAAGCGGCAGGATGCCGCTTCGGGGTCGGTAAAGCGGCAGGATGCCGCTTCTACTCTACTGCTCGTCGCCGTTCTCAGGCGAAAGTTTGTCTTTTCCCCGGGCGACGGGTAGAAGCCGCGCATGGACAAAGGACGACTCGAAGCGTTCAGCGACGGCGTGATTGCCATCATCATCACCATCATGGTCCTGGAATTGAAGGTGCCCCACGGCCACGACATGGCCGCAGTGGCGCCCCTGCTCCCCGTCTTCCTGGGATACGTGCTCAGCTTCATCTACGTCGGCATCTATTGGAACAATCACCACCACCTCTTCCAGGCGGCCGAGCGGGTGAACGGGTCGATTTTGTGGGCCAATCTCCATCTGCTTTTCTGGCTGTCCCTCATCCCCTTCGTCACCGGTTGGATGGGGGAGAATCACCTCACCGCACTGCCCACGGCGCTTTACGGAGTCGTGTTGCTCATGGCGTCGTTCGCCTATTGGATTCTACAACGCACGATCGTCAGCGAACATGGGCGGGACTCCCGCATCGCCGTCGCGCTCGGGTCGGATTGGAAAGGCAAACTCTCGCCGGCACTCTATCTTTCCGGCATCGCCCTGGCATTTGTGCATCAAGCCCTGGCCGACGCCCTCTACGTTCTGGTCGCCGTGATGTGGTTCATTCCCGACCGCCGTCTCGCGCGCGCCGCGAGGGAGAAGTGAGGGCGAGGAAGTGCTCGGTGTTCAGTGCTCAGTGCTCAGTGCTCAGATTCACTGGCGACGTCGCTCCCGGGATACTGAGCACTGAGCACTGAGCACTTCCCCCTCTGGCATGCCCCTTGCGGCATTTAGGCGAATGCTCTCCGCCCGAGTTCGCGCTGCTGTTGCCTCCTTCGTCGTCCTGTTCGCCGCCGCACTCCATGCACAGGAAGCGGACACGCGAAACGCGGACCACGCCAGGATGTTGGAGAAGCTCTACCCCACGCCGGCGCTGCGAGTCATCATGCGCAACGAAGTGTCCTACCAGTTGTATCAGGAGGCGGTGAACGATGCGTACCAAGCCGGCGTCCCGCGCAGTATCTTGAACGAATGCGTCGCGACGCGGGCCATGTTGAAGGCGGACGCTGCTTCGCTCCAACAGTTGCTGCCCGCCCTCAAGGCGGACCTGGAGAACTATCGCCCGGAGACCTCGGTGTTTCCCGACAAGGCGGGCGCGGCTTTCGTCGTGAAAAGCATCGAGACGGCGCTGGCCGAGGAACAACTGTCGCCGGGCGCACTGGCGAAGCGGGCAAAGTTTGCCGGCGACATGGCGGTGGCGCGCAAGATTCGGGCGCAGTTGGCGACTGTGGATGCATTGGTCGATGCCCAGACCATCGCGAAGAAACTCGCGACAGGGACGTCCGTCCCGGAAGCCGTTTGGCGCTCCGGGGCGGCTCCGGGCAATCGCTTCGTCACCACGGGCACCGATGAACTCGGGAACGCCTTTGGGCCGCAGAAGGCGGGCCAGCCGCCCGTGGTGCCCAAGGTCTCCTACGAGCGGCTGAAGGCGGTCGTGCCGGACAGCTTTTGGAGCCCATTTGGGATTCCGAAATAGCAGAAGGCGGAATGGCCGCAAAAAGGCGCAGAAGGCACAAAAGGGGTTAAGATGAAACCACGGTGGTTCTGGGCGTGAACGGCTGGCGGAGCGCGGCTCGCTTCGCGAGAATTGCTCTCGGCGGGACGCCAAAAGCGACCGGCGAGACGCCTGTGCTCTCCATGACGCAAGAGGCGGGCAAAATATCCGCAGGACTCGATGGTCTTTGCCTCTTACGTAGATTTCTTTCATGCCGATTAACTGGAGCGCGCCGCCGAAGTCAAGAGCCCCTCCTGCGCCTTTTGTGCCTTTTTGCGGCCATCCTTCCTCCCTGCCTTTCGGTCGCGTCTCCCCCGCGCCGCGTCTCCGCGTTTCCTTTCCATCACCGCATTTGAGGCTGAATGTTGGTTCATGTCCCGTGGCGAACTTCTGACCAAGCTCAGCATCTGGCTGGCGATCCTGGCCTATGCCTTCGGCATGGGCTTGAAGCTGGAAGCGCGTGGCCGGACTGGCTGGCTGCTGGGCGCCCGCGCGGCGTGGACGATCGGGTGCGGGTTTTTCCTCGGCCATGTGCTCTGCGCGTTTGCCTATTTTCACCAGTGGAGCCATGCCGCCGCTTATCGCGAAACTGCCCGGCAGACCGCCGAGCTGACCGGCTGGGACTGGGGCGGCGGCCTTTATTTCAACTACATCTTCGCGGCGGTGTGGCTGGGGGATGTCCTTTGGTGGTGGCTCGCGCCGGTGAGTTTCGCCACGCGTCCGTCGCGGCTGAACGCTCTCTGGCACGCCTTCTTTTTCTTCATGGTGCTGAATGGCGCCGTCATTTTCGTTCATGGCCCGATGCGGTGGTTTGGGTTGTTTCTCTGCACCGCCGTCGCCGTCCTGTGGCTCGCGTCAAGACGAGACAAAGCGCCAGGCATCCATTCAAAATCATAAATCTCGTGGCCTTGTTCCAACTCGATCCCCAAAGCATCGCCGACCGCGTGCGCTCCTCCGGAGATGCTTCCCCGTTGCCGTCGCTCGCCGCATCCGTGGGGCGGGGCATCGCCGGATTTACCATCGTCAGCGTCGCCGGGTTCCTGCCCTGGCCGATCTTCGATCATTGGTTCCGCGGCCTGCGCGAGATGCATCTCTACATCGCCTGCACAGCCATCTTCATCGGCCTGAGCGGCGTGTGCTTGCATCGGCTCATCCTCGGCCCGGGCTCGCTCTCACGGTTTTATAAATTGTTCTCCCTGGCCTTCATGGCCTACGCGGTCGCGTGGGTCGCGGTGTGGGTCGCATTGCGCGGGGATGCCGGGAGCATCGGTGGGCTCATCGGCGGCACCGTCATCATGGGGGCGATCCTTTCCCTCGCGTTCGACGCCCCGCGCGCCATGGCCAGGGTCGTCTTCGCGCTCTTTGCCCTCAACGGCCTCGGCTATTATGTAGGCGGGCGGATCGAGGGAAAACTGATCATCGATCATCCGCTCGCGGCGATGCTTCTCTGGGGAGGATGCTATGGAATCGGGTTTGGCGCAGGGCTCGGCGTCGCCTTTCACCTCTGCCAGGCACAGGCCCGCGCGCTGATTGCCAGAGCAGGATTGGCGGCGCGTCCTTCTTCGTCTGATTGTTAGAGCGTCCCCATTGCCAGAACCCGAAGTCCATCCCGACGCGCATGTTCCGCGCGTCAGTCTCTCCTATTTGTCCACCCGGGTTTTTGTCTTCCCGACCGATTGCACGGAGGCGTGATGCTTCGCGTCAAAGGTGAGCGTGAACACCACCACGCCCGTATACGTCCCGGAATTCTCTCGCGACATCATCGTCGAGTCGCTCGACAGCTCGAGGTCTCCCGACTTTAGCCACCGCACGGGCTTCGTCCCACCTCCGTAGTTTTTCACGGAATCGTTTACGTGTTTGCCAAAGTCGATGTGCGGGCCTGGCATGTTTTCGGGCAGGGTGATTTCGTCGAACGCCGAGCCATTCCAAAAATAGACGCTGGTTTCACCCTCCCGATTGTCGCGGGTGCCATAGGCTGCCCGCCTGGAGTTTGCGGACCACACCAGCACTGTATCGCGGAGGTGGCTGGTGTAGGCAGTCCCGAGATCGACCATGACCTTGCCGGAAGCTTTCTCAATCAGCTCCACCTTCGGCTCCGACGAGTCATCGCCAGCCGCCGCGGTAATCCGCAACGCGAAGCGTCCATCGGGCGACGGGAATTTGATCGACGGACCATCCGCCGCCCGGCCGGCGGATGCTGCCCAACAAAGCGTCAGGAGAGCGAATAGGGTGCGATACATGAGAAGGCCGGCGCTTTCATGGTTCCAGGAGGATCGTTCTCTCAGCGCTTCCGTCGCCCGGATCGTAGACCCAGCAGGCCTGTGGTCCATCGCGATGATACTGCAAAGTGGGTTCCCAACCGGGATCCACAAGCTTGTGGGAAAGCAGGTATCCAAAACCTTTTTCACGCTGCACGTAGTGCCAGTCGAGAATGTCGTCGGTGTCCGGTTCAAGGGTGGGCGCGGGTGTGGTGGCGAGATACGGAAGAAAGTCGGTCGCGTGCGGGGGATAAACAGAATGGTCGTCATGATAACGCTTGAGCGCAGTGATGAGCGGTTTGGCCTTCGATGCCTGGTGCGTCAGGCGCGAATCGTAGTCATGCGGGCCATCGCTCGTGAACACGAAATAGCCAATCGCCGCGGCGACCGCGGCAAGAACGACCCCGGCGAGGATGAGAGTGAGCTTGGTTCTTTTAGTCATGGGAATTCATTTCACGGAATACGGGGGGAGCAGGAAGGCGCGGTTTTTGGGCGATGGTGGGCTCTCGGCGTTTGAGGGAGCAACCGACAGCACACGTGACAGCGCCAACGGAGGCGCCGACCGCGAGTTGGGGGCAGGGAACGGGCGAAGGTCACATCGAATCCGAATAGAAACCGCGCGGCGAGAAAATTTAGCGGGCTTCATGGGTCTCGAGGATGACCTTGTCAGCGCCGCCCTTGTGAAGTTCGCCGAGCAGCGCTTTGACCTTTGGGTATGGGACGCCCCGTTCCGCGTGCACGACAATCCTCTGCGGCGATTTGGGCTGGAGCAAGGCGGCAATGGAGTCGAACTCAATCGGGAGTGGGCCGTGGAAAATGGTCCCGTCGGCATGCAGCGTGAGTTCCAGTGCAGCCGATACCGGCTTGCGTTCGCCCGTGGGCCGGGCAATCGGCAGTTGAATCGCGCCGCTCGTCTGGAGATCGATGAAGCGGCGCATATTCACCACGAACCGAGTGGTGACGAAAAGATTGGTGGCGATGATGGCGAGCGACATGGCGACTGCAAAAACGCCCTTTGTGGGTTTGGGCGACGTCATGCGAAAATGGGGAGGGATTCCACGGTCAGTGGTAAGTCAGGCGTCATCCGTCGACCGGCTGCAGAGGGGTCGCCAGGATCAACTGGTAGAATGATAAATCCAACCATCGGCCAAATTTGAATCCAGCTTGGCGGATGGTGCCGCAGTGGGTGAATCCCAGCCGCTCGTGAAGCGCCAGGCTCGCCGTGTTCGTCGCGTCGATGCCTCCCACCAGGACGTGGTAATCTTGCGCCCGCGCGGCCTCGATCACCTGCTCCAGGAGATGCCGCCCGACACCACGTCCCCGAAAGCGGGGGTCCACGTAAATCGAGTGCTCGACCGTGTACTTGTAGGCTGGCCACGCGCGGAAGGTTCCGAAACTGGCGAACCCCATCAGTTCACCGTCCTCTCCCTCGATGCCAATCACCGGAAAATTTCCCTTCGCCTTCGCCGCAAACCAGGTCTCCATCATCTCCGTGGTGCGAGGCTTGTAGTCGTAGAGAGCGGTCGAGTTGACGATCGCCTCATTGAAAATCGCGAGGATCTGCGCGGCGTGTTTACGGGATTCGCACGGGATAATCGTCATGCTGCGTTCTTTCAATCGGCTGGGGGATCGATCCAATACTCGCCAAGAGCACGAAGGATTTTCGGACGACTTGACTCGAAATCCGGCTCCTCGGCGATGTGCAGGAGGAATGCTCTGACGGCCTTTCGCTGCGTGTCAGAGAGGAGGGCAAATCTAGAGATGCTGTGCTCACTGAGATTGGCGAGGCAGGAGTCCAACCCAAAACCGTATTCGTCTTTTAGCTCGGCTATGAGATAGGCCGGGAGATGAAATCGCATGCCTTCAGCGTCGAAGAAGCTCAGGCTGTCGTTGTATCGGGAGATCGCCTCCGAGGATATGCGTTGCCAGTCATCCTTTTCATCCGCGGCTCGATAGGCGGCGCATGTGACAGTATTCTCGTGGTCGTCGAGGCCCCGCGCTTCCTGGAGACCGACGCCATCCCCGAGCGTAACGCCGCGAAATGCATCCTCGATGAGGCGCCGAACTTCCAGCGCTTTGAGCCCTCGCTTCGACCGGCGCTCCGCTTCTGCGATCGTGGTCGCATCGTAACCCCTCGCCTTCATTTCGGCGATATCGGCTGAGGTTGGATACTTGGAAAACGGGTTCATCAGTAATCCGAGATCGAGCCGTCCGGCAGGCGGCCCCTGGTGGGCCACTCGGGTTTGATCGGAAGTTTGGCCAGTTCCGCCAGCCGCTCCTCGTTGATCATACAGCCGATGCCCGGGCGCGTCGGCAGGGACGCATAGCCATCCTTGTCCACCTCCCAGCCCTTGTCCACCAGCCCAGGGGGCGAGATGCTGGGATAATACTCGTGAATGAAAAACAGCGGCACCGAAGCGCTCACGTGCAGGCTGGCCGTCATGCCGAGATCGGTCGTCACGCAGTGCGGGGTCAGCGGCACGTGATACGCCTCGGCCATCGTGGCGATCTTTCTCAACTGCGAGATGCCGCCCGTATGCGCGCAGTCCACTTGCATGAAATCGGCAATGCCGTTCTGCAGGTATTGCACGACATCCCAGATGGTGCGGGCCTGCTCGCCGACGGCGAAGGGGATGTTGATCTGCTCCTTCAATCGCTTGAAGACCTCGATGTTGCCCGGCACCGCGGGTTCTTCGATGTAGGTGATGTCGTAGGCTTTGATCGCGCTGGCCAGTTGCAGCAGGAAGGGCGGCGGCAGCGCGCAGTGCGCATCGAACATCACGATCCCGTCGGGACCCATCTTCGTGCGGGCATTGGCAATCATCTTCACGAGCCGTTCGATCTCCTGCGGCGTGCCGGAAAAGGGCATCGGGCCGGAGCCCACTTTCGTGGCTCTCACCGAAGGATACACCCACACCTTGTCCCGCGCCGGGCCGCCGAGCATCCGATGGACGGGGACGCCCCAGAGCTTCCCGGTAATATCCCACAGCGCCATGTCGATGCCCGCGAGCGTGTGCACCATGAACGAACCGCCGCGGATGTCGCGATGGGACCGGTAGATCTTTTGCCACAGATATTCGATGCGCGTGGGATTCTCGCCATCGAGCAATTCGTAGAGCGACTTGACCAGGACCACGGCCACGTTTGGATCCAGTTGATCGATCTCGCCCCAGCCCGTGACCCCGTGATTGGTTTCCAGTTTGATGTAGACCTTACGCGCGAATGGGGTCGCGGTCAGTTTTGTGATGCGGATCGTGCTGGTGCGGTCGGCCACATTGGCCGCGGGATCGTCGGCGGAAAAGAGCCGGTCCACCATGGCGGCGCTGGCGGCAGTCATGGTGGCGAGGGAGGTGAGGTAATGGCGGCGGGTGAACATAGGGGGAGGGGGAAAGGATGAAGGATGAAGGATGAAGAGGATAGTGGAGACTGCGTTATCGAAGCTCTGGCGGAATCGATTTGATGGGCTCGGCGAATTTCTGGTGAAGGCGTGAATCCACCGGACGATGCTTGATCGTGGTGCTGGCGGGATAGGCGCCGAGGTAGTCGCCGCCCTTCCAGTGATGGAGGGGCCGAATGGGGCGCGCGCAGAAGCCGCCGCCGCAATTCGGACAGACGTTGCCGAGGAGGCGCTCGACGCACGCGCGGCAGAAGGTGCATTCAAACGAGCAGATCATCGCTTCGGCGGAACCGGCGGGAAGCGGGGTATTGCAGTTCTCGCAGGTGGGTCTTAATTCGAGCATATCAGAATGCGTTGTGGCTGTAGGCCGATGATGCGACCCTGCGGTCGGAACGTCGATTTTCGCACAGCCGAGACTGCAACAAAGAGCGAAAACAAAAGCATGAATGAGAATCGCAATCCGGTAGGTTGGTTCGAGATTTATGTCCAGGACATGGACCGCGCCAAAGCGTTTTATCAGAAGACGTTCGACGTGACTCTCGAACGAATTCCGAGCCCTGAAGTTGAATTATGGGCGTTTCCCATGAAATCCGAGAGTCCCGGATGCGCGGGAGCGCTCGTCAAGATGACAGGCAAAGACTCCGGCGTGGGAGGGACCATCGTCTACTTTCCGGGCGCTGAGTGCGGAGAGATGGCGGCGCGTGCCGTCGAGAACGGCGGGCGAATCCAAACGGAGAAAAAATCGATCGGCGAACATGGCTTTATCGCCCACGTGCTGGATACGGAGGGAAATCTCATCGGGCTTCATTCGATGAAATAGCGGCGACACGTCGGAGACGTTCGCGATCAATTGGCGTCCCCCCGCCGCTCAATCGTGGATCGAGCGCGGTCAGGCAGAAGATTTCGTGGAGTTATGGCGCGTGCCCCTTTTCTCGTCATCCTGAGCGAAGCGAAGCAACCTCTGATCTCCTCCGGGCATCTGCAATCGTGCTGGTGAGGAAAGGCAGAGATCACAGGTCCTTCGCTTCGCTCAGGATGACGGGGGAGGGGGAGCGAATTCTTTTTGCGGTGCGCTCACATCGCGCCAGGCGAAATGGCGGAAAGCGTCGAGGAACTTGGCGATCTGGACGGTGGTACTGGAGAGACGCAGAGGGCTGGCAGCAATGGATCATCCCGAATCTAAAAACCATTCACCTCCCGGGTGAGAAACCTTCTGATTCCCACTATCCGCATTTAGGTTGAGTGCGCAGCGACCGGCGCCGGCGAGGACTCGGTGCTTGCTGGAATGGCGGGGGCCGCAGTTCCGTGACGTTCCTTGAACCACATAATGACCACGTAAAAGACCGGTGTGAGGAAAAGGCCGAAGATGGTTACTCCGAGCATGCCGAAGAAGACCGCCGTCCCAAGGGCCTGGCGCATTTCGTAGCCAGCGCCGCTGCTGATGACGAGCGGGAGCACGCCGAGGATGAAGGCGAAGCTGGTCATGAGGATCGGGCGCAGGCGCAGGCGGCAGGCTTCGATCGCGCCCTGGAAACGATCGACGCCGTCGCGGTCCTGGATCTGTTTGGCAAACTCCACGATGAGGATGGCGTTCTTGCAGGCCAGACCGACGAGCACCACAAAGCCGATCTGCGTGAAGACGTTGTTATCCATATCGCGCAGCCACACGCCGCCGATGGCGCTGAGCAGGCACATCGGCACGATGAGGATGATGGCCAGCGGCAGCGACCAGCTTTCATAGAGCGCCGAGAGCACGAGGAAGACGATGAGCACGCAGAGCGGGAAGATGTAGAGCGCGCTGTTGCCGGCGAGCTTCTGCTGGAGCGCCATCTCGGTCCATTCGGTGGTGAAGCTCGTGGGCAGGTTCTCTTTTGCGAGTTTCTCGACGGTGGCCATCGCCTGACCGGTGCTATAGCCGGGCGCGGGGCCCCCGTTGAGATCGGCGGCGGGCCACATGTTGTAGTGGACTACTTTGTCCGCGCCGCTCGTTTCCTGCACGGTGCCGACGGCGCCGAGGGGGACCATGCCCCCGGCGGCGTTGCGTGTTTTGAGGAGGCGGATGGCCTCGGGCGTGAGCCGGAATTGGGCGTCAGCCTGGGCCGTCACGTGATAAGTGCGGCCGAAGAGCGTGAGGTCGTTCACGTAACTCGAGCCGAGGTAAGTCTGAAGCGTGCCGAAGATGTTGCTCAGCGGGACGTTCATCGACTTGGCCTTCACGCGATCGATTTCCAGCCAGAGCTGCGGGACATCCGCGCGGAAGGTCGAGATATTGCCGCCGAGGCTCGGCGTCTGGTTGGCCTTCATCATCATCCCGAAGGCCTGGCTTTGCAGTTCTTGCAGGCCGGCATTGCCGCGATCCTGGATGTAGAGGCGATAGCCGCCGGCATTGCCGACGCCGGCGACCGGCGGCGGCGGGAAGACGCCGGAAAAGGCTTCGGGAATCTCCGCGCGGAAGCGGGCGTTGATTTTCGCCATGATCGCGGGCATCTGCTCGTCCGCGCCTTTGCGCTCGGCAAATGGCTTGAAGGGGATGAAGACGGCCCCCGTGTTCGGCTGGTTGCCGCCGAAGAGGTTCATGCCGCCGATCTCCATGGTGTCGAGCACGCCGGGGGTCTCGCGGGCGATTTGCGCCATCTTGTCCACGACGGCCTGGGTCCGGTCCAGCGAGGCGGCATCGGGGAGCTGGCAGAAGGAAGCCGCATAGCCGCGGTCCTGCGTCGGGATGAATCCCGTCGGGACCATCTTGAAGCCGAACGCGGTGAGCACGAGCAGGCCAGTGTAAAAGATGAGCACGATGGCGGCGAGCCGGATGAGGCGCGACACCGCCTTGCCGTAGCCCTCGGAACCCCAGGCGAAAACTTTGTTGAAGCCCTTGAAAAACCAGCCAAGCAAGCCGTCGATGACTTTCTGCGGCAGGTCTTTCGTCGCGCCGTGCGGTTTGAGCAGGATCGCTCCGAGCGCGGGCGACAGGGTCAGTGAGTTGAGCGCGGAAATGGCCGTCGAGACGGCGATGGTGAGCGCGAACTGCCGGAAGAATTGCCCGGTGATGCCGGTCATGAAGGCCGTGGGCACGAAGACCGCGCCGAGCACCAGCGCCACGGCGATGACCGCGCCGCTCACTTCATTCATCGCCTGGCGCGCCGCGTCGCGCGGGTTCATGCCGTCGGCAATGTGGCGCTCGATGGCCTCGACGACGACGATCGCGTCATCGACCACGATGCCGATGGCGAGCACCAGGCCAAAGAGTGAGATGTTATTGATCGAGAAACCGAAGAGCGACATCGCCGCAAAGGTGCCGATGAGCGACACGGGCACGGCGACGAGCGGGATGAGCGAAGCCCGCCAGTTTTGCAGGAAGACGAGCACGACCAGGACGACGAGCGCGATCGCCTCGAAGAGCGTCTTCTCGACTTCGTGGATCGACTCGCGCACGGAGACCGTCGGGTCGTACTGGATCTTGTAGTCCAGCCCGGCGGGGAACCGCGTTTTCAACTCCACCATTTTTTCCCGTACGCGGTCGGAGGTTTCGAGCGCGTTCGAGCCGGGGAGTTGGAAGATGCCGATCGCCGTGGCGGGCTTGCCGCCGAGCTGGCTGTTGACCGTGTAATCCCTGGCCGCCAGTTCCACGCGCGCGACGTCGCGGACGCGGGTGATGCTGCCGTTCGCGCCGGTCTTGATCACGATCTCGCCAAACGACCCTTCGTCGGCCAGCCGGCCTTGCGTATTCACGGTGTACTGGAAAGCGGTCGCATTCGTCGGCACGGGCGGCGCGCCCACCGTGCCGGCGGCGACTTGCACATTCTGCTCCTGCAGAGCCAGCACGACATCCTGCGCCGTGAGTCCGCGCGCGGCGATCTTGTCGGGATCGAGCCAGATGCGCATCGAGTATTCGCGCGCGCCAAAGACATTCACGTCGCCGACGCCGGGCAACCGCGCGAGTTCGTCGCGGATTTGCAGCAGCGCGTAGTTGCTCGTGAAGACGGAATCGAGCGATCCGTCGGGCGACACGAGGTGGACGACCATCGTGATATCGGGCGACTGTTTTTTCGTCGTGACCCCGATGCGCTGGACGTCCTGCGGCAGGGTGGGGATGGCCGTGGCCACGCGGTTCTGCACCAGCACCTGGGCGGCGTCGATATTCGTGCCGAGACGGAAGGTGACGTTGAGCGTCATCACGCCGTCGCTCGTGCTCGAGGAAGACATGTAGAGCATGTTCTCGACGCCATTGATCTGCTGCTCGATCGGGGTGGCCACCGTCTCCGCGACCGTCTGGGCGTTTGCTCCCGGGTAGCTCGTGGTCACCTGGATGGTCGGCGGAGCGATGTCGGGGTATTGCGCGATGGGGAGCGTGATCATCGCGATGACCCCCACGAGCGTGATGAGGATCGAAATGACGCCGGCGAAAATCGGCCGGTCGATGAAGAAATGCGCGAGGTTCATGAGCGGTCGCGCTTACTTTGCCACTTCGGGCTTTTTTTCGAGAGCCACCGGCGCGGGCGTCTCTCTTTTGGGCTCCGGAATGGGCTGCACGGGCATCCCGGGTTGGAGGATCTGCAGCCGCGTCGAAACGACTTGCTCGCCGTCCTTCAGGCCGGCCTTGACGATGCGCCGCCCTTCGAAAACTGTGCCGGTTTCGAGATTGCGCCGTTCGATCGTTTTGTCGGCCTTCACGACGTAGACGTACTTTACGCCCTGCTGCGAGCTGATGACTTTGTCGTCAATCAGCACGCCGCGGTGCGAACCCGCGCCGGGAACCCGCACGCGCACGAAGAAGCCCGGCGAAAGCAGTTCGTTCCAGCTTTTGAAGACGGCGCGCGCGCGCAGAGTGCCGGTATTGGGATCGACTCGATTGTCCACGAAATCGATCACCCCCTCGTGCGGGAAACCCGTTTCATTGGCGAGCTGGATGTAAACGGGAATGGCCTCATCGCGGGCGGACTTGCGTTTGCCCTCGTCGCGCAGCTTGAGGTATTTCAGCACGCTGTTCTCATCGGCATCCATATAGACGTAGAGGGGATCCACGGAGACCACGGTGGTCAGCACGGTGTCTGTGCCGGCGCCCGCCGTCACGAGATTGCCGACGGTCACGCGCTCATTGCTGACGCGTCCGGTGATGGGCGATTTGACCTGGGTGAATTGGAGATTCAAGTCCGCCGAATCCTTCGCCGCCATCGAGGAGCGTACGCTGGCCTCCGCCTGCTGTTGGGAAGCGGCTTTCTGGTCAAATTCCTCCGGCGAGACGACGTTCTTGTCCCTCAGCCCCTTGGTGCGTTTGAAATCGATCTCCGCCAGTTTCAACTGCGCCTGCGCCTGCTCGAGGTTCGCGTTCGCCCGGTTGAGGTCGGCCTGGTAGGGCCGTGGATCGATGACGAAGAGGAGGTCGTCCTTGTTGACCAGGGTGCCGGCCTTGAAATGGATCTCGGTGATGTAGCCCGAGACGCGTGGGCGGATGTCCACGGATTCCACCGCTTCGATGCGCCCGGTGAATTCGTCCCACTCCGTGACTTCCTTTTCCTCCGCGATCACGACATTGACCGGCAAAGGCCCCATCTGCGGCGGCGGCGGGGCCTTTTTGCAGCCGGCGAAGGAGGCAAGGAGAATGGCGGCACCAAAGAATGCGGCCCGAGGGCCGGCGGATAAAACGGTCATGCGAGGGTGATTAGACTGCAGGTGAAACAACTTTCCAAATATTATTTAATGCCGTTAACAATGGTGGGCCGATCCTCCGCCTCGCATGTGGTGCGCGACGTAACATTCTTGCGATGTGGCTACAAAGGCGCTACAAATACACCGTGAGCAAAACCACGACCATCCGCGCCCGCATCGAACCTGATTTGAAAATCGAGGTGGAATCCATCCTCGGGAAGCTCGGTTTGACCGCGTCCGAAACCATCCATCTGCTCTACCGGCAGATTCAGTTGCGTCGTGGGCTGCCATTTGAAGTCAAAATTCCCACTCCGCTGACCGCGAAAGTGCTTCGAGAGAGCAAGGCTGGAAAGAATGTGAAGCACTTCGCCAGCAAGCGGGAACTGTACGCTGACCTCGGCATGTGAGGACATTCAGCCGGACCAGCCAGTTCAAGGAGGACGTCAAGCGCCTGGAAAAACTCAAGGCTGTGATAGCTCCTCAAATTGTTCATGGGATAATTGCAGGTCCGCCGCCGCGACATTCTCCTTCAGGTGCGTCACACTCGTCGTCCCTGGAATGAGGATGATATTCGGACTGCGCCGCAACAGCCACGCGAGCGCGACCTGTCCGGCGGTCGCACCAAGTTCCTGCGCGACCTTCGCCAGGTGACCCGATGCATGCGTGAGTGGGGCCTCGGGGGCAAACGGCTTGGCGGCCAGTGGTCCCCACGGAAGATAGGCGATGCCGCGCGCCGTGCAGTATTCCAGCACCGGATCGTCATCGCGTTCCAACAGGTTGTAGCGATTCTGCACCGTCGCCACCGGCACGATGCGGTGCGCCTCCTCGACCTGCGCGAGCGTGACGTTGGAAAGTCCGACGTGGCGGATTTTTCCTTCCGCGCGGAGTTGGGCGAGGGCGCCGACACTCTCCGCGAACGGGACGTTGGGATCCGGCCGATGCAATTGATACAGCGCGATGCGCTCCAGTTTCAGCCGCCGCAGGCTGCCTTCACAAAAGCGTCGCAAACTTTCCGGATGGCCATCGGCGAAAACCTTGTCCGGCGCCGTTTTCTCGACGCCGCCCTTCGTCGTCACCACCAGGCCCGCCGGGTAGGGAGACAGCGCCTCGGCGATGATTTCTTCGTTCCAGCCGGGTCCGTAGGGATGCGCGGTATCGATGAAGTTCACCCCCAGCGCGACGGCGCTTTGCAGCAGCCGCTTGCCACCTTCCCAATCCGCATACGGCCCGAAATTTCCCGGTTGTCCGCATAACCGCATGGCACCGTAGCCCAGACGATGGATGGGGAGATCGCCGCCGATGAGGAACGTGGGCGGGCGCGACGGGGAACTCATGGAAACGCGATGACGATCTTTCCGAAATGTCCGGCTCCTCGCATGTGCGAAAAGGCGGCGCGGGCTTCGTCGAAGGCGAAGGTCCGATCGATGATCGGCCGGATCTTGTGCTCGGTCAGGAAGGCATTGAGCGCCTCGAAATCGGCCCACGAACCGACGTAGATGCCATCGAGCCGCACGTTGCGGGTGACGAGTGGGAAGAGGCTGACGTCCGGCGAACCGAAGCCCGTGAGCACGCCGATGAGCGCGATATGCCCGCCCCCCGCGGCGGAGTTCATCGATTTGCCGAGCGTTCCGGGTCCACCGACCTCCACGACGTGATCGACGCCGTGCTTCTCGGTGATCCGCCACACCTCTTTGTCCCAGTCGGGCGTCGTGCGATAGTTCACCGTGGCCGAGGCGCCGAGTTCCCGCGCGCGCGCGAGCTTTTCATCGCTGCTGGAGGTGATGATGACGTGAGCCCCGGCGGCGTGGGCCAGTTGCAGCGCAAAGATCGATACGCCGCCCGTGCCGAGGGCGAGAACGGTGGCCCCGGGGCGCAGGCCGCCGCGCGTAAAAAGCGCCTGCCATGCGGTGACCGCGGCACAAGGGAGCGTGGACGCTTCCTCGAAGGTGAGGCTTTCCGGCACACCCACGACTCCGCTCTCCGGACAGGCCACGTATTCACGGAGCCATCCGTGGATCGAACCGCCGCCGGCGGCGTTGTGGTATTTGAGATGGAACGGCCCGGCGATCCAGTCGCGAAAGAACGTCCCGGCGACGCGGTCGCCGACTTTCCATCGCGTGACTTCCGCGCCGACCGCCACGACTTCGCCCGCGCCATCGGAGCAGGGAACGAGCGGCGGTGGCAGATTACCCGGACGCTGGCTTTCCAACGTGAGCAGGTCGCGATAGTTGAGCGACACCGCGCGCACGCGGACCAGCACTTCGCCGGCGGATGGCTCCGGGACAGGTTGCTCGACGAGGGAGAGTCCTTCCACGTCGCCATGCTTTTCGATGATCCACGTTTTCATCGCGCGGTGGGTTAAGCCTTGCCGCCGAAAGTCACGTAGTCATCGAGATCGAGGAGGTCCGCCCAGGTCTTGATGTCAGTGCGATGGGGGCCGGCGGCTTGCCGCATGCCATCGAAGAACTCTTGCGATTCGGAGTCGGGTTCGCGTTTTGACTGCGCTTCCGACCAGGCTTCAATATCGGCCGCGGTGTGTTTGTTGCCCTGGTTGGCTTGAATCCACGCCAGGATATCACCGTCGCCCTTGCCTTTGGCCAGCTCCGCCCTGAGGGGCTCGGCGTCGATGCCAAGGAAGGCCAGGATGCGCTGATCGAGCGGACAGTTGAAGTGAAACTCGCCGCCCTTGCCGGCGATTTCGGCGCGGCCTTTGTCGAGCATGCGGGGCAGCAGGACGTAGCCGCCGAGGCGGGTGCGTGTGCTGCGGGGAGGGCGCTGCGTGAGATCAGTGATGGGAGTGCTCATATGGGATGGGTAGTTGGTAGTGAGTGGTTAGACGGCGGTAAAGCCGCCATCGATCGGCATGGCGATGCCGGTGGTGAAACTGGCGCCGGGCGAACAGAGGAAAAGGACCGCCGCGGCGATCTCCTCCACTTTGCCAAACCGGCCGATGGGATGCTTGGATAGGAGGAAATCGTGCGACTGGCCGTCGTGGCGCGCCTCCGCGTTGATATCGGTTTCCACGACTGCGGGGCAGACGGCGTTGACCCGGACGCCTTGGGCCGAGAACTCGGCGGCGGCGGTTTTTGTCAGGCCGATGACGGCAAATTTGCTCGCGTTGTAGATGGCGGCATTGGGGATGACGCTCAGCCCCAGGCAGGAAGCATTGTTCACGATCGATCCGCCACCGCTCTTCAGGATGGCCGGGATCTGATGTTTCATGCCGTAAAGCACGCCGCCGACGTTGATGCCGAACGTGCGATTGAAGATGTCCCCCGTGGCCTCGGTGACGGCGCCGGTGTCCGCGAAGATCCCGGCATTGTTGAACGCGAAATCGAGCCGGCCATAGGCGGCGACGGTTTTCTCGACGAGCGCTTGCGAGTCGGCCTCGACCGAGACGTCGGTGCGCACGAAGAGCGCATCGCCACCCGAGTCTTTGATTTCGGCGACGACCTCGGCGCCCTCGGATTCCCGCCGGCCGGCGACGACCACTTTGGCGCCGTCCCTGGCAAATGCGACCGCGGTGGCCCGGCCGATGCCGGAGGTGGCGCCCGTGACGAGGGCAACCTTGTTTTCAAATGAGTAGTTCATGGATGTGCTGGATTAGATGTGGATGATGAGTTCTGACGCGGGATACCGGACCTTGGGCACGGCGGCGTATTTGCATGCCGCCGAGCGATAGCCCGCGGCGCAGGCGACGACGGTGCGGTAGCCCGTCGCATGGAGATTGAGGATCTCGTCGTACTTGTCCGGGTCGATGCCCTCCATCGGGCACGTATCGATGCCGACGAGCGCGGCGGCGGTCATGAAATTACCGAGCGCAATGTAAGTCTGGCGTGTGGCCCATTCGTGCTGGTACTGGCCGCGCGGCCCGTGGACGATGTCGCCGACGAGCGCTTTCCTGAAACCGGCGAGCGATTCCACGGGGATGCCTCGCACGTCCGCGACCAGCGCCAGGTAGCGATCCACATCTGCTTCGTTCACGCTCGTCATGGCCGCGAAGACGACGAAGTGCGAGCACTCCGTAGGTTGTTTCTGGTTCCACGAGTGAGGCAGGAGCTTTTCCTTGGTGTCCTGATCGGTGATGACGACGAAGCGGTAGGGCTGAAAACCATAACTCGTCGGCGTCAGGATGAGCGCCTGCTCGAGCGCCAACCAATCGGCGTCGGAGATCTTCTTCGCCGGATCGAACGCCTTGGTGGCGTAGCGCCAGTTTAGTTGCTGGAGCAGGGTGTCGTTAGTGACGGGCGGGGGCATGTGGGAAGGGGATAGTGCTCAGTGCTCAGTGCTCAGTATTGCGCGTTCCGAGCGGCTGGTGAGTCGATAGTCGGTGTTCGAACGATGCGTTGGAAGTTAGGAAATCGTGGCGGCGGGAAACTGAGAACTGAGAACTGAGCACTGAGCACTCGCCCCCCCTACCTCGAGCCAAACGCGAAAAGCTTCTCTTTCGTGCGGAAGTAGATTTTCCCGTCGGCGAAGGCCGGGGACGCCGCGAGGTAGTCGCCGAGGTCGAGCTTGCCCACGATGGTGGACTTATCGGTGGCCGCGGCGTCGAGGACCACGACGGTGCCGGTCGTGGTGGCGAGGAAGATGCGACCGCCGGCGAACGCGGGCGAGGCGTAGTAATCTCCGGGCACGCCGATCCTCATCTTTTCATACAGGAGCTTGCCGGTCGCGGCGTCGTAGAGCGTGGCGAAGCCGCCGTCTTTCACGAGGAAGAGCTTGCCGTCGTAGAAGAGCGGCGAGGCCACGTACGGAGCGCCTTTGTCATTTTTCCACAGAACGTGGGTGTCGGTAATGTCGCCGTGTCCGCCGGGCTTCAGGGCGAGGACGGCATTTTGTCCGCGTTTCATCCATGAGAGATTGCCTTCCCATTCCGCCCGTTCCCAGAAGCCGTCTTTGTTCTTGTCGTTGATGTCGAAGAAATCCTTGAACGGGGTGGGGGCCATTTCCGCCCGGGAGATGCGGCCATCGCCGTCCTTGTCCATCATCTTGAGCAGATCGTCGAAACTCGGCATCGGCTCGTCGGCGCTGCCGCCTGGGCTCCAGGTGGCGATGTAGAGGTTTCCGTCGGAGCCCACGGTCGGCGTGGTGCAGGGATAGGCGGCCAGACCGCGGACGATCCAGCGTTCCTCGCCGGTCTTGAGATCGTAACCTTTGGCCCGGGAATCGCCGATGACGACCAACGCGCCATCCCAGATGACCGGGGTGCCGTAGCTCACGCGAAATTCGTGGCGCGATTGTTTCCACGCCTGCTTGCCGGTTTTCGCGTCGAAGGCGTAGAGGCCCTGCGCCGCTCCGTCCTCGTCGCGGACCAGGTAGACCAATCCATCGTGAATGATCGGCGAGGACCCGGTGCCGAAGCCATCCTTGCTTTGGGCCGTGGGCAGTTTCGCCTCCCAGAGTATTTTGCCGTCGAGGTCGAAGGCGATCAGTCCGAATGAACCGAAGTGGCTGATCACGCGCTCACCATCGGTGGCGCATGTCGGCACCGCGGGTGAGCCCAGCTTTTCGATGTACGACTCCATTTTCTCCGGCGTAAACTCATGCCGCCAGAGGATGGTGCCGTCCTTGAGGCTGGCCGCGAGGGTGATCAGCTTCCCGTCCGCGAAGCCCGTGACGAAAAGACGGTCATTGACGACAATGGGTGACGACGAACCCGGCGGAATGATGGTCTGCCAGAGGAGATTTTTCGCGGTGTCCAGCTCGGCGGGCGGCCGTTCCTGGGCGGCGCTGGAGGCGCCGGACGGACCGCGAAATTGCGGCCACGAAGAACCGGCGTGGACGGTGGTGGCGAGGGCAAGGAGGAGGAGGGTGGTGCGCATAGTGAGGAAGTGGTTAGTGTTCAGTGCTCAGTGCTCAGAATTTCGCGTTCCGAGCGGCTGGTGATTCGGTGGTCGGTGTTGGTTGGATTCATTGTCAGTAGGGAAATCGTGGTGGCGAAAAACTGAGCACTGAGTACTGCGAACTGAGCACTGGCCGGCGGAATCATGGTCAGGAAAGGCTAGCTGGGCTCACCAGGCGATTTCGCGACGTTCGCGTAAAAATTTCCCGGTGACGGTCTGCGGAGCGTCCAGCGCCAGCCAGACGATCGTGTCGGCGCCTTGCTCGACGGAGAGGGGAGCGGCAGTGCCGCCCATGTCGGTGCGCACCCAGCCTGGCGATACGGAATTGACGGCAAAGTGCGGCAACGCCCCGGCGAAGTGCTGGGTCAATGCGTTCAGGGCAGTCTTCGACATACTGTAGGCCGGGGCCCAATCCTGGAGCCCTTCGGCGAGCTGGCCGGCGCCGCTGGAGACGTTGATGATCCGCGGCGCCTGGCTCCGCGCGAGCAGCGGCTGGAGAGCTTGCGTGACGAGCAGCGGACCCACCGTATTGGTGGCAAAAGTCTTCAACGCCGTCTCGCCCTCGAGATCGAGGATGGAGCCGCCGTCATCGAGGAGGATGGCGGCGTTGTTCACGAGCACGTCGAGATGATCGGCCTGCCGGCCGAGGAACCGCGCCACGTTCTCGATACTCGATGGTTCCGTCACGTCCAGGGGCAGGAAGTGCACGTCGCCCTTCACGGTGGCGGCGGCTTGCTCGCCGGCCTCACGCTGGCGCGCCGTCAGGTAGACGCGCGCGCCGCGGGCCGCGATCTGCCGCACGACTTCCAGGCCTATGCCCTTGTAGGCTCCGGTCACGAGGACGATGGGAGACTTCGCGCTCATCGCTGTTGCAGGCGGCGGTCCCGCTTGAGTTCCTCGGGCACGACCATGGCGAACAGGACTTCCGTGCCGCGCAGGACCATCATGGGAGACGGGACCCCGATCTCGGCGGCGACCAGTTTCTTGTGCAAGTCGTCAATCGTGGCGATGGGCTGGCCTTTGAAGCCGACGATGATGTCGCCCTCGCGCAGGCCGGCGCGAGCGGCCGGGCTGCGCGGCTCGAGCTCGGCGATGAGGACGGCACGATCGCGCTCCAGCTTGTGGAAGCGGACGACCCGCGGGTGCAGCGGGACGTTCTGGCCGGCCACGCCGATGGCGCTCCGGCGGATGCGGCGCTCCTTGATCAGCCAGGCGGCGACGAAATGCGCGGTATTGCTGGCGATGGAGAAGCAGATGCCCTGGGCGGGCAGGATCACCGCGGTGTTCACCCCGATCACTTCGCCGGCACTGTTGACCAATGGGCCGCCCGAGTTGCCGGGATTGAGGGCCGCATCGGTCTGGATGATGTCGTCCATGAGCCGGCCGGATTCCGCGCGCATGCTGCGCCCGAGGGCGCTCACGATGCCGGAGGTGACGGTCTGCTGAAAGCCGTAGGGCGAACCGATGGCGACCGCGATCTGGCCGACACGAATCGCCGCCGAATCCGCGAAGCGGACATGCTGGAGATTCGGCGCGTCGATGCGCAGGACGGCGAGATCGGTGTCGGGATCTTCGCCGATGAGTTGCGCGGGGAAGATGCGCGCATCATGCAAGGCCACTTCGAATTTCGTGCCGCCGTGGACGACGTGCGCATTCGTCAGAATGAAGCCATCGCGGGCGATCACGAACCCGGAACCGCTGCCGCCGCGCTGGCCGTCGCTTTCGACGCGGATATTGACGACGGAAGATGCGACGCGTTGGACGACGGCGGTGACGGTGCGCGAATAGCCATCGAGCAATGGATCGTCGGCCAGGGAATCGGCGACCGGTCCGAAGGACTCGGTGCGGTCGGAGTCATGGAGGATGGGGCGCAGCGCAGGCCGCGCGCGGCTGTCGATCGGGCGCACCTCCGGGAGCGTGCGACCCTGGTATGTGGGATTGATTTTCATGGTCACTGGAAATGACGCACTCGCGTCAAGGGTTTGGCTGAGGGGACCTAATCCAAACGGTTCTCATGGCCTCATCAGAACGCAGATTTCACGATCCCACCCTCGGCGCGCCAGGCGGCGCCGGTGGTGGCGGAAGAGAGGGGACTGGCCATGAAAGTCACGAGATGCGCGATCTCGTCGACCGACTCGAATCGCTTGATCAGCGAAGTGGGGCGCACTTTCTCGAAGAATTCTTTCTCAAATTCCGCAAACGGTTTTCCGCCGGACAACTTGCCGACGAACTCCTCGACTCCTTCCGAGCGCGTGGGCCCGGGGAGCACGGAGTTGACGGTGATCCCGGTGCCGGCCGTGAGCTCGGCCAGGCCGCGCGCCACGGCGATCTGCGCGGTTTTTGTCATGCCGTAATGGATCATTTCGGGAGGAGGCTGGAGCGCGGATTCGCTGGAGATAAAAATGATGCGTCCCCAGTTGCGCTGCTGCATCCCGGGCAGCACGAGCCGGCTCAGCCGGACGCCGCTCAGCACGTTGACCTCGAAAAAGCGCCGCCAGTCCTCGTCGGGGATCTCCACGAAAGGCTTGGGTTCAAAAATGCCGAGGTTGTTGACGAGGATTTCGATGCCGGGAAATCGCTGCGTGAGGTCCGTGGCCGCTTTCTCCGTGGAAAGATCGCCGGCAAAGGATTCGAGTTTCGCGCCGGGATGCTTCGCCCGGATTTCGGCGAGCGCCTTTTCCACGCGCTCGGTGGTCCGTCCATTGACGATCACCCGGGCGCCTTCGGCGGCCAGCGAAGTGGCGATTGCGAAGCCGATTCCGGCCGTGGACCCGGAGACGAGAGCGAGTTTGTTATCGAGCTGGAGATTCATGATGAGAGTCAGGTTCGTTTCCGGCCGGAGCCGGGCGGATGATTATTTGCGAACGGGTTCCGAGAGCGCGACCTGCTCCCTGGGCTCCGACTCGGGAGTGATGGTCTCGCGCACGATCTGCCACATCCCCGAGCGGCGTTCCCAAGTCAATACGACCTGCGCCGCTGGATCTGCCAGGGCCTCGCCGCCGGCGGATTTCTGCGGCGCAAGGGTGAAGGAGGAGATCGCGCGATCTCCTTGCATGGTCACGGCAAAGCGCTCCGGCTGACTCATCGCGCTCGGAAGAGCTCCGGCGCGGGAAGCCGTCTGGACGACCGCCGGCAGCGAAGCGCTCGGCGGGGTGGCGTAGAGCGTTTTGACTTCCGGATCTCCGGCGGTGGCGCCAGGGCGCGTCCAGATCGAGAACCACGCATTGAGACCCATGCGGACGGCCGTCTCGTCGCTGGACCACCGGTCGGCGGCGGAAAGTTGGGCGATGGCGGCAAGGCTCGCGATGAGGAAGAAGGGACGAAGAGACAATTTCATAAATGAAGAGAGTGAGAGGGCAGGCCGTTTTTCAGCGGCTCGCGGTAAACCTGAAACCGGGAACTCCCGGTCAGGCGGCCCGGTGCAGTGCCAGGGCCGGCTCGTCATGAGCGACGCAGGCGCGCATGCGTCGCACCTGCTCGGCCGCGAGTTCCGGCAGGAAGAGATGTGGAAAACCGGTGCTGTGGGCGAGATGTTCCGCTTCGTCGACGGCGCGCTGAATGAGGGCCGCCGGCAGTTGCGAGCGAAACTGCCGCCTGAGCTGCACGCTGACGGTTTTCTTCAGAGTTCCGACCAGATCGGCGAGCGATCCGAGGCTGGCTTGGCGGATGGAACGAGGGCGTTCGATGCTACGTGTTTTCATGGTGGTGGATGTTATTAGACCAGTCGTCTATGGTGGCGGCAAAAAAAATCACACGGTGAGGAAACGGCGTAGGAAAGCCACGGCTCCGCGCAAGGGGGCGACATTGCGTTGCACCTGGCTGCGCTGGCTGGCCCCCATCCACAGATCCTGGATCAGGGCCGCCGTGGCGGCAGGGTCGAGGTCGGGGCGAAGAACTTTCTTCTCCTGGCACTCCATGATGAGTTTCTCAATGATCCCCTGCCATTCGCGCATGCCATCGGCGAGAACCTCGCGCATCGGATCGCTGAATGAACTGATTTCCGTGGCCAATTTCGCAACGAGGCACGATCCCTGGCATTCCTTTTCAAACATCCGGGCGATATTCGAATCCAGATAGGTCAAGAGCCGTTCCACGGGATTCGGCTCCTGTTCGGTGGAAAGCAGCAACCGGCGCTTCCAGGCCGAGGCCTCCGCCACGTAGTGCTTCAGGAGTTCGACCCCAAACTGCTCTTTCGATGGAAAATAGTGGTAAAACGAACCTTTCGGCACTTTGACCGCAGCCAGGATTTCGTTTAGCCCGACCGAGTGAAAGCTCTTCTGGAGCATGATCTCCTCGGCGGCTTCGAGGATCCTTTCCTTGGTGGTGAGGGCGGTGACGCTCATTTCGTTGGGAGATAATTAGACCAGTCGTCTAGTGGAGGCAAGGGGATTTTTTAGAATTTTTTTGGTGGAGCCGCTCCTCGTTGAATGTCTCCTGCAAGAGCAGGAGCGCTAAAATTTCACACCCTTCGGCGGCGAGGCGGAAACACGCTTCTGAAACGACATACTGTTGTGGAATTTCGTCGGGTTCTTCGGATCGGGACGAGCCTCTTTCTTCGCCAAGTCCACTTCCAGATACAGTTCGTTTTTGTTCTTGAGACTCGTCATGTGAATCGTGGACGGCTCGATCAGTTCCCATTTAAACGCCTCGCCCCAGCCTGAATACATTTTGCCGTCGCGGTAGAACTCGACCCAATACACCTTGCCCTTGACATCAGGGCCCTCAAAATAATTCCAGCGAGATCCGGTCAACAGGGCTTTTATCGCCACGAGCGTCGGCGACGGGGCCGTTGACAAGGTGAAAGTCCCCGGCGGAGGGGAGCTTTGCGCGAGCGTGACGGGGACGGGAAGCAGCAGCAGCGTCAAAATCACCCGTTTCATAGATTTTTAAGCAGCCTGCTACGTCTCGCCTTCGCTCTCGCCCTGCTGCCCGTTCTCCTCCAGGTGCCGCAGCACGTCACTGCGATCCTCGACTTCGTCCCACACGTCGCGGCTGACGTAGATCGGGGCCTTCTGCTGGATGGCGAGCGCGATGCAATCGCTCGGACGGCCATCGAGCTCGACGATCTTCTTTTCGAACAATTCGTTTTCCGCGCTGATGATGAGCCGAGCGAAATAGGTTTCACTCTTGAGATCGTTGATGATCACGCGCTCCACCTTGGCCCCGAGGGCCGTCATGAGATGGCCGATCAGGTCGTGGGTGAGGGGGCGTTCCTTGGGGGTCTCGTTGATGAACATCGAAATCGCCGCGCCCACGCTTTCGTCCACGTAGATGACGAAGACCTTCTCTTCGTTGCCGATAAACACCGCCCGGCCGGAATTAAACGGCAGCACGGTGCGAATATCGACCGGTATGACGGGCTTGCTCATGGCGCGGAAATGTCAGGTCTCACGCGGCGGGTGTCGAGGGGGAAAATGGGTGCGGCACTCCGAATGTCGCGGCGACGCCCCGGCTTCGTCTGAATTTCTCCGTTCTGACGCTGAGGTTCGCGAGGGCCGAAAATCCCGACCCGATAATTTTGCAAAGCGCAGATTGCAAAGGCGGCGCGCGTTTCTAGTATCCGCGCCAATGAAGCAACCCTGGGATATCCCCGCCGCCATTTCCCTCTACAATATCGACCGTTGGGGGACGGGCTATTTTTCAATCAACGAGCGCGGGAATATCCAGGTTCAGCCGACACGCAGTCCGGCGACGATCGACATCATGGACGTGATCGAGGATGCGAAGCAGCAGGGCCTGACTTTCCCGCTGGTCCTGCGCTTTCAAGACCTCCTGCGCGACCGGGTGGAGACGATCAACAAGGCCTTCGCCGCGGCGATCAAGGAGGCAAACTATCGCAGCGAGTACCGCGGCGTGTTTCCGATCAAGGTGAACCAACTGCGCGAGGTCGTGGAGGAAATCGTGGACGCCGGCTCGCCCTACAAGTTTGGCATCGAGGCGGGCAGCAAGCCGGAACTGATCGCGGCGCTGGCCATTCATCGCGACCCGGAATCGCTCATCATCTGCAACGGCTACAAGGACAAGCTCTTCATCGAAAATGCGCTGCTCGGGCTGAAGCTCGGGAAGAAGGTCATCCTGGTGGTGGAAAAGATCGAGGAACTGGCGGAAATCCTGCGCGTGTCGAAGGAAGTCGGCGTCGAGCCGATGATCGGCATCCGCGTGCGGCTCGCGGCCAAGGGCGCGGGCAAATGGGCGACGAGCGGTGGAGAGAATGCGAAATTTGGCGTGAGCACCGCGGAACTCGTGGCCGCCAGCGAGATGCTGAAGAAGGAAGGCCTCGCGCACATTCTGAAGCTCGTCCATTTCCACGTCGGGTCGCAGGTGCCGGACATCGGGACGATCAAGCGCGCCGTCCGCGAGGCCGCCCGATTCTACGCCAAGCTTTTCAAGATGGGCCATGAACTCGGCTATCTCGATTGCGGGGGCGGCCTGGGCGTGGACTACGACGGCTCGCGGACGGCGTTCGACAGCTCGACGAACTACTCGCTCGCCGAGTATGCGCGCGACATCGTCTGGAACATCATGGATGTGTGCGATTCGGAAAAAGTGCCGCACCCGTTCATCGTGACCGAGAGCGGGCGCGCGATCGTGGCGCATCATTCCGTGCTTATCGTCGAGGCCTTTGGGTCGATCGAAAAGGATCGCACGCCGATCCAGATCGAAATCCGCGAGGACGACCCCAAGCAGGTCACCGAGATCCTGGAGATCCAGCGCAATCTCACCCAGCAAAACCGCATGGAATCGCTGCACGACGCGCAGCAGATCAAGGAACAGGCGCAGTCCATGTTCGACCTCGGATTACTCGGCCTGGAAAGCAAGGCCAAGGTCGAGACCCTCTATTGGCAAATCGCCAAGCGGATCGTCGATTTTTGCGCCGGGATGAAATACGTGCCCGACGAAGTGAAGGAACTGGAGGTCTCGCTGGGCGACCAGTACGTGTGCAACTTTTCCGTTTTCCAGAGCCTCCTCGACCACTGGGCGCTGGGGCAGCTCTTCCCGGTCATGCCGATCCATCGGCTCAACGAGTTCCCCGAGCGGCAGGGAACGCTGGTCGATATAACCTGCGATTCCGATGGCAAGGTGAGCAAGTTCATCGATCTCCAGGACGTGAAGGACACGCTCTCGCTGCACAAACTCGTCCCCGGGGAACACTACTACCTCGGCTTCTTCCTCATGGGCGCCTACCAGGACATCATGGGGGACCTGCACAATCTTTTCGGCCGCGTGAACGAGGCCCATGTCTTCCTCGATGAAGACGAGGAAAGCGGGTGGTACATCGAGGAGACCATCGAGGGCAGCACCATCGGCGAAGTGCTTTCGATGACCCAGTGGGATCAAAATGAACTCGCGCGCCACATGAAAACGCAGGTGGACGCGGCGATCAAAGGCGACCGGCTCAAACCCAACGAGGCGATGAAACTGCTGGCGAACTACGAGCGCGCACTCAAGGGCTACACCTACCTGCAATTCAACGGCGGCAGCAACGGCAAATAGCCGGCATTCCTGTCTTCGCACTTAGGTGGATCGCGTTCTCCGCAACGCGATGGGAAAAAGAATCGCGGCTTCGCCGCCCATCTTTTGCCATCGTCTTCGGAGAAGCCGATCCACCCGCGCACTCTGTGGCCGAAAATTGTGAGAAACTCGCGCGTTCTGGTGGAATCAACAGGATCCGGAATTCTCAAATACTCCCAAGTGATCGCTGCGCGCCTCTTCGCCGCTTGCCGGCGAAGAGGCCCGGAATTGCTTCACAGGTGGACATTCGTTGCCGTGCCTTTACATTCCCGCCGACATGACCGTTGCAGGCGAAATCAAATACAAGATCGGGAACGAAAAACTGGTGAAGGTGACCGATAAAGCCGGCACCAAGCTCACCTCGTTGCTCACGCGTCAGGGGCGTCCGCAGGGGGCCTTGCGGGTGGCGGTGATCGGCGGCGGTTGCTCCGGGCTCCAATACAAGATGGACCTCGTGGATGGACCGGCGAACCGCGACATCATGGTGGAGAGCTCCGGAGTGCGGGTGGTCGTCGATCCCAAGAGCGCGCTTTTCGTCAGCGGCTCCCTGCTCGACTTCAGCGAGGACCTGCAAAAGGGAGGCTTCAAAGTCACGAACCCGAATGCGGTGGCGCACTGTTCCTGCGGCGAGAGTTTCTCTGCTTAAAGCTCTACTTCTGCTCGGTCCGCGGCCGGATGAACGTCAGCGTGTCGCCGACTTTTTTCGACTGATAGACGTAATCTTCGACCGGCACCTCGTAGGTGCGCTTCTGCGCTTCGACGCGCACTTTCAGCACGTATTCGCCGGCGACTTCCTTCACACCGTCGATCTTGCGTCCGCTGAAGCTCACCTGCCGCTCTTTCTGGGGGGTGAACTCTTTCTCGGTAATGATCCCGGTCAGTTTGTTGCCCACGACCGGGCTGCCCATATGCATCACGCCGTAGCCCACGAAAACCAGCAGGACGACGCCGATGCTGACGGCGATGAAGGTGTTCCGCCAACTGTGGTCCTCGATGACCACGCGCGTGGGTTTGCTGGCGGGCGGGGGATTCATTTGCCGGGAGGCCGGGCCGCCTTGGCGACGCCCAGCGCGTTTTGCTCGGCGAAGGTCTCTTCCGTTAAAGCGGCACTTTCTTCCACGCGCATGCGGCGCTCCCAAATGTAGCGCCGGAGCAGCACCTTGATCGTCGCCGTCATGGGCACGGCGAGAATGGCGCCGAGAAGACCGCCCATGAGCAGCGACCACACGAAGACCGAGCCGATGACCGTCATCGGGTGCAAGCCGACGCTTTCACCGACGATCTTCGGGGTGATGAAGAGTCCGTCAATCTGCTGCACCCCGAAGAAAATCAACGTGACGACGAGCGGAAAGATAAACCAATGGGTCGTGTGAATCCACGTGCCGCCATCCTGCACCGAGGCGATGATCACCGCCGGGATCCAGCACATGGCGATACCGAGATAGGGGATCAAGCCGAGCACGCAAAGCATGAGCCCGATGAGAAGGCCGAAATCCAGTCCGACCGCGACGAGGCACAAGCCCGTGGCTGTGCCGTTGATCAGGCTGACGACGAGCTGCCCCCGGAAAAAAGCGATGAGGTAACCATTGATCTCCTCCAGCGCCGCGACCACCTCGTCCTTGAACGCCGAGGCGCGCAGCGGCAGGTAATTGCCCCAGGATCTCGAGATATTCCGGCTCTCGATGAGGAAGTAGTAGAGATAGATCGGCACGATGATCATCGAGAGCAGAAAGCCGAAGACGCAGAGGAAGCCGCCGACACTCGTCGTGACGAAGCGCCACGCGCTGCGCAGCACCGCCGGCAGCGTGGTGCGCGCCCAATCGCCGGAGAGGAATTGCTGGAGATCGTATTGCGTCTCGGCGACGGGATCGGCAATGGGAGCTTTCGTGCCCGCATCGGCGGCCGCAGTGTCTGTCGCCGGAGTCTTGCCCGGCACCGTGGCGGGGGACGCGGGAGGAATGGGTCTTGGGACTGGCGTGGCGGCTGGCGCCGGCGGGCCATAGGTCCCCGCCTCGGGGAGTGGCGTCAGCTCGGGCAGCAGCCTGATTCCATGCTTTTTTTGGACGTCCCGCGCAAAGTCGACGACCATGGTTCTCACGTGCTCGGTATAGCGCGGCACCTGGCGCGCGAGATTGCCCGTCTGCGCGGACAGGGCGGGAACGATCCACAGCAGGATGCCGGCGAGCACCAGGGTGAGCATGGCAAATACGGCAAAAACGGCGCGCTGGCGGGAGGTCCCCCACGCGGCCACGCGTGTGACCACCGGGTCGAGCAGGTAGGCCATGACGGCCGCGACGGCGAAAGGGATCAGGATCGGCTGGAGAAATCCGAGCACCAGCGACATCACCCAGATCAAGCCGACAGCCATCGCGCCGATGCCGATCACCGACAGCGTGGTCAGCGCGGCCCAAATGGTCTTCTTCTGCCAAGGGGTGGGGAAATCCGGCGTTATCATCCGGGGCCTAGGTTCGGATGTCGGAGGGTGCGGTTCAAGAAGGGATTCAGATGATCACCCGGCAAGCACCCGCTCGGGCGGCCTGCTTTCCGCTACGGCGCGTCCCCCAGCGATGCAAATGGGCTGCTGACTGAGCACTGAGAACTGCCCGCTGAGCACTTCCTTCCGCCTCACAGCATCGTCCCGCGCAGAATGAAGAGCGCGACGTTGAAGTAGATCAGCAAGCCGGTCACATCGACGAGCGTGGCCACGAATGGGGCGCTCGAGGCCGCCGGGTCCAGGCCGCACCGGCGGAGCAGGAAGGGCAGCATCGCGCCCGCGACCGAGCCCCACAGCACCACGCCGATGAGCGCCACGCCGACGGTGCTGGCGATGAGCCAGTGGTGCGCGCCATAGTCGAAGATGTGCAGCGACTGCCACAGCGCGATGCGGACGAACCCGACCGCGCCGAGGATCAAGCCGAGGCACAGGCCGGACAGCAGCTCCTTGCCCATGACCCGGAACCAATCGCGCAAGCGCACTTCGCCGACGGCCATCGCGCGGATGATGAGCGTGGTCGCCTGCGAGCCGGAATTGCCGCCGCTGGAAATGATCAGAGGCAGGAACATGGCCAGCACCGCAGCCTTCTCGATCTCGCTGTTGTAACCCTGCATGGCCGTAGCCGTGAGCATTTCCCCGAGGAAGAGAATTATGAGCCACGTCGCGCGTTTCTTCACCATGCGGTGCAGGGCGATGGTCGTGTAGGGCTCGTCGAGGGCCTCCATACCGCCGATCTTCTGGATCTCCTCAGTCGTCTTTTGCTCCTGGATGTCGAGGATGTCGTCCACCGTCACGATGCCGAGCAGCTTTTCCTCGGAATCGACGACGGGCAGGATCGCCCGATCATACTTCTTGAAGAGATCGTAGGCTTGTTCGGCTTTGTAGGTGGCCTGGAGGGCGACAAACTGGTGGTCGCGAAACTCGGAGACGCGGGTGGTGAGCGGCCGGATGAGAAACTCGCGAATGCGGATGTCATCGATCAACTGCCCGTGGACATCGGTGACGTAGATGACGTTGAGCGTCTCGGAATCGCGGCCAAACTCGCGCACGTGCTCCAGCGCTTCCGCGATCGTCCATTCCTCGCGCACGGTGACGAATTCCGGTGTCATCAAGCGTCCGACGGTCCCCTCGGGATAGTTGAGCAACGATTGGGCGACCGCCTTTTCCTCGGGCGAGAGAAGCTGGAGCATCTGCGCGACCGCCGCCCCGGGCAACTCCTCGAGGAGCGCCGTGCGGTCGTCGGGCGACATGTCGTTCAGGATGCGGGCGGCATCGGCGTGGCCCATGGCCCGCAGGACTTTCTGCTGCGCTTCCAGGTCGAGATACTCGAAGACCTGCGTGGCCTGCTGATGAGGCAGCAGGCGAAAGACGACGGCCTGCTCCTCCCCGGGTAGCTCGGTGATGCATTCGGCGACATCCGCCGGCGCCCAATCGAGGAAAGCCTCGCGCAACGCGGCGAAGTTGCGTTCGTCGATGAGTTCCTTGATTTCGGGACCGATGAGATTGCCGAGCATGTCCGCAGTGATAAGGGGAGGAGGGAGAGTGGCAAGTTTTCAGTGCTCAGTTCTCAGTGCTCCGAATCCACCAACCGTATTGCCGGGGATACTGAGAACTGAGCACTGAGAACTGAGCACTGCCCGCATACTGGCAGAAGCAGACACTCCACACTTGGCACTCCTCACCCGCTCCGCTTACGGTTGCTGCGTGAGTTACACGGTTTTCGCCCGCAAATACCGCCCGCAGACGTTCGACCAGATCGTCGGGCAGGAGCACATCGTGACGACGCTCAAGAATGCCATCGCCCAAAACCGGCTGGCGCAGGCGTATCTTTTTGTCGGCCCGCGGGGCACCGGGAAGACGACCACCGCGCGCATTTTTGCCAAGGCGTTGAATTGCACCGACGGACCCAAGGCGGACTTCGATCCGAACGATCCGATCTGCGTCGAGATCGCGGAAGGCCGCTCGATGAACGTGCTCGAATTCGATGCCGCCTCGAACACGCAGGTGGACAAGATCCGCGAAATCATCATCGACAACGTGAAGTACGCGCCGACCGGCGGCGCGCGCTACAAGGTCTATATCGTGGACGAGGTGCACATGCTTTCCGCGTCTTCCTTCAATGCCCTGCTCAAGACGCTCGAGGAGCCGCCGGCGCACGTGAAGTTCGTCTTCGCCACGACCAACGTCGAGAAGGTGCCCACGACGATCATCTCGCGCTGCCAGCGCTTCGATCTCACGCGCATTCCCACGCCGCAGATTGCCGCGCATCTGCTCTATATCGCCCGCAGCGAAAATCCTCCGCTGCAACTCGCGACGGCCGCCGCCGAGACGATCGCGCGCGGCGCCGAGGGCGGCTTGCGCGATGCCGAGTCGATGCTCGACCAGCTCGTGGCCTTCTGCGGGGAAAAGATCGAGGAGAGCGACGTGCTCAGCATCTTTGGCTTCACCGCGCAAGAGACCGTCGCGGAATTGTGCGAGCTGCTCATGGGCAGCGACACTGCCGGTGCGTTGGGGGCGATCCACGCGCAAGCCGAGGGCGGCAAGGATCTGAGCCGCCTCATGTCCGACCTGATCGAGCACCTGCGCAATCTGCTCGTGGTGCAATGCGATCCCCAGGGCGTCCAGGGCGAACTCAGCGCCGAGGCGCTCGCTGCTCTCACCGAGCAAAGCACGCGCATCTCCGCGGACAAGCTGCTCGATTTGATCGAGCAGTTCGCCGATGCCGAGCAGCGGATGAAATGGGCGGCGAACAAGAAGATGCATTTCGAGATTGCCGCGATTCGCGCCATCCAATCGCTCAACCAGGCCTCGTTGACGGAGGTGCTCGACGCGCTCACCGCGCTGCGCGGAGGCGGCCCGCTGCCCGAGCGGGCGAAGGCGCCTGCCGCCGCGCGCCCGGCTCCGCCCGCGGCCGCGCCGAAGAAAACCGTCGCCGCCGCACCTGCACCCGCACCCGCGCCGGCCGTCCCGGTGGAACCGAAACCCGCCCCCGAGGAACCCAAGCCGGCTCCGGTTGCACCCAAGCTTTCATTGAGCTCGACCGTTTCCGCGGCCTTGAACGAGAAGAAGCCCGAGCCTGCCGTGTCCGCTCCCAAGCCCGGGCCGGCACCGAAAATCCGCGAAGAACCTGCCGCGAAACCGGCGCCCCGCGCGACGCCAGCGACGCCAGCGACGCCGACCGTCTCCGCAACGGAAACCTGGCCGCAGCTCGTCGCCCACATTCGCAAGGATCGCCGTTTGATTTCCGACTGGGTCGAATCGGGCCAGCTCGTGGAAATTACCAACGGCGTCGCGGTGCTCGCGTTTCCGACCGAGTCCGCGCTCGCGCGCGACAACTGCGAGCGGTCCAATAACAAGACCTACCTCGAAAAGGCCTTGAGCGAACTGGCTGGCCAGCCGATCACGCTCAAGTGTGAAATCCGCGCCGGCCTGGTCGTGGAAAGAATCGCGCCGACGGAAACCAAACCGGATGCGTCGGCTGATCCGATGGAAGTCTTTAAGAACGACCCGCTCATCCGGAAAGCGCTCGACGTATTCAAAGCCGAAATTATTCCCGCTTAACTCCAATCGATTATGAATATCCAAAAAATGATGAAGCAGGCCGCCAAGATGCAAGAGCAGATGGCGCAAGCGCAGGCTGAACTCGCCGAAAAGACGGTCACCGCCACCGCCGGGGGAGGCAAAGTCACTGTGGTGGCGACGGGCGCGGGGGATGTCGTTTCGATTAAGATCGACAAGGCGGTCGTGGATCCCGAGGACGTGGAAATGCTCGAGGACCTGATCCTGACCGGCGTGAAAAAGGCGATCGAAGACGGCAAGGCCTTGCAACAATCCGAGATGGGCAAGCTCACCGCTGGGATGGGCTTGCCGCCGGGGATGGGATTCTAGGGTAAAGGCATTTTTCAGCCGTGGTGAGACCGTAGAGCGGCGCTGGCGCTTTGAGAAAATGTGGAGGGGATGGCCGGCCGGCCACCGCCTGCGCCCCCTTCCGAAAGCATCCGAGCAGTGGCGCAGTCCGACACGAAGGCGTGCCGCGGAGGAAGCGACAGAAGGATGGCCGCAAAAAGGCGCAAAAGGCGCAAAAATGGGTTTTGACTCCGGTTGTGCGAAGGAAACGTTCGACATGGAGATGTCCACAGCGGCGGCGCAGATTTTCGTGAAGGCGTGGCACGCTTTTCTCAGCAACAGCTTTGCTTGAATTTCTTTCGTGCGGAACGACTGGAGCGCGCGATCGAAGTCTAAAATCTCTTTTTGCGCCTTTTGCGCCTTTTTGCGGCCATTCAGAAGTCGCGAAGACGTCCGATCGCTGCTTTTATAGCGTTCTCGTCCGATCCATGAAAATCATCCCCCGCATTCTCCTGACATCGTGTGCTCTCGTCTTGTTCCTGCCGCGCGACAGCTGGGCGGATTCCCCGCTGCCTCCGGTCCCCGAGCCTGCGACCAGCTTTGGCGCGGTCATCGCGGATGGCTGGCTCTACGTCTATGGCGGTAACACCGGCAAGGCGCATGATTTTAATCGCGAAAACGTCAACGGCGATTTCTTCCGTCTCCAGGTTCCGTCGGGGCAGGCGTGGGAGAAGCTTCCCGGCGGGATCGGGCTGCTCAGCGCTTCCCTGGTGAGCTACGAGGGAAAGGTCATCCGCATCGGCGGGATGAATGCCCGCAATGAGAAGGGCGCCAAGAACGATCTCCAATCGACGAATGAGGTGATGCGCTACGATCCCGCGACGCAAAAGTGGGAGGCCTTGCCGCCACTCCCGGAACCCCGCTCCAGCCACGATACGGCCGTCCTCGATCACGTGCTCTACGTCGGCGGGGGTTGGAAACTCTCGGGCGACGATGGCGAAGGCTTTGGCACGCACTCGAAGTGGTCCGAGACCCTTCTGACCTTCGATCTGCGCGCGCCGGAAAAAGGCTGGCGCTCCCAGCCGCAACCGTTCCAGCGCCGGGCCATCGCCGCCGTCGCGCATGGGGGCCGCATTTGGTTCCTGGGCGGGATCGACGATCACGACAACCTTTCGCGCGCGGTGGATTGGTTTGAGCCCGCCACGGCCAAGTGGGGCAAAGGCCCTGATCTGCCGGCTGGTTCCATGGGCGGCTTTGGCATGGCCGCCGTCGCACAGAACGGCCAGCTCTATGTGAGTCCGTTCTCGGGCACCGTCTCGAAGCTCAGCGCCGACGAAACGCGATGGGAGGACCTGACGCAATTGAATCCCACCCGCTTTTTTCATCACCTTCTTCCGCTCGCGGACGGCCGGTTCCTGGCCGTCGGCGGCTCCAATCGCGAAGGCATGGTCAAGCAGCTCGAAATCCTCTCGCTCGGGGAAAAGCCGGCGGCGGCTGCTCCCGCGCGTGTGCCTGAAGCGGCGACGCCCGCCAGCAAGCCGTCGGCGGAGCGCGATGGCTCGGCATGGCCGCAATGGCGCGGCCCGCAGCGGGATGGCGTCTCGCCGGAGACGGGCTGGCGCAAGGATTGGCCGGCGGAAGGTCCGCCCAAGCTTTGGCGGGCAGCGGTCGGCGCGGGCCTGAGTTCACCCGTGGTCGCCGAGGGCCGCCTGGTGACGCACGGCAATGACGGGAACGGCGCCGATACCATCTTTGCGTTCGATGCCGCGACGGGCGCCGAGCGATGGCACTTTTCCTTTCCGTGCAAATCGGCCGCGCATGAAATGCCGATCGTTCCGAATGGACCGGGCGCCACTCCCACCATTACCGGGGGGCGAGTCTTCGCGCTGAGCCGGGAGGGTGACCTCGTCGTTCTCGATGCCGCCAGCGGCCAGGTGGCCTGGCGCAAAAATCTCGTCGCCGATCTGGGCGGCAAACGCCCAGTCTATGGCTACTCGCAATCACCCCTCGTCGCCGATGGGCGGATTTACCTCGATGCCGGCGCGGAGCCGGACAAGACCGGATCGACGATCGCGCTCGACGCAGCCACGGGCGCGGTCCAGTGGAAGGCCGGGACCGGCGAGGCTGGCTACAGTTCGGCGCGCATGTTCGAGCGCGATGGGCGGCGGTTTGTCGCGATGTTCAAGGGCGAGGCGCTCGATGTCTTCGACCCGGCGGACGGTCGCGTCGCCTGGTCGTTCCGGATGACGGGGCGCGATTTTACCAACGCGCTCACGCCCGTCTTCGTCGGGCACCGCATTCTGGTCAGCAATACGAGCGAGGCCTTTGCGCGGCTGCTCGATTGGGATCCCGGCGCCACGCCCAATGTCCGGGTGGCGTGGACGAATCAACAGTTCGCGCAGCTCTTCAACAACGCCATCCTCCTCGACGGCTGCCTCTTCGCCTTCAACGAAAAGCGGCGCAGCCCGGTGGAGTTCACGTGTGTCGACGCCGCGACCGGAGAAGGGCGCTGGGTGAGCGATGCAGTGCCGATCGGCACGTTCGTCCTGGCCGATGGGCACTGGCTTTTCCTGACGCGCGAAGGGGAGGTGGTGGTGGCACCCGCGAGCGCGACCGCGCTCAAACCAATCGCCCGATTCAAGGCCCTCGAAGGCAAGTGTTACGCCACACCGACGCTCGCCAATGGCCGCCTCTACGTGCGCAGCAATGCGGGGGAACTGGCGGCGTTTGACTTGGGAAGAGCGCCCGGCGCCGCCGAACGGTAGCTACGGATTCTTCCTTCGCAGTGCTCGTCTTTACAAACGTCGCGGACCGCTGACGTCTGGAGTGGCGCTTGCTTTGTCGCCTCACTTCTAAGCGGTGTGCCTTCCCAACCCGGAGGGTTGCGAGGAAATTAGCCGGGGGTCGAGCGAGCTTGGCGAGCGAATACCCCCGGAACCACCCCACTCCCCGGATTCGCCCCGGAGGGGCGGGGGAACCACGCCTTCGGACTCGTGGTCTACAATGAACGACAAAGCTTCTCGTTGGCAGGATCCAAAAACGCGGGCGTGAAGATGACGCGATCGGCAGGTGATTGCAGATCAGGATCTCGAACGGACATTTCCGCCGCCCCTCCGGGGCGGATACGCGTACGGGGGGATCCGGGGGTGGTCGCTCGTTCCTCGCTCGACCCCCGGCTAATTTCCCGACAACTCTCCGGGTTGGGAGAGGCGTGCGGACGCCGGTAGTGTCTCGTAGCATGGTAGTGTCCTGAGAGTTCTGCAAAAAGGGCGCCAGGCCGGAGGAAATGCGCTTTGCCCGCGCCTCCGTGTGTTCCCCACGGCCCATGGGAGTGTCCTATCAAATTAGGACATGACCCGACCCATCGCATACTAGACCCCGCCACCCGCCTCTGCTCTAATCCGGCGTTTTTTGTCAACGCACTCCAATACCATGGCCGAGCAACCTACCATCATCTACACCAAGACCGACGAAGCGCCCGCGCTTGCCACCTACTCGCTTCTGCCCATCGTCCAGGCTTTTACCAAGCACGCCGGCATTTCCGTCGTGCTGCGCGACATCTCTCTCGCCGGTCGCATCATCGCCAGCTTTCCCGACTGCCTCACCGATGCGCAGAAGATCGGCGACGCGTTGAGCGAACTCGGGGCGTGGACGCTCAAGCCGGAAGCCAACATCATCAAGCTCCCCAACATCAGCGCTTCCGTCCCGCAGTTGAAGGCCGCCGTCGCGGAGTTGCAGGGCAAGGGGTACCACCTGCCGAACTATCCGGAAAACCCGCAGACGGAAGCGGAGAAGGACGCCCGCGCGCGTTACGACAAGATCAAGGGCAGCGCGGTCAATCCGGTGCTGCGCGAGGGCAACTCGGATCGCCGCGCGCCTAAAGCCGTGAAAGACTACGCCCGGAAACATCCGCATTCGATGGGCAAGTGGTCGCCCGACTCGAAGACGAGCGTCGGGACGATGGGCGGCCACGGCGACTTCTTCTCGAACGAGAAATCGGTGACCGTGCCGGCGGCGACCGATGCCAGGATCGAGTTCATCGGCGCGGACGGCACGGCCAAAGTCCTCAAGGAAAAGACGCCGCTGAAAGCGGGTGAAATCCTCGATGGAACCTTCCTCAGCAAGAAGGCGCTCGTCAGCTTTCTCGTCGGCCAGATTGCCAAGGCCAAGGCGGACGGCGTCCTCTTTTCGATCCACCTGAAAGCCACAATGATGAAGGTCTCCGACCCGATCATTTTCGGCCATGCGGTCGAGGTCTTCTTCCGGAGTCTCGTCACCAAACACGCGGGCGTGTTCAAGGAACTCGGCGTCGATTTCAAGAACGGCTTCGGGGATCTCGTCGCCAAGCTCGACCAATTGCCCGCGGAAAAGAAGGCGGCGATCGAAGCGGACATCCAGGCCACTTACGCCGCCGGACCCGCCATCGCGATGGTGAATTCGGACAAAGGCATCACCAATCTTCACGTGCCCTCCGACGTGATCGTCGATGCCTCCATGCCCGCGATGATCCGCGCCGGCGGCAAGATGTACGACACCGCGGGCCAGATGCAGGACACCCTCGCAGTCATCCCGGACAGTTGCTACGCGGGCGTCTATCAATCCGTGCTCGATTTCTGCAAACGGCAGGGTGCGCTCGATCCCAAGACCATGGGCAGCGTGCCCAATGTCGGCCTCATGGCGCAGGCCGCCGAGGAATACGGCTCGCACAACAAGACCTTCGAAATCCCGGCCAATGGCACCGTGCGGGTGACCGATGCGAGCGGCCGCGTGCTCCTGGAGCATGGCGTCGAGGCCGGTGACATCTGGCGGGCCTGCCAGACCAAGGACGCGCCGGTGCAGGACTGGGTGAAGCTCGCGGTGAAGCGGGCGCGCGCCACGGGGGTGCCGGCGATTTTCTGGCTCGATGAGAAGCGCGCGCACGACGCGCAGATCATCGCCAAGGTGAACAAATACCTCGCCGATCACGACACCACCGGGCTCGACATCCGCATCCTCCCGCCGGCCGTCGCGTGCACCATGGCGCTCGAGCGCATCGTCCAGGGACTCGACACCATCTCCGTCACCGGCAATGTGCTGCGCGACTATCTCACCGACCTGTTCCCGATCCTCGAAGTCGGGACGAGCGCGAAGATGCTCTCCATCGTCCCGCTGATGAACGGCGGCGGCCTCTTCGAAACCGGCGCCGGCGGCTCCGCGCCGAAACACGTCCAGCAGTTCCTCGAGGAGAATTACCTGCGATGGGATTCGCTCGGGGAGTTCTTCGCGCTCGCTCCGTCCTTCGAGCACATCAGCGAGACGTTCAAGATCGCGAAAGCGAAGGTGCTGGCCGATACATTGGACGCCGCGACCGGCAAGTTCCTCGAGAACGACAAGTCTCCCGGCCGCAAGCTCGGCATGATCGACAACCGCGGTTCGCATTTCTACCTCGCGCTTTATTGGGCGCAGGAACTCGCCGCGCAGAGCGGCGACGCGGAGCTCAAGAAGATCTTCACGCCGATCGCCGAACAACTCGCCGCGAATGAGGCGAAGATCGTCGAGGAATTGAATGGCGTGCAAGGCCAGCCGGTGGACATCGGCGGGTACTACCTGCCGGACGAGGCCAGGGCCTCGGCCGCCCTTCGCCCGAGCGCGACGTTCAACGCCATCCTCGCGGCGCTTTAGAAGCCGCCGTCCGCGGCATGTCCACTGATTGGTCGCGACTTTTTCCGCCCGGCGATTTTCGCTGGCATCTCGGGCTGGGCCCGGGGGAGGCGTGTTCGTTCTTCGCCGCGACGGCGGAACAGGCATCGCTGCTCGCCGAGCGGGCGCACTGGTTGGTGGTGGCGCCGGAGGAATATGCGCTGCTCACTCCGGCGGGCGGGCCGCTGCTGGCGGAGGCTGCGGGGCTGGCGCGAACCTGGGGCGCGTTGCCCGCGGATGATTCGCTCGCCGCTTTGGGCTGCGCATGGGAGCCGGATTTCGTGTTGCTCTCTCTCGATGACCGAGGGCCGGTGGTGGAAGGCGGCGTGGTCTGCTTTCCGACGAGCTGGTCCCTGCGCGAAAAGCTGGGCCGCACGCTGGCCGAAACGCATGGGCCGGTGCCGCGGCTCAATCCCGAACTTGCCACGAGGATCGCGACGGCGTTGCGCAAGCTCGCGCCCGGCGCGGCGTGGGAGCGTGACAATTGGGGCCTCGTTCGCACGCCAGAGCGGAATCGTCATCCATCTCTTCATCGGTCGCGCCTCGATGCCGCAGCGACGCCCGATGACGTGTGGATTCGCGTCGAGCATCAGCTTCTCTTCAAGCTGCCGCAGACGGGTGGCGTGCTTTTTGGCATCCGCCTCACGCACGTTCCATTTCGCGAACTGCTCACCGATGAATTTGCCAGGACAGCTCTCCGCCAGGCGCTGGAATCCATGGCGAACGATGCCGCGGATTACAAAGGACTCGTGGCGGTGCGGCCAAAAATCATCGAGTGGTTGAAGGGCTCAGCGACCGATTAGCCTGAATCCGCGGTTACTCCCGTCTCCGTTTTTAGGATTCGTGATTTCATTCGCCGATCACGTGACCGCTTCGCCCACGGTTGGATTGGCGCTGAAAACGTTTTGCGCGGCGTCGAGTTGGGCCTGGGTGCCGATCAGCAGCACGCGATCGTCGGCGCGGAGTTCCTCGTCGGGACCCGGGTTCACGATATTTTCGCCCTCGCGTTCGATACCGACAATGCTCGCGCCGGTGGTGGTGCGCAGGCCGAGTTCGCCGATGAGCTTGCCCGCGCCGGGCGAGACTGCTGAGATGGTGATGAGGTTTAGCTTTGCTTCGCGCATCAGGGCCGGGAGGGCAGGGGCGGCTTCCGGGTGGGGAGCTGGGGCTTCGGTGAGAGTCTCGTGCAGCGCGGCTTGGGCGCGCGAGTAGAGGCGGATGAAGGTGCGCCGGAGGACCACGACCACCATGGCCACAAGCAGGGCGAGAGCGAGGAGCACATTCCACGACGGAAGGATGGTCGAACTGAGCATGAGGACAAAAGGCATCAGGCCGAAACAGCCGGCGATGAGGATGGTCGTGCTGATGATCGTGCGATAGGCGTCCGTATGGGCGCCGCCGGCGGCCCGGCTGACGCTGATTTCGCTGATGAGCATGCCCGTGGCCTGGAGCTTGCGCACGGCGGCGATGAAGAGGGGAAGGCTGATGAGCATCGCCCCGAGCCAGAGCAGGGCCTTCAATCCTTCAAAACCGCCCGGCACCGCCGGCCACCACGCGTAAATGCGCCCGCGCAACGCGGCCACGGTGATGAAGACGCCGGAAATGAGGAGCAAGTTCAGCGCGATCTGCCAGGCCCACTTGCGCAGCAGGCTGCTCGCGAAACCCCGCTGACGCCGGCCCGCGGCCTGGCCGACCCAGCGCGTGTAGGATTCGAGCGCGCTGGTCAGCGGGCGCGGCGCGGCGCGGTCGAACGCGGCGACCACGGTGTCGGACGCCCGGAGCAGGTAGGGCGTGCAAAGGGTGGTGAGCGCGGACACGGCGACCGCGATGGGGTAGAGGAAGCCGCTGGTCACATTCAGCGAGAGCCCGAGCGCCGCGATAATGAACGAAAACTCGCCGATCTGCGCCAGGCCCATGCCGACACGCAGCGAAGTGCGCTGGTTGTGCCCCGCGATGAAGGTGCCCAGCGCGCAGGTGAGCACCTTGCCGAGGACGACGGCCGCGGTGATGACCAGGATCGGGCCGGCGTATTGGACGAGCACCCGCGGATCGATGAGCAGTCCGATCGAGACAAAGAAGACCGCGCTGAAAAGGTCGCGCACCGGGTGCGTGAGGGCTTCGATCTTCGCGATCTGCCGCGCTTCCGCGACGATGGCGCCGATGAGAAACGCGCCGAGGGCCACGCTGTAACCCAGCTTCACCGCGAGCAGCGATACGCCGAAACACAGCCCGACTACGGTCACGAGCAGCATCTCGTTGCTCTTGAACCCGGCCACATAGTTGAGCAATCGCGGAACCGCGATCAGGCCGCCGACCAGGAGCACGCCGAGAAAGGCGCTGAGCTGGAGGACGGTGCGCCAGATATCCTGCACGGCCAGCGAGCCCGTGGTCGCAAAACCCGAGAGCAGCGCGATCATGATGATGGCGAGAATGTCCTCCACGACGAGGATTCCGAAGATCAGGCCCGCGAATTTCTCCTTCGTCTTCCCGAGTTCCTCGAGCGCCTTGATGATGATCGTCGTGGACGAGATGGAGAGGATCGCGCCGAGAAAGATGCAGTCCATCTGCTTCCAGCCGAAAAGGCGGCCCAGTTCGTATCCGACCCAGACCATGAGGAAGATCTCCAGGGTCGCGGCGATGAAAGCCGTGGCGCCCACGGCGCGCAGTTTGCGCAGGCTGAATTCGAGCCCGAGCGAAAACATGAGGAAGATGACACCCAGCTCCGACAGCGTCTTGATGGTGTCCTCATCGTCGATGAGTTGATAAGGCGGCGTGTGCGGCCCGATGATCACCCCGGCAAGGATGTAGCCAAGCACGACTGGCTGCTTGAACTGCCGGAAGAGCACGGTGACGATCGCGGCGACGATCATCACGATGGCGAGGTCATGGAGAAAGGTGATGTGATGCATGGGAAAAATTGGATGCGCTTTGGAGCCGCGCCGAGGACGCTGCCGTGGCGCCGGCCAATGCGCCGTGTGGCGAAACCGTAACGGCTGGTATGGGCGGCGAGCGTCCGGAAATCTCTGGTCTTGAGCAGACCTTCGCGAAAATCGGCAGGTATTCCGGCAGAGCGCGGAGTTTACCGCGCATCGTAATCAACGGCAAGGGGAGGAGGTTCGGGGAGGGATATTTTTTAGGCGATGAGGCGAGGTGCGGCAGGGCGATGGAGTGATGGAGTGATGGAGGCGTGGTGCTTTCATCCCTCTGGGATGGTGCCACGGCGATACCGTGATGCCGGCAACGGATGAAGAAGTTGAAGTTAGCGAGAGGTAGACGGGCGTCGCCGTTCCCCGGGCTGCCTCCGCCCTTGCCTGTGCCGGCGGTGAGGGGAGCGCCGGCCCTCCCGCGGGAGTTACTTCTCGAATAACACCCCGCCCTTGACCGCCCGGGTATGCGCCGCCACGCGATGGACGCGTTCCTTGAACGCCTTCCATTCCTGCGCGTCGTCGAAACCGAGCGCGGTCTCGAGCGCCCGCTCGTCGGTGAATCCGCGGAAGCGGCCGCGCTTTTTCAGAAAGGCATCGAGCGCCCACAGATGTTGCACCACGGGCTCATCGAATCGCGTCACCCACTGGCAGAACTTGTCCAGGTAGCCCTGGTCATTGATCGGGTCGGCGCCGCCGTTGTCGATCGCCATCAATCGCGCGCCGTCGGCCGTGGGCACGATGTGGAGATTGTTGCCGCTGAAGCGGTCCCACTGCCCCGCGAGCGCGTCCACGAGCAGGATGTCCGAAAGATCCCGCGCGAGACGCGCGGGTGAGGCGCGGAGGCCGGTATGCGGCAGCGCCACGGGCTCGCGACCGGGTTGCGGCGCATCGTGCCGCAGGTGCCTGGCGATGATGTCGCCCGTGTCCAGGGCGCCATTGGGCGGGTCATCGGGGCGCTCCGCGCCGCGGTATTTCATCGCATTGACCGGCGGGATGGGTTTGTAGGCTCCGCTCAGCCCTTCCGGATTATCGTCGATCGCCTGCAATATTTCCCTGCGTTCGTCCTCCTTGTATTCGGGAAAGGTCGCGGTTTCGAGCATCCGGTGGAAGGTCGTCAGGCCTTTCCCGCGCAGTTCGATCTCCACCGCGGGTTGGAAAAGTTCGCCGCAGCCCAAGCCCCGGGCGATGTTAAAACTGGTAATCTCGGCCCGCACGCTCGTCCCGGCAGATTCCGGGCGAAAGCGGCCGACCACCTCCCCGTGCTTCAACACCTTTGGATAAACGTGCGCCTTCTTCATCTCCAGGGAAAGATGCGGTTCACCTTTATGCAGGCCGTGCTCGACTTCCTTCGCCAAAGCCAGCCATCGCTCGAGTTCCGATGAAGTCGGGAGCGAGCCGGCCTTCTCCTCGTAGCGCTCGATGCCGGCCGCTGGGTTGGGAGTGGTGAAGAGCAAGCCCAGTCCCACGAGAGCAGCGCAAAGGACCGCCAGCGAAGCGGCGGGCCGCCAGGCCTTCAGGCCATGCCGTGTGGGGCTCTGGGAGTGCATTCAGGGGGGCTGACCGTGTCCTCAGCGGATCATGTCAGGACGGGTTGTTTAAACAGAGCGGATTGCCGTGGAAAGCCGAATCGAAGACCTCCCGGCGGGCCGCGTTACGCGCCGGGCGCCGCCTGCGCCAGCGTTCGTTCGCGCCGCCGGATGACCACCAGGGTCACGCCCGCGGCGAGGGCGCACACGATCGCGCCGATGATCATCGTCAGTGGGACGCCGACGACGCGGGCGAGAACGCCGGCCTCGAGGCTGCCGAACGGCATCATCCCTCCGAAAATGAGCGCCCAGATGCCCATCACCCGCCCGCGCATCTCGTCCGGGACGCTCGTCTGGAGGGCGGAGTTGGAAGTGGACAGGAAAAGCATCAAGCCGAAACCTGCTCCGGCGAGGAGGGGAAGCGCCACGTGAAAATTCCGGTTCACGGCGAAGAGGCTGAGCATGACCGAAAAAATCCAGATGCCCCCGAGGGCCAGCATGCGAGGCGTGAATCGTTCGGAGATCGCCGTCACGCTCAAGGCCCCGCAGAGCGCGCCGGCGCCGCTGGCCGCGAGCAGTGCCCCGTAGGCCGATTCGCCCAACCCGAGGACGTCGCGGGCAAAGGCCGGCATGAGCACGGAATAGGACCAGCCGAAGATGCCGACCACGGCAAAAAGCGACAGGATCGTGAAGACCCGCGGATGATTCCACACATAGGCAAAGCCGCCGAGCGCGTGGTCCCAACCGGAACCGGGGTGGGTCTTGCGGACGTGCCTGGGCAGGCGCATCGCAAGGAGTCCAGCGAGCACGGCGAGGAAACTCAGCCCGTCGATGAGGTAGCACGCCGCGACGCCGGACCGGGCCATGATCACGCCGGCGAAAGAGGGCCCGATGATGCGAGCGCCGTTGATCATCGAACTGTTGAGCGCGATCGCGTTCTTGAGATCTTCGCGGCTGGTGATCTCGATGACGAACGACTGCCGGGCCGGCATATCGAAGGCCATCACCACCCCGCCAAGGGCGGCCACAGCGATGATCTGCCACGGCTGCACGTGGCCGCTCCACACGAGGAAGGCGAGGAGGAACGAGAGCATCATGGAGACGACTTGCGTGACCACGAGCACCGAGCGCTTGGGGTAACGGTCGGCGATCGATCCGCCCCAGGTGGAAAGGAAGAGCATCGGGCCGGTGGAGGCCGCGGCCACGACCCCGAGGAGCGCAGTTGAGCCGGTGATTTGATAGACCAGCCAGCCTTCCGCCGTGCTGTTGATCCAGTTGCCGATGAGCGAGATCAGTTGTCCGATGAAAAAGAGGCGGTAGTTCCGATGCCGGAACGCGGCGAACATTTTCCGCCAGCCCACGGTCGCAGTCGCGGCCTTGGTCGAGATCTCACCGGCTTCCTTTGGGACGTGGACAGGGTTTTCCTCGTGCAAGCTCATCGCCTTCGTTTCGAAGGCCCGCGATCAATCGCGGGCAATTTCGTTCGACAGTTCGTCGCGATCGCCGGGCTGCCGGGGAAAGTGGCGCGCGAGGACTGCGCCCACTGTGCGCACGCCGTGAATGATCGCCTCGGTGAAACGCTCCGTTCGAAGGTGCGCCCGGACTTCCGCGCTCACTTCCTCCCAGAAGGCAGGCCCGCATTTTTCATGGATCCCGAGATCGCCGACGACGGCGAACTTGCGGGAGCGCGGGGCGAAGTAGAGCAGCACCCCGTTGCGCTGTGCGGTGCGCGTCATCCCGAGTTTTTCGAAGCGCCGCTGCGCCCGCGGCACGACCTCGTCCACCTGGCGACGCGAGATGAAAACGCGGATTTCGCCGGAGGTGGATTTCTCCGCCAGGGCGATTTCCGCGACGATCTTCGTTTCGTCGAGCCGGGCTATGAATTCATCCGAGTGCATGGCTACCAGCCGCCTCCGGCGCCTCCTCCCCCGAAGCTCCCGCCGCCGCCGCTGAATCCTCCGCCACCCCCGCCGCCGCCGCCGCGATAGGATCCTCCGCCTCCGGAATTTGCCATGCTGCTGAGGATGCCCCACAGCATCCCGCGGGCGAAGCCGCGGCCGGAACTACGATACACCGTGCCCCGGAGGCTGCGCCCGATGATTTGGAAGAGGATCATCACCACCAGGAAGCTGAGGAAAAACCAACCCGTTCCGCCCGACGAGCCTCTGCGGTCCCCGGCGGTCTTCCCATTCCCCGTATATTCGCCGCGGGTGGCCTTGATCATCGCGTCGACGCCCGCCGTCAGCCCCGCGTCATAGTGCCCGGCCTTGAACGCCGGCGCTATTTCATCGGCGACGATCCGCTTGCAGATGGCGTCCGGGAGGGCCCCCTCCAACCCATAGCCGACCTGGATGAACATCTTGTGATCGGCGACGAAGACAAAGAGCACCGCCCCATTGCGGCGATCTTTTTGCCCGACCCCCCACGACTCCGCGATGCGATAGGTGAAGTCCTGGATCGATGATTCCGTTTCCATTTTCGGAAACACGGCCACGACGATCTGGTTCGACGTCTCGCGCTCGAATTGCCGCAATTTCTCATCGAGGCTGGCCGCTGTCGCCGCCGGCACCACGCCGGCAGGATCGTTGAAGTAACCCGCTGGCTTTGGCGGCAGCTTCTCCGCGAATCCCAGGCACGCGAGCGCGAGCCAGAGTCCGCCAATGGCGAGGAATCGACGCACTCGATCAGCGCTCCGGCCCCGGCGCGGGTTTGTTTCCGAAATCGAAGTTCACCGTGGGTGCGACGTCGCTGCCCTCCCGGGCGGTGAAATACGGTTTGGTCTGAAATCCAAAAGCGCCCGCGTAGAGCCGCGCGGGCATCGATGTGACGGCTGTATCGTAGGCCCGCACCGCGTCGTTGAACTTCCCGCGTTCGACGGTGATCCGGTTTTCGGTGCCTTCGAGTTGCGCTTGCAGATCCCGGAACCCGGTGGTGGCGGTGAGCGCGGGGTATTGTTCGCTGACGACGAGCAACCGGGAGAGCGAGGAGGAAAGCTGATCCTGCGTCTGCTGGAAGCGCTTGAGCACTTCGGGATCGTTCGGCGCGCTGTTGGGGTCGATCTGAACCTTCGTCACTTGCTGACGCGCCTGGATCACTTCGGTCAGCGTCGACTTTTCGAAATTCGCCGCACCTTCGACCGTCTTGACGAGATTGGGGACGAGATCGGCGCGCCGTTGGTAAACATTTTGGACGTCCGCCCAGCTCTTGTCGGTCGTCTGCTTGAGCCCATTGAGCTTGTTGTAACTGCCACAGCCACCGATGAGGAGGAAGACCAAGATGACCACGAGGATGCCGAAGACGGCCAGGACGCTTTTCATAGTCCGGCACTGTCCGGGCATTTACGAAGTTTGCAGTGAAAATCTTTGCTCGACTGCTCGCGGGGGAGCGTGGGGTTGGGATTTCGGCTCGATCTCATGGGCGGATCGATTTGACGGTGCAGGCACCCTGAGATGGGAATGGCAATCCCGCATCTCATTTTTGTGAGGGTTGATTCTTGCCGGGACCCGAACCCCATTCGCGTTTGACGCCGTTGCCGAGCGATTTCCAGTCTCGACTTGGCGGGTGGAAAGCGCCTCAATCGCTTGAACCCCAATCACCCCTATCGCGATGAAAGCCTGCCTCCTGCTCCTCACTCTTACGATCGTCCTTGCCTCCCACGCGCTGGCTGAAGCGCCCAAGCCGGAAACCGATCTCCGCAAGACGCTGAGCGCGGCGGCGAAGGAGCAGAAGCTGGCGTTCATCCTCATGGGCCGGCCGACGTGCTCCATTTGCAATGGGACCAAGGCGATGATCAAGGACGCCAGGATTGCGGTGACGACCGCCGACTATGTGATGGGCGACTTGAACGTCGACGACGAGAAGACCCATGCCGAATTCATGAAGAAGTACGGGAAGGAAAGTTTCGGCAACACGCTGCCGTTCGTCGTCGTCACGGACGCACACGGCAAGCTGCTCGCGAGCAGCGGCGGCTACAAGGACGCGGGGCAATGGAATGCACTGCTCGCCGAGGCGAAGCGCAAGGCGGGCGCGAAGGCTGCGGGGGGAGTCGGCGCCGGCGAGGTTTCGGGTTCGCCGTCGACGACGGCCAAGCCGCAATAGGGATGCGCGTTCGCCGGTGGGTTTCGTGGTGCGCGATTCTGTTCCTGGTGGGCGGGGCCGGGCGGGCGCAGGATCGTGAATTGGCGGCCATCGATAAGACCGCCGGCGTGCCGGAGTCGAAGGCGGGGGCGCAGGCCACCTGGATGCCGGATTTTCGTTGGGGCTGGCCGGAGGCGAATGCGAACTTCAGTGAAATCTTGCTGGCGCAGGGGACGGACGCGTTCGCGCTCGGCTATTATCTGGATGAGCGGTCGATTTCGCCGAAGGGCTTCTACGGGGTGATCGTGCCGCGATTCGGCGGCGCGATGGCGGGGCGGAACTTTCTCGTGGAGACCGCCACGCGCCGAATCGTCGGTGTGCTGGAAGGCCCGGGTTTCGCGTTTCCGCCGAAGGCGAAAGTATCGTGGAGCTATCGCTGGGCGCCGGACGGCGCCTCGTTCGCCATCGAGCAGGCACACCTCGGGAACCAGGGTTGGGAGCGCGACGGGTGGCGGCTCGTGCTGCTCCGGGAGAATGAGATCGAGAAGCAGATCGATCTGCTCAAGGAGCCGCGCAAGATCCCGGCCTGGCTGGAAAGGTCGCAGCCGCCGGGCGAGGTGCGATCGTTTCCGCCGCCGCCGAAAGCGCCGCTGGTCCTGGCGCGGTCGTCCCATCAGGAAAATTGCTGGACGGTGCAGCGCGAGGTGGCAGGCGGTCCGCTCCGTATGGCGCTCGGGGACAAGCGCGTGGGCACGTTGCCGCCCGTGCGCGCGCTCGCGGACGACGCAGCGGGAAAGGCGCGCGAGCTGGGCAGCGATGAGATTCCGGGTCTGCCGCTGTCCTTCTTTTCGCCGGATGAGCGGTGGCTTTTTGTCAATCAAATCGTGCACGAGGATTCCGCAACGGGTGAACTCACGCGCCTCGGCGCGATTTACCGGCGCAAAGATGCGGCGGACGGTGCGATGGCGACGTGGGAACTGGCGACGTCGATCCGATCCGACGAACTGGCGTGGCAAAAATTTTGCGCACTGGAGAACATAGCGGAGGAAAGTGTCGGGCCGCCGGACGCGGCGGGCTTGCGCAACCGGACGATGGAGTTTGTGGCGTGGAGCCGGGATTCCGGGCGTCTGCTCGTGGAACTGCGCGCACGCAACGGGACGCTGATCGACAAGGACGGGAAGGAGGCCTTCTACCGATGGTTCGGCTATTTCAATACGCAGACGCTCGCCTTCGAAGTGGATCGGGATCTGGGCCTCACGAATGCCGAGCTGCGCCCGAACTGGACGACGGGCGATGGCTCGATCAGCGACGCCCACCTCCCGTTGCGGGCGGCCGACCTCGATCAAACCGGCACCGCGCTGCCCTTGACCGTGTCCGCCGAAGAAGATCACCAACTGAAAGTGGCCTACACCGCCCTGATGGAGCGGACCCCGGCGAAGGATGCTGATTCGCTGCGCCAGGAGCAGAGGAGGTGGTTGAAAAATCGTGACACCCTGGCGCGGGTGCATGTCGCGCAACGCTGGACGCGCTTCGGCGAATCGATCGTGGATGAGGGACTCTTTCTTGCGACACGCCTGCGGGCGGAAGACCTCGGCGCGCGAGCGATCCAGGCGCAGCCGGGACCCAATACTGTCCTGCGCGACAAATCGCCGGGCGGCAAATTCGGCGTGCTCTACACCTACGCCGAGAAGAATCTCGCGCATGACGGACGCGTCCGGGGAATGAAACTGCTGGCGCTGCCCTCGCAACGCGTTCTGCAGGATCTCTACGACGAGGATTCCGACCGCTCCCTCGCGGTGCTGTGGGCGCCGGATTCGCAGCATTTTGCCTATCATTTTGCGTCCCGGCGAGTCGGTGAATTCACCATTTATGCGCGGAAGGGTGACACTTTTGTTGCTTTGCAGTCACCCGATTTTCACGCTTACTCACCGGGGGTCAAAAAGGGCGAGCAGCAGACCCATTTCAACGCCTCGGACAATGCCCCGAAACGCTGGCTCGGCTCCAGGCGGCTGCTCATCGATTTCAGCATGAATTACGATGTGCAGGCGGTGAAGGGCATTTACACGGTGGAATCGTATTACGACATCATCGTGGCGCTGGATGGGAAGAGCGGCGTCATCGTCGAGAAAGCGACGAAAAAGTAGGCGCCGGCCCAGTCCGCGGGCGCCGCGGGCAGGCGCTCGAGCGTGGCTTCGGCGTGACCGCCCGCCGTGCTGTCATTGGAGGCAAGGATGCTGTCGAAATTGGGACCCGCGGCGTTGGTCCCGGGGTTGGCGATTTTCCTGGCGTTTTCGGGCTTCCAATCGTCGACCCAATCCTCCTGCACGGCCTCGCTTGCGCGGCTGTCGATGAGCGGACGCAAGACCTTCTCCTGAAAGGCTTTAATGATCGTGGCGTTGTTGTCCGTCTTCCCGCCGCAGAGGTGCATGGCGCGCCTTTTTCCGGCCGCGGTTTTGGCCAGCGCGCCGCCGCGGTAATGCGCCTGCAATTCGCCGACCCGAAAGTGGTCGAATCCGCGCCAAGTTCGGTTGGTTGTTTTTGACAAAACTGTCATGATCACGCTGCCAGCGATCTTCCTTGAGGGGTGTCGAGTGACAGGCCGATGGCGGGGCGAGTGCACCGCGAGACTGTGCCGGGCGGACGGCTCGGACGCACCAAAACAAGGCTGGTGACGACGCGGAGAAGGCAGGAAAAAACGACAAGGGCGAGGCGCAGGTTCATGCGGCAGATAATGGAGCTGGCGAGAAGGTGGGAGTCGGGAAAATATTTGCCAATTTCGGAGGTTACGCCGTGGGTCCGAAAACTGCATGCATCCACACAGGCGTCGCGACCCGTAGAAACAGAGTAAAGGAGGGATCGCGTTTTCCGCTACAAAATGAGACCCGAAATGAGGGGTCGAAATAGCAGTAAAATTATTTTGACCATGGGCTGATGAGCACCGAAGTTCGGTGCCAGTAGTACCACCAGCTTTTTCCCCTTTCGCACTCCCCCCGCGCCGCTCCTCCTCCAATCCCGCCACGCTTATGCCGAAACTTGCCGCTAAGAAACGCAAAGGGCCGCGATTTACCCCGCAGTTTATCAAACGTCTTTCGTCGTGGTTGGTTCTCTCCACGGCCCTGACGATCGCGGTTCGCTCCGCCTCGACGCTTTATTGGGATGGGGGGGATGCGAATGCCGCGGGGGATACGACGGCGGGGAATGGTTTGGGTGGAAGCGGGACGTGGGACGCGAGCACGACTTCGAATTGGTGGTCTCCGCCGAGCGCGTCGCTGCAGCAGTGGAACAATGGATCCCTCGACACCGCGGTGTTCGCTGGGACGGCAGGGACCGTCACCGTGGGTGCCGGCGGTGTCGCGGCGGGAGGACTCTACTTCAACACCGGCGGGTTCACGGTGAGCGGCGCAAACACGGTGACCGTCGGAAGCGGCGGTGTCACGATCGATGCGGCGGCGACAACGAACACGAACCTCAATGCCCCTCTCACGCTGAGCGCGACGCAGACGTGGGTGAACAATTCGGCGACGGGTGCGGTCGTGGTCGGCGGAGCCGTCACCATCACCAACAGCGGTTCCACACTCACGCTGAGCAACACTGGCGCGGCGGGGCAGACCTTCTCGGGCGGCATCAACGGGGCTGGCGGCCTCACGATCAACAACACCGGCGCTGGGACGGTGACGCTGTCGGGTGTCGCGAACGGTTTCACCGGACCGACGACGGTCGCCGCCGGCACCCTCAATGCGAACGTCGCGGGCAGCCTGGGCGCCTCGACGACCGTCACGATCGGCCTCATCGGCAGCACCGCGCCGGCGACGCTCACGGCCACCGCTTCGGGCATCTTCTCGTCGTCGGCCAACGTCATCCTCGGCCCGACTGGCACGCTCACGCTGACCGGCACCGATCAGACGATCGGGACCTTGTCGGGTTTCGGGACGGTCACTCTCGCGAGCGCCAATACGCTGACCGTCGGTGACAGCACGAACTTCTCCTTCGGCACCGCTTCCATCACGGTGCTCGGCCAATTGGCCGGCGCGGGCGCCATCCTCACCAAGCAGGGCAGCGGCACCTTCACCCTCGGAGGCAACAATACCTACACCGGGCTGACGAACATCACCGCCGGCACCCTCAAGCTCGGCAGCGCCAACGCCCTGGGGACGGCCGCGGGCGCCACCGTACTGACCAGCGGGGCGGTCCTCGACCTGGGTGGTTTTAGCACCTCCGATCCGCTTTCGCTCGTCGGCTCGGGCATCGGTTCGACCGGCGCCCTCATCAATAGCGGGTCGGGTGTCTCCACGGTATCCGGAATCGTGACCCTCACGGGGGCTTTGACGATCGGCGGCACGGGCCAGATCAGCTTCACCACGGCAGCGATCGGCGAGAGCGGAGCCGGCGGATATCTGCTGACGAAGACCGGCACCGGCATCGCCATCTTCAACGGCCTCGCCGCGACCCGAACCGGCAACACCAGCATCGATCAGGGGACCCTGCGCCTCATCGGCGCCACCACGGTCAACCCCCTGGGCACCTCGGCCGGTATCATCATTCTCAATGGCGGCATCCTGAGCCTCGGCGGCGTGGCGGGCGTTCTGCCGCAGGATGTGCGGCTCGATCAGCCGGCGAATACGATTGTGACGGATTCGGCCACGGCGATGACGCTGAGGAATCTGACCTTTAATACGGCGAACACGTCGCTGACGCTGGCCCCGGGTCCGATCGTGGGGACCAACGCGGCCGCCGGCGAGATTTTCAACGGCGCCGTCACGCTGGCGGGGAACGCCACCATCACGGTCGTGAACAACGGGACCGGGCTGGAGACGCTGACCCTCGGCGCAATGGCGGACGGCGGCAGCGCCCGGACGATCACCAAGGAAGGTGGCGGCAATGTCACCTTCAATACCGCCGCCACCAGCCTGGGCACTGGGACGACGCTGACCATCAACCGCGGTTCCGTGACCTCCTCCAACGCCACGGCCCTCGGCGCCGCCGCGGCGGTGACCGTGAATAATAACGCCCTGTTCACCGTGGGCGCGGCGCAGCAAATCGCCTCGTTGTCGGGTGCGGGTCTCGTCACCATCAGCACGGGTATTTTGACGGTCGGCGATAGCAATAACACGACTTTCTCCGGCTTGCTCACCAACACGACCGGCCTGACCAAGGTCGGCACCGGCACGCTGACCTTGAACGGCCCGAACACGGGCGCGGGAGCGATCCTCATCAATAATGGCACCCTGCGCGCGAACGACCTGGTGGGCGCTCTGGGCACTGGCGCCATCACGCTGAACAACACGGGCACGAGCGTCACGCTCGACCTGCGAGCGAATACCACCCAGTCCTTCGCCAACAACGTGACCGTGAGCAGCAATGCCACGATCAATGTCGACAATAACTCCGGCACAGCCGCCCCGGCCAACAACGTCCTCTCCCTCGGCGCGCTGACGATGGGAGCGCAGACTTTGAGCGTTACCGGCGGCAATGGCTACTGGCTGAACTTCGCCGGGATCCCGACGTTCACGGCGACTCCCACGTTCGACGTGGGCTCGGGACTGGCGCTGCAATTGAGTGGCGTCATGGCCGGCAGCACCTTCGGTCTCAACAAGACCGGCGCCGGCATGCTGGTGCTGCCCACGGTGGTCAATGTCAACTCCGGCACGTTTACCCTGACGAACGGCACGATCCGGGCCACGGGCGTGAGCAGTCTTGGCACGGCCGCGATGCAACTCAATGGCGGCACGCTGGAGTTGCTGGCCTCGACCAACGCCACCACGGCCTACGCGCGCAATGTGACGGTGGGCGGCAACACCACGATCACGGCCGACATTCTTACCGGCATCACGGGCGCGGCCGGCAACCAGCAGCCGACGGCGGCTCCGGCGGTCATCCACTCGCTGGGGACGCTGACCATTGGCTCCAATACGCTGACCGTTCAATCGGCGAACAATGATGGCGCGGGGCTGAGTTTCACCACCGCGACGATCAACGGCACGAACGTCACGCCTGGAACGACCGAATCGGTCATCAACGTGGCCGGCGGCGGCAGCACCTACTCGCAGTTGAACCTCACCGGTTCACTCACCGGCGGCGCCACCAGCAGCTTCATCAAGACCGGCGCGGGAGTGATGGTGTTGAACGCCGTCTCCGCGGATACCGGTTTTGCGACCGTCAACGGTGGCACCCTGCGTCTGGCGACCATCGGCACTGGCCTGACGGGGGTGACGACGACGATC